>CALMQS010000098.1 GCA_937871285.1 uncultured Sphingobacteriales bacterium | reverse complement strand
AAGCGTGCGACGCAACAGGAGCGCAATAGCAGCACCACAGCTAAGTACATACACCACACAACCCTATACCCTACGCCCTATACCTTACTCCTTATGCCTCGCAGCTTTTGCAGTTCACCAGGTTCGTGACCATGTCTTTGGAAACACTCTGGCTGCGCTGATAATAGAGCGTTTTAATGCCCAGCTTCCAGGCCTCAATGAGCAATTTGTTAACGTCTTTTACCGGGAGCTCTGCAGGTATGTTGAGGTTAAGACTTTGAGACTGATCAACATATTGCTGACGGATGGATGCCTGCTGAACAATTTCCAGTTGACTGATCTCCTTAAAGGTCTTAAACACTTCTTTTTCTTCCGGGCTCAGCTCTTTCAAATGCTGCACGCTGCCATGGTTGAGCATAATGCCGCGCCAGGTATCTTCATTGTCTATTCCTTTTTGTACCAGCAGCTCCTTAAGATATTTATTCTTACGCATGAAATTTCCTTTAGACAGGCCGGCCTTATAATAGTTGCTGCTAAAAGGTTCTATACCCGGGGAGGTTTGTCCCAGTATCGCCGAAGAGGATGTTGTGGGTGCAATAGCCAGCAGGGTGGTATTTCTTCTTCCATATCCTTTCAGCAGGTCGGGCTCGCCGTAGATCCATGCAAGATCTTTGCTGGCCTTCACCGCTTTTTCCTGGATATCCTGAAATATGGAACTGGTTAATTGCTTTGCCCTTAACCCTTCAAAGGGGATCCTGTTCTTTTGCAGGTAGGAGTGCCATCCTAATACACCTAATCCTAAGGCCCGGTGTCTTTTGGCAAAAGTATTGGCTGCTTTTAAGTAATAGTTATCTTCCGATTTGGCTATAAATTCCTGCAGCACCGCATCAAGAAAAAAGATAGCCAGCTTAACAGCATCGGTGTCTTTCCATTCGTCGTACAGCTCCAGGTTCATAGACGACAGGCAGCAGATAAAGGATTCATCCTCTGAAGAAGGTAACATAATTTCAGAACAAAGATTACTGGCATGAATGGTGAGATTCTTGTCTTTGTATACCTGTGGCTTATTCCTGTTCACATTGTCGGAAAAGAAAATATACGGCAATCCTTTTTGCTGGCGGCTTTCTAACACCTTAGCCCATATTTCCCTTTTCTTCATGTCGCCATCTACCATATCCTGCATCCAGTAATCCGGCACACATACAGCAAAAAAAAGATTCTGAATGGGATGCCCGATATCTTTAATGGAGAGAAATTCGTCAATATCCCCGTGATCAATATCCATATATGCTGCGAATGCACCCCTGCGAACGCCACCCTGGGATATGGTATCCATAGCGGTATCAAACAGGCGCATAAAGCTCACGGCGCCACTGCTTTTGCCATTATCGGTTACCGCGCTTCCCCTTTCCCGTAAGGCGCCAAAATAAGCGGAGGTTCCCCCACCCAGCTTGGTTTGCATGATCACTTCTCCCAGCTTATGCGTAATGCCTTCAATGTAATCGGGAACGTGAACATTAAAGCAGGAGATCGGCAGCCCTCTTTCCGTTCCCATATTTGCCCATATCGGGGAGCTTAAGCTCATCCAGCCACGTTCTACCATCTCTTTAAAAGCCTCCTTCAGTTCCGGCTTGTATAAGCGCTGGGAAGCAGCGGCGCAAATTCTTTCTATGGCGCCTTCAACGGTTTCTCCCTTCAACAAATATCCCCTGTTAAGGATTTGCTCACTTTCTTCGTTCTTCCACCATAATTTCCCGTGTTCATATTTTCCATTGGTATCAAATAGCTGGTCGGTGGCGGGAGCGGTTGCAAATAATGTGGTCATATAAAGTTTATTTTTACAGGTAATGGATAAATGTTAACAGTTGGATCAAAACAAATCGTATGCAGAGATGCTTTTGTCGAATTTGGTATATTCTACCGGACGTTTGGCAAAAAAGTCATCCAGACTGTTGGAGAACACTTCTTCTTCAAACCATAGCATGGCGGCGCCTTCTTTTGCACTGATATTGAAAATGGGGGGAATGCCAATCTGTTTCAGGCTGTCATCGGCTCTTTGCTTCATGAAGTTGGTCAGGTCATTTTTGTTGATGATATCAATTTCACCGGCGCCGAAAATCCATTCTAATATCCGCACTTCCGTAGCGATAGACTGCTGTACAACAGCGCATACATGATCAATCATCTCCGGGGAAAAAATTTCAGGATACTCCTCTTTTAACTTGTTGATAAGGAAGATGCCGGCATTGGCATGGATCTGCTCGTCTACAGAGGTCCACGCAATAATATTACTCACATTTTTCATCAACCCTTTAAATCTTGTAAAAGCAAGGATAATGGCGAACTGGCTGAACAGGCTCACGTTTTCAATGAGCAGGCTGAACAGGATAAGAGAAACGGTATATTCCTTTTTATCTGTAGATTTCGCGTTTTGAAGCGCTGCCGATAAATATTGAATACGCTCTTTCATTACGGGCACTTCAACCAGGCTCTCAAACTGGTTATTATAGCCCAGCACTTCCAACAGGCGGGAATAGGCTTCCGAATGCCTGAATTCGCATTCTGCAAAAGTGGAACCCAGTCCGTTCATCTCCGGCTTGGGAAAATGATGGTATAAATTACCCCAGAAGGACTTCACCGCAACTTCTATCTGCGCGATGGCCAGGAGGCTGTTCTTTATGGCGTTTTGTTCCGCTACCGACAAGTGCGCATGAAAATCCTGAACATCGGCTGTAAAATCTACCTCGGAATGCACCCAAAATGATTTATTGATAGCTGCTGAAAACCGGAGCACCTCCGGGTATTCGAATGGTTTGTACTGTACTCTTTTATCAAAAAGACCCATAGTAAATGAATTTAGATAAGACAAACCTTCCACGCTCCATATTGCTATAAAGTGGAAAGATCAGTATTTTAATAATTGGAATTTTTCGTCCTGTATCTGAGATAAAGTTCACAATTAATTATTTTCCGGAACCCGAAAGAAATTAACAGCATGTGTATAAGTAATCTTTCTTTTTACAAAGTCATGACGGCTGCCAGCTCTTACAGGCAGGCTCTATTACATTAGCAAAGATGCATTCATTTGGAGCTCTCCCGGACAGCAAATGATCGTCATTTATAAATTATTATATACTACTTTTGCGGTATCCTGGCATCCTTAACTACATATAAACAGTTTAGTGTATTCCTTCTTCTTACCGCCCTGCTTGTTCAATCTTTCAGCAGGATGCTGGTTATAGGCGATTATTATATTAACACTACAAGCTATGCCGTTAATTGTGAGAATAAGGCGGTGGTAGAGCTGCATTGTAGTGGTAAATGCCAAATGACCAAAAAGCTTAAACAAGAGGACGAAAAAGATAAAAAGAATCCCCAGAGAAAAATTGAAAATCACAACGAATTCTTCCTTTTTGATTACCGTTCCACCGGTCTTTCACCTGCCGTTTTTTATAGTGATAAACAAAACTTTCCATTGTTACCGGATCCTCAGACAATAGATCGTCCGCACTGCATTTTCAAGCCGCCTGCCGCATAACATTTCATTCATACGCTACAGGATCAACTCTTCCCCGAAACGGACAGGGCATATAAGCCTGTGGCTGCAATTTTTATTTTCACATAAAAAAAGCATGTGCGCGAACACATGCTCCATTTTCAATGAAAGGAGAAAAAATTCAACCTTTCTTAAAAATTGTATTCAATGAAATTACTAAAATATTTGCTGGTACTCCTTACTGTATTTCCCGGCATAAAGGCAAATGCACAATATATTGTTAAGGGTTATATTTACGACCTCCAGGGGCGCCAGGCGTTAAGCGCTGCAACAATAGAAACACCCGATAAGCTTTCTCACGCTATCTCCAATGATGCGGGATATTTTGAAATAGGAGTAGCCAGGGCAGAAGGCACGTTGCAGGTATCTATGGCAGGTTACAGAAAACAAATGGTGCGTTATAACCACCAGGATACATATCTTAATATTCAATTAGAAGCGGATGCGGTTTCGTTAAATGAAGTTAGGGTAACCGCATACAGCGGTAACAAAACCAATAAGGAAACTGCCGGCGCTGTTGCCAGTATCAGCGGCAGCCAGATACGGCAGGGAAATGGCGTGTCGTTACAACCTGCCCTCAACAGTGTTCCCGGCGTTCGGATGGATCAGAGCACATTGTCTGAGTCACGCATTTCTATAAGAGGGAACGGGGTAAGGTCTCCCTGGGGGATCCGCAATATAAAAATTTATGTAAACGATATTCCCGTAACCGAGGCCGATGGCACTTCCCGCATAGAGGCGTTAGACGTAAACGATATTGGGAAGGCAGAAATTATAAAAGGCCCCGCATCCAGCATCTATGGCGGGGGAACGGGGGGTGTGATCAATTTTCAACTGCAGCGTTCGCCTTACCAGGAGCAAAGTTTCGAAATTTCAAGTCTTGCCGGTTCTTACGGCCTGAGGCGTTTGGCCACTACCTATCGCTACGGTGGTGATAAAATGAACAGTTATCTTTCCTTTGGCTGGCAGCAATACAACGGATACAGGGAACACAGCAATGATATGCGGCGTTTTCTCGCGGGCAATTTCCAGTTCTTCCCATCCGAAAAGCAAACCATTACCGTGCTGTTAAACAGAACTACCCAGCATGCTCAAATTCCGGGATCGCTTACCCGGCAGCAGGTGGAAGATAATCCCAAACAGGCCAATCCTTCCAATACGGATAAGCAGGCAGGACGTTACCAGAACTGGACAAGAATAGGAATAGGCCAGCAGTATCTTTTCAACAGCCGGTTTTCAAACGCTACCAGCATTTTTACTTATTTCTATGATCTGAACCATCCCCTTCCTTACGCTTATATCCGCAATTACTACGAGAGCTATGGCGGCCGCACACGGTTTAGCTATGATGCCGGCTTTGCCGTACTCCCTACTAAATTTACCCTGGGAGCAGAGTTTAACCAGGCCAATACCAAAGGCACGCAATATGTGAATGAACACGGCAATGAAGGCGCCATTAACGGAAATACCGATTATAAAAACACGTTGTATTCGCTGTTTTACCAGTCGGAAACTTTTATAAGTTCAAAAACAACGCTGGCAATGGGGCTTAGCTATAATGGCCTTACTTATGATGTTAGTGATTACTTAGTGGCAGCGCAAAGTGGTGTTAAGAAATTTAAACCGCAGGCTTCGCCGCGTATAGCATTAAGCCATAATTTCGGGAACGCGCTTTCTTTGCATGGAAGCATCAGCTCCGGCTTCTCCCCGCCTTCGGGCTCTGAAATAAAAAATGTGGATGGCTCCATCAATACGAGGCTACAGGCAGAAAAAGGGATCAATTACGAGATAAATGCCAAAGGTAATTTGTTCCTGTCACGCTTAGCTTACGATCTTGCTTTATTTAAAATGGACATGAAAGGGGAACTGATCGGTCAGGCGGTGCAACAGGGTATCACCATTTATAACAACTCCGGCCGCACCAGCCATAATGGTATTGAGTTGGCCCTATCGTACCTGGCCATAAAAGAAGAAGATGGGAAAGCGGTCACTTTATTAAGGCCCTATGCGGCGGTAACGTATTCGCATTTCCAGTTTGATGATTATAAGATATTAGACGCACAGAGCCAGGTAAAAGCCACGTACGACGGTAATGAGCTCACGGGAATTGCTCCCTGGGTAGTAAGCGCCGGCTTTAATATGGAAACCAAAACAGGTATCTACTTTTACGGGAGCTATTTTTTTAATGACCGGTTACCGTTAGATGATGCCAATACGGCCTATAATCCTGCTTACCAGGTTTTGAACGCCAAGGCCGGCTTTAAGAGAAGCCTGTCCAAACACGTTGAGATCAACATTTATGCAGGCCTTGATAATATTACCAATAGCCGTTACAGTTCCATGACCGCTTTAAATGCCGTTGCTTATGGCGGGGGATCGCCTGCTTATTTCAGTCCTTCGCCTGCAAGGAACGGCTACGGAGGACTCAATGTCAAATATATTTTTTAACTATCAATTTTTTCTGAATGAAGAAGCTGTTCCTTATTTATATAACTGCGTTCGGTATGCTGTCATCCTGCAGCGATAGCATACCCAGCGGCAAAGAGTCCGTTCCTGTACTGCTCTCCGATACGAGCAATAAGGCATCCTGTGTATTTCTGGCCAAAGATGAAAAGAACAATCCTGTTGTTAGCTGGACAGAGACAGACAGCACGGGAAACAAGCATTTCTATTTTGCCAACTGGGATGCAAAGACACAGCAATTTACCCCTGGTGTGGCTATACCCATAGAACCCAATACCAGCATTCATGAAGAAGGGATGCCTAAAATTGCTGTTAAAGGCGATGGTACGATCGTGGCTATATATGAAACATCAGTTCCCTCAGCAAAAAGCAGGTTCGGGTTAAGCGATATTCAATATGTTATGTCCTTTGATAAGGGAAAAACATGGACTGACCACAGATCTATCCAGGCTGCTGTGCCCCATACCGGTTCACGCTCTTTCGGTAATATGATACGGCTCGACGATGGAGAAATAGGCGTTGCCTGGCTGGATACAGATCCCGGTGACGCTAATAGCGGACGACCGGTGAAATTTGCAAGAACTAACGGGAAAGAAGGCTTTGGGGATGCCATTCTGATAGAACCTTTTGCCTGTCAGTGCTGCCGTACCGCCCTTAGCAGTGACGGAGAGGGTAATATCAGGGTTGTTTTCCGCGACCTCCTTTCGGGTTCGGTAAGGGATATTTCCGTTAGCAGCTCTGCCGATAATGGACAGACCTTCAGCAAGGCTGTGCCTTTCAGCAATGATCACTGGGTGATAGATGGCTGCCCGCATAACGGGCCTTCGGTGGTGAGCCAAAATGAAGAAACTTATGTAACCTGGTTTACCGGCTCCGACCGGAAAGGTGTTTTTTATGCAGCATTAGATAAAAACAATAACATGATCCTAAAGCGGCAGCTTGCCCCCAATGGCCGGTTTGTGCAGCTATGCCTTATGCCCAACGGAACGCGGATTGCCGCCTATAATGCCAGCTACCGGGAAGGAGATACAATGTATAGTAAAATTGTAGTGAACAAAATAGATGGGAATGCGTTTTTAGAAAAGGAAATCACGTTGCCCCGTGTGCATGCGGCTTACCCGGTAATACAGGTTGAAGGGAAGGAGAACGTGATTATTGCATGGACCGACAACGATAAAATTTACTATACACAGCTCAACACAAAAACCATTACTGATATTACAAAAGAAAACGTAGCACAGCCTTTTACCGGTAAGGAAAGTCCTGCCTTCCCTGCGTTAGAAGTTGCTAAAGACCCGGTTTGCGGCATGAAGATAAATGACCAGATGACGGGCGACACTACTTTATTTCAGGGGAAAATAATGGGTTTTTGCAGCCACGGCTGTAAAGAGATGTTTTTGAAGGATCCTCATGCCTATGCAGTAAAGCAGTAAGCACAACAGCGCACAAAGGCAGACACGGGGATGAGTGCGTTGTTTAATTACCTTGTTTGCGGAGTACCCAAAAGCAAAGAGGCTGCACCATTGCGGCAGCCTCTTTTACAATATCAATTGCTGGCAATTATATTTTTCCCGACAATTCTTTACCTGCTTTAAAGCGGGCCACTTTTTTGGCTTTGATTTTAATAACAGCGCCTGTTTGCGGATTACGTCCGTTACGGGCAGCACGCTTGGAAACGGAAAAAGTACCAAATCCTACCAGGGTTACCTTATTACCTTTCTTCAGGGTTTTGGCAACCGCTTCGGTAAATGAATCTAATACGGCGCCGGCCTGTTTCTTGGTAATGGCTGCATCAGTGGAAATTTTTTCAATTAACTCTCCTTTGTTCATAATAGTATGTATTTATTGGGTTAGAATGCAAATATAGCTGAAGTAATTGCTTCTGATCATGCAAAAAATATTTTTTACAGAGAATTTTATGGATTCAGTTTTTCCATGTCAGCCATTGTCCATTTCTGCGGGTATCCCCAGCCGGGTTTGGCTATACAGGCGCCATCTTTATGCAAACTAAAAAAATTTTACTGCTAAGCAGCATAGCGCGGCCCGGGGAACAAATGGCTCTGTTTAAACCGCCCCGGATATGTGCCTGTGTAAAATATTTTGTTTTGCCGGGATCATATTACAACTGTAAAATGGCATAACTGCTCAGTTTCAATACAACAGTTCCTGTATTGTATTACCTGCTTTGTAAAGTAAGCGATTTAAATTTCCGCGTCAGGTCGGTTAAGGATCTTTCAACGCCCATCCGTTCCAGCGAGGAAGCGCCCACAAAGCCATGTACCCCGGTTTTATCTAACACTATACGTACATCTTCAGGCGTGTTAATAGGGCCGCCATGCGCCAGGAAAAAGATACCGGGATTTACTTTTTGCCCTGCTTCCATAATTTCACGGGTACGGGCTATGGCATCATCCATTGTACAGGAAGCGCCGGTAACACCTACCGACCCGCCTACCGTAGTACCCACATGCGAAATGATGGCATCGGCGCCTGCTTCCGCCATCTGCATAGCTTCTTCTGCCTTAGCTACGTATACAATAGAGAACAAATCCATCTTAGTGGCAAGCCTCACCATTTCCACTTCCTTATCAAACCCCATCCCTGTTTCTTCTAAAACCTGCCTGAAATGACCATCAACAATGCAGTGCGTGGGAAAATTATTGACGCCCGAAAAACCCATTTCCTTCACCTTTAATAAATGATGCCACATCCTGCGGCGGGGGTCGGAACCATGCACACCGCAGATCACGGGAATTTCTTCCACCACCGGCAGCACTTCAAACTCTCCGATATTCATAGCTTCTGCATTGGCATCCCCGTAAGCCATTAGTCCGGCAGTAGAGCCATGGCCGGCCATACGAAACCTGCCTGAGTTATATATAATGATCAGGTCTGCACCACCCTTCTCTATAAATTTAGCGCTGATACCCGTGCCGGCACCCGCAGCAATGATTGCCTTATTCTGATCAACTGTTTTTTGTAGCCGTTCCCTCACTTCCTGTTTCGTATAAGGATTTCCCTTTCCAGTCCATTGATTTGCCATAATTATCTGTTTGAGTTATGTATGTTTTTACTTTTCTTCTATTATACGCTTCCATTCCTAATATGCCTGTGTGTGATATTTTTTTCCTCTTCTTTTAAACACATAGGATCATAGGTCACATAGGTTCATATAGATATCACGTAAGGCTTTTTTCTATCTCTATTGTGCTCCTATGTTCCTATTGTGTCTATGTGCTTAATATTTTCTTCAACACATAGGATCATAGATACATAGATGACACATAGGAATTTTTTGGTTTTTCTATTGTGTACCTATGTTCCTACTGTGTCTATGTGCTTAATATTTTCTTCAACACATAGGATCATAGATACATAGATGACACATAGGAATTTTTTGGTTTTTCTATTGTGTGCCTATGTTCCTATTGTGTCTATGTGCTTAATATTTTCTTCAACACATAGGATCATAGATACATAGTTGGCACATAGGAATTTTTTGGTTTTTCTATTGTGTACCTATGTTCCTACTGTGCCTATGTGGTTTTCCTCTTCTTTTAAACACATAGGATCATAGGTCATAAGGTGCACATAGGGTCTTGAATTCTCTATTGTGTCCTATATTTCTACTGTGTCAATGTTTTCTTCACCATATAGGAGATAGCTAAACAATATTGAGCTACTCTTGCCGCTTTTTCATCACGCTTAACAATGCACTTACCAGCATAGCCGAAAATTCCGGGTCATTTATATGCGCATCCGCTTCGACAACATCTATCGTTGATTTGGTATTTTCTTTTATGGCATCAAATAAAACCCTGTTAATTTCCGGCCTGTAAAATATTCCTCCTTCCGCATCTACCTGCGAAATGCCTTTTGCCGGCAATAAAACTTTTACCGGCGCAGGCGAACGGTTTATTTTCTGCGCCAGTCTTTCACCCAGTATTTTATTCTCTTCTTTATTCGTCCGCATTAAGGTTACATCGGGAGCCCAGTTATACAATTCCCGCGATTGGTATTGCGCGGGCACGGTATCGGGTTGCGCAAAATTTACCATATCCAAACAGCCGGGCACCACCACCTGGGGAATGCCCATCTCGGCGGCGGCGTTCAGCCTGTCGGGACCCGCGCTGCAAATGCCTCCGCATAAATCATCCGCCAGCTCGGTAGTAGTAATATCTAAAATAGCGTCAAAACATTTTTCCCTGATCAACGACTCCATTGTTTTACCGCCAACCCCATTGGCATGAAAAGCCAGCACTTCATACCCCTGCTTCCTTAATAGCTCGCTGCACTGATCAACACAGGCCGATGTATTGCCAAACATACTGATCGCAATGGTACCTGCAACCGTACCTGTTTTCTCGTCTGTTATTGCTGCCATAGCGCAAATTGCCGCCGCGGCACGCCGGATTAAAAGTTTGCTGATACTATTCAATCCGGCCACATCAACAATGGAGGGCATCAGCACAATGTCTTTACTTCCCATTTGCCTCGACAGGTCTTTGGCGGCCAGGGTGCTCAGGCAAAGCTTGGGTATGCTTAACGGTATTTCCTGCATGGCAGAAAGCGCGATATAAGTGCCGCCGCCACCGCCCATTCCGATTGCCGCTTTTATTTTGTTTGCCGCTACCAGCCCGGCTACCAGCTTTGCCGCTCCCCTGCCCATCACATCTACCGCATGCCCGCGGTCTCCTCCTGTTCTTAATGCCGTTATTACATCACCACCTTCTGATGCCACCTGGTCTGATTCGATATCAACGGGGAAATCTGTTGTAGTTCCCATCACCCCGGTATTCATCGTTATCACTTTTTCTCCCAAGCCTGTAATGCAGTTCCGGAGAAAGGAAAAATCTTCACCCTTCGTATCAAAACAACCCAGTATTAAAATACATTTATTATTGTGAGGCATAATTGATTTCAACTTAAAATTATAATACGGTCAATGTTGAGGCACATCAATATCAAATACAATTACCCGCTCTAATTTAGGCACCACAAACTCCTTCACCTTTTCATGAACAGGATGCGGAAGATAGGCATCGCGCGATGCTAACGTATCGAAGGTCATAACAAACCCGTGGGTAAAATCTTCGTTCAAACCTTCGCTGCTATTGTACGGGCCATATTCCATATCCAATAGCCCGTCAATCTTTCCTACCATAGCTTTCATCGTACGAAAGCATTGATCTACCTGTTCTCCGTTAATCCCCGGTTTAAATTTAAACACGCCGAAATGTCTCACCATAATTATTTTTTATTTAAGGGTACGTATATAAGCAAGCAGATCCGCCACCTGCTTGTCAGAATAGTGATCAATTAACCCCTTCATCATAAAGGAGCGGCCACCCAAAAAGCCCTGGCTTAAAATAGCACCGGCTTCAACAAAGACCTGGGTGCCACCCATAAAAGCAATAGTGGCGCCCCGATCGCTTTTATTAACCAGGTAGCCTTCTACGGTGCTGCCATTTTTTTTGGTAACGCGGTAAACGGCATAATTAGATTCCACGGCTGCATCCGGATCAAGGATAGCGGTAAGCAGGGCTTCATTGTCGCGGTTTGCCGAACCATCTAATGCAGGCGCTATATTTTTTCCTTCGTTCCCTACTTTATGACACAACAGGCAGGTTTGAAAAAGTACCTTCCCCGCTTTTACATCACCCCCTTTCTTTTCAGCGATAGCCATGTATTTGGTGAGCCTGGCTTTCAACGCCTTTTTTTCCGCTTCATACCTGTTGGTAACACTTTCCCAGATAGCAATAGCGCGCTTGTCTTCCTTATTGTAGTTACGGATGCGTTCTGCTGCAGGCAAATCAAACGAAGCCGGTGCAAGCTGTTTCTTTTCATACATGTCTATCAGCAATGCGGCGCCTTCTCCCGATGCAGATAAACCTGTTACCAGATCACCCTTCTGCGCTGCGCTGAGCTGGGGAACCCACTGCCGGGCAATGCCCAGCGCCGATGTTTTGTCGGCCTTTGCCAGGCTGGCGAGTGCAGCGGTTCTGATGCCAAAGCCAAGCTTTTGATTCCTTACTGCGCGGGCGAATATATCTTTGTTGAGCGATGTATTATTTTCTAATGCCTTCAACGCTAACTGCACTGTTTTTTCGGACGACTGATCATTGATCCGGGCAACAACCCCATCGCGTACCTTTTCAATATTAAAACGGCCCACGGCATCCAGTGCCCGGTTAACATCAGCTTCCGAACGGCTGCGCAGCAATACAGCTACCGGCTCCTGCAGCATTACCGCCAGTTCGGGCGACTGTAACTGTGCCTGGTTTTGTAATGCGTAGCTCGTATACACCCCGGCGTTAGCTTTATTATGGATCACCGGTTTTACAGTTTCAAAAATGGTTGCATTGTTCAGCATACCCGCAACAAATACAAAGCCCGGCTCATCCAGCTTACTGATACCGAGGCGGGGCCACAGCTTCAGGAAAGCGGTTTCTTTTTGCCCGGCAGGCAATGCCTGGATAGCCCAAAGCAAATGATCGCCGCTCATTTTTTCTGCAGCAGGGCTATTGAGGTACGCCTGTAATTCATTGGGATATTGCTCTAATGCTTTACGGGCAAGGAATCGCTCAAAGCTTCTTTCATAGGCGCCTCCCATGGCATTACCTTCAAGCGCCGGTTTTGAAGCGCGCACCAGGATGGCAATAATTGCCTCATCTGCCGCTCCCAATTCATCAAGCGTACGAAGCACCTGTGCACGTACCATGGGGTTTTTATCTTCAACTAAGTTTTTTAAATAACCGGCTACCGCTGCTGTGCCGGGCGAAAAGCTGGTTAAAGAACGAACGGCCTCCCGGCGCAGATCATCCGATGAGCTTTGCAACAACGCCTGCAATAAGGCGGCATCGTAATGTTTGATCCCTTCTAATGACCAGAGGGCGTGAATGCGGGTAATTTCATCCTGGCCGGCATCTGCAGCCAACTGTACGAGTGGCTGGGCCAGCTTTTGCGTTTCTGCCAATGGTCTGTCTGCAACCTGATGCCATGCAGCGCGTTTTTCCCAAAGGGACGGCGACTGCAATCCTTTTACCAGGTCTTCTGTTTTAACCTGGTAATAATCCGGGATAACACGCGGTTGCTGACTTTTATGACGGATGCGCCAGATGCGGCCATGCGTTTTATCCCTGTCGGGATGAGTGGTAGGAATTTCATTGTGAGAGATGATCTTATTATACCAGTCGGCTATATACAGGCAGCCATCGGGGCCAAACTCCATATTTACCGGGCGAAACCATTTGTCTTCCGATGTAAGCAGGTCGGGCAGGTGTGTTGCGCTAACGGTTCCATCGGCATTGCGTGTAACCTTAACCGCGTTAACCGTGCTGGTAATAGGGTTGGCCAAAAATGCCACGTTCTTCCATTCGGCCGGAAACGATCCCGAAAGATCATCGGGAAAAGCCAGCCCGGATATACCGGTGCCGCCTACCCTAAATTTGTGCAGCTCGGGCATCCATGGCTGGTAAGGGCGTAAGCGCTCGTTTCCAATACCGGGGTATCCTGTGCCGGGTTCCATAGGAACAATGGAATAGCCCAGGTCATTAGCCTCACAGCCGTACCATTGGCCGTTGTTGCGAAGCTGGTAGCCCCAGATATTATTTAAGCCGGCATTTACCAGTTCCATCTTTTTGGCATCCATTGAAAAACGGGCGATCTTACTGTAATCTATTTTCAGCTTAACATCGCTCACTAAGGAAGACGCTTCTCCTTTATTAAGCGCTCCCTGGCTGAAATTGATCCAGTTGCCCGGCGCTCTTATCAGCACATGCGGCATGGTATGCGTATCCGTGAAGCCGAAGCCCGTAAGCAATGGGATGCGCTCATCGGCTTTACCGTCATTGTTACTGTCTCTCAGGAAAAAAAGTTCCGATCCCTGCGCCACATACACCCCGTCTTTATAAGGTAAAATACTCATGGGAATCGTGAGTCCATCGGCCCAAACCGTTGTTTTTACGGGGCCGTTGCCATACAAACCGGAGAGCACGAGCACCTGGTCGGTACCTTTCGTTTTGCCCTGGTACAGGTCAAGTATGCGTTTAAAGTTCGGGTGATTTCGCTGCGCCTCCGGGTCATCCATCAGCTTCAGCAAATCGTTCCACTGTATATCCGCAATGGGATCCAGCGGATACATCCTGGCAGTTTGCGTCCACAGTCTTCCTGCATCATCAAAGGTGAGGTCAACCGGGTTAATAATACCATCCCGTTCGCTGGCTACCAGCTCTACCACAAAACCTTCGGGCACTTTAAAGCCCGCCAGTTCTTCTTCGGGTGTTTTAACCCTGTCGGGCGGTATGTTTCGGGTGCTTTCTGTTGTTGGTGCGGAAATAAAAAACAGGCTTGTAAATACAAGGAAGAGACCGGGAAATTTCATGTGTTGAAAATTGTAAAAAATAAAAGATCAGGGTAATGTGGTGCTCTTGTGTTATAGGAGCTATTGCTGTGCTAAACGTAATGTGAGAATGGTGAATAGTGAATTCACTATTGCCTGTTCACTTCCTTCAAATCATACTTACAGTTCAGTAATGGTAAGATCCCGGAACTCAACTATGCCGGCGCCTCCGCTGTGTATTTGAACGGCAATCACGCCTGTAGCCGGTATTTTAGGATCTTTCTCCGTGTATTCACAGGTCTTAACGCCGTTAATGTACAGCTCATGATAATTGCCTTTAACGCGGATAATATAACTGTTCCATCCATCCGGTTTTAACAGGCGCTGTAAAATGCTGAGATCTCCCCCAACGAGTTTACCGCGGCGATGCTCATCATAAATATCTCCCCAGTAGCCATTACCGATATCGGCCTGGTAGCCCACAATTTCGCCGTTGATTATTTTTGAACGGTATTGAATGCCACTGTTGATCATGCCTGTTTTTTCATCGCCCGATAAACGAAAGAGGCAGCGGAATTCAAAATCACCGTATTCTTTTTCTGTATGCAGATAGGTGTTGGAGGGTATGTTGTTAATACCATCCCCACACATCATTACGCTGTCTTTAACATACCAGAGCCGCTGATCGGCGGGGTTTACCGTTTTCCAGCCATTCAGGGTTTTGCCATCAAAAAGGGAGGTAGCTTTAACAGATGATTCCTGCGCAGCCACACGGGTATTCAAAAGCAATAGCAGTATAATCATTTGCAGCGATAGAAAGCATGGAAAAAACTTGCTGTCCTTTACATCAAAAATGCATTTTGCCTTCATATTTTATTACGGTTATTTTTTCAGGCTATAATATTACTGAACATTGGCGATATCCCGATGTGTTTAATGCTTTTAATTACCGTTTCTAAAAAATAATGAATACCATAAAAAAAGCCACCCGGTTTAACAGGTGGCCTCAGCTATTTTTATGGAATAAGCCCGGTTAGGCTATGCTAACCGAAGGCTTCCATGAATATACTGCAGATTTCATGAATACCTCCTTTTGTTTGGTGAGTTGGAGTGATGAAAGTACGGAAATTTTTTAATATCCGAATCTGAAAATCGAAGTGGTTCCGCCCCTCACCTCTCCCTTTTCCCCTTTCTCCTTTCACTTTTTACCTCTCACTATTCACTTCGTTACCCTCAACACACCCCGCATTACCACATAATGCCCCGGATAAGTGCATACGTACTGGTAATCACCCGGCTGCGCCGGTGCAGTAAAATAAATGGCTTCTTTTTCAGTGGGGCCCAATAACCTGGTATGAAATAACACATCCGGTATTGATGGCACAAAGCCCAACTTTTCACCATTCAAACCTAATTTTGTTGCCGCTTCCCCCACATTGTCTGCGGCACCCGGCTTGGTAACCACCAGATTATGCAGCATATCGTCATTGTTATTAAAGAGCAGCTTTACCCTGGAACCAGCTTTAACCGTAACAGATTCCACATCAAATTTCAACCCGGGTTTGGTACCTATTATAATCGTGCGGTCGGCGCCTTTTGTCCAGCCTGATGGCTGTTGGGTTACATATTTAGGGTCACTGGTTTTTGATGCTTTTGCAGGAACCGTTGCAGTTTCCTGTTTCATAGTATGCACATGCTGAGGCACAGCCGCTGTTACCCTGTTCTCTGCGGTGATGGCAAGCTTTTCACCATCGGGCAACTGATTAAGCGTATAATAACCGAAGTTATGCAGCAGGGTATTGCGCTCTGCAGACAGCACTCCTTCCGCTTTTATTTCATGAATATAGCCCAGCCTCAGGCTATCCACCACCAAACGTACTTTTAAGCGATCCGGTGAAACGGCTATCGCTTTAATGGGGCAGGAACCCTGGTTAATAACCGGACTGCCATAATTATGATGAAACTTGTATGTGAAGCTTGAAATATGGTAAGAAGCCACATCGCGTGCCGATTGTTCATCTACCGGCTGCGTAAATTCAATTTCAAAACCATCGGGCTTAGCCTGTATTGTTTTCATTTCAAATGCCGTTTTGCCATTCCATACCATCCGTTGCAAACCATATGCCGCCCTGCCTGTAGAACCCCATCCACGGGATGTCATGCCAACAAACATGCTGCCATCTGATCCCCAGTTGAGCCGCAGAATACCTGAAGAAAAACCTTCGCGAAATGGAAATACCACACCCTGGTAAACACCTTTTACTTTTTCGAGATATACCCGCATGATCTTGCTCTGTCCCTGGTCGCCTACAAACAACTGCCCTTCAAAGGGACCCATCTTGCCATTAGTGTCGTAATTGATCAGCCCTGCGGTGGATATACCCAGGATAGTATGCGGGAACCACACCGATGGTGGCTTTAATCCCGGCACCCGTTTGGCTACATCGTATTTGGGTTCGCCCGTATCGGGAATATCTTCTTTTTTAAGTGTAACGGTAGATCCGGGCAGGTGCGACCACACAAGGCTTGCGGGGTTTCCTACAAAATCGCCTTCGGCCACATGCGTAATGCTGCCTGAGCCTACCCAGTCGCCCTGGTTTTCTGCATAAAATATATCTCCCTTATCGTTAAGGGCAAAAGCTGCCGGCGACCGCATGCCCGCAGCAAAGGGCTTCATTTTTCCATCGGGTGCAATTTTTATCATCCATCCATGCCATTTAGATAAGCTTTCACCATGATCGCCTACCCACGCAAGGTTCAGAGTAATTATCATATTGCCTTCCTTGTCTAACACCGGCCCATACGAAAACTCGTGGTAATTGGCTGCTAACGGCCACGAATACACGGTTTCATACTCATCCGCTTCTCCGTCACCATCTAAATCCCGTAAGCGCGTAAGCTCCGACCGCTGCACCGCGTATATATCGCCATTGATATAGTTCAGCCCCAGCACTTCATGCATGCCCTGTGCAAATAAACGGTACTGTGGCCTGGCGCCGTTTTTCATATAGGGGTTGGTAATGATCCATACTTCGCCCCTGCGGGTAGATACCGCAAGCGCATCATCGGGTAAAAAAGTCATGCCGCCCACTTCCAGCAAAATACCTTCAGGAATGGGAACGGTTTGGATGGTATAAAAATCTTCTTCTTTCTGAACCTGTATGGTTGTATCTGCCGGTGCCTGAGCAAACAGGCTCACAGCAGCAGCCGTGCATGCTGCAAGACACAGCATACGTTTTAATGAATGAAATATCGTGAAATATAATGTAATCATGATTGTATAAAAATTACCAGGTAAGGGAATAGGTTATTGTAGCACCTGCTTTATCCACGGGCACAAGCAGTTCCTGTGCGGTGTTTGCCTGCCGTATAAAAGGCTTTAGCTTTTCATCAATAAACAGGTAATACGACTTATCATCAACAGCATATAACCCTTTTTTTATTTGTTCTATCTTTTTAGCAACCGCAATGCGGTGATATAACCCGGCAGATGGATGGGCAACCGTTAATTCCCTTACCAGGCCGGAGCTGCCGGAAGCGAAAATTTTATCGGTAACATTTACATCGTATATGCTATAGCGATAGGAAGGTGCTCTTGCGGCGTCTAAAGTATAGCCTTTCGTTTGTACCTCATCGAAAGATACGCTATCGGGCCAGGCGGTATTTGCTGCATCAGGCAGGATGGCTAATGCCGGCGCATCCGACAAGGTAATCACGCTGCCCAATGGAACAATGCGCTGGTAAGGCTCTCCTCTTGAGTACCACAGGTCTGTAGCATCTGCAAATCTTCCTCTCCATACCTGCAATAAAGCGCCCCGTTTTAAATCGTAAGAATAGTTAACCTGGTTAGGATTACCCACAGAAATGGCATGCGTGATCATCTTATTGTTATAGCTTAAAAAACTGCGCAACAGGTAAGGTTTCGCGGCAGGATCTATAAGTATTGGATTCACCATACTTACTTTTTCAGGTGTGCTGTTATCGCCGCTTAACGCGCGGTATTTCAGATTACGGATCGCCACATTGCCATGATCGCCCTGGATCATTAAAGGACCTGTAGCACGTTCATCTTCAAACAAAGGAGACCTTGTGGGCCCGGTTAGCGCTATTTGCTGCTGCACCAGCGCCCCGTTCAAATACACGGCTTCAAAACGGGCGTTTTCCGTTTTTATACCTCTATCATTAAACCGTGGTGCACGGAATTGTATTTTGAGATGCTGCCACAAACCCGGCGCCCTGGCAACATTTACCAGCGGGGCGTAACCTTCAAAGCCGGTATTTTTACCATTATCCCAGCGCTGGTAAATACCGCCGCAGTCGGAAAAGGCAGGGTGCAGTGTAGTCCAGCTATCAAATAACTGAACCTCATACCGGCCCAGCAGGTAAATGCCGGAATTAGACCCTTTTGCCATCATAAAATCGAGTTCTATTTCCACATCGCCAAAATTTCCTTTTGTTACCAGGTGCGCCCTGTTCTTTTTAGAAACCGCATTTACCAGCACGCCTGTTCCGGGAACCGGTTTCAGGTCACCTTCTTTATTGATATCCCCTACGGCATCTGAAGCAACAACCCAATTGGCCCCGGGATCTGCAAAGGCGTCAAGATTGTTCAGTGAAATTGTGGTAAAGCCTGGTTGGTTCTGTGCATAACCAATACATATAGATAGTATGCCCAGGAAGAGGAGATACATTCGTCTTTTGACCATTCTGATTGTATTATTTGTTTAAGGTTGAAATGATAGAGTTGCAGCCATTCCCATTTTAAAACAGGACAGCGAAGCTATTAAAATATTTTTTTCCGGCGTTCTTCTTTTAAAAGAAGCTCTAAAAGACCAGGAAGGAAGATACCAGTAAGTGGTATAGGAAAAATCAAAAGCATCAGCTCATTATTTGCCCGCCTTCGCTTCATGCTCCGCAACCATCTTATCAAATGCTTCGGCCCTTGCGGCATCAAACTTTGCTTTTTGCTTCCATTCATCCGTACCGTATACACCTGCTTTGGAATAGTCAAAAGGTTTGAACTTTATTTTGCTGATGACCTTTTTGTGTTTAAACCGGAAATCAAAATGTTGAACATCCATAAAACCCGGATCAGCTATTACCGAACGGCTGTCTTTACCTTCCTGCTGCCATGCTGCAAAAGTTTTTTTACCAAAAAGAATGTTATTGCCACGGGTATCCCAATAGCCATTTTCATCGGTTAGCATATTAACCGTTGACCAGTTGCTGCTCAGCAATGTGCCGCTATTGAAATAAACGATGTTACGGGTAAACGAAAAGGAACGATGCGCTTCCACACGGGTTGCCTGCAACTGCGATTTGATGCTATTAACGAAAATATTATTGCGGATGCTGTTTTCTTTCCCGTAATGCTGGTGAAATCCTGCACTCTTGCAATTGTATACCAGGTTATTTTCCATAACAATTCCCTCTGAACCTTCGTCGGTGTATAAGCCCCATCCGCCATAATCGAGTGAATACACATGATGGATAACATTATTGCTTACGGTTGTTCCCTCCGAAGCGCCTAACGTGTATACGCCGCCCATATCGCTTAATACGCCCCATCCCAGGTGATGAATATGGTTATACTCCACACGGTTGCGTTTGGAAGGGCTTGGCGTATAGCCCCACACCCAGCCTACGGATACGCCGGAGTATTTAAAATCTGAGATCTCGTTATGCAGCAGTTCATTATCACTTCCATGAAATATGATCATACCTACCGCACAGGGAAATACATGTCCCCCCGACCGGGCTATGTTGTTCACCACTTTTATATGGTGGGTTACTTCTTCAGGATTGGCACGCAAAATGGTTTCGCCAATTTTAACAGCGCCTGCGCCCAGGTTGTGCAAATAACAATGTTCTATCAATCCATTATCGCAGGCCCTTCTGAACCATATACCACTGCCACCCGTACCCGAAATTTCGCAATTAATGAACGACACCCGGCTGGCGAAATCCATTTCAATGCCTGCAGCCACCGGAGCGGCCGCCTGGGCGGGTTCCACGCCACCCGGGGGCATGCGGTAACCGGCTACCCGGAAAGCAATATTTTCAAAACGGATATCACTCACCTTTTCTCCGGTTTTTTCATTGCCGGATATAGTAACGAACTTATCCAGCAAGGGCGCCATAGCGGTTGTTCCCTCAATGGTTTCACCGGGCTGCGGGCGGTAATACAATGTGCCGGAACGTTCGAGGAACCATTCGCCGGGAGCATCCAAAGCAGACCGCACGTTTTCAATAGCAAACAGAGAGGCGGTAGTAATGGGGTTCCAGGGTTTCATGCCTTCCCCGCTAATATATAAGGAGGTATCGGCGGCGTTATAGTATTGAACAGGTTTTTTGGTATTGTCCCAGTGGTGATAAAAAGTGATCACCACATCTTTCCACGCTTCTTCGCTTATATCTTTCATCTGGTTCGCAGCTTCCGCAGGAATTTTAATTTGCTGAACTGCCAGCTCCGGCGATCGCCCCTCCCCCTTAACAATAACCGTTTCTTTAACCGATACCGGGGAGTAAAATCCTTTATTGGGTGTTTGCGCCCTGGTAACACGAGCACCATTTATATACAATTGCTCAAAACGCCAGCCATACCGCCGCACTTCCGGCACATCGGTTTTCCACAGGCTATCGGATACTTTTTCAAATTTGTTCAGGTAAAACCCGCCATAAAAAACCACGCCTTCCTCTCCTTTAAAAACCAAAGGAGCAGCTTCCGTACCACCATCCTCAACCGACAGCATTAAGGTTTCCGGCATGATGTATTCGCCTTTGCGGATAATGACCTGCCAGGCATGTTGGGCATCCGGGTTTTGTTTCCGCAACAGCCTGATACGGTCTCTCGCAGCGGTAAGCGTTGCCAGCGGCTGTTCAGCAGTGCCGGGATTACCGTCATTTCCGGAGGGTGCTATATAAATATTTTGCGCAACTGCATCAAAGGATAATAAAAAGCTGAAGACAAGGAAAAGGGTAAACCAAAGGTTTTGTTTCACTGGTAGTAGTATTGTTGATTGGTTAAAAATAAGTGTTTTTGGTAAAGGCAGTAGGGAAAAGGTTCAGCCAGCGAGCGCATTCTTTCTCGCTTACTTTTCGGGCGATAAGTGAGACGATTGGGCCTGAATGAGGAATAGTGAATTGACTACTTTCGGTGCTGCTGATACATCATCAATAGCAATTTCGTTCAGCGCCAGGGTCATAGCTAGCCCATAACGGCTGTAGATGAAGACCCCGGCGCGAATCAAAGAATAAATTTATTATTCAAACGGCCGGCATATTCTTTAAATGATTTACAGAAACAAATTTAAATCATTTAAAATTCTTTAGTTTTAATCGCATGATCATCGTTGATCTTACAAAAAAATTAAGCGTTTTTAAATGAACATACTTGAACGTTTTGCATCCGTAACCACATTTGCATTTGACATGGATGGGGTATTGACCGATGGCAGTGTATGGGTATTCCCCGGTAATGAACTTATCCGCCGCATGGATATTAAAGACGGCTATGCGCTTCAACTGGCGGTAAAAAAAGGATACAGGGTAGCAGTGATAACCGGTTCGCATTCCCTGCCTATGGAGGAAAGACTTGCGACTTTAGGTATTACTGATTTTTTTCAACGGGTGCAACATAAAAAAGAGCAACTGGATACATATATAACGCAGCACAAGCTGAGCACCAATGAAGTGTTGTATATGGGAGATGATATTCCGGATTACGAAGTAATGCAGGCTGCGGGAATTGCGTGCTGCCCTGCCGACGCTGTTACTGAAATTAAAACCATAGCGCATTATATTTCTCCCCGCAGCGGCGGCAAAGGCTGCGTGAGAGATGTTATTGAAAAGGTATTAAAGATCAACGGGCAGTGGGAAACGGATACGGAGGTGAGGAATGTGTGAGGGGGAAGATGATTTGAGATGGGTTCAGGTTGCAGGTTTCAGGGCGCAGGGCAGGCTCGGTGCGCATAAGTTGTTCTAACTTCCAGCATTTGTTTACGCCTTGCAAAGACGGTACTTATAAACGTCATTAACGGTAGGGCCCAGGTTACAAGTTGCAGGGGGCAGGGTGTGTAGCTGCAGCGATAGGATAAATACTCCTTTTCTGCCGATAGCTGACTGATAGCCTTCTTCGGATTTCGAAATTCCGGCTTCGGATTTCCCAGTTTGTGGTTTGTGGTTTATCGTTTGTAGTTTATTGTTGAATTCTTCTTCGGATTTCTGTCTTCGGATTTGAATTTTGCCTGTCATGGTGAGCCTGCCCGCCGCGGCGGGGCACGAACCATCTGTATCTATTTGTTTTTTGTGATTTGGCTTTTGGTGCTTTCACATCGGATTTCGGATTTAATGCTTCGGACTTTGTATTTTATTTGGTTCTTGTTATTTGTCTTTTGATGCTTTGTATTTCCCTTCGGATTTCGTCTCCAGTGGCGCAGGTTTGGTAGCATTGCTTTTTGTTCATCCAGGCCTGTGCCCTGGTGTTACTAAATTCTTCATCAAGATACGCTCACTATTTCCAATAGCATCCTTGATTCGCGCCGGGGTTTTCATCACCAGCCGTTGTGGGCCAGCTATGAAACCATGGCGCTGAACGATTCGCCGGGGTCTCACGCTTCACACAGTTGCCTGACTGTGAAGACCCCGTCGGGAAGAAATTTGCATAATTACGATTATTAGTACCATCTCTATAAATCTGCCCATGCATTAGTTCATGACCAAGTGCTATGAAAGGAGAAACCCCAGCCCACTTTCCCGCTTAGTCCAATACCAATAATGCTTTTATCGTTCAGCTTATAGCCGGCGGTAAGCGAATAGCTGTAGTGGTAGGAAAATAATGGTTCGACCGCTGGGTCTGAAAATCAGTGCCCAGCTCTATTCTTTGAAGAAAGCTTTTTGCCCTTTGCCCTTTGGGCTTAAAGTCAGGCATTATCATATCACTGCTGCCGCTGCCACCATTACCTAACTGGTTCAGCTTGTTTTTTATTTTTGATAGCTCACCCTGCGCCTGCTGCAATTTGCTTTGCAGTTGTTTTACCAACTGATACTAAAGATAATAAATAATGACAAATACGTCATTGCTGAAGCGTTGCCTACATCCCATCTTCACATAGTAATGGCACAGCTTAGAGATAAAATATTGCTCAGGAAAATTGCAATTGTAATAAAAGAGCTTCGTGAAAACGAAGGACTCACCCAGGAAGCTGTGTATAATGACATCTATATTCATATTGGCAGGATTGAAACGGCGAAGACTAACCTGAGTATTAGCACACTATCCACTATATGTAAACATTTTAAAATTTCTTTATCGGATTTCTTTAAAAAAGTAGAAAGTCTCTAAATCTGCTCCCAAAGCGTTAAGCATGGCTGGAAACGGACACCCCATATTATATACATTCCGGACTCACCGTAACTTGACTCAGGAGGATGTAGCCGGTGAACTGCAAATATCCCCGGGTGAATATGAAGCAATTGAAGCCGGAGCAGAAAATGTAGATCATAACATAGCGCAAAAGCTTTCTCAATTGTATAATGCACCCACAGTCTTGTTTTTACCTGCCAATCCTTCTTCTCAGCTAAATTTTGAGTACACGAATACCACGTTTAACAGCAGCAATGCCTATGTACATAACCTGTACCAGAACGACACCCGGGTAATTGAAATGCTAATGACTGCCAAAGAGGAAGAAATCAGGTTATTGAAAAAAGAGATCAAACGGCTTCAGGATCAGAACAATCAATTACTGGTTCGTTTATTGGGTAAAAAATAAGGAATATATTTCGCCAAAACTACTTTTTCTATACAGTTTTGGCGAAATATAGAACTCATATTTCGCCAAAATTGCTTTTTTTGTATAGTATCTTAAAAGCAGAAAAGCAGAATTAGACAGGTATCAACTGCTGCAATTGTACATGGTAATGGGCGGTATACCGCAATACCTTAAAGAAATACAGGCAGGGCAAAGCGCCGTTCAGAACATTGACAATATTTACTTTACAAAAGATGGGCTGTTAAAAACGGAATTTGACAATTTATTTTACGCCTTATTTGAAAATGCCGGGAAACATATTGATATTGTAAGAGCATTAGCGAGAAAACCAACCGGATTAACCAGAAACGAAATAATGATATCAGTCGGGTTACAAACAGGGGGCGGCTCTACCCAATTACTAACGGAACTGGAAGAATCAGGCTTTATTACATCTGTCATACCTTTCAACAAAAAAGTAAAAGACAGTTTGTACAGGTTAACAGATGAATACACCTTATTTTATATAAAGTTTATTGAACCTACCCGGAAGCAAACAGGTAAAGGCACATGGAACAGGCTGGCTGAAACCAGTTCATGGAAAACCTGGAGCGGGTATGCTTTTGAAAGCATTTGCCTCAAACATATAGAAGCCATTAAAGCAGGATTGGGAATTACAGGGGTATACACAATTACCGCCGCCTGGCGGTATAACGGAACAGGAATAGAGGAAGGGGCACAGATCGACCTTTTGATTGATCGTTCGGACAGATGTATTAATATTTGCGAAATGAAATTTTGCGGGGATGAATTCATTATTAATAAGACATACGCAGCCAACCTTGAAAAAAAGATAAAAGTTTTTCGCTGTGTGGCACAACCGAAAAAAAATATTTTCCTCACTATGATCACCACTTATGGAGTGAAAGAAAATATTTATAAAGTAAATCTAATACAAAATGAGTTAACGATGTCTGCACTATTTGAATAATTATTTACACTAAGAACGGCTGATACCACTATTTCCTTCCCAAAGCTTTAATCAATTCCTTATTCTGCTGGCGCAGGTATTCGATCTCTTCCTTAAGTGAATTAATTTCGGAAATATTCCCGGGCTGCCGGTAATCATTTTCAACCTGATTAAAATACGCGATATTAGAATTGTCGAATTTAGGTTGGTGAAAGGTAATAACAGGTATTGCCTCAGAGAGCAAATCACCAATACCAACATTATAAAATTCCGCCAGTTTTTGCGCCTGCTCGGCAGTAAGGCTTTTGGGGTCACGCTCCAGCCGGCTATAGGTGTTTTGACTTATGCCCAACACATCCGCAATTTCTTCCTGCTTATAGCCTTTTACTTCTCTTAGTATTTTTAAAGTAGTGGTTGCCATATATAATTATTGGATAAAGATATAAAAAAATGAATACGTCATCCGGGATAAAATATTAAAGGATATGGTTGCCATCTTTGTTTTCCGCAATACAGGTCCGCACAAGCCATTATTCCCCGTTCTACCGCATACCGGGGGCATTACACTATTTTTTAAAATGATCACTGCCATCGTCAAGCCTATACTGGTCTACCCCGATCAGCCTCCATTGCGCATCGAACGTGTTTTTACAGTGCAGATCAGTTTCTTCCTCACTTGCATAGTGAATAATATAGTCGGTAAGCCATCCCTCATTATTATAATTAGTATATGTTCCTTTGCAGACTTTGCCCCTTCGCGTCCTTTGCGTGAAACCATCCGCACGTGCGGGACGCCGGAAAAATTTACTCCCGCATGGCATACAACACAAATTCGTTTACATTTATAGTTCTTTAGCTACATTACTATATTCAGTATTTAAATCATCGTTTATGGCCGGAACACTAAGTAAAATAAGGCAGGCATACCAGCTATTTAAATCCATTGATTTTGACCAGTTGGGAAAGATCTCGAAAAAGGTTGACCTGCAAAAATTAATGGAAGGGTTTTCAAGGCTTGATGATAACCAGTTGAAGGGACTGCAAAAACTGATGGAAAGCAATGGCAAACCCAAAAAAGCATTACCCGAAATAAACGGCGATTTCTATGAGCTGTCGCTCCGGCTCAATGAGGAAGACAGGATCGTTCAATTAAAGGTGAGGGAATTCATGGAAAAAGAAATTGCCCCAATCGTGAACAATTACTGGCTGCACGATGATTTCCCGTTTGAAATCATTCCAAAATTTGCCGCGCTTAATTTATGCGGCGTTACGTATAAAGGCTATGGCTGTCCCGGAAGATCTTTTTTATTAGAAGGCATTATTGCCATGGAAATGGCCAGGGTTGACGCTTCCATTGCTACCTTTTTTGGCGTGCAGAGCGGACTGGCAATGGGCTCTATTTACCTGTGCGGATCGGAAGAGCAAAAAACATACTGGCTTCCGCGCCTGCAGCAGTTTAAAGCCATTGGCGCTTTCGGACTTACAGAACCGGAAGTGGGCTCCGGCGCGGCAGGCGGACTAACCACAACGGCTAAACGTACAGGTGATCAATGGATATTAAACGGGCAGAAAAAATGGATCGGCAACGCCACTTTTGCCGATGTAACCATTATATGGGCCAAAGACGTTGATGACAACCAGGTGAAAGGCTTCCTGGTTACCAAAGACGCACCGGGCTTTAGCGTAGAAAAGATAAAAGGAAAGATGGCATTGCGGATCGTTCAGAACGGGTTGATTACCCTGAACAATTGCGAGGTAATGGAAAAAGACAGGTTGCAGGGCGCCGGCTCCTTTAAAGATACCGCCAAAGTATTGCAAATGACAAGAGCCGGTGTTGCATGGATGGCCGTGGGCTGTGCCAGGGGCGCCTATGAAAACGCGTTGGATTACACCCGCAAAAGAAAACAATTCGGCAAACCTATCGCGTCTTACCAGTTGATCCAAAATCACCTCGTGGAAATGCTCTTTAACCTCACGGCTATGCAGTCGCTGGTATTCAGGCTATCGGAATTGCAGGACCAGGGCTTACTGAAAGATGAACATGCTTCGCTGGCAAAAGTATTTTGCTCTTTGCGCACACGCGACATCGTGAGCAAAGCAAGGGAAGTAATGGGCGGCAACGGCATTTTGCTTGACTATAACGTAGCGCGTTTCGTAGCAGATGCGGAAGCCATTTATTCTTACGAAGGCACCAAAGAAATCAACTCACTGATCGTGGGCAGGGCAATTACGGGGTTCAGCGCGTTTGTGTAGTAGCTGTCGGCTAAGCACCAAATCACAAAAAACAAGAAACAAATAAATTTTAAATCCGAAGCCGTAAGCGCTAAATCCGAAGAAATATAACGGTAAACTAAAAACAATAAATCATAAACTCCCCGTTCCGAAATCCGGGGGGAAGTGAAAGGTGAGAAGTGAAAGAAAGAATGCTCAGCCTGTCGTTAGCTCATACCTCAAATCCATCCGGAATTTCGAAAGGGGATGCGCCGGCTCCGTCTCTTCAAAAAATATCCTTATTTTCAATAAATTTTTAATATGTCTGCCATAATATTTATAAGCATTCGACGCATTGCCCTGCTACTTATTTTTTCTGTTTTAATTGGTTATACCCAGGGTCAACCCGCTGAACAAATGATTAAAGTAGTGGTTGCCCCGGATCATACTGACTGGAAATATAAGCCTGGTGAAAAAGTAAAGTTTACCATTACAGTTTTAAAAAGTGGCAATGTAGTGAAGGATGCTGTAGTGAAATATGAAATTGGCCCGGAGAAAATGGAAGCGATAAAAAAAGATTCCCTCACTATAGCAAGCGGCATACTTAATATAGATGGAGGCACGATGAAAACACCTGGATTTTTACGTTGTATTGCTACTGCAATTGTAAATGGCAAAAGCTACAGGGGATTGGCAACAGCAGCCTTCAACCCCTTACAAATAGATCCTGCCATTCAAAATCCATCAGATTTCAGCACCTATTGGGATAATGCAAAAACAGCGCTGGCAACGATACCCGTTGATGCAAGAATGACATTGTTACCGGAGCGATGCACTGAAAATGTAAATGTGTATCATGTAAGCCTGCAGAATTATAAACCAGGCACAAGATTATATGGTATTTTATGTATACCCAAAAAGGAAGGAAAGTACCCGGCATTGCTGCAGGTACCCGGCGCCGGTGTACGGCCTTATGCCGGAGATATTGCTAATGCAGAAAAAGGGATCATTACTTTTCAAATAGGTATACATGGTGTGCCGGTTAATATGGATGTTTCGGTATATAATAATCTTGCTACCGGCGCCCTGGCCGGTTATTGGAACTATAACCTGGATGATAAAGACCGTTATTATTATAAGCGGGTGTACCTGGGCTGTGTGCGTGCTAATGATTTCTTAACCGGCTTACCGCAATATGATGGGAAGCAGCTTGCTGTGATGGGAGGCAGCCAGGGTGGCGCTTTATCTATTGTAACGGTTGCACTTGATCCCCGTGTTAAGTTCCTGGCTGCATTGTATCCTGCCTTATCCGACGTAACAGGATATTTAAAAGGCCGTGCCGGCGGGTGGCCGCATTTATTTGACAAAAACAATCTTGCATTCAACAACACCAAAGAGAAGATCAATACTGCAGGGTATTATGATGTGGTGAATTTTGCAAGACAATTAAAAGTGCCGGGAATATATACCCTGGGCTTCAATGATGAAACCTGTCCGCCTACATCTATGTATGCAGCTTACAATGTAATTACAGCACCCAAAGAATTATTCATAGTTCCTGAAACCGGGCACTGGACTTTCCCGGAGCAGGGTGAGAAAATGAACAGTTGGATAGTAAGCAAACTGAATGAACAATAAATTTTTACAAATCCGAAGCCGTAAATCCGAAATCCGAAGGAGGGCGCCCCTATGCCCTGTAACTTGTGACTTGCAACCCAAAAGAAATACAAAGCACTAAAAAACAAATAACAAGAACCAAACCTGTCCGCCGGGGCGGATAAATTTCAAATGCCAAATCCGAAGCGGAAAGTCCGAAATTCGAAGCGAAATGCAACCATAAACCACAAACCATAAACCGCAAATTATAAAATCCGAAGCCGGAATTTCGAAACCCGAAAGGGAATGCAACCAAGAGCGCGATGAGAGGCGAGAAGAGAGAGGTGAAAGAGGGAGTACGAATACTATCGTTAGTAGTTACTCACCTGAATCTGATACCTGATACCAACCTTTTACCGCTTCCAGTTGGTATCGGTAAGGTTATAGATTTCCTGTATGTCGCGCAGTATTTTTTCGAAATCAAGGTTCAGATCTTTAAGCAACCCGGTTTTCAAATCAAAAACCCAGCCATGTACAATAGGATACCCCGTTTTTACATATTCCTGCTGCACGCTGGCTAATTTAATTACGTTTACACACTGTTCCTGCACATTCAGCTCAACCAGCCGGTCGTAGCGTTGCTTTTCATCCGTTATAGCGTTCAGCTCTTCTTTATGCAGGCGGTAAACGTCGCGGATATTTCTTAGCCAGGGATTAAGGATACCCATGTCTTTGGGCTGCATGGCGGCTTTTACGCCACCGCAGTTATAATGGCCGCAAACAATAATGTGCTTTATATCTAAGTACCGCACGCCATAATTGATCACCGCCATTACATTCAGATCTGTTGCGCATACAAGGTTGGCTATGTTGCGGTGCACAAACACTTCTCCCGAGTCGAGCCCCATGATCTCATTGGCAGGTACACGGCTGTCGCTGCAGCCAATATAGAGATATTCCGGGTTTTGGTCAGAGGCTAATTTTTTAAAAAAGTCAACATCCAAAGCGGTTTTGGAAGCGACCCATTTCCTGTTGTTTTCAAAAATCTGTCTGTAGGTGGTCATATTAAACGGAGGTGCATCGGGGTTGTCTAAAAAGTAATATTTTGCCACGAAGTCGCTAAGGCACGAAGAAAATAAAACCTGAAGATCAGGACTTTGTGCCCCTGCCCCTGCCTGCAGGCAGGCAGGTTTGAGTCTTAATGGCATATCTTCTATACCGACCTTTTGAGACAGCCTTTTTTGCTTATTGTAGGTTATGAAATACTTTCTGTACATCTTCGTCTTGTTCCAGGCGGTCAACTAATTTCAGCACGTCCTGCGCCTGCTCTTCCGGCAATTCCACCGTAGTGGAAGGGATCCATTCCACTTCGGCGCTTATGGGTGTAAGATGTTTTTCTTCCAGCGCTTTCTGCATATTACCAAAATCCGTGAAGCCGGTGCGCAATACCAGTATATCCTCGCCATTTTCGCCGGTACCTTCACCCAATTCTTCCAGCCCGTGATCAATCAATTCCAGCTCCAGATCCTCCGCGTTCAGCCCTTCGGGCTTCAGCTTAAATACGCCCATTTTTTTAAACTGAAAGGCCACGCTGCCACTGTTGCCCAGCGTGCCGTTGCCTTTATTAAAATGTGATTTTACATTGGCTACCGTACGCACATGATTATCGGTAGCGGTTTCCACCAGTACCGCCACGCCATGGGGAGCGTACCCTTCGTATAATATCTCTTCAATGTTTTCCATTTCCTTGCCCTGCGCTCTTTTAATGGCCGCTTCTACCCTGTCTTTGGGCATGTTTACGCTTTTCGCATTTTGCATGCAACGGCGTAAAGCGGGATTGGTGGTGGGGTCGGGGCCGCCGGCTTTAACGGCAATAGCTATTTCTTTGCCAATACGGCTGAACTGTTTCGCCATGCGGTCCCACCGGGCAAACATGGTTGATTTACGTACTTCAAATATTCTTCCCATAAGTGTTGCAAATGTAAGGTAATGGAGGGAAAAATGTTTGCGGCCCGGTCGTGCTTTATACACAGGAAGTGGTTGCACCCTGCGGAAAACCGGTAAAATAAACACATTTCCGTTTTTAAAATAAAAATACGGGAATCATCTTACCTTAGCGGTATGAGCGAACTTTCCATGGGAGATGCGTTGAAATTGTTTCTTCAGAAAAGCAGGCTGAAGGGAAATATGCAGGCCCTGCAGATAACCGACATATGGGAGCAACTGATGGGTAAAACCATTGCGCGGTATACCGATAAGATACAGATCATGAATCATACCCTGTTTATCGTTACCTCCGTGGCGCCCCTTAAAAATGAATTGCTTTTCCAGAAAGATAAGATCATTCAACGCGTGAACGAAGCCCTTGGAGAGCGGCTTATTACTGAAATCGTGATCCGCTGATCGGGGTAAGCTATTTAGCCCCACCGTTATTTGTGTTATTCTTTTTTACCGGTATAGAATGACAGGCAATAGAATCCGTTCCTAAACGGAATGTATATAACTATGCAGGTGGTCAATGGTTTCCTGCTGCGCAAGTATGGTTTCCTTTACAATATCTAATACCGAGATCACTCCATAAAATTCATTGTTTTTAAAAACGGGCAGATAGCGGATATTATGGGCTGTCATTATACTCATGCATTCTTCAAGCGTGTGCTCGGGGGTAATTTTAGGTAAATGCTCCAGCATAATTTCGCTTACAGGCGTATCACCTGATGATTTACCAAGTAATATCACTTTACGGGCGTAATCTCTTTCCGTTACCAGTCCGCGGTATTTCCCGCCATCATCCATAACAATTACAGATCCAACGTTCCTTTCAGACATGATCTTTAATGCGCCAAGTACGGAAATGCCGGGGTCAACGGTAATATTGTGATGCCCTTTGCGCATAAAAATGTGTGCAACCGTTCTCATATGCTCTGTTTTTGGTTAAAAATGAACTATCACGCGGGCAGGATGAATTATGGTTCAAAAGATACGACAATTGTTTGATATCCGGAAAATTCGTGTAGTTGTCTGTGCTGTACAACCACCGGAAATGGATATTCCCGTTCATTTACGCCGGCTTCCATGATCTTTTTTTGAATATCATCAAAAAAAAATATTGACATACAATAACTTCTGGTGCTATAAGTTAATGTACATAGTAACTTTTGAAGAAAGACCAATATCGTAATCCAATACCTGTTGACAGTAATGAGAAACCAATTTCTTATAGTTTCATTGGTGGCTTGTGCGCAGTTTGCTTTCGCGGGCATCCGGCCGCAAAAAACCAGGGAGATGCATGGCTCTCCGGTTATCGCGAATAATAGGAACGGCAACAATAGCTTTACCGGCCAATCTAAGGCTCAAAACGTATCATGGGCAGCAATAGGTAACAATACCATCGGCAGTGATCAGTCCATTTGTCAGCATACCGCTCCCGCTGCTTTAACAGGCAGCGCTCCTACAGGAGGAAACGGGAGTTTCACTTTTCAATGGCAAAGCAGCACCACCTCGGCAACTACAGGGTTTAGCAATATCAATGACGCAACAAACCAGGGTTATGCTCCCGGTGCATTAAGCCAAACCCATTGGTACAGGAGGATCGTAAACTCCGGCGCTGAAAGTAATACTTCGGCCGCAGTACAAATTGAAACAGACCCCCTGCCGGAAGTAACCATCAGCTATGATCAGTCGCCCTATTGCGGAACGGGCACTGCCACCGTAACGTTAACAGGATTAAGCGGCGGAACCTACAGTTCCGCTTCCGGGTTATCTATTAATGCCGCTACCGGAGCAGTTAACCTTTCAGCCAGTACCCCGGGATCCTATACGGTTAATTATACCTTCAGCAGCGGGGCATGTACCAGCACGGCTACCACCAATATTGATGTAGGCGACCCGCTGCTTGTAATTACCAATCCTTTGCCGGTTTGCGGATCGCCCACGGCAGATATAACAGACCCTTCTATAACATCGGGCAGCACCAGCGGGCTCACCTACCATTATTTTACAGATGAAGCCGGCACCCTGCCGCTCAGCGCTCCAACGGCAGTAGCAGTAAGTGATACATTTTATATTCGCGGTATAAGCGCAGGTGGCTGCTCAACCAACCTGGCGCCTGTGATCGTGGTGCTCAATGACCAGCCGGTTATATCTACCAGCGATACCGTGGTAGCTTGTAAAGGTTTGCCCGTTACCCTTAAAGCATCTTCACCGGGTAACGAAATAACATGGCAAAACACAGGAACAGGCGACAGTATTGTAGTACAGCCTGCCGGTAATGCTATTTATAAAGCCATCGCTATAAATGAAGCAGGCTGTACAGACACAGCTATTGTAAATGTGCTGGTACGGGAATTTTCTGTTTCGCTGAAAGCCAACCCCAACCCTATGCTGGTGGGTTCGCCTGCAACACTTACCACATCTGCCAGCTCCACCTATGAAGTGATTGGATGGAAACCTGAAATCTATTTCAGCAATCAGACGGCCAATACCCAGTCTTTTATTATTAATGATACCACCAGCACCTACTATGTTATAGCCAGGTCGGCAGACGGATGCATAGATACCGCCAGTGTAAAAACGGAGGTAGATAACAAAGACTTTTTTATACCCAACGCGTTCACACCAAATAACGATGGAAAGAACGACCTGTTCAGGGTATACGGATCATCGGTAACCGCAGCTGAAATAAAAATATACAATCAATGGGGTGTAATGCTATATGAAACGAAAGACAACCAGAAAGGCTGGGATGGAACGCATAAAAATAACCCGCAGCCGGTAGGCCTGTATGTATACGTGGTTAAGGTACGGCTATCCAATGAAGATACCTTTATAAAAAAGGGTACGATACGGCTAATACGATAAAAACTGCAATGAGGTATTATAAATTTTTAGAAATGAAGAAAAGCATATTTCAAATATTGCTGGCGGTGATGGCGGTCACTTATGGCTTTCCAGTATCCGGATACGCACAGGCAGACCCGCATTTTTCGCAATATTTTATCCAGCCCATGTTATTAAATCCAGCCCTTACCGGCGCCATTGAGGGCGATTACAGGGTGTCGGCTGTATGGCGCAGCCAGTATGGCAATACGTTTTCTACCAAAGGATTGTCGGCAGAAATGCCTACCAGCAAAAACATTAACCTTGGCGTTAACCTGCTGAACCAGTCTTCGTCCGATAAAGCCTATAACTATACCAATGCCTACCTCAGCATTGCCTATACCGGGGTAAGGTTTAAAGATCATTACGTGGTAATGGCCATGCAGGCGGGTGTATTGAACAGGAGCTTTAATGTAAACAAGCTGCAGTTTGGTGAACAATGGGTATCCGGCATCGGCTACGATCCTTCAGCGCATTCATCCGAAGTATTTTACAAACCGAACGTGTTTTCATTTGATGCCGGCGCGGGACTTGTATATTATGATGCCACAGCCGATAGAAAGGTCAATCTCTTTGGCGGATTTTCAGCTTTTCATATCACCCAGCCAAAGGACCCCTTTATTGCAGGAGGCAATAAGGAAACAATGCCCATACGTTACAGCGTGCATGCCGGGGCAAGGATCATTGTATCTAACCTGTTGAATATTGTGCCGAATGTATTGTATATGAGGCAGGGTGAAACAGAAGAAAAGATGGCCGGCGCTTATGTGCAGGTAAACGCAAGCGAGCAGGTTGACCTGATGTTTGGCGCTAACCTGCGTTTCGGGGATGCCATATCTCCTTTTGCCGGCTTTTATTACAAGGGCATAACCGTAGGAATGAGTTACGATACAAATGTATCTACTAAAGATGCGATGGAAATCAACCGCAACAGCGTGGAAGTATCGCTATCCTATACCTGGTGGCGGAAGAACAGTATGAAAACAAAACCTTTTTATTGTCCCCGCTTTTAAAACGGAGGCATGTAAATGATAATGCATATGCACAATAACTTTAAGCGCCTGGCAGACAGGAAAATGTTTTTACTACCGTGTAGTGCCGGAGCCATCATTCTTTTTTTGCTTTGCGCATTGGCTGCACCTGCCCAAACCGACCAACCCGGTTACTATATTAAAGGGGAAGAACTCTTTAAACAAAAAAGATATTACGAAGCCATTCAGTATTTCGAAAAATACCTCGGCACCGAAATAAAATCAACACCGCGGTCGCAACCCTTTGCGGTAAAAAAGAAAGCACCCGGAAAATCGAATCTGAATATTCATAACGAAGTGGTATACCGCCTGGCAGAAAGCTACCGGCTTATCAATAATTATACCGTGGCTGAAAAATGGTACAGGGAAGCCATGTCCTTTTCTAAGAGCGCTTACCCCGCATGCCCTTACTGGTATGGCGTTTCGTTGCGTGCTAACCAAAAATACGAGGAAGCATTTAATACCATTACCGCTTTCCGCGAATCGTATACCACTATGGATGAATTGCTGGTGGGCGCAGATAAAGAGCTGGAAAACCTTAAATTCATAAGAGAACAATTATTAAAAGAAAGGGATGGCTTTTTTGTTACCCGCAAAGCCATGCCGGCGAATGCTGCTGCCTATGCCCTGTCGGCCTCCCAACCGGGCAATACCGTTTACACCGCTATGCATGAAGATAAAAAGAATGACCTGTTTGTTGCCCGCTTATATGAAGCGGCCGGGGAAGATGCTATAACCGGAAAAGAAAAAATGATTCCGATAGATGAAGCCCCGGGTATCCACAACGGGTTAGCTACCTTTTCAAAAGAAGGAAAGAAAATGTTCTTTACCCGGTGGATGGTAAACAACGGCGTTACCACATCGGCCATCTACAGTTCAGATAAAACGGATACCGGCTGGACAAAACCCGTGCCTTTACCCGAACCTGTAAATATGGGAGGATCGAACAGCGCGCAGCCCTTTATTACTACAGACGGAAAATATCTTTTATTTTCCTCCAACCGTAAAGGAAGCATTGGTAAATACGATATATGGTATGCCGCCTTAGACACTAATTTTAATGCCTTACTGGTTACCAATGCGGGTAATATTGTGAACACTGCCGGAGATGAAACCGCTCCCTCCTATCATCAAACCAGCAGAACGCTTTTGTTTTCGAGCAATGGTCATGTGGGCATGGGAGGATATGATATTTTTTCGGCGAAGGGAGATTTCCAGCTATCCAACTGGAACAAGCCTGTAAATGCCGGTAAGCCCATCAATTCTTCCAAAGATGACCTGTATTTTATAAGCACCGATGATGACAACCTGTGGAATACGGGCTGGCTAAGCTCCGACCGGGCAACAGATTGTTGTCTTGAGCTTTTTGCCGTGCGCCAGGACAACGCGCAATACGTAACCGGTTTAATTACAGACTGCAGCAGCAACCAGCCCTTAGCCGGTGTGACCTTAACCATAAAGGATCCGAAGCAGGCAGGAAAGGTATTGCTCAAACAGCAAACCAATCGTGATGGCAGCTATAGCTTTGAGCTGAAAAACAGTTCCCGCTTTGAGATCACAGCCGAAAAGGAAGGATATTATCCTGCCAATGAAAGCTATAAAGTATATTTTGAAGCCGGAACAGCTACGGTTAATAACAATAACCTATGCCTTTCCTTAGTAACACAAGCTGCAACAGAGCAGGAAGGATCCGGTTTAAGCGAATCCGCCACCTTAGCCAAATTCTCTTTTAACCAGTCATCCCTGGGAAATACCTCTTCGTACGAGCTGGATTCCCTTGCCGCATTCATGCACAAATTCACTTCCGTTGTAATTGAAGTAGGCGGTTATACCGATGGTAAAGGTTCGGAAGCCTACAATATAAAGCTGGCACAAAAACGGGTAGACGCCTGTATCCGTTACTTAGTTAAAAAAGGCATCAGCAAAGATCGCCTGGTGGGTAAGGCATACGGCGAATGCTGCCCGCTGGAACCGGAAAAAATAAATGGTAAAGACAACCCTGCTGCACGGCAAAAGAACAGGAGGGTGGAATACAGGGTGGTGAGGAGTGAATAGTCGGTAGTGAAAAATGAGGCGTGAGACGTGAAAAGTGAGAAACAATCAGCCTGTGGTTAGTATACTTATCTGATCAAGAGCAACTGATAGCTCCTATGATCCCGGCCTTGACGGGACAGGGTTGTCCGGCAGTGCAAAAGTTGCATAGCGTTAACACAGGAGAAGAGTGTGACGCAGGAGCGCAATAGCAGTACCGCAGCTAAGTACACTTACACCTCACAACCCTATACCCTATACCCTATCCCTATACCTTACGCCAGGGGCTGATCGCTCATCGTTTAGTCAATTATACAACATCCCTGTGCCCGCAATGCCGGAAAATCTATTGAGCTATCCCATTCGCTGTTATTTTGTCGTTCTTTCAGTTCACAGTTAAACATTCTGCTTCGCTTCCAGGAGTTTTTCCAATACAAAAAACACAGCAGGACAAAACGTGGCGTTTTTTAAAGTAATCCGGGCGCGGTTTACAAGAACATCTTCATTGGTATATGGAAACCGCTCGCAGTCTGAGGGGCGAACATCATAAATACTACAGCGATTGTCATCACCAAGGAAAGGACATGGTGTTTGCTTTACCACATAATCACCATCCTCATCCAGCCGGAGGTAAGTGTCAATAAACCTGCTTTCTTTCATGCTGAGATGTTTACTGATGCGTTTTATGTCCGGTGTTTTAAAACGGGGAGAGTAATTTTTACAACAGGCGGCACAGTTCAGGCAATCTATAGCGGCAAAAGCAGCTTCATGCAAGTCAGGTAAACGTTTCAATATTTGATTCTTATCGCCTTTTTGCAGCATCCGGGCGTAAGCTTTATATTGGGAAGCAGACTTCTTTTGCCATTCTGCATCCTTCCATTTGCCGGATGTAAAAGCTGAACCGTTTTTTGTATGTTCTTCCATCAATAAAATATCATTAACGCTACACGGCAGGTTAAGCAATTGCCAAACAAAATGCAAGATACGCCAGATTACACCTGCAATCCGTTATTTTTGCAATCATATTACGATGGAACCCATCGTGTTCATCACGCTTCTAATCCTACATACCTGGATAAGAACATGGGTATGTTTTTAATTATATGGGATAAAATGTTTGGCACATTTCAGCCGGAGTTGCACGCGGAAGATTATCTGCCCATCAAATATGGCTTAACGCAACCGCTTACACAATCCAGGCAATAAAGACGTTGAAGATAGCGGAAATCTCAACGTTGTATTGCTTCCCCCTGGGAATAAAAAAAACAATGCGTAAGCTTATCCACAATCGTTTGCCAGCTTTGCACAATCTGCTTCACATCTGATGCTTTCATCCTAAATTTGCACATCTTTTTATAAAAAGTTCAATGCTGTTTATATGAATGTATTTGATTTACAGGCAAATGAGTTTCGTTCCAGGCATATAGGCCCCAATAAAGCTGACCGGAAAAAAATGCTTGGAACCATTGGCGTTTCTTCGATGAATGAACTTATTGAAAAAACGGTACCCTCAGCTATACGCATCCCTTCGGTGCCCGCTCTCCCGGCGCCCCAAAATGAATATGAGTATTTGCAGGAATTGAAGAAAACGGCACAGCTAAATAAGGTATTTAAAACATATATAGGGCAGGGATATTATGGAACGATAACCCCTTCGGTGATACAAAGAAATATTTTTGAAAACCCGGGATGGTATACACAGTATACGCCTTACCAGGCAGAAATTTCACAGGGAAGACTGGAAAGCCTGCTTAATTTTCAAACAGTGATTGCCGATCTTACGGCATTGCCATTTGCGAACGCTTCTCTTTTGGATGAAGCCACCGCCGCAGCCGAAGCGATGTCTATGCTGTTTCATCAGGTAAATAAATCAGGCGCACCTGCCAAACCAAGGTTTTTTGTAGATACAGCCTTATTTCCCCAAACCATTGATGTGCTTATGACCCGCGCTGAACCAATAGGTGTGGAACTTGTATTTGGAGAATATGGAACCGCTGCCATAGATGAGCATTTTTTCGGCGCTATAGTTCAGTATCCTGATAATAACGGATCGGTAAATGATTACCGGAATTTTATTAGTGCGGTACACGCTGTTAACGGATATGTGGTAATGGCTACCGACCTGCTGGCGCTTACGCTGCTCACTGCCCCTGGTGAACTGGGCGCCGATGTGGCTGTGGGCTCTGCACAGCGTTTTGGTGTGCCTGTAGGATTTGGCGGGCCACATGCCGGTTTTTTCGCTACAAAGGAAGCGTTTAAAAGGATCGTGCCCGGACGGATAATAGGTGTAAGCATTGATACCCAGGGCAACAGGGCGCTGAGAATGGCTTTGCAAACAAGGGAACAACATATTAAAAGAGAAAAAGCCACTTCCAATATTTGTACCGCTCAGGCATTGCTGGCCAATATGGCGGCAATGTATGCTGTATATCATGGGCCGGAAAGGCTGAAAGCCATTGCTACACGAATAACGGTTCTGGCAAAAACTTTATCAGACGGATTAAATGATCTGGGCTATATCAACGGCAATAAGCATTACTTTGATACACTTAAAATAGCGGTAACCAGCGCTGCAAAAATAAAATCCATAGCGGAAGCCAATGAAGTGAATTTCAGGTATTTTGATGAAAAGCATCTGGGTATCTCCATAGATGAAACCACTTCGCAAAAAGACGTGCTCGACATCCTTTATATTTTTGCGGAAGCTTCAGGACATAGCGGGGTATCGCTTACCTTTAGTGAAGACGATTTACCCGACAATATACCGGATTATGCCATCCGCAAAAGCAGGTACCTCACTCATCCGGTATTTAATACCCATCACAGCGAAAGCCAAATGATGCGTTACATCAGGTTACTGGAAAACAAAGATCTTTCCCTTATTACTTCCATGATTTCGCTGGGTAGCTGCACCATGAAACTTAATGCCGCCACGGAAATGATGCCTGTAAGCTGGCCGGAGTTTGCGCATATTCACCCTTTTGTGCCGGCTTACCAGGCAAAGGGCTATGCGCATATTATTGATGCATTAAGCGAGTATCTCTGCGCTATTACAGGATTTGATGCCTGTAGTTTACAGCCCAACAGCGGTGCGCAGGGCGAATATGCCGGTTTGCTTACCATAAAAAGATACCATAAAGCCGCAGGTGATGAAAAGCGGGATGTGGTACTTATCCCTATTTCTGCCCACGGTACCAATCCCGCTTCGGCAGTACTGGCCGGCATGAAAGTAGTGGTAATAAAGAGCGATGAAGAAGGACATATAGATGTTGCCGATCTGAAAGAGAAAGCCGCCAAATATAAGGATACACTTGCTGCGCTGATGGTAACTTATCCTTCTACCCATGGCGTGTTTGAAGAAAGCATTAAAGAAATATGCGCGATAATACACAACAATGGCGGACAGGTATATATGGATGGCGCCAATATGAATGCACAGTGCGGCTTAACCTCGCCGGGAACCATTGGTGCAGATATATGCCATCTTAACCTGCACAAAACCTTTGCTATTCCGCACGGCGGCGGCGGCCCGGGTATGGGGCCTATTTGCGCCAAAGCACATCTTGCCCCTTACCTGCCCGCTCATATCAACAATTATAACGGAACAATTAAAGAGAAATATTCCTTACTGCCGGATGCCCGTGGAGCGGTAAGTGCTGCCCCCTATGGCTCAGCATCTATATTGCTGATCAGCTATGCTTATATAAAATTACTGGGAGCGGAAGGAGTGAAAGCTGCAACGGAATATGCCATTTTAAATGCCAACTATATGAGGGCAAGACTGGAAAAGTATTTTGATATCCTGTATCTCGGCGCTAATGGCACCTGTGCGCATGAGTTTATAGTAGACCTTCGGCCTTTTAAAACCAGTTCAGGAGTGGAAGCGGAGGATGTAGCCAAGCGATTGATGGATTATGGCTTTCATGCACCCACCATGAGCTTTCCCGTTGCCGGAACCATTATGATTGAACCTACGGAAAGTGAAGATAAAGCGGAGTTAGACCGGTTCTGTGAAGCCCTGATCAGCATCCATCACGAAATTAAAGCTATAGAATCGGGAAAGATCAGTAAAACAGATAACCCGCTTAAAAATGCGCCGCATACCATGCATACCGTATGCGCCGATGAATGGAAGCAGGCTTACAGCAGGCAGGAAGCCGCTTTCCCCCTTTCGTATATTACCAGCAATAAGTTTTGGCCAAGCGTTTCACGGATAAACAATACATACGGCGACAGAAACCTGGTTTGCACCTGTGAGCCTGTAGAAAGCTATATGGAAGCGGAAAAGGGTTAAGAGATGATGTACAACACATAGTGTTGGGTTAACCATAATATGACGTATCCTTTTGTGAAAAGGTCAATAGTCAGGGTCAATAGTGAATTTCATCTTACCCTTTTTCCTCCCAGATCATTGCCAGGTGCACAATGGTTTCAACACTTTTTTGCATATCCTGCACACTCACATATTCGTGCTTACCATGAAAGGCCATTTCGCCGGTAAAAAGGTTAGGGCAGGGTAAACCCATGAAAGATAAACGGGAACCATCCGTTCCGCCTCTTGCACTGCTCAATACAGGTGCTATTCCCGCTCTTTGTATTGCCTCTATTGCATACTCACTTACTTTCGGATATTTGTCCAGTATTTCTTTCATATTGCGGTACTGCTCTTTTATTTCAAGTGTTGCCGTAACACCGGTAAAATGTGCAAGCGTTTCATCTGTCTTTTGCTGTAACAGGGATGCATACTCCTGCAATTTTGCTGTAATAAAATCGCGCAGAATAAACTGGATGCTTACGCTTTCAGCAATGCCGTTAATATGAACGGGATGAACAAAGCCTTCCCTGCCTTCGGTGGTTTCGGGAGACAGCCAATCCCGGGGTAACGATGCTATGAAAGCGGAAGCCACTTTTATAGCGTTTACCATTTTACCTTTAGCATAGCCGGGGTGTGCGCTCACACCATTAAAAGTAATGGTAACACTATCCGCCGAAAAAGTCTCGTCTTCAAATACGCCACGTTCGCCTGCATCTAAAGTATAGCCGAAATCGGCGCCTAACTTTTTCAAATCCACTTTATCCACTCCCCTTCCGATTTCTTCATCGGGCGTAAATAATATTTTAATAGTGCCATGCTTTACATGAGGATGTGTAGCGAAAAAATGCAGCATATCCATGATCACCGCCACTCCAGCTTTATCATCGGCTCCCAGCAAAGTGGTTCCGGAGGCGGTAATAATATCTTCGCCTGTCTTTTGCTGCAGGTAAGGATGGTCGGCTACGCGCATTACCTGGCTGGTATCGTCCGGTAAAACAATATCTTTCCCATCGTAATTCCGGTGTAAAAGCGGTTTCACTCCCTGGCCGCTGCAATCAGGTGAAGTATCTACATGCGAGCAGAAGCAAATAACCGGTGTTTTTTTCCCGGTATTGGATGCAAGCGTAGCATACACATACCCGTGCTCATCCAGCGCCGCACCGGTAATACCCATCGCCTGCAATTCTTTTACCAGCAAACGTGAAAGGTTCTTTTGCTTTTCGGTTGAAGGAAATGATGATGATTGAGGATCCGACTGGGTGTCGGTTTGAACATAGCGCATAAACCTCTCTGTTACCGTAAACGCATAATCACTGAACATGGCATTGATATTTAATTTGTTATTTTTTGCTTTTTCTTTAACGTATAACACTAAGGCAAAGATCAGCAAAAGACATTTCAATCAGCACATCCGTTATTTCAAACTGCTGCTCTTATTCCAGTATATATCCGGGCGCATATTTGCTATACACCACAAAGGGAATGATCATCAGCATAATCCAAAGTATAGCAATAAGAAGTTTTCCTTTTAAAGTTATTTCGTTTTGTACAGGAGGAACTAATATTTTATTAAGATGTGCCACCACAGCTTCCTCATCAGTTGAAACAATTTCCGGATCATATTGTTTCAGGGCCTTAATATGTTTTATCATCGTTTTCCTAATTGCCATATATGCTTCATCGGTAAGTGTTCCAAAGGTGGTATGATACGACAGGCTTTCTTTGTCCAGCGTGTCCCTCACCCGGCTGATGGTGCTGATGCTCCGGTAGCGTATAACAATGATCCACACAATAAATACGATTAAATAGTTGCGGGTGTATAATGCCAGGTAAAACAAGAGCAGGGCAGATACAATAAGAAAAGCCAGTTGTATTTTTTCTCCTGCGCGGAAAAAGATATTCTCAAGCAACTGTCCTCCATCTAAAGGTGTAACCGGCAAAAGATTAAATGCATTGAGCATTACCAGCACAAACGATAGCTGGTAATATACAGGCTGCTGATTTTGAAGAAAGATCAAAAAAAATACCAGCCCGATGAGCATACCCGGAACGGGTCCTGCCAGCAGGGTTATAATACGTTGCCGGCGCGAAACCACCCGTGGTTCACCCGAAACAAACGCACCGACAAAAGGCACAAAAAACATCTGTACATCTTTATATCCAAAGCTTTTCATAGCAATGAAATGACCGGCTTCATGCAAAAGAATAACGGAGGTAAGTATAATAAGCCATTTTATATTATCATGAAAAAAATAATAATATACGCCAACATACAGTATAAAGCTGATAATCGTCTTCACCCAGGTTCGCCGGGTGCTGATCATTTCTGCCGGTACTGGCTTTTTATGATGCCTGCCGCGATTATCTGTTATTTGATCATTTGCCATTCGCCTGTGTTTCCACGTATATTGCGTGTTAAATCAAAAAATAAGTTATTAATTTGAATAATTAATTAATAAATTTCAGGCTGTGCTGTGTGCCGGTAAATTAATTGTATGAAAGGACGCCCGTTATCAACCGTTCAGGCTGTAGTTATCTTCCTTCTTATAGCCCTGGTATGGATACTCTGTACCGATTATCTCCTGCTACAGGCTTTTGGAAACGATATAAGGCTGTATCACTATATGCAAAGCTTTAAGGGGGTAGCTTTTGTGGGCTTAACGGCAATCGTTATCTATCTTATTATCCGTCGCAACAGTAAATATTTTAAGGAAAAATATGATACCCTTGTTTTTAACCACAACGAGCTGGAAACGATTTTATCGGAAACCAACCTGGGCATAGCCCGCTTAAACAATAATGGCGTATTTCTCTATGCCAATCCTTTCTTTTGTGCGCTAACAGGCTACGAAATAACCGGGCTGCTAAAACAACATTACAGTTTGATTATAAAAACTGAAGATAATGTAGAGCTGGAATACTGGGATATGATGCTGAAGCAGGGGAAGCTCAACAGGATGAAAAATGTTGCGGGCATTACCACTAAAAGCGGGGAAAAGCTGATTTGTAATATCACTATTAATGAAGTAAGAGATAAATCGGGGGTTGCGGTATTTATACTTGTGATGGAGAATATAACAAACAGGAGAAAGGAACAAAAACAATTAGAGGAAAGCCTGAAACGATATAATATTCTGAGTATGGCTACTATGGAAGGCTTGTGGGACTGGAATATACTGAGCGGCCAGCTTTACTATAATACAAACATTAAGCTCCTGTTTGGGTACGATGATGCAGATTTGCAACAGGGCTACGCCTGGTGGAAAGATAATATTCATCCGGAGGATAAAGACAAAATATTAGATAAGATGGATGCCGCGCTGCAAATTCCGCATGTTACAACCATCAACAACGAATATCGGTTTATATGCAAAGACGGGTCTTATAAAATCATAACGGATTGCTTTTCTATTTTGCGCGACAGTGAAGGAAGGGCTTTCCGGCTGATCGTATCCATGCATGACGTTACAGAACAGCGTAACCTGCAGCAGCAACTGGCTGAAAAGGAAATTATATATCGCCGGCAGTTAGCCCGCACGGTTATGGATACACAGGAAAGTGAGCGCAAAAAGCTCGCGGAAGAGCTGCACGATAATGTGAACCAGTTGCTGGGAGTGGTAAAATTGTATATCGAGCATTCCATCGCAAATGACAAGATCAGGGACGGTTTGCTCAGGAAGAGCAATGAATATATTGACAAGGTAATTGAGGAATTGAGGAATCTTTCCAAAAACCTTGCCCCGCCGCTCCTTGCCGAATTAGGCCTTGAGCATTCACTGATCAGTATGGCTGAGGCTATAGAAGAAGTGCAGCCTGTTACGATCCGGGTAGACATAGGACAGTTCGATGAAGCCCGGCTTATGGATGGACATAAGCTGATGCTGTACCGCATTGTGCAGGAACAACTGAATAATATTGTTAAACATGCCCATGCGCATAATGTTACTGTGCATATAGAACAAATGGAAGATAAAGTATTACTGGTAATTACAGATGATGGTGTAGGCGTTGATCTTACACTGGACAACGGTCATGGCATGGGCCTACGGAATATTCGCAACAGGATTGAATTGTACCAGGGAAAAATAAACATGGATACCGCGCCCGGAAAAGGATTTGTGTTAAACGTGGAATTTGAAATATAAGGGGTGTTTGCCCTGATCTTAAGCGTCATCCATCATTTCACTCAATTCCAGCCAGCGCAATTCCTTATCATCCAATAATTGCGACAGCTCGCCGATCCGGCTCGAGAACTGCTGTAATTGCCCGAAGGGGATGCTATCGGTGTTGAGCTTTTCTGTAATAGTTTTTTTCTCCTTTGCCAGCGCTTCTATTTCCTTCTGCAATAATTCAAACTCCCGCTTTTCCTTGTAAGATGGCTTTCTTTTTTGAGGAACAGTATCCGGTACTTTTGTAGCTGCGCTCTGTATGTGGTTTCCTTCAGGTAATCTGTTTGCTGTAAGCTGCAGCCTCGCTTCTTCTTCCTGTTCCTTTTTCCATATCCGGTACTGGGTATAATTTCCCGGAAAGTCCCTTATTTCCCCGTCTCCTTCAAAAACAAACAGGTGATCGGTGAGCCTGTCCATAAAATAACGGTCATGCGAAACGATTAGCAGGCAACCCTGGTATTCACTTAAAAAATTTTCCAGCACACCCAGCGTAGGAAGGTCAAGATCATTGGTAGGCTCATCTAATATCAAAAAGTTAGGGTTGCGGAAAAGGATAGACAGCAGCAATAATCTTTTTTTCTCACCACCGCTTAGCTTTGAAATAAAAGTATGTTGCTGATCGGGGTCAAACAAAAAAAGTTGCAGGAACTGGGCCGCGCTAAGCGACCCTCCGTTGGCCAACGGAAAATTTTCCGCTATGTTTTTTACATAGGCTATCACCCGTATATCTTCCTTTATTTCCAGGCCCTGCTGGGAATAATATCCAAAAATGACGGTTTCCCCGATATTAATTTTCCCGCTGTCGGCTTTTTCAATACCCTGCAGCATATTAAGGAAAGTAGATTTTCCCACCCCGTTTTTTCCTACAATACCAATTCTTTCACCTTTGGCAAATGTGTAATCAAAGCCTTTTAGTATGGTATGGTTCCCGTAAGCTTTATATACTTTTTTTAGCTCAGCTACTTTGCCACCGAGGCGACTCATCTTCACCTGCAACTGCACCTGGTTATCCTGCATCCGCTGTTTGGCTTTGGTTTCCACATCACTGAAAGCATCAATACGGCTTTTCGATTTGGTTGTTCTGGCCTTTGGTTGCTTTCTTATCCATTCTAATTCTTTACGGTAAAGGTTTTTCGCTTTATCAATGCCCGAAGCCTGCTGTTCCAGCCGGGCGGCTTTCTTTTCCACATAGTTTTCATAATCGCCTTTATATACATATAAGTCACTGCCATCCATTTCCCATATCTCGTTGCATACCGCATCTAAAAAATAACGGTCGTGTGTAACCAGCAGTAAGGTTACTTTTTCCTGGTTCAGGTAATGCTCTAACCATTCTACCGTTGTTACATCCAAGTGGTTGGTAGGTTCATCCATAATAAGGAGTACATGCCTGTGCTCAAAACCAATATCAATCAGGGTTCTGGCAAGCGCTACCCGTTTACGCTGGCCACCCGAAAGCGTACCTGTCTTTTGCCGGAACTGGTGAATATTCAGCTTGCCGAGGATCTGCTTTACCTTGCTGTCGAAATCCCAGGCATTCAGCTCATCCATTTTTACAATGGCATCGCCCAATGCATCGGCATCCTCACTTTCGCTTGCCGCTTCATATTGTTTAATAACATTAATAACAGGATGATTGTGATGAAAGATGTTATCAAGCACAGACAATTCATCAATAAAGGAAGGTTCCTGCTCAAAAAGGGCCACGGTTACATCTTTATGTACCCACAATTTTCCTTCTTCCGGCGTTTCTTTACCGGCGATAATTTTAAGCAAGGTAGACTTACCCGAGCCGTTGCGGGCTATTAACGCGATTTTATCTCCTTCTTCAATATGAAAACCCAGGTTTTTAAAAAGAGGCTTTATTCCGTAAGACTTCCCTAATCCTTCAGCAGAAACATAATGCATCCGGCAAAGATAAAAAAGAGTTCAGACAGTTACGCGATTAGCTGGACGATAAAAGCTACACTTTCTTAACTCCGTTAACCACATTCCTTAATCCTCCGTTGAGGAATGTTTTGATATTTTCTGCAGATTCATATAAAAGCCGTTCCCTTGCCTGCCTGGTGGCCCATGCAATATGCGGTGTAATAATGCAGTTCGAAGCCTTTAACAAAGGGTTACCTGCCGGAGGCGGCTCCAACGACAATACATCAACAGCCGCTCCTGCAATTTGCTTATGGTTTAACGCCCCGGCTAAATCCTGCTCATTGACCAGGGCGCCGCGTGCCGTATTAATTAAATAAGCGGTAGGTTTCATCCGTTCTATGAGTTCTTTATTAACCATCTCCCTGTTGGCATCGGTAAGCGGGCAATGAAGGCTAACAAAATCCGCCTGTGCAAAACATTCGTTTACGCTTGCAAAGCTTACGCCTGGCATATCATATTTAGCCGGGTTGCGAACCGTGGCTACGATCTTCATACCAAAAGCCATTCCTATTTTGGCTACCGCAGAACCTATTTGTCCTAAACCAATGAGCCCGAGTGTTTTTCCCTGCAATTCAAAAAGACCTTCGTGTCCGAAACAAAAATCCTTACTCCTTGTCCACGCGCCGTTATGCACTTCGTTCGACCGGCGGTTAATGTTGTACGTGAGTTCCAGTATGAGCGCCCATGTTAGCTGGGCAACCGATGATGTGCTATAGCCCGGCACATTGCATACGGGGATATTTCGTTTAGCCGCGGTCTCAATATCTACATTATCATAACCTGTTGCCAGCTCCCCTATATATCGCAGTTGGGGTAATGCATGAATTACATCGCCGGGAATTTTTGATTTATTGGTGAGCACAATTTCCGCTCCTGCCGAACGCTCCTGCACCTCCTCCGGGGCCGATCTGTCGTAAACCGTTAAATTGCCGAATGTTTCTAAGGAAGACCAGTTCAAATCGCCGGGATTAATGGAATAACCATCAAGTATAACAATATGCATACGTATAATTTATTGTATCTTAGTTAGCCCGAAATTAAGCAGGAATGCCCTAACCTCCCCGTTACAATGAAAAAAAATAAAAACCGCTCCGCGAAATTTATCGTCATTACAGTGCTTGTTATACTGGTATTGCCCGTTCTAACCGGTAAAACTTATTTATACAAAGCCATCGTTTATAATTTTGCAGGCATTGATGATTATACCATTTTTAACAACCGTTCAGTGCCGGCAGCACAACCTGTTCCCTGGCGCTTTTCGGCAGATTATGGTAAAGTAAATATACCCGATACACTGGAGCAATATCTTACAAAGCTGCAATCTGTTGGCCTGGTGGTAGTACAAAACAGGGAAATCGTGGTTGAGAAATACTGGGATGGCTACAACGATAGTTCGCTGTCTAATTCCTTTTCTGTTGCTAAAAGCATTACCGGCATGCTCATAGGTGCGGCTATACATGAAGGTAAGATGGGTTCGGTAAACGACCCCGTGGGCAAATACCTTCCGGAATTTAATGAAGGCGAAAAAGCAAAAGTAAAAATTGCGGATCTGCTAACGATGAGCAGCGGCAGCGACTGGAATGAAAGTTATGCCAACCCTTTCTCGGAAACTACTGAGCTATACTATGGTACTGATGTATATACAACCGCAACCCGTGTAAATATTATTAAAGCCCCCGGCACATACCATGCATATAAAAGCGGTGATACGCAATTGCTTGGACTGGTTGTTGAAAAAGCAACGGGAAAATCACTGAGCGCGTATGCCGCAGAAAAATTATGGCAACCCCTCGGCGCAGAACAAGATGCGTTGTGGAGCATTGATAAACCCAATGGTGAAGAAAAAGCCTATTGCTGCTTTAACAGCAATGCCCGTGATTTTGCACGGCTGGGCCAGTTTATGCTCGACAGCGGAAAAATAAATGGCATGCCTGTTATTGACAGCGCTTTTTTCCGTAAATCCGTTACGCCCTGTAATATTATGGATGAGCATAACACCCCCTGCAATTATTATGGCTATCAATGGTGGATCATACCCGGCCGGCAGAACATATTTTATGCCCGTGGGATATTAGGGCAGTATATCATCTGCATACCAGCCCGCAATATGGTTATTGTTCGCCTGGGTAAAAAAAGAGACGAAAAAATAAATAATGTTCCCATAGAAGTAAATACATTAATAGCATGGGCCGAACAATTGGATGAAAGCAGGCGGTAAGTTGTTTTCTTATTCATCCTCTCCGGCTTAAGGTTGCCCCTCACTTTTCTTTTTTCACTTTACCTTTGTGTTTCATCTACCTATTGTTTTTAAATGAGTAAAATTGTTTTTATTACAGGCGCTACTTCCGGGTTTGGAAAAGCCTGCGCGCTGCAGTTTGCGGAAGCGGGCCATGATATTATTATCAACGGACGAAGAGAAGACCGGTTGCAGCAGTTGAAAAAGGATATTGAAGAACGCTTTTCCGTGCGGGTGCTCCCGCTTCCGTTTGACGTGAGCAGGCGGCAGGAGGTTTTTGAAGCTGTAGATACTATTCCGGGCAAGTGGAGGAATATTAATATTCTTATTAATAATGCAGGGCTCGCGCTTGGCCGTGATTTTTTTGATGAGGCAGACATAGATGAATGGGACACGATGCTGGATACCAATGTGAAAGGGTTATTGTACGTTTCAAAAGCTGTTTTGCCGTTTATGATAGCACAAAACAAAGGACATGTCATTAACCTCGGCTCAGTGGCAGCAAAGGAAGTATATGAAAGGGGCAATGTATACTGTGCCAGCAAATTTGCCGTAGAGGCAATAAGTAAAAGCATGCGTATAGATTTACTGAGGCATAACATTAAAGTAACCGCTATTCATCCGGGGGCCGCTGAAACGGAGTTTTCACTGGTACGGTTTAATGGTGATGCAGCTAAGGCCAACGCGGTATATAATGGCTTTAAACCATTGACCGCTAAAGATGTAGCGGATGTTATTTACTATTGTACTACTGTGCCGGAGCATGTTTGTATCAACGACCTGGTAATATGCCCTGTTCAGCAGGCAGACGCTATTTATTTCCACAAAAAATAATTTAGGCAGCATATTTGCGTTCATTAAAAGCCGGGAAAATTGAACAGTTTCCGTTCTTCAATTCCTTTGATTATCATAGGTTCGTGCAGCCGGAAATCAATCTGAAACCCTGTAAACTTTAAAAAATGAAAAAGCCACTCCTTTCCGCAATATGCGCTCTGCCCTTATTATTCAGCTTTTCATCCTTTGCCCAGTCAGACAATATTATCCGGGTTAGCCCCTGCGATAACCAATCTATTCAAAAGCAGGCCGACAGCGTTAAACATTTACTTGCCGATGGAGGTTTCTCCGTGTTGCGTGAAGCTTCTATTACGATGGAGAGTGAATACGAGATCCCGATTATAGTACCCATGAATGAAGGAACAAAGTACCAGTTTGTATTTATAGGAGATGTAAAGTCAAACCTGTACGAAGTAAGGATGTACGATTACAATGAAAAGCAGGTGGTATACCAGAAAAAAAAATGGGGTGAAGCAGATGGCAACATTATCAGTTATTCCTATGTGCCTAAAATGTCTGAATACCATATGATAAAACCGCTTCAGGTAAACACCAAACAAAAGAAAGACCTGTGCGGCTATGTTATGCTGTTCGGAGAAACGGAAACACAAGGCAAAAAAGCAAAATAACAATACTATATTCTCCTGTTGACAGCAGTATAAAAGACGCCGCAGAGAGGCGTTTGAAAAACGATTAGTTACGCATATGCGGTAATAAAAAATGCCACAGATCCGAAGATAACATCGGCGAATCTGCGGCAAAAAACGACTTTCCTGAATTGCTTCCTATCCTTTCTTATCCTTTTTCATTTTCGATTTCGGTAAAGCCTGTTGTGGCAATACATTCTTTTCACCCGAGATGGAATCGGCCAATTTTACTGCTTCATACACGTTTACAATTCCACCGGCACGGCTAAGCTCTGCCATGCTTACCGCTTCATCTGTTCCGGGCTTTTGTGCCTTTATTCCCGGTGAAGCAGCAGATTTTTCAATTACCTCCTTAATTTGCTGTACCGTAAGGTTGGGATAATACGACATCAATAAAGCTGCCACCCCTGCCACCACAGGGCTCGCCATACTGGTTCCCTGTAAGTTGCCATACTGGTTGCCTCCGGGCAAAGTGGAATATATTTTTACACCTGGTGCAAAAACATCCACTTCTTTTTTACCATAGTTCGAGAAAGAGCCGATAATGCCACCCGCTGCCGGATCGCCGCTTGCGCCTACGGTAATCCAGTTACCCGCTCTTCCAATGCTGTCATTTTTGAAGATGGGATTGGGAAAATTATCATGGATATCAATATCTTTTGCGTCATTACCGGCCGCGTGCACCAGCAATACCCCTTTGGATGCTGCATACTTCACCGCATCATCAACCCAATGTTTCTGGGGTGATACGCTTTTCCCAAAGCTCATATTAATAACTTTGGCGCCATTGTCCACAGCATACCGGATTGCATTCGCTATGTCTTTATCGTGCTCATCACCATCCGGCACCGCTCTCACTGTCATAATACGTACATTGTCGGCAATGCCGTTCATTCCAATATTATTATTACGTGCGGCAGCAATGATACCGGATACATGCGTGCCATGCATAGGCGTACCTGCCATCACGTCATTATTACCATAATAACGGTCATTAATATCGTCATAATTATCCTTAACTATTTCTCCGCGATAATCTTTCGGTTCTTTTACAACCGCATCTGCCTTTGATTTTTCTCCGTTATAAAATTCTCCCGTCATTTCAAGCAGTCGCTTATTCGTCATTTCACTTGCCTGGAAGCCGAGGAATAATGCCATTATCGTACTTTTCGCTTTACTTTCATCTGCAGAAGCCGGTTTAAACTTTTGCAAATCATCGCCACTATACTCGGTCATTTTTAAACTGCTTTGCAAAATACTATCGGCCCAGGGCATTTTTTCTACAATATTCTTTAAGAACATTACATTCAGTGAAGCTTCTTTAGCATCCCCTTCTATAAGGTCTCTTACTTTTTTATACATCCCTATCTCGTCGAGTTCCTCCGGAGTTGCCGTTGCCTCATCCGGCATGGTATCGCCAAATTTCTTTTTTAATTTGTAATACACCCTTGCAGCCTCGTATGAGTCTTTATTTACATTCCTCCCGTCTTTACCTCCCAGAAAGTTCCAGCCATATACATCGTCAATATATCCGTTATTGTCGTCGTCAATACCGTTACCCGGAATTTCACCGGGGTTATGCCATAAAACAGGTTTAAGATCTTCATGTGTGGTATCTATACCAGAATCAATTACAGCTACTATAACAGGAACGCTTTTTTTACCTTTTAAAAGCTCATTGTAGGCTTTTTCAACATCTATTCCGTAATAACCATCTTTTTGCGGGTCAAGCATATGCCATCCCCTGGGAATATCTTTTACTGCGGTTTGGGTAAACCCGGAAAGATACAGCACTGCTCCAATAATTGCGAGTAAGAAAGTTTTCTTCATGTATTATTATTTGATTGGCAAATTTGGCTAAAAATTATTAATTACCGCCACCGGTTAACACAATTTAAAAGAATAGAGATGCAAAAAAAAATGTCAGGGTTGTTTTTCCCTGACATTTTACATGAATCTTAACGATTTAATATCTTATTTGAACTGCCACTCCCCTAACTACAGCATTACTTCCTGTATCTTTTAGTGAAAGGTTTATTTGCGAATCATTAACACCCAGATCTTTTAAATACCGCATAATTGTATTTGTCTGCGCTGCGGCATTAATATCAGCCGATTTGTAGATATCAATTTTTGCACCGGCATTATTAAGAAGCTTATCGGCCAGTTGCAGCACCATGTTAAAATCACTGTTCGACAGCACATCATTATTCTCTTCAAATTTTACCACCGTTGAAAAATCCACCGCATCTGCCTGGTCATTGTTCAAAGCACTTGTATTATTAGTAGTGTTAATATCATTCTCCAGCGGGCAACCGCTTCCGGCAATGGTGCCTGCTTCAAAGGGGCAATAATCTTCTTCATCATTTATGCCGTCTGCGTCGCTGTCCGGAACAGGGCAGCCTTCAAATCTTGCCACACCGGCAATGGCAGGGCACTTATCTTCAAAATTAAACATACCATCAGCGTCTGTATCGGCAAACTGCATATTATCTGCATCAAACTCATCCTTCACTTCAATATTCCCTGCATCGCTTAATGAAGCAAATGAAGCCGTTACGGTTGCCACAGATAAAGTGAGGGTGCTTTCTTCAGCAGCCTGTTCCAGGCTTTCAGGAAGCATAGCCGCTTCTTCCATAAAAGCGTTGGGCATACTGATATGAATAAGCATATTACTATTATCCTCCGGCTGCGTTGCTGTAATGGCGGTTGCAGGATTGATCTTTGCTAAATCGTGATACGAAATATTTTTTGCGGGCGTTGCGTCTAAACCATACAGGTTTAACGGTTCGGTATTGTTTTCCGGGAGCGTATTACTATAACGATCAGTCAAAAACGAAGGATCAACAGGTTTATCCTCCCGGAAGCTATTGTGCTCCGCTATTAAGGAGTTACCCAGGTTAATAATATCACTATCTACCAGGGATTGGGCACTGTAGTCGTAGAGTATCAGCGCAGACAGCAGTACAGCATCTATCTTTCTCATAAAATAACATTTTTAGTTTATAAAGGGCGGATAGGATTTCAGGTATATAACGAAAAAACACTTAGCTGAATTGTAAAACTACTTAGTTGTTCATCGGGGATATTGTGCGGCTCATCGAAAGTGGCTGTAACACGAATCGTTTTCAGATGGCAGGCTAATGCATTTATTATTGTAACACGAAGCCTGGTGGAAGATCACAGGAGGGATGGAATAATACAAAACTATAACAAGTATCTGGTAAATGCAATCATCGGAAACAGATATTGACCCATGTTAATCCGGCATACACCATAACTCTTAAACGAGCAGGCATCTTCTCCTGTTTGAAAAGATGCCTGCCCATCATTTATCCGTTACCGTTAGTATTTGACTTTAAATTCAACGCGCCTGTTCTTAGACCTGCCTTCTTCGGTGCTGTTGCTGGCTATAGGATGTTCCGACCCAAAACCTGATGCGGTTAAACGTTCAGCAGCGATACCTTTTTTAACTAAGTACGTTTTAATGGCAAGCGCCCTGCGTCCGGAAAGCACCTGGTTCAGCCGAACAGATCCGGTATTGTCTGTATGTCCTTCAATATCTAATTTCAATTCGGTATCGGTTAGCAGAATTCCCGCCAGCTTATCTAAGGCGCTGTATGAAGAGGCTTTGATATTGTCACTGTTTACATCAAACAAAATACTACGGGCAGCTTTATTGATATCATCGAGCATATCTTTTCCAATACCCGGGCAGCCGTTGTTCTCTTTTGTTCCTGCTTTCAGCGGGCACCTGTCATTGTCATCATCAATACCATCCCCATCTGTATCAGGCGCCGGGCAACCATTATATTTGGCCGTACCGGCAATACCCGGACAGTTATCCTTGTCATCTGTTACCCCGTCTCCATCACTGTCGGGTGCAGGGCAGCCATTGTATCTGGCAATACCGGCCACATCAGGGCATTTATCCTCATTATCTGCTATGCCATCTTTATCCCTGTCCGGAGCCGGGCAGCCTACCAAACTGCTGATACCAGTCACATCAGGACATTTATCTTCATTGTCTGGTATACCATCACCATCTGTATCAGGACAGCCATTTGTTGCTGCTGTGCCCATTTCCGTTGGGCATTTGTCCATTTTATCCGGCACGCCGTCTCCATCGCTATCTTTCTGATTGGCTTTGATCTTGGTTGTTTTGGAGGCGGTAAGCCATATTACAACCGTGCCGCCCCATAGCTGGTGCTTAAATGAACCCTCATAGCCCGCGGTATAAAAATCAGACATGCTTCTGCTATAATTGGCTGAAAGCATAAGCCGGTCGTTAAAATCAAGCCCTGCCAGCGCATTGATTCCCCAATGCAGCTTTTGGTATGTATTAACCGCATCGCCGGTAGCCATTTTATCATTAAAGGTTTCACGTTCACCGGAAGCATTCACGATTTCATACGCGGTTTTGCTGTTTAGCTGTAATGAAACATAGGGACCGCCACCCAGTATGAACCTCACTTTTGTTGTAAGTGGTATCCGGTATACAAGGTTTACCGGCAGTTCGAGGTAGTTGATCTTCCAGGAAGCATTGATAGCAGAAGTGTCATTAATAAATGATTTTGTGGAATCGTAGGATTTTGAAAACTTCCTTCCTTTATTCGTATAGAGTAAGGCAGGCTGAACAGCCCAGTTTGTATTTTTACTTAAATTGATCTCTGAAAATATCCCAGCATGAAAACCTCCAAGCGGAGTAAAATTTCCCTTGTACTGCTGATCCCAGCCCTGAAGGTTATTTTTTTCAATAACCGTTGTATGATGCGGGCCTCCACCTATACCCCACTTCATTTGGGCGTATATTACATTAAAAAACACAAGGTTGAAGACTAACAGTAAATATGCTTTTTTCATACTAACAGGTTATTTCCAAAGGATGAATTGAATGTATGAAGATTATAACGTGTAATATGCTATAATATTATTGGGATTCAGTTGGTTCCATTTTTGGTAAAATAACGCGGCTGATTAACAGGGCACCTTATGGATTTGTTGTTAAAACGATGGTAATAGCCACGAATGCACGAATGTGCCTTTGACAAAAAATATTCGTGCATTCGTGGCAGTTAACAGACAAGCCCTGTCTATTTATGTATTTGGAATATGCGCTGCGTTACAGGTTGCCGATATCAATACAAAAGAAAGCGGTTTTTTCAAAAAAAAGATATGCACGTTTCACGGGAAACATGTGGATAAGTGGCTCATTTAGAATATCTTTAACAAAAAGATTTAAATATTAAATACGATTCCCTGCGCCAGGGGAAGTTGGGTTGACCAGTTGATGGTATTGGTTTGCCTGCGCATATAACTTTTCCATGCATCGCTGCCGCTTTCCCTGCCTCCGCCTGTTTCCTTCTCACCCCCGAAAGCGCCGCCAATTTCAGCGCCGCTTGTTCCTATATTTACATTGGCAATGCCGCAATCGCTGCCTGCGCCGGATAAAAACAATTCGGCCTCCCTTAAATTAAGCGTCATCACAGCGGATGACAATCCCTGGGGAACACTGTTTTGTATAGCGATGGCTTCTTCCATCGTTTTATATTTCATAATATAAAGGATGGGGGCAAAGGTTTCGTGGTGAACAATAGCGTAATGCGGCAAAACTTCGGCTATGCAGGGTTGTACATAGCAGCCGCTTTTATATGCACTGCCTTCCAGTACTGCGCCTTCTACTATAAAATTACCTCCCTGCTGTTTACAGGTTGCTATAGCTTCCAGGTAGTTATTTACTGCATCCGTATCAATGAGCGGACCAACATGGTTTTCCCCGTTCAACGGGTCACCTATTTTTAGCTGGCGGTAGGCGCTTACCAGCTTGTTCTTAAAGGTTTCATAAACAGCTTCATGAATAATAAGCCGCCGGGTGCTGGTACAACGCTGCCCCGCGGTGCCAACAGCTCCAAACACACTCCCTAATACGGCAATATCCATGTCTGCATCTTTCGATATAATAACAGCATTATTGCCACCCAGCTCCAGGATGCTTTTCCCCAGCCGGGATGCTACTGCAGTTGCCACTGATTTGCCCATACGGGTAGAGCCCGTTGCGGAAATAAGCGGGATCCTGGTATCGGCCGCCATTTTTTCTCCTATATATTTATCTCCAATTAATAAGCAGCTAACTCCTTCAGGAACATTGTTTTGGGCAAATACATCTGCAATTAAATTCTGACAGGCGATTGCACATAAAGGCGTTTTTTCAGAAGGCTTCCAAATGCAGGTATTGCCACATACCCAAGACAACATAGCGTTCCAGCTCCATACGGCAACCGGGAAGTTGAATGCCGATATGATACCCGTAATACCTATGGGATGCCATTGTTCATACATCCGGTGACCGGGCCGTTCGCTCTGTATGGTTAAACCATATAACTGGCGGGAAAGCCCCACGGCAAAATCGCAGATGTCTATCATTTCCTGCACTTCGCCCATCCCTTCCTGCAAACTTTTGCCCATTTCATAAGAAACCAGCTTACCAAGCGGCGCTTTATACTCCCGGAGCTTATTGCCTATTTGTCTTACTACCTCTCCCCTTTTGGGAGCAGGCCAGCTTCTCCATTCCAAAAAGGCCTCCCCGGCTTTTCTTACTACGGTTTCGAAACCGTCATCATCCGCCATATACACGCTGGCAATCAATGCTCCGTCAACCGGGGAGTACGAAGGCTGTATTGCGCCTGAAGAACCGATATAATATTGCCCCGTACACACGCCCTGGTTTACCGACCTGATCCTTAGCTTTTCAATAAAATTACTCATGGCATTTTATTTTACTGCAATATACAGCCTGAATACACAGTTTGCTTTGATATATGCTATTAAATCGGGTATAGCTATGGATTTAACACTGTATAGCTATGCGGTTTCAAAATAATTAACCTTCTTTGCATACCGTTATGTTTTTTATCAAGTATCCCCAATGAGAAGCCTGTAAAATGCAGTTTTTTTTATTTACTGCACTTCCCCACTCCCGTATCATCTGAAAAGCCATACGATTTTAATCGGGTTCCAACTTGTGTGAAACCGTGTATTGTTAACTTGATTAAATCAAACAAAATGGCAAAATTACTTTATACCCGGTTTTACTGTTTATGTATTATAATGACAGTAACAACATTATCTGCTAACGCCGGCAATGGAACAGTGCAGCCCAAACAATTCAATCTCAACGCTTTTATAAGAGCGTCAGTTCAGGTCTTTAATGGAAATGCCGTAAAGGCAGAAACGTTCCCGGAGCAATTAAAAAGCAAAACGGCAAACACCGTTTGTGTTTGTGAAATTATGCAACTGCGCAATAATAATGTACAAATTTCCAATGTAGCAGTTTTTGCGGAAAAAACGAATAAAGGCAATATGGGAGACGGGTATAAAATGGCTGAACGGATGATAAGCAGGGAAAGAAAGCAAATGAAGCAGGTTTATTTTGATGCGGTGAAAACAAATGCCAGGATGGCGGTAGCCACCAATTGCCTGACCCTGTATATGAAGCTTAAAGAAACCACGCCCGAATTGAAGCTGTATGACATTTTGGACGCAAACTCAAAATAATATTAATTATACATGTTTGTCATAATCAATAATATACAAAGTTTATATAAATATTTACTTATGATGTATGAGGATCAATATTGTTCATTTTCACTCGGGAAATCACCTGTTCTCACATCATTAATATATTGCTGAACGGCATGCGTTATTGTTTCATTAAGATTAAGATACTGCCGTAAAAAACGAGGCTTAAACTCAGTTGTAATACCCAACATATCATGCATTACCAATACTTGCCCATCGCAATAATTACCTGCCCCGATACCAATGGTAGGAATATGAAGGCTTTCGCTTACCTGCCTGGCCAGCAAAGCCGGAATTTTTTCCAGTACTATGGAAAAGCACCCGGTTTCTTCCAGAAGCCTGGCGTCTCTCTGGAGCTTTTCGGCTTCCGCTTCCTCTTTAGCCCTTACGGTATAAGTGCCGAACTTGTAAATAGACTGAGGCGTTAATCCCAAATGACCCATAACCGGAACGCCGGCAGATATGATCCTTTTAACGGATTCTATCACTTCTTCCCCGCCTTCGAGCTTAATGGCGTGGGCGCCGGTTTCCTTCATAATACGGATGGTGGAGTTCAGGGCTTCCTTTGAATTGCCCTGGTAAGCGCCAAAAGGAAGGTCTACTACAACCAGGCAACGTTTGGCGCCTCTTACAACAGAAGAAGCATGATAGATCATCTGGTCCAGGGTTACCGGCAGCGTTGTTTCGTGCCCTGCCATTACATTGCTGGCGGAATCGCCCACCAGCAAAATATCTATGCCTGCCGCATCAAATGTTTTGGCAAATGAATAGTCGTAAGCCGTAAGCATGGCTATTTTTTCGCCATTACTTTTCATTTTCTGCAAAGTGTGGGTAGTAATTCTTTTAATTTCCTTGTTGATACTCATAAATGTATAGCCTGTTAAAACGTTATCACCTCCTTATATAAATGTTGAATCAATCCGTCTGCCAATCCAATCCGGGGCACATAGATCTCTTTTGCCTCTGTCCATCGCATAATATTTATATATATCAATAAAGCAGGAACAATTACGTCTGCCCGGTCTTCTCTTAATTTATACACACGCATACGGTCTTCCAGCGTAAAACCACTCAATTCCTTATAATAATCCTTCAGTAATTCAAAGGGTAAGGGCCTGCCCTCCTTTTTTTTGGATAAGGAAAATACCTTATTGATATTTCCACCTGAGCCAATAGCAATAACAGAGCGGTAGTTCCTGATTTTGGCCTTTACAAAATCTTTCATATTGTTCCAATGGGAATCCGTGACCATATTTTTTAATAAGCGAATAGTGCCAATGTTAAATGATTCCTTGAATACCAGCTTTTCATTGCTGAAAAAAGTAAGCTCTGTGCTTCCCCCGCCTACATCAATATAAAGATAAGCATCATCTTTCGACATTTTTTCGGCGATGTGGTTCTCATAAATATAGCTGGCTTCAGCCTCTCCGCTGATCACTTCAATAGTAATGTCTGTTTCCGCCTTTATTTTCCTGATGATATCCGGTGCATTGCGGGCATCGCGCATGGCCGATGTGGCGCAGGCCTTAACGTAAGTAATACCGTAAGCATTCATAAGATGCTTATAGGCTTTCATGGTTTGTATAACCATGTCCGTTTTTTCTTCGGATATTTCATTGTTTTCAAAAACATCAAAACCCAGCCTTAGCGGAACTCTTACAAGGTTAAGCTTATTAAAAACCGGTTCGCCCCCAGCGCTTATTTTTACTTCGCTGATCAGCAACCGGGCAGCATTACTTCCGATATCAATAGCCGCTAATCTCAATATGATATAATGGTATTAATTGATTTAAACCTCAATATTATTAAATAATTACCGGTGCGTAACATAAAAAATCCACACTTGTCAACAACCAGGGTTTGTGAATGCGTTTCTGCAACACATGAAACGTCTTCGCTGCCACCGGGCAACTTCAATTTTATACGGGCTACAGGGAGCGGGACGCCTCAGGATTGCTGATAGGCCTTTTGAAAAAGATAATGATAGGTTTCTTTCTGGGATCTTATTTTTTTTCCTTTGGTTCTCACATAAGCGTTGCTTAATTCATTATCTAACCAGCGGGCTTTTACGTTATCCTGCAACTGTATGAGCAATATATCTTTCAGTTCACTGCAAATAGCAGGATCTGTAATATACACGGCAGCTTCCACCCTGTGATCCAGGTTTCTTACCATCAGGTCGGCTGACGAGATCATCACTTTTTGCTTCCCGCCGTTATGGAAAATCATTACCCTTGCATGTTCCAGGTACTCATCCACAATGCTTATGGCCTGCACGGGAGTTTTGAATTTTTTATTTTCGGTAAGCATGCAGCAAATGCCTCTTACGATCATGCGCACTTCCACGCCGGCAAATGCCGCTTCATATAATTTATTGATCAGCGCTTCATCCGAAAGAGAATTCATTTTTAACAATATGCCGGCGGGTATGCCACTCTTTGCGTTTTTAATTTCATGATTAATAAGTGTGACGAGTTGTTTTCGCATGGTTAACGGACTTACCAGTAATGTTTTACAGGCCTTAAGAAAATGCGCTCCCGTTTTAGGCTGCAGCAGGTAGCTGAAAATACGGTTGATATCAGCCATAATATTACGGTTGGCAGTGAGCAGGCAATGATCGCCGTAGAGGGTAGCCGTTTTTTCATTGAAGTTGCCGGTACTAACGAAACCATATTGGATGATCTTATTTTCCTGTTTTCTTTTGATCACGCATATTTTGGCATGCACTTTCATATTGGGTACGCCCAACAGCACCAGCACACCTTCATCTTCCAGGCGTTCCTTCCATTCTAAATTGGCTTCCTCGTCAAAGCGGGCACGCAGCTCAAGCATTACGGTTACTTTTTTACCGTTCCTCCGGGCATTGATCAGCGCGTTTATAATTTTAGAGGCGGGGGCCAGCCGGTATGCGGTAATTTTTATTTCAAGCACATGAGGGTCCATCGCCGCTTCTCTTAACAGGTCAATTACCGCATTAAATGAATGGTAAGGAAAGTGCAGCATTACATCCTGCTTCAGCACAACGTCTGTAACCCGGTTTACATTTCTAAACACAGGGTGGATGATTGCTTTTTTATGCAGGCTTTTTTGCTCAAAAACAGATTCGGGGAAATCTATGAAATGCCTGAAATTATGTATTCTTCCGCCGGGGATGATCGCATCCTTGGCTTTAAGGTTTAACCTGCGTATAAGATACTCAAGCAATCCCGCGTCAATATCCTTATCGTATAAAAAACGAACAGGCTTGCCTTTTTTTCGTGTTTTTAAGCCCTTTCTTATTTTTTGGGTATAGGAAATGCTCATATCGGTATCCAGGTCAAATTCTGCATCGCGGGTTAGTTTTGTAACATGAGCCGAATACTGATCATAGCCCAGGAACGAAAAAATGTGGGGAATACAAAACCGGATCACATCCTCAAGCAGTATAAGGTAATGGGTTCCCGGTTTAGACGGGAGGAGCACAAACCGGGGGATCACCTTTGTTGGCACTTCAATTAAAGCATACTTTTTTTTGTATGCGGAATCTTTCTTTGATAATACTACGGCGAGAAAGATGCCTTTTTCACGCAGCGAAGGAAAGCTTTTGATATTTTGAATCATCAGCGGAATGATGGAAGACGCCACTTCTTCATCGTAAAAAGTACGAACGAATTTTTGTTGTTCCCTGTTCAGTTGCTTTTCAGTAACCAGGAAAATATGCTGCTTTTTCAGTTCATTGAAAATGGTTTTCCATACCCTGTCAAATTCGCTTCTTTGTTCCAGTACAATAAGATGTATCTGGTTTAATATCTTCCTGGGATCCTGTTCAAGATGCATGCCGGCCTTTTTCCCCAGCTCCTGCATTCTTTTTAATGCCGCTACCCTTATCCTGAAAAACTCATCCAGGTTATTTGAAAATATACCCAAAAACTTTATGCGCTCTTTGATGGGAACGGTGGGATCGGCGGCTTCCTGTAATACCCTTGCATTAAATGCCAGCCAGCTAATATCACGCACAATTGTTTTGCCTTTCGCTTTTATCATATACCCTAACTTATTTGGTAAAAATAAGTAAACGGAATATGAGGCAAATATTAAGTTTTGGTAAAAGTTTCTTTACAGTTCCTGGATCTTTTGTATAAGTGCAGTGGTGGAATATCCTTTTACAAGGGGCACTATTTTTACTTCTCCCCCGTTTTTTATTACATCTTCCGCTCCCACTACCTGGTCAATAGCATAATCGCCTCCTTTAACAAGCGTGTCGGGGGCTATTATCCGGATAAGTTCGAGCGGAGTAGGCTCATCAAACAATACCACAGCATCTACAATGGTTAATGCAGCAAGCATTTTTGCCCTGAACAGTTCCTTATTTACCGGCCTGTTTTCTCCTTTTAGCTTTTTTACGGAATTGTCGGTATTAACGCCCACAACCAGTATGTCACCCAAAGCTGCGGATTGAGACAATATTTCAAGATGCCCTTCGTGCAAAATGTCGAAACAGCCATTGGTAAAAACAATGCTTTTGTCTAAAAGCCGCCAGCGCCTTACCTGGTGCCGCATGCCATCAAATGTTAGCATCTTATTACTGATCAGCCCTGGGTATTTCATATTTGCTCCGGTTTATTATGGGTAATAAAAGTAAACAAAGTATCCCTACAAAAATAATGATTCCCGTTTGGGCGATCCACAATATCCAGCCAAACCCAAGTGCCGGTCCTTCGGCTACCGCATATAGCGGCAAGAGTTTCTGGATAGTGTACTGGTAAGCGCCTATGCCACCCTGTGTAGCAAGCATGGCAATGCTCCCGAAGCTTAATATAGCCAAACACGCTTTAAATCCCAGGTGACTTACCGCCTCCATTGTATACAATCCTATGCGGATGCTCAGCAGGTACATCGTCCATATAAAAAAGGTATGGAATAAAAAAAGCCATTTGTTTTCCATATGCTTAATGCTGGTAATACCTGCCCATATGCCTTTCAGTAACTTTTTTATGGTTTGGATGAATCTTGAGGTAGCAAAGATCTTTGCCAGCCAGAACAAAATAGCAATAACGGCAGCTATAATGCCTATAATAATGGCCATTTTATATATTTTAAACCGGCCATGCGCATCGTACAATATATTATGGAACTGAACAGACGCGTATTGGTGAATAATATCAAACTGGATAAACAGCGTAATGGCAATAATAATGAGCAGGCACAGAAAATCACATACCCTTTCCGTTACCATGGTGCCAATGAGCTTATCGGCGGGAATTTTTTCGTATTTGGCCAAAATGGTACACTTCATTACTTCCCCCAGACGGGGAACCAGGAGATTAAAAAAATAACCCAGTATGGTAGCAAAAAAGGTGTTGGTAACAGACGGGCGGTAGCCGAGCGGCCGGATCAGTATCCTCCACCGTAACGCCCTGCTGTAATGGCTGATCATTAATAATATCATTGCCGGTATCACTAACCAGTAATTGGCATTATGCAATGCGCCGGTTAAATGCTGCCTGTTTTCAGGCGAAAGATTATGCGCGCTTAACCACAGCAGAAAAATGCCCAGGCCTAAAAAGAAAGCATACTGAAGGGCATTTGCTGTTTTTTTTCTCATATTATGAGTAAATGACGGATAAAAAATAGATATTTCCCCTCTACCATTAATGCAGCAGGTTTCCTTCTTTGGGGAACACTATAGCTGGTTTAAACTGTTTGGCTTTTTCAAAATCCATGGTAGCGTAAGCTATAATAATAACGGTATCACCTACGGCGCCCTGCCTGGCCGCGGGTCCGTTGAGGCAGCAAACGCCTGAACCGCGTTTGCCTTTAATTAAATAGGTTTCAATGCGGGAGCCGTTATTTACATTAACGACCTGTACTTTTTCATTTTCAATCAGGTTCGCGGCATCCATCAGGTCTTCGTCTAATGTAAGGCTTCCTATGTAATTCAGGTTGGCCTCCGTAATAACCGCCCGGTGCACTTTTGATTTCAGTATTTCAATTTGCATAGCCTGCAAAATTAAGCGGTAACAGCATATTATCAATCAATCTCACTTCACCCATATAAGCGGCAATCAATGCCACAATTTCAATTTTCCCGTTCCAGCTATCCATAATCCGGAGGTCTCCGGCCGTGGCTATTTTTACGTAGTCTGCCCGCAATTCATGCCGGGTAAGTATATTGCCGGCCTGTACCAGCGTGTCTTCCAGCGTACCGGGTTGTATGTTTTGCCTGATATAGGATAAAGCTTCAAATATCCCGGCTGCTTTTTCTTTCTCACCGGCGCTAAGCCGCATATTGCGGCTGCTCATGGCTAATCCGTTGGGTTCACGCAGTGTGGAACAAATAACAACATCGGTTTGCCTGTGCATGAGTGACAGCAGCTTTTTGATGACCATACATTGCTGGTAATCTTTTTGCCCTATATACAATCTGTCTGGCTCAACAATTTGTATTAAGCGCCGCATTACCTGGCATACTCCCTGGAAATGGCCGGGCCGGTATTTTCCTTCAAGAACTGATTCAAGCTCACCCAGGTCATACCATTCATTATGTACTTTACCGGGAGGGTATATTTGTTCGGTAGCAGGTAAAAAAAGCACATCGCATGCCGCCTTTTCCAACAGGTAAATATCGTTTTCCAGCGTTTTCGGATACAGCTCAAAATCTTTTGGATCATTGAATTGTGCGGGGTTTACAAAAATGCTGCACACCACCAGTTCGTTTTCTTCCCTGGCTCTGTTCACAAGGGAAAGATGCCCCTGGTGCAGGGCGCCCATGGTAGGCACAAAGCCGCATTTTTTGCCCGACCGCCTTTCTTTTTGCAGGTATGCGCTAAGGTCTGCAGGTTGTTTAATAATGAACATAATGGCGTTAAAAGTAGTAATTGCAGGCCTTTCCACCTCAGTTTCGGCAAAAAAAACCTACCTTTGCGCACTCTTGCACATTTCCTTAATACTAACTTAACATAAAAACGGAAGATGTCTACAAAGAAACGAATTCTATTTATTGCCAATGAAATGTCTCCTTACCTTGAACTCACAGAATTCTCTGAGATTGTAAATCACCTGGCAATAAAGTCGAATGATAATGGATTTGAAGTTCGTTGTATAATGCCCCGTTTTGGAACGATTAATGAAAGAAGACACAGGTTACATGAGGTGGTAAGGTTATCGGGGATAAACGTGTCGGTAGACAATGAAGATTTTCCGCTGCAAATAAAGGTGGCTTCCCTGCCCAATGCCCGCTTACAGATTTATTTCCTTGAGAACGAAGATCTGTTTAAGCGGAAGTTCGTTTTTACAGATGAAAATGAAAACTGGTATGATGATAACTGGCTGCGTACCATTTTTTATTGTAAAGGCGCCCTTGAAACGGTGAAAAAATTCGGATGGCCTCCGGATATCATTCATTGCAGCGGCTGGATGACAGGGTTGATCCCGCTATACCTGAAAACCGCCTATAAAAAAGAACCCGTATTCAGCAACAGCAAGGTTGTATTTACTATCGGACCAAATACCTTCAAAGAAAAAATAGGTCCCGATTTCGTAAAAAAGATCTCCATACATGCTTCCATAAAAGATAAAGACCTGGAGCCGTTCAAAGAAAATAACAATACGGCTATGTTCAGGGGAGGCGCTGCTTATGCAGATGCCATTACTTTTGGAGCGGCAAAGGTAGAAAAGAAACTCTCCGATGAATTTTCAAAAGTAAAAGGCAAGAAGATCCTTCCTTTTAAAGCAGATTCAGATTTAACAGACTATTTACAATTGTATAACGACCTTGCGTAAAAGCAATATGCGCGGGTATAAGCCTGTGCCTTGGTTTTGATTGTTAATGCTCGGATACCTTATCGAAAACCCCTCTACTAAAAATACATCAGGTGAAGTTGAAATTTCTGCTGTTCTCCATCGGACTTGGAACATTGGCTATAGTACTGAATACGCATTGCACTAAAATTACCCCAACAGATATTGGTACCGATCTTTTACCTGTGGTAGATAATGTACATACTTTTGAAACCGCTTTGCGGGTATATGCGGATAACTTTTTGATGGACGATTCTTCCATTATCAATTATGCAGACGACCATGCATTGGGCATTATTGAAGATGACCCTGAATTTGGAAAAACCGAATCGGAAATCTATATGGGTATTGCTCCTCCTGTAGACACCCGGTACCCCTTTGTAAATGCAGACAGCATTGTAGGTATGGACTCTGTTATACTGAGCCTTGCTTATACAGGTGTTTACGGCGACAGCAACTCCACGCAGCAATTTAATGTATTTGAGATCAGCGATCCTGCGTTTAAAGACAGCACCGGCTACCTTGTTAGTCATCCCGGCTTTACTACTACATTTAATGAGCTGGGTAGTGCCACGGTAAGCTTAAACACAATAGACGATCCGAAAACGATTGTTATTAAAAGTGATACCCAGGTGGTAAGCAACCTGCTGCGCATTCCTCTTGATACGGCCCTGGGAAAGCGCTTTGCAGCATACGATACCAATACCGTATACGTTTCCTCCAACAGGGATTCTGCTTTTCAAAAAGTATTTAACGGGCTGGCTATAAAAACAGGTGCGGGCTCTCCCCAGAAATCGGCACTAACCTACTACAGCTTATACAACGAAAATACCAGGCTCACCTGTTATTTCCGGGTAAGAAGGAATGGTGGCATTGATACAGTGTCTGCCGATTTTTCTTTGTATATCACCGGAACTTATTATGCGTACAACGCAAATATTATTAAGCGCACGCCATTGCATGGATATGCTGCGCTTGACCCGGTTACCGCTATTCCTGATGCAGAAAATATATACCTGCAATCATCTCCCGGTTCCTATGCCATACTGAATATTCCGGGGCTGGATACCCTGCAGAACAGCATCATTCACCGTGCGGAGCTGGCGTTTGAGCCCATTGCATTACCCGGCAATGAAATATACAGCACACCCGATTTTCTTTTTGTAGACCTTATTGACAGTGCCGGCAGGTACCTTACCGTGCCGGATGATTTCAATTATTCATTCAGTAATTACGTATACGACTACCAGACTTTCGGAGGATACCTGAAGGATAATAAATACTTCTTTAATCTTACCCGTTATGTGCAAAATAAAGTTACCAAGCAAAGTAAAAATTATGCTTTAAGATTATTTGCACCCCAAACCACGCTTGATTATTATACCTATCCTAAAGAGTCTGGCTCTGTTATTACCGCCAGCCGGGTAGCCTTCCGCATTAATCCGAAAATATCCAAAGGCAGAACTATTGTGGGCGGCGGAAGCCATCCTTCCCAACCTATGCGGCTGCGTATAATTTATTCAAAAATTTAATTACCGGCTCCTTATCTTTGCGCCACTCCAAAATATATGCGCTTGTATTCTGGATATATAAAAATTTTAAACATCCTTTAAAATGCCGTATTTATTTACTTCCGAAAGTGTATCCGAAGGACATCCAGATAAAGTTGCAGACCAGATATCCGATGCCTTAATTGATCATTTCCTTGCATTTGACCCCAATAGTAAAGTGGCCTGTGAAACGCTGGTAACAACCGGGCAGGTAGTGCTGGCAGGCGAGGTAAAATCCAAAGCCTATCTTGATGTTCAGGAAATTGCCCGCAGTGTGATCCGTAAAATCGGTTACACCAAAAGTGAATATATGTTTGAAGCGCATTCCTGCGGGGTGCTGTCGGCTATACATGAGCAATCGGCCGATATTAACCAGGGTGTAGACAGAAAGAAAAAAGAAGAGCAGGGCGCCGGCGACCAGGGAATGATGTTTGGCTACGCTACCAACGAAACAGAAGACTATATGCCCCTGGCACTTGACCTGGCGCACAAACTGCTCATTGAGCTGGCCAACCTGAGAAGGGAAAACAAGCAGATCAGATACCTGCGCCCCGATGCTAAAAGCCAGGTAACATTAGAATACGATGATAACAACAAGCCTGTACGTATAGATGCCATTGTTGTTTCCACCCAGCATGATGATTTTGATACGGAAGCTAAAATGCAGGAGCAAATCAAAAAGGACATTATCGGTATCCTTATCCCGCGCATAAAAAAGAAGTACAAAAAATACGCAAAGCTTTTTAACAGCAATATTAAATACCACATTAACCCTACGGGTAAATTTGTAATAGGCGGACCGCATGGCGATACCGGCTTAACCGGCCGCAAGATCATTGTAGACACCTATGGCGGAAAGGGAGCGCATGGCGGTGGCGCATTCAGTGGCAAAGATCCTTCAAAAGTAGACCGGTCGGCAGCTTATGCTACCCGTCATATTGCCAAGAACCTGGTAGCGGCCGGCGTGGCTGAGGAAGTACTGGTACAGGTATCATACGCTATAGGCGTAGCCAAACCAACCAGCATTAATGTAAAAACCTTTGGTACCGCCAAAGTTGCTTTAACAGACGGAGAGATCGGTAAAATGGTGGAAAAGATATTTGATATGCGCCCCTATTTTATTGAAAAGCGCTTAAAGCTGCGCAACCCTATTTACAGTGAAACCGCCGCTTACGGCCACATGGGGCGCAAGCCGGAAACCGTTACCAAAACCTTTGCTTCGCCGGATGGCAGGGTAAAAAAAATAAAAGTAGAATTGTTTACCTGGGAAAAATTAGACAAAGTGAAAGAAGTGAAAAAGGCATTTGGATTATAACAGAACAATGCTGTTGTATTAATAAGGTAATTGCAAATTATCTTAACCCGCTGGTTCAAAACAACCAGCGGGTTTTGTTTTAAGGAGTAGTTGATTTAACCCAGGATTGATATATGGATTAAGGAACTGCTCCTGATCGCCTACCATGTACCTGCTTTGGTACCTGCCATCTATGCTTTTCTTCCCGACGGGGTCTTCACAGTCAGGCAACTGTGTGAAGCATGAGACCCCGGCGAATCGTTCAGCGCCAGGGTTTCATAGCTGGCCCACAGCGGCTGGTGATGAAACCCACTGCGCGAATTAAATATAGTATGCCCACCTGCTAAATACAGTAAACTGAAAAGCCTCTGGTAGTGATAGAATGAGTTATTGGGAAGATGCCTGTGCCATTTTCTTTGCAAGGTGATCCATTACAGGTATAAATTTCCCATCGGGACTTATATCAATGAATTTTACATTTTTCTCAACTACACCTGTATGTGGAGCCGGCCAGTAAAATACTTCTCCTGCATTAACGGTTTCTTCTTTGCCGCCGGGATACCGGACTTTTAAAGCCCCGTCAATAACATAACCCCAATGAGGAGAGCTGCACATGTTGCCGGGCAGCCCTTCAAAAAAGGGGGTAAAGTCGGCGGGACCGGGCACCTCCATATACCCGACAGACATCCCTCCCAGCCCTGAAAGGTTCTGAAATCCGTTCCTGGGATTTTTAGGGAACTTGCTTACCGGCATATGCCAGGAAGCGGTTGACTGCTGATCAAATGAAGACAGGTTAACCACCGTGGAGTGTACGATCTTCCATTCGCCATTGACCTTCCGCAGCGTTCTTGTTTCTTTTTTCTTGTGGTCAGCGCCACCCCAGTTATCCTGCTGATCAAAACCAACAAACGCGATATCATCGCCTATCTCGAAATTATAGTTATCTCTTGCCAGTTTCAGTTCAAAGGGCTCAATTTCACCAATGGCCTGAGCCAACGGTTTAAAACCTTTAAGGGTTTCTACGCCACCCGCGGATGTGTATATAAAAGAGGTGGCATCGGAATCAACCCAGCAGGATGCCCATTGGGCTAAATCACCTTTTGCTGCAAAATGGCTTTCATTATCTAAAAGCTTTGTAATAGCTGCTTCATCCGATTGGCGGTTGGATGTTGAATTGCATGCAAGGCATAACAGCACTGAAGAAATGAACAATTCCGTTTTCATATATTTTAATTTATGTGTTATTTATTTTTTTCAGCGATACCATGCTAAAGCTCCTGTTTTCGTTACCCGGAATGCGCGATGTAACCCTTAAAATCTGGCTATCGCTCCGCTATTAATTTTTATCTATAAACCCAAGTACTACTTTATTAAATTCAGTTGGATTTTCATATTCCAATCCATGCGAAGCATTGGGAAGGATTGCTTTTACTTCGTTTGGTAAACAGCGTTCCAGTTCGCTATTAATAGCATTAAAAAAGGAAGGAGATTTTTCTCCCTGCAACACTAAAACAGGCGTTTTTATTTTCCTAAGCTCATCACAGCTAACAGGAGGAAGCTCGCCTTTTGCATAGAGGAAATGCCCTTTCAATTGTACTGTGTTCGCCATAATACCTTCCCTGATTTCCGGACGATGTTTGGCGAAATACTGGCTGTCATCCATTACAGCATCAATAAAAATTTCAACCGCTTTTTCATCTTCATTCTTTGACAATGCTTCAATTGCAGGCGTTATTGCTTTTCCAAAATTCATACCCAGTGTATCGCCTCCCGGTACATTTGCTAGCAACGACATCACCGGCGCTTCGCCCAAAATGAGGCTTCGAACCAATTCCGGGCTCCCGATTGTAGTTAATAATGATACAAGGGCCCCGGATGAATGCCCTACGAGATGAACGGGCTTCAGCTTAAGCGCTTTAATTAATTCAGTAAGATCCCTGACATTTTGGTTAATCGAAAAATCGGCTGTACTATCCAATATTTGTTTGTTGGGATATCCATGGCGAAGGCTGTAAGCAATTACCCGATGGTTCCCGGAAAAATCATCCATTTGTGCTTCCCATGTACGGTAATCTCCCATAATACCATGCACCAATACAATAGGAGCGCCTTTGCCTGCATCAACATAATGAATGCTGTCGCCATTAATGAATACAGCTTTCACTTCAGGAACAGCATTGGCTTCATTTTGTGTTGTAGTGCCCGTATTGCTGTTATTGCAGGAGCACAAATAAAACAGAAGCAGCAAGGGACTTAGTGGGAAAAAAACCTTTTTCATATCATTCTGATTATTTATTACTTGATTAACACGGTCTTTTGACAGGGTTGCTGACAACGACCGCTGTAGCGCCAGCACCATTAATCTTTCCCGTCCCACTTTCCATTTAAAAACTCAAGTGAGACCCTTAGAAACTCAGGCTGGAATGCAGGTATTAAATGCGGTAAATGTCCCCCGTCAGGAACAATCCAAAGCTGGTTGTTGGGTATGTATTGATGCATTTCTATTGCATTCTGCAACGGAACAGGTTCATCATTATCTCCTTGTACAACCAACCATTTGGCTCTAATCGTACCCAGGATATCTGGTGTAAAGGAAGGGTCGCCATAAAATTTTCTGAATTCCCAGAATACCCTTGCCAGGTACTCCTGTTTTTCCGGGCCGTGATATTTGGCCCATTCCATAAATTCGTTCAACCCTGTTTTTGTTACCCACTCCCTGCATTGCTTACTATAATAAATTTGTGCCCCAATTGTAATAACAGTTTTAAATCTATCCGGCTGAATACAGTTAAGATAAAGTAGTGTCATACCTCCACTACTGGCTCCAATTGCATTCAAGTTATTTAGTTTTAAAGAATCCAGCAACGCAAAAATCATTTTTGCATAGTCCTCATGCCTGAAATGGAGATCGTCTTTTTTATAAATATCCGAACGCCCATGCCCTATCATGTCAACAGCAATTGTCCTGTATTGTTTTGAGTACACTTCCACATAAGGTTTCCAGCAGTCTGCAGTGTTAAAAAAGTTATGGAGCAATAAAAGGGGCTCTCCGGTACCGGTATCTTCATAATAAATGTTGGTTCCGTTATAGTTAAAGAACTTCCCGTTAGGATTAACTTTTACCTGCCCATACGTGGTAAAGCAGGCGCAGAAAACCAAAATTGAAATTGTAAATTGTCTCATGTTTTGATTTTTTGAAGTTGTGACTGCATTGGCGCTAACAAATTATGTGTTAATGATATTAATAAAACCGGTCAGGCTATTGCCGGCTTTATATTCTGATTCACCCTGAACAAATTACCAGGATCATATTTTGCTTTTATCTGGGCCAGTTTGTTGTAATTGTCTCCATAGCTCGCTTTAACGCGATCGGCGCCTTCATCCATCATCATATTTATATATGCCCCGCCCATTGAATACGGGTGTACATCAGACCAGTAATTTTTAGCCCATTCAATAACTTTTTCTTTGTCATTTACATTATCAGCCACACCTACTATTACCATTCCATAATTTGCATCCCGATAATTCCAGGCAGTTTCACCCCTGCCAACTTTTGATGCAGCGCCATTGATGTTGTACATGTGCATAGTGCAGTATCGTGTAGGCATTTGCCGGGCATATTCTATATGCTTTTTAATAGTTTCAGCGGTCAGGTCTTTTACATAATCTGCTTTCCAATACCAAATTAATCCCGGAGGGTACAAGGGGTCAAACAAAGTGTTGAGCGCAGGCACAGTCAATGTACCAACAAAATCCAGCGACGGCGTTTTTTTCGCTCTTATGGGTTTAAATACGGCTTCGGCTTTCTCCATATCACCTGCATAACACCAAACTACCCCGCACATTTTTTTAAGATGTAAATGTTCAGGGAATGGCGCAAAAGGCGGCACAGTCAATAAAGCAAAATAGCCGCTCAGTTCATCCGGCGCTTTATTAATAAATTCATGATGCCATGCAAACATTTCTTCTGCATCATCCAGTTCCCAGAGCATGGGGCCTGCATACACGGTATGTACAGGGCACATTTTAAAGGTGAAGGAAACCACAACCCCAAAATTTCCGCCACCGCCACGCAAGGCCCAGAATAAATCAGTGTTCTCTGTTGAAGATGCTTTTGCAAGTTTACCGTTGGCAAGCACCACTTCCGCTTCAAGCAGATTATCAATAGCCAGGCCAAGGCTCCGGGTAAGGTTGCCAAGCCCTCCGCCCAATGTAATGCCGCCTACACCCGTAGTGCCAAATATTCCCGAAGGCACACACATACCCACTTCATGTGTTGCGGTATCCACTTCTTTCAATAAACATCCTCCCTGTACCTTAACCGTTTTTGCATTCGCATCTACTTTAATTTCTTTCATTAAGGAAAGATCAATCACCAGCGCATCGTCTGCAATACCCAGCCCGGCTGCATTGTGACCGCCGCCTCTTACAGCAAGCAACATATTGTTATCTCCTGCAATATTTACACAGGCAATTACATCATCCGTATTTCTGCATTGCGCTATAGCGGCAGGATGCTTATCAATCATGCCATTGTAAACCTTGCGGGTTTCATTATAAACAGGGTCAGAAGGTAAAATAAGATTACCCTGTAGCCTGCTTTTCAGATCGCCGCTCCAATTACTTTTCATACAACAGTGTTTATTAGTGTGTGAACAAAACTAATATCACAGGGCAGGCATGCGTTTTTCTTAAACGCCCAAAAACTTTTCTTAAAAGTTCATGGCGGCGGTTTTTGAAAAACTTTGTTGTATCAAAATTATATGGCGCGGAAAGCTTTGTGCTAACAATAACTGTTCAAAGAATTGTAAAATATGTTCACGGGAATATATGCTGTCTTATACAGGCAAAGATTAACCGCCGGGAGATGGCTAAACCTGAGTCTTATTACTCAAACCTATAAAAGGATATATCCTGCGCCAACTTCGGCCGCTACAGATAATAAGAGTGTTGTACTTTTTTTAAAAACGCAGAGGGCGTGCAGCCGAACTTTCCCGTAAAGCATTTTGAAAAATAAGAAGGACTGCTGAACCCTGTTCCATAAGCAATTTCTGCTATATTCAGCTTTTGTTGTTTCAGCATGGCTATTGCCTTGTTCATTCGCAGGTCCCTCACAAAATCATTAGGAGAAAGCCCGGTAAGCGACACGATCTTCCTGTACAACTGCGTACGGCTTACGCTTACTTCGGAACAAAGCGTATTCAAATCAAAATGTTCATCACACAATCTTTTCTCAGCTACATTAATCAGATTTGAAATAAACTCTTCTTCTCTTATGTTTAACGATCTTATAGAAGAACTATCTTTCAATAACTGTTCATTAGTGCAGAGTTTACTCACAAGTGAAGAGGTAAGAATCCGGTTGGGTAATGCAATCAGGCAAAGCCCGTGTGCCAGTTTTATTGCCTGCTGAAAAAAATCGCCTTCGGCAGTTACAGGCTGTGCTGCACTGATGCCTGATCTGAAAATGATACCGGGCGTTTTTTCTTTTTCATTCAATAATTGCTGCTGTATTTGCAATGCACACGCTATGGCTTGGGCAGTGTCGTCAAACACCCCGATCATGCTGTCATCACGCTCCCATTTCAGCTCTCTCCCTTTATACGCATTAATGTTGTGGTACACTATCTCCCTTGCCCAGTTGGGTTGCTGAAGCTCCGGCAATTGCTTTGAGTTTGTTGCTTTTGTTATTCCTGTTACCGAAGTTAATAAGACCGTTCTGTAGCCGGTATCCGTTGTGCCATCCTGGTGATGCACATGGCCGTCGTCTATCTTATGTCCGGCACCCATCATCTTTTCATAAAAGCCCGTTTCCACTTTTGTTAAAGCACAGGCAATATTACCATGCGCCATTTTATGTACCATCTCGCAGGTTTCAGCGTTCGGGCCTTCTACCAGACAAAATACAGCGCCGGCTTCCTGGTTCACCCAAAACTGGTGATACCGGACGCCATACTTCTCCTGTATAGCCACATCTGCTATATGTGCCGCCTTTACGTCTTCAACGGTAACATTTTCAATTTTATGAAAGTCCATATACAGCGGCATAACAGGTATATTAGATTATTAAAATAATTTTTCCGGTACTTGCATTCTTAACTGTTTTCGGAATTGCAATGGAGCAGTTCCATATTTTTCTTTAAACACCCTGCAGAAGTGAGAAACGTTTTCAAAGCCACTGTCATAAGTAATTTCATTCACATTCTTTGCACTCGTTTCCAGTAAAGCTTTTGCATAATTCAGCCTTTTTTCCGTAAGCCATTTGCCGGGTGTTGTATGATAATGTTCCCAAAAATCCCTTTTAAACGATGAAACACTCCGTTGTGCAATGCGTGCAAATTCAGCCAGGGACAGATTGAAACAGAAATTGGTTTCCATAATATCATTCAATGGCAGCTTTTGAAAATCGCTCAGGTAATTTACATACGCCAGTAAGTCAGTATTTTCGGGGTTGGAAAGAATGTTAAACAACAGCTCTTTGAACTTGAGTTCCAGCAAACTTTCCGGAGGAGAAGGGTGCTGCGAAAAATAAGGCAATACACTGTAAAAAAAAGCTCTTGTTATATCGTTTATTTTTATCCTGATAAGCAACTCGCCCGGAGAAGCGGGCAGCGGCTTTACCAGCAAAAGCTGTCTGTTTTCATTATAAAAGCGACAAAGAAATTCATCCGGGAAATAAAATGCCAGCAGTTCCCATTGCAAATCTGCATTTTCCTGTTTCCAGGCGCCCTTCTTTGCAAAATGAGTGGTATGTTCTGTCATGCTCCATGACCTTGTGCCGCAATGAAAAGTTTTGGTTCCCTGCAGGGTGAAAGCGATTTGATTAAAGTGGTTATATACATACACATATTTATCTTCCTGCGGGCACTTATAGTGTAAAAAGAGCAGGTTGTTTACGGCTAATTGCTTAAACTCCCTGGGTCTGCTGGTTATATAGTCATATGTATTGTTCATTTGATCAGCAAAATGTTCATAAAGCATTCAATACATAGCATGAATTTAATGTCTGGGTTCCGGACAAACGCATCAGAAGATATACAAGCTATATTAATTCCATTCAGCGGAGGTAAGTATTGCGGGAAGTTTTCTATAAAATACCAGAAAGGCTGTTTAAAGTTAGATATTATATATTAAAAAACATACACTTGTGGAAATTTTCATTCATCCTGCTATCTGCGCACAGCCGTGCCAATAGCGTGGCCAACTCCGGCAGATGACAGGTAGCAGTTGCTCACCATAGCATAATGCTGGTTTTGTTTTTTTGTATAATTTCATCCGGTTTTCTGTTTATAATTTTTTTGGTTTATGAATGAACAACACGACCCATGGCAGATTATTGATCAGCGGCCTATCTATGATAATTCATGGATACAGGTAACAGAGTATGATGTGATCAACCCGGGTGGAGGCAGGGGTATTTACGGCAAAGTATCTTTTAAGAACATAGCTATTGGTATTGTGGCGCTTGATGAGGAAGGCAATACCTGGCTTATCGGCCAATATCGCTTCCCTGTTAATGCCTATAGCTGGGAAATACCGGAAGGCGGCGGAGATTTGCATACCGACCCTTTAATTTCGGCGCAGCGCGAGCTGCTGGAAGAGGCCGGTATTAAAGCAGAAAAATGGGATAAGGTGCTGGATATGCATTTGTCTAATTCTGTAACAAATGAAACCTGTGTTGTGTATCTTGCACGCGGCTTATCGTTTCATGAAGCGGCGCCGGAAGAATCGGAACAATTAGTTATAAAGAAACTGCCTTTTACAAAAGCGTTCGATATGGTTATTAGCGGAGCGATAACGGATGCCGTATCTGTTGCCGCCATTTTTAAAGTAAACTATCTTTTAGAAAATCATCTCATATAATTATTCAGCATTGAAAAAATCATCACTGATCATAGGCCGCCAGCCGCTCATTGAAGCGTTTGAAAGCGGTAAGGCTATTGATAAGATATTCATGTATAAAAATATCAACGGCGAAAACATCCAGCATATCCGTCAACTGGCAAAAGACAATCATGTTCCCATACAGATGGTGCCGGTTGAAAAGCTGAATAGCTTTACCCGGGGCAACCACCAGGGTGTTGTGGCTATCGCCGCTGTAGTGCAATACACGGAGCTGCAGCAGGTTATTGATCATATTGTAAGCAAGGGCGAACATCCATTATTTATTATGCTGGATGGCGTAACCGATGTAAAAAATATCGGCGCCATTGCCCGCACAGCGGTATGCTGCGGGGCCCAGGGCATTATTATACCCGACAAAGGCGTAGGGGCGCTGAATGAAGAAACCATGAAGGCATCGGCCGGCGCGCTTGAAATGGTACACATATCAAGGGTAAGCAGCCTGGCGCACGCAGTTGATACCCTGCACTTAAATGGTATAAGCGTGATGGGGTCTGAAATGAAAGCGGCGCAAAAGGTATATGAAATGGATTTTAAACAACCCTGCTGTATTATTATGGGTAGCGAAGAGAAAGGAATACAGCGGTTTTTAAGTAAGGCGGCGGATGCTCATTTTGCCATACCCATTGCCGGCAGCTTCGATTCCTATAATGTATCTGTTGCCGCAGGAATCATTTTGTACGAAGCGATGAAGCAACGGATGGCAGTACACTGATAAGATACAAATTATTAAATCCGAAGCCGGGAATCCGAAATCCGAAGGGAATACAAAGCATCAAAAGACAAATAACAAGAACCAAACCTGTCCGCCGGGGCGGATAAAATACAAGTCCGAAGCATTAAATCCGAAAGCCGATGTGAAAGCACCAAAAGCCAAATCACAAAAAACAAATAGATACAGATGGTTCGTGCCCCGCCGCGGCGGGCAGGCTCACCATGACAGGCAAATTTCAAATCTGAAATTCGAAGCCAATCCCAACGGTAAACCACAAACTATAAACGATAAACTACAAATTAAATCAGCCACAATCTTAAATCTCAAATCTCAAATTTATCTGCTCCCGGCAAAAACTGTTGAATTCATTTTCATTTACATCCTGGTGAATAATTTCCCTCTGGAGCATTTTATTATTCTTAAAATCCAGTGTCAATAGGCCATCTTTAAGCACCACATTTGAAAATACATTCCATTCATATCTTTTACGGAAAAAAGTATTGATCACAATTCTTTCATCCGATACGCCTATTTCCAGCGGATGGCGCGACTGGTGGTCGAATAAAATAAATAAAATGAACAGGAGCGCAATCCAGCGCATACCGGGAAACAATAGCCACAGGCAGCCGGTAACAAATAAAGGATGTTTGTATGTTACTGCTGTTTTGAATTTTCTTTTTACACGTATTGTCCATACCAGCACAACCGGGATAAGCCAGCTTGCCCAGAACAGCACAGAAGAAAACCAGTTATGGGTATAAACGTAATACAAAAAAAGCACCCAGGAAATAAAGCAAAGCAGGAAGCTGATATAATTAATGTTTTCCGGGTTTTCCTTTTTCAGGATCAGTACATACTGAAATAATTCACTTTTCTTTTTCGCCATGGTGATCAGTTGCTTGCTACCATCAGGTTACACAATTTGAACAATACCCTTGCGCCTACATTTTCATCCCACTCATTGCTGCTGATACCCACTTCACATAAATCGAAGCCGATAAGATGCCGCCCGCTTTCTATTATTTTCCGGAACAGGTAAAAGACCTGCTCTGCTTCAAAACCCCCCGGAACAGGGGTGCCGGTATGAGGGCACAAGGTTCTGTTCAACCCGTCTATATCGAAACTGATATACACTTTTTGCGGAAGGTGATTTATGATCTCATCTGCCAGGTATTGCCAGCTCAGCCCTTCAAACTGCCGTTCCTTTATTTGCTTATCAAAATAAGTAACCACCCTGCTATTGCTGTTACAAATATAATCCCACTCACTCTGGCTGTAATCCCTCACGCCAACCTGCACAAGCCGCGTAAGCTGGGGAATTTCGTTCAACGCATTATACATAATGGAAGCATGCGAGTGGGTGAACTGCAAATACGCTTTGCGCAGGTCGCAATGAGCGTCAATCTGTAAGATGCCGAAATCGCTATACTTTTCTGCTATGGCTTTATAAAACCCGATAGGTGTGCTATGATCGCCGCCCAGCAAGCCTACCAGCTTGCCTTTATCCAGCAAGGCCTTTGTTTGGTCGTATACCCATGCATTTAAAAATTCACTGCCTTCGTTTACTTCTTTAAGCGCCTTGCACATGAACCTGTTCTCCTCAATCTTTTGTCCCTGCGAAACATAGTCAATAAAAAGCTCTGATTCTTTGCGCAAATAATCATTTTTAAAGAGTATTTTCTTATCCGGCTCACGCAAAAAGAACCCCTGTTTCCAGCCATCGCTTACATCGGGATCAAAAAGATCAACATGCAGGCTGGCTTTTTTTATGCGCTCAGGAGCTCTTGCCGTTCCTGCCAGGTAGCTCACCGTTACCTCCCAGGGCACAGGCAGCACCACCAGCTTCGCATCTTCTTCCGTAAAAGGCAAACCAAAAATATTGTAATTAGGGTTTCCCGAACTGTTGGGGTCAAACTTTGAAAGGTCCATGATCAAATAATATGATACTTCAAAAAGCGGTGCAAGTTATAGCAGTTTTTTACAACAACGAACTTAATAACGTTATAATTGCAAATAAGGTTGCACGGGAGAATTTGAAAATGTGGGAATTTGAGACCTCCCTCCCGGCAGGCAGATGTGAATGAAAGCGGTCGGCACGCAACGAAGAGCGTCAGACCGCGGATTAATGGAAACTATAATTGTTTATAAAAAGTTAAATGCAATATAATAACCGGAAGGAGATGGAAAACGCCTGTTATCTTAAAAACAATTAACAACCGCGTTGTTTTTTGGACTAATTTCGCTGCGTGATAATACGTATTTTATTATGAAAAAAATCCATATAGTTGCGTTGGTCATTATAGCTGCCGCCATTGCGTATATGCTGATCACTTTATCCAAAGATCTTACTACTTATGATACGATAGCCTCTGCAAAACAAAAGCAGGGCAAATTCATACATCTTATAGCCAAATTAGACCGGTCGAAAGAAATCGAGTACAATCCTGTTACAGATCCCAATTTTCTTGCATTTTACGCGGTGGATTCTTTGGGCGGACAAACCAAAGTGATCTATCATAATACCAAGCCCCCGGAATTAGAAATGAGTGAACGCATTGTAATGAAAGGAAAAATGAACGGCGACGTGTTTGAATGTAAAGAAATTTTGCTGAAATGTCCCTCCAAATACAAAGACGATCCGTTACAGCAGGAAAAGGCTTTAGAATATAAAATGCAGGATTAATTTAACATGATTTACCAGGGTGAACATTTATTTATAGGACAATTCGGCCACTTTTGCGTTCTGTTGTCTTTTGTAGCTTCTATTGTTGCCACTTTCGCCTATTTTAAGGCAACGCAAACTTCCATACCCAACGACCATGCAACATGGAAAAAATTGGCCCGTACGGCATTCATTATTGAAACTATTGCGGTAATAGCCATTTTTGTTAGTCTTTATACCATTATTTATAATCACTATTTCGAATACAAGTATGCGCACCAGCACTCCAAGCGCAGCTTACCTACCAAATATTTGCTGAGCTGCCTCTGGGAAGGACAGGAAGGCAGCTTTATGCTCTGGAATTTCTGGCATTGCATTTTGGGGCTGGGTATAATGCTTAAAAGCAAAAAGTGGGAAGCCCCGGTAATGACGATTGTTTCCTTAGTACAGATTTTTTTAGCTACATTTTTACTGGGTATTTATTTCTTTGATCTTAAAGTGGGTAACAGCCCCTTTGTTTTAATGAGAAATGAATTTCCCGGCGCCCCTGTATTCCAGGATCCTTTGTACCTGCAAAAATACCTGCGTGATGGAAATGGACTGAATGTGCTGCTTCAAAATTACTGGATGGTTATTCATCCTCCTGTATTGTTTCTGGGATTCGCTTCCGCCATTGTTCCCTTTGCTTTTGCTTTAGCCGGGCTATGGAAAAAAGATTTTACCGGCTGGATAAAAGCAGCACTGCCCTGGACTTTGTTCAGTTGCGCCATGTTAGCCATCGGTATTCTGATGGGCGCTGCCTGGGCTTACGAATCACTTACTTTTGGAGGCTACTGGGCATGGGATCCTGTTGAAAATGCATCGCTTGTTCCATGGCTCTTAATGGTAGCCGGACTGCATACCATGCTCATTAACAAATCTACAGGCTATTCATCCAAATCAACTTACTGGTTTTTGTTCCTGGCCTTTTTGCTGCTGATGTATTCAACCTTTTTAACCCGCACCGGCGTTCTGGGCGATACTTCCGTACACTCGTTTACCGGCGAAGGCAATTCCCTGTTCTGGCACCTGATTATAATGATGGCCACATTTTCGGCCCTGTTTTTAACTGGTTATTTCAGGAACAACAAACAAATACCTGTAATTCATAAGGAAGAAGATATCTCTTCCCGGGAGTTCTGGATGTTCGTTGGCGCGTTGGTGTTGCTGATCTCGGCGGTTTATATTTCCTTCTTTACCTCCCTGCCTGTTTTTAATAAAATTTTCGGAACGCATAAAGCCATTGGCGAAGACCCCGAATATGTATATAACAGGGTAATGATCTTAATTGCGGTAGTAATAGGATTGCTTACTGCCATTACACAATACCTGAAATATAAAAAAACACCCCGCTCCTTCTGGGTAAAAAAAATCATTACCCCTACGGTTGTTGCGCTTATTATTTCCGTTCTGATCAGCGTGCTGGGAAATGTTGATTATAATAAATACGGAATCGGCTACTTAGGCGCTATTCATTTGGCCATTTTCGCGGCTACCTATGCCGTTATCGCCAATGCCATGTACATATGGACGGGCGCAAAAGGAAAATTAAGCCTCGCAGGAGGATCTATCACACATTTAGGATTTGGGATGATGCTGGTAGGCATTCTGTTTACTTCTTCAAAGAAAGAAGTGATTTCCATTAACCGCACGGGCATTATGATACCGGGATTAAAAGACCCTAAAGGCCGTGACGACAGCGGACTGGAAAACGTTACCCTTATTATGGGCGTACCTACTCCTATGGGTAAATACACGGTAACTTATGCAGGAGATTCTTCTCACCCGGTAGATGAAAAAATGTATTTTAAGGTGAATTACGAGCGTAAGGATGAGGTTACCGGTAAAGTGCTTGAAAATTTCACTTTATACCCCAATGCTTTTTTGATGAAGGCGGAAGAAGGAAAAACCGCATTGTCTGCTAATCCGGATTCAAGGCATTACTGGCATAAAGATGTATTTACTTTTATTACCTCCATGCCTGATCCCGAAAGCATAAAAGACACCGCTACTTTCAGGGATCACCCGGTGCAGCAGGGCGATACAGTATTTTATTCAAATGGTTATATTATTGTAGACCAGCTAATTGAAGCCAATAAAAGCACCAATAAAGACCTTCCGTTAGTAGACAGCGCCTGGCTGGCTGATGTAACAGTATACAGCAATAATGGTATGACGTACAAAGCCCAGCCTGCCTTGTTCTCAAAAGATAATATGCCTATTGCAAAAAGAGATACCGTTATATCGCAAAGCCTTGTGCTGGAGGTAAATAAAACAGGAAATGCGCTTGCGCTGGGTGTAAAGGAATCGAACGCGATAATGAAATACATTACTTTAAAAGCATTCCAGTTCCCGTTTATCAATATCCTCTGGTTAGGCATTCTTATTATGTCGGCAGGTTTTTTCATCAGCATGTGGCACCGGTTTAAAAAGAGCAATTAATCCTCAATCATTTTTTAAGCTGTGGCAGCGGTTGAGCCGGGTTTCCTGTCTACATATATTAATTGTGATGCAAAACCCGTTAATATAGTAATTAGTAGCGCATGAGCAGCCGCAGGAAGCCATATTATATATTCATCTTTTCCGTACTTTGCTGCACCCTCCTTCATCCGGCAGTACAGTCTCAAACCCAATATGGTGTAAATGATACCATTACAGTACCTGCTATCATTTACAAAGGCGACACGCTTTCCTACAAAGAGCTTTCCGAAGTACATATTTACCTTAAGTTAACTGCGGCGCAAAAAAGGGCATTGCGGGAATGGACCCGGCTGCGCAACGCGGTATATGTTACCTATCCTTACGCCAAAAAAGCGGGGGCAGTATTCAATGATATTCAGGCTCACTTAGAAAATATACCCGATAAGGAAAAAAGAAAGGACTATGTAAAAAGCCGCGAAAAAGACCTGCGCAACGAATTTACCAAGCCGCTTACCGATCTGTCTGTTTACCAGGGAAAAGTGCTGATGAAGCTTATTGCGAGGGAAACGGGCAATACCTGCTACGAGATCATCCATGACTATAAGGGTAGCTTTTCTGCCAGTTTCTGGCAGAGTGTGGCCTGGATCTTCGGCAGCAGCCTGAAACAAACCTATAATTCCCGGGCAGAGGACGCCCAGATTGAAGACATTGTAATGGAAGTAAGGCGAATGTATGGGTTGTATTAATTTAGCGTTTGGGAGTTTAGGATTTGTGGTTTGTTATATGCAGATTACAGGTTTCAGGGCACAAGTTGTAGAGTGTACAGGGTTTTCGGCTTTAGATGATTTTACACAAAGGAGCAACGAACACAATTAAATTTATGGATTTTCAGTTTTTGGATCCGACCCGACTGACAGGTTTGAAATTTATGATTTGAATTTTATCCGCCCTGGCGGACAAGCTTGCCTGCCGCAGGCAGGTTTGTTTCTTGTGATTTGGTTCTTCCTTTCGAGTTTCAGTCTTCGGTATTCAGGTGCGGTCTGACCCTCCTTGCATCGGGTGCCGACCGCGCGTTCGGATTTCGGATTTTTGCTCCTTCGGATTTAACTTTTTCATACCATCATATCCACAAACTCATTCACCGGCAAAGCCGTTAGCCTTTTATAATCTAATGATTCATGCAAAACCGTTTGCTGCTGCTTAACGGAAAATTTTCTTGCCAGGTTGGTTTTGTATTTCTCTATCAATACCGGTATTCCTTCTTCCCGGCGGCGTTTATGCCCTATCGGGTATTCAACGATCACTTCAGGCAAAACCGTACCGTCATTCAGCTCTAGTGTTAGCGCATTGGCTATAGATCGTTTTTCCGGATCGTGATAGTCTATTGTAAACTGCGGGTCTTCTGCTGTAACCATTTTGTCACGTAATATATCAATGCGCGGGTCGGCAGCAATATGATCTTCATAATCCCCGGCGGTTAAACGGCCGAAGATCAATGGAATGGCTATCATATACTGAATACAATGGTCGCGGTCGGCGGGGTTATGCAGCGGCCCTTTTTTATCAATAATGCGAATGGCGGCCTCATGGGTGCGTATGCTTATTTTTTTGATGTCGTTTGTTGTTTTTCCGAGCGACTGCAATTGCTTATGTAAAGTCATTGCTGCTTCTACCGCTGTTTGGGAATGAAACTCTGCCGGGAAGGATATTTTAAAAAGTATGTTTTCCATTACATAAGCGCCGTAATCGCGCTGGAAGGTAAATGCATTGCCTTTAAACAGCACATCATAGAACCCCCAGGTTTTGGCGGTGAGTACGGAGGGATATCCCATTTCTCCGGTTTTAGCGATAAGTGCCAGGCGTACGGCCCGTGAAGTGGCATCGCCTGCCGCCCATGATTTGCGGCTGCCCGTGTTGGGTGAATGACGATAGGTGCGCAGGGAATGACCGTCTACAAAAGCGAGGGAAATGGCATTGATCAGCTCATCGCGGGTTAAGCCGATGAGCCTTCCCACCACTGCCGTGGAAGCTAATTTTACCAGCAGCACATGATCGAGCCCTACCTTGTTGAACGAATTTTCCAGCGCCATCACGCCCTGTATTTCATGTGCACGGATCATGGCATCCAATACTGCCTTCATGGTTAATGGCGGCTTTCCGGCGGCAACGGCTGTGCGTGAAAGCCAGTCGGCTGTAGCCAGTATGCCACCCAGGTTATCGGAGGGATGACCCCATTCCGCCGCCAGCCACGTATCATTAAAATCGAGCCACCTTATGATGGTACCAATGTTAAAGGCCGCCTGCACAGGATCTAATTGAAAAGAGGTGCCGGGCACTTTAGCACCGTTGGGTACAATGGTGCCGGGTACGATGGGGCCTAATAATTTTGTACATGCGGGATAGGTCAATGCTTCCAGCCCGCAACCTAAAGTATCCAATAAGCAATAATGCGCGGTTTTCCACGCCAGCTCATTTTTTATTTCATAATGCAGCACATAATCCGCAATGTCTGTAATTACTTTATCAGTTGGCGGACGTTCGTTGGAGATGGAAGACATAATAAAATTTATAATTTCTGATTAGTTGATTTCTGATTTACTAAAGCCTGCTTCGATAGCAACAGTATCATATCTGAGACCAGGAAAATCAAATGGTTATTTATTTTTGTTCTTTTTTGCTGTAATATCTGTCGCGTTAAAAATACTTACTAATTCGTTGGCTTCTTTCATTAAGATATCAATATCAGAGCCTGCTGGGACCAACATCGCTTCTTTTGCCACTTCCAGCCAATATAAAGACTCATCTGCTTCTTCAACAACAATTTCAATTTTATAAATAAAATCAGCTTTTGATTTTCCTCTGCAGGCAGCACGGTAATTAGCGCCAACCGACCCCGCTGATCTTATCAATTGTTTGGCTGTTTCAAAGCCCGCAGCATTTCTTGGAAAATCTCCGCACAATTTAATGACTGCAACATGAAAATTTTTAGTGCGCAATTGGAGGTCTTGCTTATTCATAGTTTAGCTTTAAATTAAAAGATCAAACACCAATTAAATCAGACATCAAAAAATCACAGATCACAAATATCTCCTTATCTTTTTTCTATCGGCACAAACTTCCTGTTCTCCGGCCCGGTATAATTAGCGCCGGGACGGATAATCTTTCCATCCTGGCGTTGCTCAATAGCGTGTGCGCTCCATCCTGTAACCCTTGATATAACAAACAGGGGTGTAAAAAATAAAGTGGGCACGCCCATTAAATGATAGGATACGGCCGAAAACCAATCTAAGTTGGGAAACATTCTCTTTTCATTCCACATCAGGGTTTCCAGCCTTTCTGCAATGTTAAACAACTGCATATCTCCTGCTTCTTCCGACAAATGCCGGGCAACTTTCTTAATGACCTGGTTCCTTGGGTCAGACACGGTATATACCGGGTGACCGAATCCAATGATCACTTCTTTTTTTTCCAGTCTTGATTTAATATCCGCTTCCGCTTCTTCCGGTGACGCGTACCTGCTCTGGATGTCGAAGGCCACTTCATTGGCACCCCCGTGTTTCGGTCCGCGCAAAGCGCCGATAGCACCGGTAATGGCCGAATACATATCTGAACCGGTTCCTGCAATTACCCTTCCCGCAAAAGTGGAGGCATTAAACTCGTGCTCAGCATATAAATTCAGTGATACCTGCATCGCCTGCTGCCAGGAATCGTTTGCTTTTTTGCCATGCAGCAGGTGCAGGAAATGAGCGCCAATTGTTTCATCATCAGTTTCTACCTCAATACGCCGGCCATTGTGCGAAAAATGATACCAGTATAATAAGGCTGAGCTGAAGGAAGCCAGCAGCTTATCGGCAATAGCTCTTGCGCCTGCAATATGATGATCATCCTTTTCAGGACTCACCGTACCTAACGCCGAAGTATAGGTGCGCAACACATCCATAGGATGAGCCGCGGCAGGAATTTGTTCTAATATTTGCTTTACCACAGCAGGAAGCCCCCGCAGGCCGGCGAGCTTTGTTTTATAGGCAGCCAGCTGGGCAGCGGCAGGCAATTGCTCATGGATCAGTAAATGAGCCACTTCCTCAAATTCCGCACCTTCTGCCAGATCAAGAATATCATAACCCCGGTAATGCAGGTCGTTCCCGCTTTTTCCAACAGTACACAGGGCGGTATTACCGGCCGCTACGCCCGAAAGTGCCACACTTTTCTTTGGTTTAAAACCCGGTATTGTACTATCTGCCATAACTTCTATTTATTTTTAGAAAAAAGCGTGTCTAACTTTTGTTCATAGCCGAAATAACCAATGCTTTCATATAGCTCGGTGCGGGTTTGCATCCTGCTTATCATATTTTTTTGAGTGCCTTCGGTGCGGATGCTGTGAAATACCTGTTGCGCCGCTTTATTAGCCGCACGAAATGCGCTAAGCGGATACAGGATCATACGCACACCCGCGTTTTTTAATTCTTCAACCGTCCACAAAGGCGTCATGCCAAATTCGGTTATATTGGCTAACACAGGAATACCGGTAGCATCAGCAAATTGTTTATACTGCGCCAGTTCATTCACCGCTTCCGCAAAAATAAAATCGGCTCCTGCTGCTTTATAAGCCACTGCCCTTTCTAATGCTTTATCCAATCCTTCACCGGCTAATGCATCTGTTCTGGCGCCTATAACAAACTGGTCATCGGTACGGGCATCGGCTGCCGCCTTAATCCTGTCGGACATTTCCTCAAGACTTACGACTTCCTTACCGGGCCGGTGGCCGCAGCGTTTGGCGCCTACCTGGTCTTCTATATGTAAAGCACCTGCGCCTGCTTTTATTAATGACTTTACAGTACGTGCTATGTTAAAGGCCGATGGGCCAAAGCCTGTATCCACGTCTACCAGTAAGGGTGTGGCCGTAACATTGGTAATACGGTAAATATCGGTAAGCACATCATCGAGGGTGGTAATGCCCAGGTCGGGTATACCTAAAGAACCCGCGGCTACTCCCCCACCCGATAGATAGATGGCCTTAAATCCTTCCTGCACTGCCAGTAAAGCATGATTAGCATTAACAGCGCCCACGATCTGTAAAGGATTTTCTTCGGCCATTGCCTGCCGGAAAAGCATTCCTGCCGATACTGTATTGGATGTCATCATCATTTGATCTTTAGAAATCAATGCAAAGTGCCGCTCATGCCCGGTTCGGGTATTGTTTTTTGCCTGCAGAAAAGAAAATGATCACTTACAAGAGGCAGGCAATAACAATGTGCAAACCTACATGAAAATTTGCACTTTATTTCTCCGGGGTTTGTTCCAAGCGGAGCATTCCGGTTGTGTGCTTTCTCAAACACAAACACATAGGATCAGAGGCACATAGGTACCATATAGGTTTTTCTTTTTTCTATTGTGCTCCTATGCTTCTACCGTGCCTATGTGTTTATCTTCTTTTTGTTAAACACATAGGATCATAGGTACATAGGTGTACATAGGATTTTGCTCCATTCTATTGTGTCCCTATTGTGTCTATGTGGTGATCTTCTTATTGTTAAACACATAGGATCATAGGTATATAGGTGCACATAGGGGTTTGCTCCATTCTATTGTGTTCCTATTTGTCTATGTGGTTGTCTTCTTATTGTTAAACACATAGGATCATTGGTATATAGGTGCGCATAGGGGTTTGCTTTCTTATATTGTGTTCCTATTGCGTCTATGTGGTTGTCTTCTTTTTGTTAAACACATAGGATCATTGGTGCATAGGTGCACATAGGGGTTTGCTTTCTTCTATTGTGTTCCTATTGTGTCTATGTGGTTGTCTTCTTTTTGTTAAACACATAGGATCACAGGTATATAGGTGCGCATAGGGGTTTGCTTTCTTATATTGTGTTCCTATTGTGTCTATGTAGTTGTCTTCTTTTTGTTAAACACATAGGATCATAGGTATATAGGTGCGCATAGGGGTTTGCTTTCTTCTATTGTGTTCCTATTGCGTCTATGTGTTTGATCTTTAACATCCAGCCGGAAAACATGAAAATATGAACTGTCATTCTTCTTTACATTATTTTTGCAACCTATGAAATTAGATATACTTGCTGTTGCCGTACATCCCGATGATGCAGAACTGGGCTGTGCAGGCACTTTACTGATGGAAAAGCTGCGAAACAAAAAAACAGGTGTAATTGATCTTACCCGTGGCGAACTGGGTACAAGAGGCAGCGCAGCATTGCGGGCAAAGGAATCTGCCGCTGCTGCCGCTATTATGCAATTGGATGTACGTGAAAACTTAGGCATGGCCGATGGTTTTTTTAAAAATGATGAAGACCACCAGCGCCTGCTTATTAAGGCTATTCGCACATACCAGCCCGAAATTGTTTTGGCCAACGCGTTGGACGACCGCCACCCCGATCACGGAAGAGCAGGACACCTGATCAAAGACGCCTGCTTCTTAAGCGGTTTGCGAAAGATTGAAACGCTTGATAATAACGGTAAGCCGCAAGCGCACTGGCGGCCGAAATATATTTTTCATTACATACAGGACAGGTATTATGAGCCCGGCTTTGTGTATGATATCAGCCCGGTATTTGAAAAAAAGCTGCAAGCTGTAAAGGCGTATTCATCACAATTTCATTCTGACGAATATGCCAATGAGGAACCCCAAACCTATATCTCCACTCCCGGTTTTTTAAATTCGATTATAGGAAGACATGCCATGTTTGGCAAGATGATCGGTGTACCTTATGCTGAAGGGTTTATTACCGAAAAGATGATCGGCATAAATAGTTTTGACGCGTTTATACAGAAGGATACGTAAGGGAAGTTTGTGGTTTGTGGTTTATAGTTTCTGGTTGCATTTGGCTTCGGATTTCGAAATTCAGACTTCGGATTTGATTTGATATTTATTTGTTTCTTGTGATTTGGCTTCCTGGTGCTTTGTATTTTCTCCGGATTTCGGATTTCATGCTTCGGACTTTGTATTTGTATTTTATCCGCCCCGGCGGACAGGTTTGGTTCTTGCTATTTGTCTTTTGGTGCTTTGCATTCCATTTACCTGATAAGCAGCAAAGTACCCTTCTTTTCAATTACCCTGCCCAGGTAATCCGTTCCGCGCGCCATCCACACAAAGGTATCACTGGCCTGCTCTTTTCCTTTAAAAGTGCCATCCCATCCTGATTCCGACGTATTGGAGGAAAACATGAGCTGACCCCAGCGATTGAATATTTTAATATAATCAAACTGCTTTAGGCCAACGGGCGTGGCCCTGAAAACATCATTCAGTCCATCGTTATTGGGTGTAAAAGCATCGGCTACAAATATATCCGGAGCTGTTCTGAATACCTGTACATGCATAGTATCGTAAGCAAAACAGCCCTCGGGCGTGCTTACTTTAACCGAATAGGTGATCTTGTCGCTTACTTCAGAAACAAAATTAGCTATGGGATCAGCAATATCCGTATTACTCAGGTAGTTTGGCGGAAACCACTTGTATATTTCCGCTCCCGTGGCCTGCAGTTGCAGGGGCTGGCCCACCACCACAACAGTGTCGTTTCCGGCAAATGCAGGAACAGGTGGTATAACGGTTACCACTACGTCTTTTAACGTGGGTTTGGGACAGCCTAAGGTATCGGTTACGCTTACGGTATAGGTTGTGGTTACGGGTGGTGAAACAAAAGGATCGGGAACATTAAAGTTACTCACCGACAGCGCCGGCGACCAGCGGTAAAATGCCCCCCCTTCTGCAAACAATTGTATCCGGTCTCCATAACAAATAGAAGAGTCGTTGATTACACGCACCTGGGGGTAAGGCACAGTACTCACCCTCACATTATCCGTAGCGGAGCATTTACCAATATGGGCAGTAACGTTGTAAACGGTATTTACCTCCACAGGTGTGGCCACTGGTTGCTTTAGGGTAGGGTCATCAAGCGTTCCGGCAGGCGCCCACATGTAGGTTAACCCATCGCTGAATGGATTGAGCTGTATCCCGTCGGTTAAGCATATAGTGGTATCGGGGCCTGCATTGAGCGTAACAAAGCTCACCACTTTTACCCGAACCGTATCGGTAGAAGTGCAACCCGGAACGGTAGTGAGGCTTACCGTATACGTGGTGGTAACATCCGGGCTCAGTGTTGCTGTTGCGCCTGCAGCGCGTATGTTAATATCCGGCGCCCAGGTGTAGGTTCCGGGAGGGCCTGTGGCGGAAACGGCAATGGTATCAATATTGCACATTAAAGTATCATGCGGTACACTTAAAAGCGGCTTATCTCTTACCACAAGATCGGTTCTCACCGTGCTCATGCACCCCTTACTGCTACTAACGGTAAGGGCTACTGTATAAGTTCCTGACTCCGTAAAAGTAAATTGTGGCCGCTCACTCCGGGAGGTATCGGTTGAAGAGGAAGGTACGCCAAAGTCCCATTGCCAGGCGTTTGCTACTCCATAATCTGCTTTTGTTGTGTCTGTAAAACGGATAGGCACATCCTTACAGCCTTCGCTGAATGTAAACCCGGGAAAAAAGCCCGGATACACTTTAACGATGCTAAATGCAGAGTCTGAACAATTATCATTTCTGTTGGTAATGAGCATCACCCTGTATGTGCCCGTGTCGGGAAAACTAAAGGATGGGCGTGCAAGGGTTGATGTATCGTCTGTTCTTCCGGGTACGCCAAAATCCCAGTAATGCGTTTTAATTAAAGAGCTGGTGCTCCTGTTCCGGAAGTCAACGGTAAGGCCATCGCAGCTTATATATTCGGGTTCAAGCGATGCTGCCGCCATGGAACAGGAAGCTACTTTGATCTGTATATCTTTCCGGTGCACATTAAACAATACGCCCCGCCGGTATTCGCTTACACATACGGTTATCACGTACACACCCGATGCGGGAGCTATGCCCGATACAAGCCCTGTTTTGGTATTCAACGTTACATTAGCCCCCATTGGTGAAGACGCGCCGAATCCAAAAGCGTAGGGAACAGCGGAATAAGGCGGTGCTACTGCAGGGCTGGGCTGCGGATCTCTTGAAGACCCACCCACATAGGCAGAACAAAAGCTGTACGATAAAGAATCATTCTCCTTATCGGTTGCCCCGAAATCGTAGGTAAAGAAATTATCCTCGCAAACGATCACCGTATCCCTGGTAGCAAAAACAGGGCTGCTGTTCTTAGGTGCATCGTCCAGCACAAGCGTACCCGGTATATCGGCTGTATACGTTGCGCCAACCTGCCCGGAAGCAGCCACATTCGACATGTTTTCGATACGGCAGCACCTTTGAAAAGAAACCGTATATCCATAAGGAGACGCCGGTAGTGTAACCGTAAAACTATAAACCCCTACTTCATAGCATACTGCCGGTGGGTTATCAATGCATTCGCCCGGGCTGCCTAACCGCAGCACATCCTTCCTGGTCATGCTGATATCATAATTCTTAAAAAATGATGAACCGGATACATTTTTCTGGTAAACAGTAATGGGTACAACCGGATCTAACTGGGCGCCTGTAGAAAAGCAATCCCGGTATAATTTGAGGGTAACCTGGTAAGTGAAATCAGATCCGGATGAGCCTGTATAAATATACGAAAGCTCGCCTCCCGTAATATGTCTTGCCTTAAGGACAGCGCAAAACCCCAGACAAATAAGAGTTGCAAAAAAATATTTTATTATCTCAGGCATCACATACGTAATTAAGGAACTTCATAACGGTGTCATTGGCCTGGTCTTTCCGTTCCCACATTCCCATGTGAGCTGTATCAGGGAGGATATTAATGAACGCTTTAGCAGGAAGATAGCACTGCTTAAGGCTATCTTCTAAAGATACACTTTTATCCTCCTCTCCTATAATAAATAAAACCGGAATTGTAAGTTTTTTTAAGGTTTCCGTTCTGTCTGGTCTTTTTATCATTGCCCCGTAATACTGTACGAGGGCGGCAGCCGTAAAGTTGCCTGCATCCTTCATAAGCGTTTCAATTTGTTCCGGATGCTGCAGGGTGAATGCGCTGCCAAACAAATTAGGAATAGATTGTTTCAAAAATTCCTGAGCCCCATATCGTTGTATGAATGCTATCCCTTTCCGCCGGGTTGCTTTCTTATCCTCATTATCGGCAAAGGCGGTGGAATGAACAAGTCCCAGCGCGTTTAAACGTTCGGGGTAGTGTTGTGCGAAGGCCAAAGCCACGTATCCCCCCATGCTATGGCCGATAAGAGTACACTGCTTAATATTTTCCCTGTCGAGTACCTGTTTCATGGAATCCGCATACATTTCAATCATAGAAGCAGTACGCTCAGCAGGAACGGAAAGTAAATCTGATTTGCCGCTTCCCGGAAGGTCGGGAATGATAAGGTGAAAATGGCTTTTTAAAAATGCACGCTGGTAATGCCACACCCGGCCATCCTCCCCGAATCCATGAACAAACATTACCGGCGGTCCGTTACCTTCTGTTTCATAATAAATGCGGCTATTATTATATGTGAGCAACTTTCTGTGCATTTTCTGATCGTTTAAACTGTTTCCAGCTTCGCCAGCCTAATAAAACAATTAAAGGAACCAAATCCTTATTCAGCTCCTGGGGTAGCATTACCCAGAAAGCTAACACCAAAGCATACACTAAAACAGAGAGCGCCCAGTATTGATGCATCAATTTTCTTTTGCTCTTCAGGAAAAACGCTGCAATGGCATGGAAAGGTAATGCCCATAACAGGTTGTAATTATTACGGCACAATACATGATCGGTACCCAGCCACATACCCACAAGCAAAATACCCAGTAAGCCGGCACATAAAAAAAGCAAAAAATCAAGAGACTCCAGCGCTTTTTTGCTCCACTGCCTCCGTATTACCGTTAGCGCTATAAACACCATCAGCGCTGCTGCAAAAGCAATGAAAGGAGTAAAAAATGATTTTGGCGATGCGGTTGCAGATGGCGCGGTGTAAACAGAATGCCTTTCCCTCACCAGAGGTTTATTGCCAATAGCGGCGCTGTCGAAGCCTTTGAAAAGATAATCAGGCAAAAACATGGTTTGCTCATTCTGTGCTGGTTTGTCGAGTCCCCTGCCTAACAGAATATCTATTCCCAGCTTGCTCCAGTACATACCGCTCCTGTTCAGACTATTATGAATAAGCTCGCGAAATGAAACATCCGGGTAGGGTAAGATGTTTTTTATTGTAACCGCTTCCGTTGTATTGTTTTTTACAATATCACGGATGCGCGTAGCACAGTTGTCAAACAAAAAATCATATTTATAGAACTTATTGCTGCCTGAAGCGTTAAGTTGTAATGCAGCATTCAGCTTTATCTTTTCTTCTCCACTCAGGTTCAGTTCCTGTTCAATAATGCTCCGTTGTTCCAACTGATAGCTATAGATGAAATCAGGATACGTTTCTACAGAAAGATAGTACAACAATTTGCCCCGTATGAACTTTGGATAAAAGTCGGGATTGAAATCAAAAGTGCCGTAATTGTATACCTTATCCGTAAAGGTGGCGCTATCGGTAACCCGCAAAGCGCTATGCCCGAAAGTGGAATACAATTCCTCACCGGGGCTGCAGGTGAGCAGCGTAATCCGCAAATGCGATGAGTCTGTTTGGGAATAAGCCGTAGCAAAAGCAAAAAAGGCAATGAAGAAAAAGGGAAGTATTTTTTTCACGAATCAATTTTCCGACAAGTTCGGGAATAAAGCGGGAAATGCGATATAAAAGAACCAAATAACAAGAACCAAATAAATTGAAAAAGCCCGGAGCTATAAATTCGAAATTCGAAGCGAAATGCAACCATAAACCACAAATCATAAAATCCGAAGCCGGAAGACCGAAATCCGATAGAATGCAAAGCACCAGGAAGCCAAATTACAAAAAACAAATAGATACAGCTGGCTCGTGCCTACTATGATGACAGGCAAATTTAAAATCTGAAATTCGAAGCCAATCCCAACGGTAAACCACAAATGATAAACCAGGGAATCCTATTGAAAACTTAGCCTGTCTTTAGTAGTAACTCATCCTGAAACATGTAACCTGCGACCTGCAACCCGGACCAATCTCAAATCACCTTACCGTACTCTTCTTATAAACGGCTCTTTTGATACTACTCTTTTTACAGGATCAAAAAATTTAATCAATAAGAACCCGGCAATAAACCCGCCAATATGCGCCGCATAAGCAACACCGCCGCTCTCTTCTCCTCCCAATATACCCAGTCCGCTGATTACCTGGAATGCAATCCATAAACCCAGCGCCAGTAAAGCAGGAACGGATACCATATACCACAACAGGATGGCATGTACTTTCCGGGTAGGATATAATAAAAGATAACCGCCCAGCACCCCAGAAATAGCACCGGAAGCCCCTAAGCTGGGCACTAAGGAACTGTGGTTAAGCATCAGGGTTGAAAAAACATGACTCAGGGAAGCAATGATCCCGCAAATCAAATAAAACAACAGGTAACGTCCATGACCAAGCCTGTTTTCAATATTGTCGCCAAATATCCAGAGGTATAACATGTTACCGCCTAAGTGGGCCCAGCCGCCATGCATAAACATAGCGGTAAACAATGTAAAATAAACGGGTACCGGCGTGGGTTGCAAGCCCGGCAATTCAAACTGCTGCCCTGTATGCGGGTCAATGATGATCTGAGATGCGGTGATAAAATCCTTTCCTGTAATAATTTCTGCCGGAACAGTAGCATAAGCATAGGTGAATGCCAGGTCATTACCCGCTCCCTGCAGGAAAATAAATACCAGGATATTAGCAACTATCAGCAGGTAATTGATGTAGGGTGTGATGGTGCGGTCCGAATTGTCGTCTCCAACAGGTATCAGCATGCAGGATGATTTGTTATTTCAAGATAGGCAATATTTGGTAAACCCAAAATTTGAATGGAATACAAAGCACGAAATCCGGTGTGAAAGCATCAAGAACCAAATCACAAAAAACAAATAAATACAGATGATTCGTGCCCCGCCGCGGCGGGCAGGCTCACCATGACAGGCAAATTGCAAATTCCAAAGCCTCCTTTGCCCTTGTACCCTGAAACCTGTAACTTATATGCAACAAACCACAATAATAAAAGATAAGCCCGGATTAAAACCGATTTCCCTGTATCCTGAAACCTGTAACCCCGATCAATCTCAAATTTTAATTTACCGATAAACCACAAATTACCACATCTCTCTTTACAAAATCGTCTTCGTATCTGTCATAAATACCCTGGTGCTCACCGTATAGGTGCCGCCATTCACGGCTTTGTATTTAAGGTCTACGTAAAATGCACGGTAACCCGATGCCGGTAAAGCTTCCGTGATCTTAAGCTTTTTCTTTTGGGAAATATTAAGGTCGTTGCTGGTCCATTTATCATTGCGGAAATCTGTATCGGGCGAATCGGCATGCCATACAATTACATCCGTAAGCTCGTCTTTGGTAGCGTTGATATTTACCTTCACTCCTTTTTTACTTACAGATGTTGTCCATTTACACTCGGGATAAGCCGTTTGGGTTAGCGTGCTGCCAAAGAATGCTCCCAGGGCCTGAAAAGCCTGTGCGCCCCCACCAAGATTGTGCCCCGCATTGGGAACATAGTGCAGCAGGTTTTTCCCGGGAATGCTGTCTATGTAGTTTTTAATATTGTCTACCACCCAATATTCATCATTGGTACCCATGAAAATCAATTTAGGCATGGTAAGTGTTTTGCGGTATGAATAAGGATCCACCATGGTGGTAACCGCCATTCCGCTTTCCGTTTTTGCACCCTGCGGAATGCCCAGCTTTACATAATCCTCGATCTGCACGCTATAATCACCCAGCGCTTTAATCTGGTAGTCTAAGCTCACGGGCATGTTCAAAACATCAATAACCATAGGCGCTATGGCCTGTGCACGCTTATCATTGGCGCCTGTAAGCCAGGTTGTCCATCCGCGTTTGGAGGCGCCGGAAACCACAAAACGGTTTACCGGGTGGTTCAACTGTTGTTTCGAAAACTCCTGTATGGCGTCCATTGCCCTTACCGCGCTTTTTACCATGGGGAACAATAACGGCCAGGAATAGTCGCCATCTTTTTTAAAATTATGCAGGGTAAAGGATATCAGCTCATCTTCTGTGAGATCATTATACAGGGGCTGGTTGGGCGTTTGTCTTAACACCGCCACAATAGCATGATTTGTTGCCGCCATATCAGCCATGCTTACGTTGAACTTATCATCACGCCCGTTCCAGTTGGGTAAACCATTTTTTATGGAACCGCCTGTAATAAACAAAAGGGCGCCATCGTATTTATTTTCCTTCGGAACCAGCACAGTCAACTGGTGCGTCCATACATGCTCCCGCCACTGCTGCGAGGTAAGTAATAACGCATAGGCTTTTACGTCTCCGATATCATAGGTATCTTTTACTTCCCATTTAAATGTTTTATCTCCATTATGTAAATAACTCTGCAAAGCGGTTGATGGTGTAACCTGCGCCTGAACAAGCGTAAGGAATGAAACGAGGAATACGAATACGCTTAGATAAATCTTCTTCATATTAACTACCGGTTTATACTTTGAATTTATTTTGAATTTGTTGTTTGGTTCTTTGCTTTTACTTTCACTTCCAGTTTTGTTCTTCGGGCTTAAGCATTCCAAATCTATTTTATTTAACCGGCGCCGGGTTTTCTTTTACCCACTTTAACACTTCATTCATATATATTTCACCCGTCATTTCGCCCAGGCTGGTACGACTAACATAATCGTATCGCTTAAAGCTGCTGAAGTCTTCTTTAGTAAGGATATAGCCAAAAGCGTCATTCGTTAATCCAAACAAAAAAGGATGTTTGGTGGGCATGTGGCGTTTTACATAATAGCCAATATTAGGCAGGGCTTCCCCCGGTATAGTGAGCACCTGTGCGGTTCCGATATTGAGCAGGTTAATCTGCGTAGTGGCAAAATTTGTATCTGTTTTTTCGCCCGCCAGCTTCAGCGGAGACTTGCTGAGAATATATTTCATGATCTCTGAATCAATGGGAAAACGGATCGTTTTTGCCGCGCAATACAGACCGGGATTGGTTTGTACAGGAGCGCCGGCAACAATACGTAAAGCTTCATCGGCCAGCAATTCGCCAATGCGTATACATTCTTCCCAGTCGTTGGCTTCTCCTCCTTTTTCGAGCCGGTTATCGGCCGTTACCATTCCGCCCTGGGCGCTGTTCATGAAAAGGGCAACTCCACCCGCTTTGGATTCAATGCGATGGTATAATGGCCCGCACAGGTCGGAACTTAAAATACCCTGCGATGAACCAATAACTTCGGGGTGCACCGCGTAATTCACCAACGTGGCAATGGGCTTGTTCTTATTTTTACCGGTAGTTGCTATGGCCTGTATAATACCGCAGCGGGGATCATACAACTGGGGAGCGTAATAATTGTAAGCGATCTTTCCTTTCGCTTCATCCACTGCGATTTTTAATGACGCAGGTTCTAATTTTTTCACGGCTTCATTTACCGCATCAGCTATTTGCTGCACACACCAGTCTAAATATTTCAGGTCGGCATGCGATTGTCCTTTTTCATCCGGGAATCCGTAAGCGTCCGGAGCGCTGTGGGTATGCGTAACGCCTATAAGAATGTTTTCGGGTGCAATACCTTTGATCAACGCCCTCGACCTGTTTCCTAACACCGATGGCCACCCTAAGTTATCAATATTAACGATAGCGATCCTGGTATTGCCTTTTTCCAGCACCAGGGCGCGGGCGTATAAATCGCCCTGCTTAATGGTTGCCGGCTTAGGGGTGCCGATTCCACCAGACACCGGCAGTAAAGGATCGGGTGTAATGATCCTTACTGCAGCGCCGGCTTTGAATGTTTGGGAATAGGAACCAGGGGTAAAACCAATTATACAGAGAAAAAAAATAAAAACTCTTACATACATCTTATAAACAATTATCTCTCCAATTTAAAATATCGGTACAAGGTGTAAGGCAGAGGGTGTAAGGTATAAGGAAGAGGGCGGAAATGGATTTTACCTTACCCCCTTATGCCCTATACCCAATACCCTATACCTTATACCTTATACCTTATACCTTACGCCTTCCCCATCTACCATGGTTTTCCTGTTCCCTGAACAATCCACGGCCTGGACCACGGGCTGTTTTTAGCGCCGTTTCCGCCAAAGTTGGAATACGGGGTAGTTTCCAGTTTATTATTAGCCACCTCTACATTAGCTCCGTTCAGGTTTCTTTCGCCCAACGGGTAGTAAAAACGTAATGGGAGCTCCGGCGCCTGGGTAAATCCGGCTACACCGTGCAATTCAGGATAACCTGTTCTGCGCCAGTCGAACCAGGCTTCAGCCGCCATACTCCAGCTCGCTATCCACTTCTGAGTAATGATCTGTTCAATAGTACCGTCATAAGCTACTTCAGGCTGGGCAATATAAGCCGGTGCATCAGCACCAAATCCCCACACCGAGAAAGAAGCGGCAATTCCCTGATTATAGTGCGTTTCCGCATCGCCCGCATTCCAGCCCTTTGCAGCCGCTTCTGCCAGAATGAAATGAACTTCTGCCGCGGTTATCAGCCTCACCCTTACGCCTCCTGCATTCCCCTGGGCAAATTTTTTGTTCACCCACGATACATGTGTATTGTGAGATGCCTGCTGAACATCAGGACTCAGGTTATAGGTTTGCGGAGCATTTAATGCTACCGGTAATCCCACATAATAAGGATCCTGATTAATATCATTTATGGTTATTCCTTTTGCAGCAATAAATTCATTGGTTATGATCATTACCCTGGGTCTGTGTACACCATTGATTGTAGTATCAAATACCACTTTACTTATATTTCCGGTAAGATCCGCATCAACATATATGGATTCTGTAACAGGCTCGGCCCATGCCCTGATCCTGGGATCATTTTTACTCAACAGCTCTTTTACCAGGGTGTTGCACATTTTGATCCTTATATAATTGGTGCTGTCTGACTGGGGAACGGCATAAGCAGGCCAGGAATCTGCATCGCTGTTTCCGGGGAAAGCCATTGATGGTTCATCTGCAACAGCAGTAATAACCGGATATTTTGTCGGATCCCCTGCTATTTTTTCAATTCCCTGCTGTGCAACCGAAGGGAGTTTTTCCGAGAGGCGCATATAATACCGCAAGGCAAGGGAATTAGCAAATTTTCTCCATTTAAGTGCATCTCCTGTGTAATAAATATCTGCCGGCCCGGTTGAACTGTTAAAGGAAGCCTCGTCTAAAAGCGTATTTGCTTTTTCAAGATTAAGCAGAATACTATCATATATGCTTTGCTGGGCGTCGAATATTGGGAAAGTGTTTTCAGCACCTCCCAGGTTTCCTTTTAAGGCATCACTGTAGGGAGCATCACCCCACAAATCAGTTATCAAACCAAAAATAAGGCTTTTCATCACCAGTGTTATGCCCTGGTGCAATGGATAGTTGAGCTCTACGGCCTTGTCATATACAAACTGGTTATTTCTTAAGATACCGTAATAACCGCCCCAGTCATTAGAATTTCCCCAGTCGTAGTTATTGTGCCCGCCGGCCCAGCCGTCTTTTTGCGTATGCTGCATTACGCCGGCTATATCAAGATAACCCAGATTAACCAATGCCCTTGCCGATTCTGTTAATACGGTAGACAGCACTAAATTCGGATTAGTGGTGGAAGGGTCTGCACCATTAGGATTTTCGTTAAGCTCCACCAGGTGTTTCTGACATGATAGTCCCGCAATCATGGATACTATCGTCAACGATATGATATAAATCTTTTTCATATAAAAAGGTATAAATGTCTTAGAATGTTATATTAAGTTTAACTCCTACCGGTATAGACCATGGTGTTACATTGTATCGTTCAATACCCTGCTTAAATTGTATTCCGCCCTGAACACCTGTTGTGGGTTGAAATGCATTTTCAGGGTCAATACCAATTTTGGCCTTGGTCCATAAAATTACATTCCTGGTATACACACCAAAACTAACATCCTGCATTCTCAACGATTTTATCAACGACTGCGGTAAAGCATAGGTAAGTGATAATTCTCTCAACTTGATATAAGAAGCAGAGAATAAAGTGGGCTCCATAAAATCCCAGGCATTACTTACCGCATAAAGCAGCGGAATGGTTTTTTTCGTTTTATCGTTAGGGTCATCCATACCCAGAATATTTTCTCCCAGGTTCTCTGTATACCCTGTTGGATTGCCGTTAGCATCATAACCTGACGGATAAACTCCCGGGGCAATCAAACCGCCATAAGGCAAATTAAATCCCGCTATAGATACCGGGTAACTTGCCCTTTCCGGTGAAGGCCAACCCACTCGTATAAATTTTTGACCGTGCGGTATTATCAATTCATCTGCATGGGCAACTAAGTAATCCCGCAGCTCTTTGCCGCTCATAGTACCCGGATCCCAGAAATTATCAAATTGCAGCGCAGCCCTGCCGTCCTCAACGCCATAACGATAGGTTTGGGAAACGAACTGTCCGCCATTCCTCCAGTCAACCGTAGCGCTCAGCGTCCAGCTTTTCCAGCTTATGGAAGTTTGCGCCCCCAATATAAAGCGGGGATTAAAATTGCCAATTTTATTTCTGGTTTGGAGTCCGTCCAACGCTACCCATTTGGCGCCATCCTCGTTATTGCCATCTAATAAAGGCCATCCGTAATAAGGTGAAGATTTATCTTCCACTACTCTTACTTTAGGCCCGTAAATATCTCCCACCTCTTCTCCCAAAAACGTATAAGCGCCACCTTTAGCATCTTCCCAATAAGTAAAATAAGGCATTTCATCGGCCAGCTCCATTATTTTCGTACGGTTGCGGGTAAGATTGGCACTGATGTCCCAGCGCCAGTTCCGGCTTTGAAAAGGTGTACCTCCTACAGTAAGTTCATAGCCATAGCTACGGATCAGACCGGCATTGATATTCTTTGAACCATACCCGGTGGAGGATGGCAGGCCTGTACTGAATATCTGGTTCTTATTATCTACCAGGTAATAGGTAGCCGCTAAGCGGAACCTGTTCCTGAACAGGCTAACATCTATACCTGCTTCATAAGAAGTAGCCAGCTCCGGTTTAAGATTTTCATTGAGCAAGGTTCCCGAAGTAGTTAGCCTGGGCACATTTCCCCAGGTGCCTGCATTGCCTAAAACGCTATATAACATATAAGGGCTGGCATCATTACCCGCCAGGGCATAACCTCCTCTCAGCTTGATTAGGTTAATATTTTCCGAAGTAACACCTAATATTTCATTTGCCAGCACACTCAAAGAAGCTGACGGATAAAAATAAGGCTTAGCGCCCGGTAAGGTACTCGACCAGTCGTTACGACTGGTAAGATCAAGATAAATCATATCCTTAAACCCAACTGTTGCCATTGCGTACAAGCTGTTTACCCCCTTTTCAAAGCGATTGTTGTTATAGTTAAGATTGGCAGGGAGGATATTCTGAACGGTGAATACACCCGGAACAACCAGACCTGTACCGTTTTTAGTGGCTATACTTTCAGCAGAACCATTCAGGTAGCGTACATTTCCCCCACCCGAAACGGAAATATGAAATGCGTTAAGATTTTTCTTATACGTGAGCAGGAAATCTGCGTTACTTTCAAAATTCCTGATATTGGTAATACCATAAGCGCCGCGGGGATCGCTGGTGTAGCCATTTGATATTTTAGTTTCTCTCTTTTCATTAAAATTATCCAAACCATAGCGGAGCATCAGGCTAAGGTCGCGGGTGATCTGCCAGTCGGCCTTTAAATTACCATACACCCTGTCTCTTACAAATGAATTATTTACCTCGTAGGCCAGAAAATAAGGGTTATTAGCCGAAGGATGTGTGGATACTACTGCAAGCCCTTCCTGTCCGGGTACCCAGTAATCTTTCAGATCCAGAATATCATTATTTGGCGACACGGCATAAGCCCATTGTAAAGGATTGGCGCCTCTTTCACCTGCAGGCCGGTTATTCGACCTGTTCCTGCTGAAATCAATATTGGTGCTCAGCCGGAAATTATTGCTTACTTTAAGTGCAGAGCTAAAATTAAGCGTATTGCGGAAAAGGTCAGAATTGGGAACAATGCCCCTGTTACGCATGTCGGACAGGGAAACACGGTAATTCATTTTTTCCGTGTTATTGGCAACAGACACACCATTGGTTGTTGTTATGCCTGTTTGTACAAAATTCTTAACATTGTTAGGGTGCGAAACCAGCGGGATGGCGATTTGCTTACCATTTTCATCTAATGGGCTGTTCCACTGGATGGCATTATACCCTCTGTCTAATTCGGGGCCACCAGAACCTCCCGATTCATCTATAATTACATAATCCGGGTTAAAACGCGGATCCGATACCCCGAGCGGATCAGTAAACAGGTTACCCGATATGCCTACCGGAATGGCAGGGAAAATACCGCTTGCATATTTCGTTTGCCAGTTTAAAAACTTATAGGGCTTGTCAAACACGGTATTAGAAATAAAGTTAACTGTGGTTTTGTCAAGTCCCTTACCGCTTTTGGTGGTGATCAGCACCACGCCATTACCTGCCCTTGAGCCATACAGTGCAGCGGCACTGGGTCCTTTAAGAACGGTTACACTTTCAATATCATCAGGATTAAGCCCTCCGATAGCGTTTCCATAATCCACACGGTTATCATTACCTACCTGGCTTACATTATTGAGCGTATTGGCAATGGGTACGCCATCTACTACAAACAAAGGCTGATTATCATTACTGAGAGAGGTAGCCCCACGGATCACCATGCTTACGGAAGATCCGGCTGCACCGGTTTGATTGATCGTAACACCGGCTACCTTGCCCGACATGGCATTCAGCACATTTTCCTGAGCCACCCGGTTCATTTCTTTACCGGCTACTTCCTCAACGGAATAACCCAGTGATTTCTTTTCACGGGTGATGCCCAGGGCCGTTACCACTACTCCCGAAAGTTCCTGCGCGGTACTTTCAATGGTAGCGTTCACTACCTGGCGACCCGACACGGACAGCTCTACCGTTTTATACCCTACAAAAGTAAATACCAGCACACTATTCGTGTTTTTAACGGTAATAGCATAATTACCATTATTATCACTGGTGGTTGCATTTGACGTGCCTTTTTCCGTAACCGTTACCCCTGCAACAGGCCCGTTTTCATCTGTTACCAAGCCGCGCACCGGAAAGTCGGCCGCAACAGCAGCCAGATTTAAAAATAACACCAGGCTAAAGCAAAATAATAACCTGGCAGTAAAGCAGCAAGTTCTCATAACAATTGATTGGTTTAATAAAAAGAATTTGTTTTCAAGTTAGATTAGAATTACAGTCCTCACTATTGCTTTTCAAGTAATAGCTTCATGGGAACATCACCTAAGCCAGGGAGCTTCACAGATATGGCAAGATTTAACCGGGTTGCCGTAATGTTGTTGATCCAGTGCGGATCTCTCTGATCTTTCTCAGGGAATAACGCCAGCACTGAACTGTACACTTCCGTATCCCAGGCGCCTGATCCGCCTGCCAGCACTTTAGCACCACCACCAAAATCAACAATCCCGTCTACTTTATAATTACCATCACCATTGAAGTTGTATGTATTGTTCCGGGTAAACAAAAACGGATTTGCTCCGGCTGCCGCTGTTAAAAGTGCATTAATAGTAGGATCATCCAGCATACTCATACCTTCATTCAGCCGTATTTTTCCAACACCAGGAACAGTAACACTGGTAGATACGCCCAGTTGAATGTCTTTCTGCTTCCAACTGCCGGTTACCCATTCTTTTTTGGCCGCGGCAAGATCTGTTTTAGGCGATTCATCCTTTTTGCAGGAAGTAATAAAAAAAAGGGAAGCAATAAGCAATGGTAAGGCATACGCCTTTAAAGTTCTTTTCATGAGCAGATGGTTGATGTGATGAATAGTATTTGATTGTTTGGTTTGCGAAATTGTGTATTTAACGTACAGGAGATTTATATTTTTATACAATTCATGAAAACATAATATGCGTTAAAAATAACATGCTGTTTTATAATTAACCGGGCATGCATTTCCGGGTTGAAATAAAGCTCAATTTTATCTAAATTCTTCAAACTAACAAATGTTAATTATTATAAAAAAAATAGCTTAAATTACGATAAGACTTTGGCTGTACCATCGGTTTTGATATGTGAGGAGTCGGCCATGCTTCCGGATCGGAGATCCGGGATAACTATACCATACCCATGCCGGTAAAAGATTTTCAGCACATTTGTTTCCGGAGATTGATCATTGCCCGGAAGGCGAGATTGTTCACTGACTGGTAATTCATGCTCAGCTTCACCGCAATCTGCTCGTAAGTGAGCCCTTCAAAGAAACGAAGGCGCACCACCTGCTTTTGCCTTGAAGTAAGCTGCGCCAGTGCCATATTTAAACGGCTTTTTTGCTCTGTGACCCTTTCTGATGATATGATCATTTCTTCAATATTATGGGTTTCCGCCAGACCCTGTTCATTATCATGCAGCTCATTTACAATTAGTTTGCGTTTAACTTTTTTAAGGATGATGCTTTTCAGCACTTTTACAAGATAGCTGTAAGAATGGTTCACATCACCAATACTTACCCTGTAATGCCATATTTCAATGAAAATTTCCTGCAAGGCATCTTTGGCTAATTCCCTGTTATCTGTCATTTTTAAAGCCGCGTGAAACAGCCTGTCAATATACGTATCATACAGGTATCCCAGGGCTTCGGCATTCCCTTCCTTCAACTGTCGCCAGCAGGCAGCATCGTTCTGGTAATTGTAGTCAGCCATAAGTGATAAAATAAGCAATCAAAAAAAATAATGGTACCATTCCGGCACACTTTAAAAAAATGCTTTTTTTCAAACTTCAATTTTATCCCTATTTTAAAAATTGGGCAATGTTAATTCTTATGAAAAAAATAGCAGAAATTATGATAGGGGTAGGTATGGGGTATGGGGTAATAAGGTGGAAGGTATAGGGTAATAAGGTGTAAGGTATAGGGTAATAAGGTGTAAGGTATAGGGTATAGGGTATAGGGTATGAGGCGTAAGGTATGGGAGACAATAAACAGAGCAATAGGTAGATGAAGCTGCTTTAATTTATTTTATATACTGCCGCAGATCCGCAGATAAACCGGTGTGATCTTATCTGTATAAATATAAAACCGTGGCCCGAAGCTGATCCGGACTCACGGTTTTTTACTGCCGATTTAACTATCGCTTTAAAAGGTATACCGTACGGAAGCGCCTATATTACCTGCATAGAAACGGGAATAACTTAAATAACTATACCCATAATAATCAGGTTTAACAATGGCAAATGTGGGCCTGAAATCAGCACTCACATTTAAAGGAATATTACCAAATTTATAATCTACGCCACCAGTGGGAAATAAACCTAATCCAAATCCGGAATAATCTTTGTTACCCGAGAAAGTGTTATAAGCGGTTAAACCCCCACCTACAAACCATTTCAGCCCTTCTACAGAACCGATAGGAAAATGATGCTGGTAGGAAGCAGAGAAGGAAAGATTGAACTGGTTATAGCCGGAATATACGCTCGCGTATGGCCTGAACCCCAGGTTTAATTCTATCGCTCCCGGTTCCGTAACAAAGGTTTTAAATGAAGCGGCGATAATATCATAATATCCGCCACCTGCGCGCAAGCCAATCCCGCTTTTATAGCTGCTTCCATCCTGTGCCTGCAGCGGCAATACAGAGAAGCTCAACATAAATACAACACTTAATGCGATCAGAATTTTTTTCATCATGTTCATTTTAATAATAAAGAATACAAGTATAAAATTCCCGCAAAAATAGAAGAGCATATTCGATTTTAGTGACTGATTTATTTTTATTGCTTTATGCTAAAATTATATGCCCCGGCGCCTGATCTGCCATCTGTAGCGGTATCCCCGGCATATATGGAGTTGCATAACTAAATCCACCTTATACCTTCCACCCTATACCTTATTACCCTATACCTTATTACCCTATACCTTATTACCCTATATCTTCCACCCTATACCTCACACCTCATTACCCTATACCTCACCCCTTACTCAGTTAAACCGGCGGGCATAAAATTCACCGTCTGTGATATTGAACTTTACAGTATACGCTTCGTCATATAACACACCGGAAAAATCACCTTTCATATAGTCGGCTGTTGCTTCTGTAATTTTTATTATCGCTTTCGTTTCTGTTCCGGGAGGCAGCGCCGGCGCAAATTCTTCCATCCAGGAGAGATAATTCTTCCCGTTTTCATCAATATACACCAGGTTAACAAGCTTGGCCTTTTGCATACCGGATGTGCCCGTGGTATAGCTTGTATAACCAAGTCCTGTTTGGGTTTCATTGTCTGTAGCCAGCAATAAGGTCATATTATTTTTAGTGGCTACCAACGCCTCTTTTAACCCCGCAAGCGAAGTATTATGCTGTAATGCGGTTGCTTTATCAAAAGCGCCTTCTACCTGTCCTTTGTACTCTACCTGTGTTCCGTTAATTTTAAAGCGTATATAATAACCAGATCCCGGATCCCGGGTGTCATTGTCTTTTTTACAGGAATAAGCCATGATCATAATCCCCGGCAACAGTACATACAGGAAAAGCCTGAAAAGAAAATGCTGCTTCATATACACTACTTTAAAAATTAAGAACAGAAGGGAATTTCATTTTGCCGCTAACTGAGGCTTATATGAATTGTCATTCAAAAGTAGCCTGTCTCTTTTATGATACCAATCACCATTTATTATTTGCCTGCTCTCATTTATTATTTGTACCAATCATCCAAATATTATTATCTTCCTGCAAAATGCGCGTTCCCCTTTTATGACCAGGATAATCATTAGCGCCGGCATGCTTATATGCTGCATTGCCGCCAGTGCCCAGCAAAAGGAACTGGATTCCTTATTGCATATATTAAGCCTTCATCCCCAACATGACACTACGCGTATTGACATGCTTAACGAGATCGTATACGCTTATCATACCATTGAGCCGGATAAAGGGCTGCAAACCGCCGATGAGGCCATTGCTTTAGCCCGGCAAATCAATAATGTTTCCCGCCTCGCCTCTTCTTATGCTAACAAAGGTGTTAACTACTGGGCAAAAGGAGAAGACAGCCTGGCAATGGAAATGTACAGGAAGGCATTGAAAATACATGAAGCCGCAGGCAATATATCAGGCGTGGGACGTATGTACAATAATATCGGTCTCCTTTATTTTAATACATCGGATTATTATAACGCCATCACCTGTCATCAAAAAGGATTAGATATTTTTGTTGACTTAAAGGACAGCTCCCGGATTGCCACTTCACTAACCAATATAGGTGTGGATTACCAGTATGTTTCCGATTACCCCAAAGCGCTGGATTATTTCTTTAAAGCGCTGACAATATATGAAGCAAAAGAAAACTCCGGCAATAGCAGTGGTATTGCCAATGCATTATCCAATATTGGCATTATTTACAAAAACCTGGAACAATATGATCAGGCCCTGGCTTACCAGCATAAAGCCCTTAAAGCGTATGAGGAAATGCATAACAAGCAGGGGATGGCTTCTGCTTATGGCAATTTGGGCATTATATACGACCTGCTTTCCCGCCCCGCTGAGGCGATCGGGTTTTACCTGAAAGCTTTACCGCTGAACGAGGTTTCCGGGAACCCGCGACGCATCGCTTCGGACCTTAGTAACCTGGGCGTGGCGTATATGCACCTGTTAGACTATGAAAAAAGTTTTCAATACCTGCTCCGGTCCAAAAAAATATATGAAACTGCAGGCGACAAGCACAATTTGTCGGGCGTTCTTTTACAAATGGGAGCATTGTACCTGAATGCTCCCCTGTCTTTTTTACGGCAGCGCAATATCAGCCCGTTTGCCCGGCATGCCACCGCTATGGAATACCAGAAAGCGGCTTTACAACTGGCTAAGGAAATTGGAGCGCTGAGCCTGCAAAGCGAAGCGCTTAAAAGCTTAAGTGAAATATACGAAGCAAGCCACGAGCCGGATAAGGCGCTGGTAACGTATAAAGAATACGTGTTGCTCAGGGACAGTGTTGTGAACGATGAAAAGCGGGCAGACATGGCGAACAGGGCCGCTGCTTTTGAATTTGAAAAGAAAGCCGTTCTGCTCGGCGCCGAACACGATAAAGCAATAGCGCTTGCCGGCGCTGAAATTAAACGGCAGCGTATTATCCGCAACGCGGTTCTTGGCGGGATAGCAGCTTTATTAGCTGCTGCCTTTGCAGGTTACATTGCATACAAAAGAAAAAGGGATGCAGCTGAACAAAGAAAAGATATTGAATTTAAAGCGCGGGTAGCCGAAACGGAAATGAAGGCGCTGCGTGCACAAATGAACCCGCATTTTATTTTTAATTCACTGAACTCAATAGCCGACTATATCGGTAAAAATGACATACCGGCAGCAGACAACTACCTTGCCAAATTTGCCAAACTGATGCGGCTGATATTAGAAAATTCCGAACAAAAGGAAGTATCGCTTGCCGCCGATCTTAAAGCGCTTGAATTATATATACAGTTAGAAGCCAAACGGCTGAACAATCAATTTGATTATAGTATCAATGTAGCAGAAGATATTGACCAGGATAATACGCTTGTGCCGCCGCTGCTGCTACAGCCCTTCGTGGAAAACAGCATATGGCACGGACTTGCTGATAAAAAGGAAAAGGGAAGGATAGACATCAGGATCACTTCACAAAATAAAATGCTTATCTGTGTTGTGGAAGATAATGGCGTAGGAAGAAATCACATGGCGGTCGCGAACGACCAGGGGGATATCCCAAAAAAGTCGCTGGGTATGAAAATAACCAGGGAAAGGATTGATATCATTAACCAGTCTAAAAATGCGAATGCCAGCCTTACCCTGCACGACCTTACGGAAGGACTGAAGGCAGAGCTGAAACTTCCATTGCAAACCGCGTTTTAAGCGCTAAAAGTTATAAACCTGCTTTGGCGGGACGGAGTCCCGGAAGAACATACTGTATACAAAGTCAGAGACTTTGTATAGCCGTCAGCAGCTTTTGAAATCTTTATTTTTTATCGAACTTTACAGCTATGATTCATTTCAAAGAAGCAGGAATAAAAGATATACCCCTGATCAGGGAACTTACATACGCTGTTTGGCCGCAAACCTACGCAGATATATTAACACCGGAGCAAACAGCCTACATGCTGAACATGATGTACAGCGAAGCTTCATTACAACATCAAATCAATACAAAACTTCACCGGTTCATTATTGCATTTGACGATGATGACGCAGTGGGGTTCGCTTCCTGGTCGTTCACATCCGGTAAAAAAATATGCAGGCTGCACAAAATTTATGTATTGCAAAACCGGCAGGGAAAGGGTATAGGAAAAAAATTGATAAATCATATTATTGCAGTAACCCGGCAGGCAGGCGCCGCAATACTGGAATTAAACGTAAACCGGCATAATAAAGCGAAGGATTTTTATATCCGCCAGGGATTCAGGGTTGTCCGGGAAGAGGATATTGCCATAGGGAATGGCTATTTTATGAATGATTACGTGATGCAAAAATCAATAAGCGTGCAGCAATAACTGTGAACTATATTTTGTTCCGGAAAAGCATCCCGCACCCTCTTACAATTTCAGGTCTTTAATAAGTGCGTTCACTTTTTTCTTAAAACCGCTTAATTCGGCCTGCTGCAGGGCAATGAAGCTATTGTCTTCCAGTTTTCCCCAAACCTTATCCATTTCTTCTTTGGTATCAAAAACCATCGTGCGAAAAGGGTTGGTATAATCTTTCGCTCTTGATTCATAAATCCCTTCCGTTAGCCAGGTTTTGATCTGTACCGACTGAAGCAGTATCTTTTTAAGAACTTCCGGGGTAAATGCTGTAGCGGAAATGCCTGATACCTCCAGCAGTGCGGCTAAAGCATGTTCGAACTTATCTGTATCATAAGCCTGTCCCTGCATCGCATAAAATGCATGCACATCGTCCCAGCTTTTTATTTTGCCTGAACGAACGTGCTTCCTGAATTTTTCCACTTCCTGTTCGGGTATCAGTTGTCCGCCCACATTGATCCACTCATTTCTTTTGGGAGCAGCAGGCAGTTGTTTGATAAATGACGAAAAATTTTTAAAACCGTTTTCCAGAAATTGTTTAATAAGTTGTACTGCCCCATAGTATATAACCAGCTCCTTAAATATGGTGTAGGCCTGCTGTACTTTAATGATAACGGTTTTTCTATCGCTGTTCTCCAATCCTTCGGCCACAATCTCCAGTTCATCAATGATCTTATCTTTCGTTTCTAAAAGCTTTTTACCTGTTTTAATGTATGCCTTATCCGGTATTTGTTTTCCGGGTTCTTTTCTTTCCGAAAAAGACTTTCCCGTGTACAGTGCCAGCAGTTGCAGCGCGTTCAGCAATTCATTAATAGTATCCGGCGCCAGCGCGTCAAACTCAATGCGCTGATCTTTTTCTATACGTGCATCCCGGTCATTATATTTCCATTCATTACGTGCAATGGCATACAGGTTATACATAAACCAGTAAGCCGGCATTACAATCAGCTGGTCTTTTGTGAGATCATTGCTGACCAGCGCAAAAGGTAAAGGAATGTTCAGTTCATACGGGTAATCGCCTTTGGCAAGAATATTAAAGGAAGCGAATTTTGAATTGTGTTTGAGGCTTACGCAGAGCCCCGGCCAAAAACCGCGGCCGGCAACGAGCTCGCCATCCGGGCTGCGTGAATTATGATTAGACCCTATGGTAGCTCCTGCAGCCATATTGCTTTGACCCATTACGGTAGCTGCACATAAAAAAGAATTGTTATGGTGCTGCTCATGCGATGGAAAGATCAGTGAGTTGAGCACTTCGCAGCAGGAAATAGTGGAGTTGTTACCGAGATACGAATTGATCAGCCGCGCTCCGTATTTTAGCTGGGAATGAGAAGCCATTATGAAACGAATGGCTTTAACGCCGTAAAAGGCTTTACAGCCAAACCCTATAATGCCATTCACCATTTCACAGCCCTCTCCTATTTGGGAGGTAGCTTCGGGAGAAGAATTAACAGTAAGGTTTTTTAATTTATTGGCGCCTTTGATATAGGCATCCGAGCCAATCCACACATCTTTAATGATGCTTGTGTTTTTTATAATGGTACGGTCGCCTATTTTTCCGTAGTATCCTCTTTGAACATCGTATTCCTTTTGCGTAAACCATTTAAATTTTTCAAGCAGCACTTCATCATCCCGGTATTTAGACCATAGCCAGGCATCACCCGGCAACATGCGGGTAAACGGGATTACTTTCCTGCCGCCGTTTTCATTACATATTTCCAGCCAGATGCGGATATTTTCACTCTCCCCTTCTTTAATAATTCCATTGCCAAATTTGGCCGCGCTGGTGGTAGCCAGCTCATGAATATTTACCAGTATTACTTCGCTGCCAATAATATAGTGAGAAAGGTAATTTACATTGTCTACCACCACATTGTCGCCAAAATCGCAACTGATGATGGTACTGTTGTATAGGCCCACAGGCATACGCAGGTTATGGTATTCGAGGTAATACGCTTCTAATTTACCAATGCGTACCAATCCGAAAAACTTGCAATTTTTTACCAGTTCCGGGTTAAAAGCGTCAGACACCAGCAGCTTATTCCAGTCGTCGGAGGTATTACGGTTACGTACCAGCACTTCAATTTCCCAGGCTGTTAACCCGCGGTATTGAATGCCGTTCCTGTTTTGAATATTACGCAAATGATATTCATCCTTTCCTTCAGGAAGGTATTCAGAAGTAATAAAATTATATCCCAACGAATCAATAGCTTTTTTGTTGATCTGGTTCATGAGGAAATTTGAGATTTGAAACCTGCCTACCGGCAGGCAAGTTTAAAATTTGAGATTGATCCGGGGTATCAGAACTTACTACTTACCACTGTCTACTTACCACTCCTTATTCCACCGTTACGCTCTTGGCCAGATTCCGCGGCTTGTCTACATCATAGCCCCTGGCAACGCCTATATAATAGGAAAGCAATTGTAAAGGAATCGTACTGATGATAGGTGCAATCAGCTCATCGGCCTCAGGTATGGGTAACACATCATCGGCCATGCCGGTAATGGTTTCATCGCCTTCGGTAATTACGGCAATTACCTTTCCTTTACGGGCTTTTATTTCCTGTATATTGCTGATGATCTTTTCGTGATAGGTATCTTTTGTAGCCACAAAAACTACAGGCAGGGATTCATCTACCAGTGCAATAGGACCATGCTTCATTTCCGCAGCGGGGTATCCTTCGGCATGTATGTAAGATATTTCCTTGAGCTTTAACGCACCTTCCAATGCTATTGGAAAATTATAGCCGCGCCCCAGGAATAAGGCATCCGATACATCTTTGTATTTTAGGGCCACAGCCTTTATATGATCTGCACTTTCAAGGGCATGCTTTACCTTTTCGGGCACTTCATTTAATTCGTTGAGCAGATGTATATAACGATCGTGGCTGATGGTATTTCTTTCTTTGGCGATCATGAGCGCCACCATCGTCAGCACGGTGAGCTGCGCCGTAAACGCTTTTGTGCTGGCCACGCCAATTTCCGGACCTGCATGGGTATAGGCTCCGGCGTGCGATATACGGGAGATGGATGAACCCACCACATTTACGATGCCCAGGATAACAGCGCCCTGTTCTTTCGCTCTTTCAATAGCCACCAGTGTATCCGCGGTTTCACCGCTTTGCGAAATGGCAATGATCATATCTCCCTTATGGATGATGGGATTCCTGTACCTGAATTCGGAAGCGTATTCTACTTCAACCGGGATGCGGCATAATTCTTCAATTACATATTCCGCCACTAAGCCGGCATGCCAGGATGTACCGCAGGCGATAATGAGTATACGGTTAGCATTTTTGATCTTTTCCATATTATTCTGAATGCCCGACATGGTAATCGTTCCCTGCGCCACATCAAGCCTGCCTCTTAAGCAGTCATAAATGGTATGGGGCTGTTCAAAAATTTCCTTAAGCATAAAATGATCATACCCGCCTTTTTCTATAGCCGCCAGCTCCAGGTCTAATTCTTGAATGAAAGGCGTTTGCCTTTCATTGCCCAGGTTCTTTAAGATCAGTTCATCCGGTTTAATGATGGCAATTTCGTAATCATTTACGTATACCACTTCCTTGGTATACTCAATAATAGGTGAAGCGTCACTGGCCAAGAAATGTTCGCCTTTCCCAATGCCTATTACCAGCGGGCTTCCCTTCCTTGCGGCAATAAGCGTATCCGGGTTGTCTTCGTCAACCAGCACAATTACATAGGCGCCTACTACCCGTTTCAAAGCGATGCGCAGCGCTTCTTCCAGAGTACTGCTGTTGTTCTTTTGAATGTCTTCAATAAAATACAGCAGCACTTCGGTATCTGTATCGCTGTGAAACCGGTATCCTTTTTTAATGAGCTCCTGCTTAAGTGATGCATAGTTTTCGATGATGCCGTTATGTATCATGGCCAGTTTACCATTGGCAGAACGGTGCGGATGCGCATTCCTGTCGCTGGGTTCACCGTGCGTGGCCCAGCGCGTATGCCCGATTCCTAGATGTCCTTCCAAATCACAGCCGAGGGTGAATTCCTCAAGACTGGCTACTTTGCCTTTCTTTTTGTATAATTTAACGCCATGATTCAGCAGCGCCACTCCCGCACTGTCATAGCCCCGGTATTCTAATCTTTTTAACCCTTTAATAATAACAGGATAAGCCTGGCGGTGTCCGATGTAAGCAACAATTCCACACATTGTAAATATTTTGTATATTTTATTTAATTGATAATTACATTATTGAACGCAAACGATTGCGCAATATTATAAAAAAATATTACCAAATTTGTATGAGTGCATCCCAAATTTTCACTTTGCATATTTTCCGGCATTTGCAACAGGGTAATAACAGTTTAACCACTTTTGCAAAATATTGTACAGTAAGAAGGTTGTTCCATGAATAACCAGTCGCTAAATCTGTCCGTAGCAGTATACTGTTCAAAAACCAATGAACAGTCGTCTGTTGTTGCATTGAATAATATATGTTCCCGGCCTGCCAGGCGAATCAAATGAAACATGCATCGTTGCGTTTCATTATAAAAGGATGGAAAGTGGGTTTCGAAGGAAATTACGGGAATGCTTTTTTTTAAAGATGCAATAACGGGGTATTCGTGACCTTCAATATCTAATTTAACAATTACCGGGAACATTCTCAGCATCACTTCAGCACTTCTTCAAATAGCTTAAATATGCGTTTATACTCATCCGTCCAGCTTGATGATTCCACGAAGCCATGATCTTCCACAGGGTATAATGCTACCTCCCAGTTATTCTTACCCAGTTCTATCAAACGCTGATTCAACCGCACCACATCCTGGAAATGCACGTTAACATCTACCACGCCATGGCAAATCAGCAAATGATCCTGCAGGCCTTCTGCAAAATATATAGGCGAGCTTTTGCGGTAGGCGATACTGTCTTCCGCAGGTGTATTTAAAATATTGGAAGTATAACCATGATTGTAATGCGCCCAGTCGGTTACCGGGCGTAATGCGGCACCGGCCGCAAATGTGCCGGGAGAAGTAAACAATGCCATAAGGGTGATGAAGCCGCCATAGGAACCTCCGTATATGCCTATATGCTTAGGGTTAACACCGCATTTTTCAATCAGATATTTTGCGCCGTCTATATTATCCGTTAAATCCTTTCCTCCCATGTGGCGGTATATGCCTGTACGCCAGTTGCGGCCATACCCGGCACTGGCCCTGTAATCCATATCCAGCACATAATAGCCGTTGTCGGCCAGCAGGTTATGAAACAGGTATTCACGGAAATAACTACTCCACCATTTATGCGCATTTTGCAGGTAGCCCGCCCCATGTACGAATATTACCGCGGGTTTAGATGGATGCGGGTTTGCCGGGCGGTATAGTCTTGCCGGCACCTGCTTTCCGTCGCTTGCAGTAATGCTTACGAACTCCGGGTCGCGCCAGGGATAAGATTTAAAAGCTTCACTTTGCGCCTTAAAGGTAAGCTGTACTGTTTTTCCGCCCGGCCTGTTGTCCTGCAAATATAATTCCCATGGCTTATTGGAATAAGAATACAATATGGCTACCTGTTTTTCGCCGGGCGAAAGCACTGCCTGGTTAGCGCCTGTCATGGTGGTGATACGCGCTGCTTTACCACCGGTTACGGGTAAACGATATAACTGCTGTTCGCCCGGATGCGTTTCATTAGTGGTGATAAAAAAATATTTATTATCGCCGGATAGCCGGCATTGCTGCACTTCGTACTGACCGGAAGTAAGGGCTGTTTTTTGGCCGGTAGCAACATTTACGGTGTAAATATGCGAATAGCCGGTAGCTTCCGATTGAAACCAAAACAGGTTTTCACCGATCCACCCGGTATTACCGCTATTGATCCCCGGCCCTCCCACCCAGGCTTCATCGCGTTGCCGGTCTAATAACGACAGTTTCCCGGTAACCGCATCTAATTTCATCAGCCACCTGTCTTTGTTGTCCCGCGCATCTATATCAACCACGGCAAAATTATCTTTGGGCGACCAGGTAACCTTAGCTATGCTAACCTCCCTGACTGCATTTTCCTGCTTTTTTTTCTTTAACAATTCAGGATAATCATTTACATAGCCCGGCAAATCGCGTATACCGGGTATAGCTTCCGTTGTAACTGCAATTACAGTATCTCTTTCCCTGTCAAAAACAAACAATTCGGCCGATTCAAAAGGAGCTCCTACCTTGGTTCGTCCACTAATATCTTCGGTAAAGCCGCTCTCGGTAACATAACTGGGGATGATGGTATGCCGGGCGCCGGTTGCCTCCTTAAGCAGGATATAGCTTACAAAGCGGCCGCCGGGGCTGATTTGAAGATCACGCACACTTTTGCTGCCGGTGTAAATAATGCGCAGCTTTTTTGTTTCAGGCAAACTTTTGGCATACGCGTCTGTTGCATCTTTTTTTTCCTTTCTCTCCTTCAGCACCGCTATCCGGTTTAACTGATCTTCTTTCAGCCATTCTTCCTGGCTGTTTGGTTTTTTACTTTTTTCGTTTGCCAGCGGATCGTCACCTTTTTGAAAGGCAGTTAGCTGGATAATTTCACCATTTGCGATATCCCACGCATATAAATTATAGTTAAGGCAGTATACTACTTTGGTATCGTTAAATGAAAAGCCGGGCGCCGATTCCACTTCTGCTGTTTGCGTAATGCGTTTTATTTTGCCGGTTTTACTATCGCTTATAAATACATCACCTTCTTTGGCATATACATACGCGGTTTTTGCGGCATTAAACGTAATGTCACGGGCGTATACGATGTCTTCTTTTTGAAATGAAGGTACTTTTTTGGGTATTGTATTATGGCTGGTGATATAGTACAATGAATCTGCCGGAGCCATATCGGGGTTCCAGTTAAAATACAGCGTTTTTCCATCGGCGCTCCACAACGGGTTTGAGGGAGAAGCTCCTATCCATTTGGGATCTCTCATAATTTTTTCAACAGTCAGGGGCGCCAGCGATTGGGCAAAAACAAAAGAACCCATCAACAGCGCCAGGAAGGAAATGCTGATTTTTTTCATGAATGCTGTTTTTATTTTAAAGCAAAATACCCTGCAGGAAGATATACGCCACGGAAAAATAAATCACCAATCCTGTAACATCTACCAGGGTAGCCACAAAAGGAGCGGATGATGCAGCAGGGTCGGCGCCCAGCTTTTTAAGCAAAAGCGGCAGCATGGAACCGCTGAGCGTTCCCCACAGCACCACGCCAATTAAAGAAAACCCTACAGTAAGCGCTATAAAAAAGGAATGCACGCCATATACCTCCGGAAAAATATGCGACCATAGCTCTACCCGCATAAAACCAATTAATCCCAGAACCGTACCCAGCATCAGTCCTGATAGTATCTCTCTTTTCAATACCCGCAACCAGTCGGAAATATATACTTCACCCATGGCCATGGCCTGTATAATTAAAGTAGAGGCCTGTGAGCCGCTGTTGCCCCCGCTTGAAATGATAAGCGGCACAAACAGCGCCAGTACAATAGCTTTGGTAATCTCATCTTCAAAATAGCTCATGGCGGTAGCTGTTAACATTTCACCCAAAAAAAGAATGACCAGCCATCCTGCTCTTTTACGAAAAAGTTTAAACAGGGGCATCTCCAGGTAGGGTTCATCCAATGCCTCTGTACCGCCTATTTTTTGGATGTTCTCCGTAAATTCTTCGTTGGCAACCCAAAGCACATCATCAATGGTTATTATACCCAGCAATATATTATTATCGTCTACAACGGGAAGGGCTACCCTGTTGTTCATTTTAAATATATTATTGGCTTCTTCCTGGTTGTCGTGCACGTTCAGCGCAATGAACCGGCGGTCAATAATGTCGGCAAGGATAGTATCCGGACTGGCCAGGATGATCTCCCGTATACGGATATCATCTACAAATGCACCTTTTTCATTGATCACATAAATAACGTCAATCGTTTCTATATTTTTGCCTTCTGTTCTGATCTCATGCAATACTTCCTCCACCGTCCAGTCTTCGTGCACGGCTATATAATCCGGTATCATTAGGCGGCCAACAGATCCTTCAGGATAACCCAGCAACGCCAGGGTTATTTTTCTTTCTTCCGGATCAAGCAGCTTAATGAGTTCCCTTACAGCGCCGGTAGGCATCTCTTCAAGGAACGCGGTACGGTCATCCGCCGGCAGCTCATTCAGCAATTCGGCGGTTTTAAGGGGAGATAATGATTTGATGATCCTTTTTTGCTCGGGTACATCTAATATTTTAAAGGTGCTTGCGGCACGGTGAGGCGAAAGAATGGATATGATCTGGGTTTCATAATCTTCATTGTCACTGATCAGTTGTGCCACATCGCTGATGTTCTGGTTATTCAGGAAATCCTGTATGATCAATTTATCATTGGAAGCAATAGCTTCGTCAAACTGGTCCTGCAATGAAATCGCTTCCTGTTCGAAGGGCATAATTTTTATTTTGATGTTGCAAAATTAGAAATAGCTTTGACCACCATTCCATTCCGTGTTAAACTCATCTATTTCTTTGCACGATATGCTTTCTGAGTACCTGTATATAGACAACACCAAAGATAAAGGACGGGGCGTTTTTACCCGCAAAAAAATCGCAGCGGAAACGATTATTGAAATATCGCCGGTGATTGTAATGAACGCCGGTGAAAGAAAACTGCTGGATCAAACCCTTTTACATGATTATATTTTTGTATGGGGTAAAAATAAGGATCAGTGCTGTATGGCGCTCGGCTACATCCCGGTATACAATCACTCCTACGAGGCTAACTGCGAATATTTCATGGATTATGATGAGGATACCATGTGTATTAAAACGGTAAGAGCTGTTCACCGGAACGAGGAATTAACCATCAATTATAATGGCGCCTGGAACAACAGTGAAAAAGTATGGTTTGATGTAAGAGAGTGAGCGCAAATCTGTTATTTGTATTGATTGAGCGTTTCAATCACCTTTTCCCTGTAGCTTCCGCCGAACAATAATAAATGCACCAAAAGCGGGTACAACTGGCATAACGCCACACGCTGCTGCCAGCTGGGCTGCAATGCAAAGTGATGTTCATACGCTTCATAAAACAGGGTATCAAATCCTCCAAAAAGCAGGGTCATGGCAATATCCATTTCCCTGTGCCCGAAATATATGGCGGGATCAAATATCGCTGCTTCTCCGTTAGTGCCGGCAATAAAATTTCCGTTCCACAAATCGCCGTGCAATAATGAAGGCTGCTCTTCCGGGAAAATAGTATGCAGCTTGCTGCAGATATGTTCTGCAGCCGCTACATGCCCCGGCTCAAGCATGCCTTTTTCATGTGCTTTGCGAACTAAGGGAAGTATTCTTTCTTCAGCATAAAAATTACTCCAACTGTTATGCTGCCTGTTACACTGTGTTAGCTTACCTATATAATTGTTATAATCCAGTCCGAACTGCACTGCCCTGTTATAATGGAGCTGTGCCAGGCTTCTGCCGAAGCTTTCCCAAAAACCGGAAGCAGGTTGTCCGGGGTCTATGTATTCTATCACCAGGAATATTTGCTGGTTGAACTTCCCGTCAAAGAGCGGCCGCGGTACTTTTATGGCGCCGGTATCTGCAAGCTGTATTAAACCCCTTGCTTCTTTTTCAAACATGTCCAGTCCAAACAAAGCAGCATTTACCTTAATAAAAAAACTGCCTTTACTTGTTTCGAGCATGAAGCACCGGTTGATGTCTCCTCCGTGTACAACTTTGTATTGATGTATGAATGTGGAAGAAGAAAAAAAATCGGTGAACCGCTGTTGTAAATGTTCAAGCAGGGAAGCGTGTAACATAAGCCCCGGATGTTATTTGCAGCGAAGGTAATATGGAAAGGACAGAAATAAATAACAAGAACCAAATCACAAGAACCAAACTTGCCTACCGGCAGGCAGGCCTGTCCGCCGGGGCGGATAAAATTCAAATATCAAATCCGAAGAAGAAAATCCGAAATCCAAGGAGGGCGCCCCTGTAACCTGTACCTTGCGACTTGCAACCATAAAGAAATACAAAGCACCAAAACACAAATAACAGGAACCAAATAAAATACAAATCCGAAGTCGGAATTTCGAAATCCGAAATCCGAAGGGGCGCCCCCCTGTAACCTGTACCTTGCGACTTGCAACCATAAAGAAATACAAAGCACCAAAACACAAATAACAGGAACCAAATAAAATACAAATCCGAAGTCGGAATTTCGAAATCCGAAATCCGAAGGGGCGCCCCCCTGTAACCTGTACCTTGCGACTTGCAACCATAAAGAAATACAAAGCACCAAAACACAAATAACAGGAACCAAATAAAATGCAAATCCGAAGCCGGAATTTCGAAATCCGAAGCGAAATGCAACCATAAACTACAAACGATAAACCACAAACTGGGAAATCCGAAGAAGGCTATCAGGAAGCTATCGGCAGAAAAGGAGTATTTATCCTATCGCTGCAGCTACACACCCTGCAACCTGCAACTTGTAACCTGCGCCCTACCGTTAATGACGTTTATAAGTACCGTCTTTGCAAGGCGCGAACAAATGCTGGAAGTTAGAACAACTTATGCGCACCGAACCTGCCCTGCACCCTACACCCTGAAACCTGCACCCTGAAACCTGCACCCTGAAACCTGAAACTTCCAACACACTGTACTCTTCTACCCCATCGCCCCTGCTGATACCGCTTAATACGCCACCATCGCGGTAATGCTGTTCCCATTCGGACCAGTCCACACTAATTTGTAATAGTAATTTCCCGAAGGGCATGAAACCGGGTTGCCGCTGGCATCCAGTCCAAATACGGCTGTAGCGGTAGCTGAGCCAACCGTATGTTTTACCGCTCCGCCGGTTAGCCGGAAGTTACAATCCTGGCGGATCACCAAAGGATCGGTGATGGCGCTGGTAAATGCGGCGCCAAAACGATTGGTTCCCCAAACGGCAACCTGGGTGTTGTTGCCTTCAGCATGTGTTCCCGAAACTGCAACTACGATACCATTATCATACGTAAATACCCGTTGCTGCGCCACCTGCCAGTTACGTTTTGAGCCATTATTAAAGGTAACCGATAAGCCGCTGCTGGTTACGGTATGGGTAATTGATTCCAGGGTGGCCAGCTTTAGCAGCAATCCCCCGCTGGTATTGGTATAGGTTTGCTCACCATTAATTGCAATGCTTTTTTTATCGCTTTTGCGTGTAATTTTAAGATCTTTAAATTCAACCTTAACTGCAGCCCCGGCATTTTTCCATTGCATACCCTGTGGAGCAGAAAGTACTACAACACCTTCCCGGCTGCGGGTTCCTATGCAACCGGCACCATCGTAGGTAATCGTAATCGTTTGCGGATTGCTGAGCTGGTCAACCGCTATAGTAGCGTCACAAATAATATTGTCCTGGTGGCGGGCGCTAACAGAACCGGCTTCTAATAACAGATTAGCGTCATAAAATACACCGTCAATTTCCGAAGTAAAGAACAATTCGTCATCAGAGTGAACAGAAACTTCCGGATCATCTTTTTCCGTAGCGGAATGATTATCTTTTTTACAAGCAATAAAGCTGAGCAATAAAGCAAATGAAAGCACCCGGAGAAACCACCTGTTCTGTTTCATAAACATAGTATTAAAAATGAAAGGAATGTGCTGAAAGGTTATATGAACTTGTGCCTGTTCAGCAATCTTCAGATAACGTGAACAGCGGGATTTTTATTTCGGCTGAATTACAGCAGCACTGATTTCATATCAATAAAAAATGAAAAATTAATACCAACAGCTTGATTGAGAGTAATTTACCAAAATGTTAAATAAATGCTATACGAAAATTCAGGATCCTTGTCCTTTAATTTTAAAAATAATATTAATTAATTATCATATAATATTAATAATCATCAACTTATAATATTTTTCATTTAAGCCTATGCATATTATTATTCCGGCATGTTTCTGATATAAATTATTTATGCACATGTATGTGAAAAAAAGCATTCCGAACTAAAAGGTTACTTTTTACATTTCCTTGTATTAAAGGCAACTAAAGGTGTTTACCTTTGCACCATTGCTTTGCAGCCATTTGATTTTATTTACAAACCAACATTTAAAAGAAAAAACATGGTACAGAAAACCTATTTTAAGACCAAGGACTATTGCAAAGTGAAGTTCGCTTTTAAACCTGAGAACGCCGAAACAGTAGAAATACTGGGATTGAACAGTGATTGGGAGAACTCCATCATTATGAGCAAAAAAAAGGATGGAACTTTCAGTGCAGAAGTAAATCTTCCTAAAGATTCAAAACACGAGTTCAAATACAGGATAAACGAAACGGAGTGGGTAAATGAATCTGAAGCCGACGGGCAAAAGCCGAATATCTACGGCGGTACCAACAGCATTATTACCATTTAATTGGGATTCACGAATTAAAGCCGGCAACCACTTATTTAGGCTTGCCGGCTTTTCTATTGTGTGCGATGATTTGCTTACCAGCGGTTAAGGTAGGCTGTCGTTAGCAGGGAAAAACACTCTTACATCCGGATGCATCGTATACATTCTGAACCGTTTACCATCATTAACCACAATTCCACTTGAGGTATCATCACCTATAATCGGGTTCTTTTCATATTTTATCCAGTGTATTAAATCATCCGACACTGCCACGCAGGTTGACCATTCCCGCCAGTCTTCGTAAGCGGAAGCATGATAATAACCATAATATTTTCCCTTGTACTTTATTACCTGGTTCATTGCCACGGCAAACCGGTCGTATAGCTCAGGTCCCATCTTTATCACCGGGTCATCCTGCACATTGGTCCACTGCTTCAGGTCTTTGGAAACAGCAAGCCAGATGCCCAGATCGCCACGCTCATAGAACAAATACCATGTGCCGTTTTCTTTCCATACTGTTGGTGTTCCATACGCACCTTTTGGAATAGGCACGCCATCTACCTTACGAATATCGAGCGGACCCTGTTCTGTCCAGTGAATCCTGTCGGCAGACGTAAGCAGGTGCGCAATGTCATCTCTTCCTTCGGCAAACATATAATAGGTGTCGTCTTCTTTCATCACAAATATATCTTCTACCCAGTCTAACGAATAAATCGGGTTGTCTTTATGCCTGGTCCAGGTAAAACCATCAGGAGAAGAGGCGTACCCCAGGTATTTAACCTTATCCTTTCCATTTTCATAACCAGTGTACCAGAGATGGTAGATACTATCTTCCCGGAGTATATACCCTCTTTCGCGAATCTGACTATCCCACGTGCCGGCGCCGGTGCCTGCAAAAACAGGATTGCTTTTATACGGAACGAAGTGAACAATTTCTCCGGGAAATGCAGTTGAATCGCTGATTGCTTTTTTTGAAGGTTTGCATTGTATGCTGCCGGCAGCCAACAATAAAATAAAAATTGTTTTATACCCGTACATAAAGTGTTGCATTATTTAACTGAAAGATGACGCAATGTGCGTAAAATATCTGAAACCTGAAATACAAGGTTTTATTTTAAATATTCCATCTTTGCTGCCATTATTGGAGTTATATGCACTTATCCTTATGGACGGAAGCCAAAAGCACCCTGCGTTTATCCTTCCCGATTATACTGGGCGAATTGGCCCAAATGGCGCTGCACATTATTGACACTGCCATGGTAGGCGCGCTGGGCTATAAGCAATTAGCGGCGGGTGCACTGGTATTGGCCGTGCTGAATATTCCTTTCGTAATAGGCATTGGCATGACCATTTCCGTTTCACAATTGGTATCTATGTCGCATGGCCGGAAAGATGCGCAAAAAGTATCACATTACTTTTACAATGGCTTCTGGTTATGCGCTGTAACTGCCGTTGTCATTTCTTTAGCGCTTGTGCTGGGTAAAAATGTGCTCTTTCATTTAAAGCAGGATCCTGAAGTTGCCGCACTTGCTGTTCCTTTTTTAGAGCTGATGGGATGGAGCGTTATTCCTATGCTCCTTTTTATGTCGCTCAAGCAATTTACCGATGGTTTGGAACGTACCCGAACCGCAATGGTTATTTCGCTGGTGGCGCTTCCTGTGAACATATTCATCAACTGGCTGCTGATCTTTGGCAACTGGGGATTTCCCCGGCTCGAATTGCCCGGCGCCGGCTGGGGTACCCTCATTACCCGTTCGCTGATGTTTTTTACGCTTGGGGCCGTTATTTTATGGCACCCGCTGTTTCGCCGCTATATTATAGTAAGAAAAAACCAGTGGAAACTCCGGTTAAAAACAATAAAGGAATTGCTCCATATTGGCGTACCCAGCAGTTTGCAGGTAGGGATGGAAGGCGGCGCTTTCGCTGTTTCGGGTATTATCATTGGAACTATTGGCGCAACAGAACAGGCCGCCCACCAGATTGCCCTGAGCTGCGCCTCCTTTACCTTTATGGTATCTATGGGGCTGGCACAGGGAAGCTCCATAAGAGTGAGCAATGCTTATGGCGGCAGGAACAGCTTAAAGATAACCGCTATCGGAAAAAGCACCCTCATCACCGCCTTACTATACGGCACACTCTGCGCTGCTATTTTCATTTCTTTCCGAAATATATTACCGGTTGCATTTAATGAAAACACCAGTGTGATCCGGATGGCTGCCCTCCTGCTGATCTATGCGGCGGTATTCCAGATTTCGGACGCTACACAGGCTATTGCCGCAGGCTTGCTGCGTGGTATTAAAGATGTAAAAGTGCCTACCTTGCTCATCGGTATCGCCTATTGGATAGTAGGTATCCCCGTGGGGTACGTGCTGGCCTTTAACACCAGCCTGGGCGCTTCAGGTATCTGGATCGGGTTTATTGCGGGACTTTCCTGCTCCAGTCTTTTTTTATGCTACCGGTTTTTACGAATGGCAAAAAAAGTATAATGGTGTTTATTGAATTCTTTCCGGATTTTCACCGGAATTCAAAAAAGTATGTATCTTGATCCTGACGATTGTTTAAACCCTATAACCTGTTACCATGAGCTCCGGTATTATTTCAACTGCTTTATTGCCGCTTGCACTGGCCATTATCATGTTCGGACTTGGCCTTTCTCTGAAGATCGCCGATTTTAAACGGATATTCCTGTATCCTAAAGCCATTATCATTGGCTCTTTTACGCAATTGATATTATTACCTGTTTTAGGCTTTACCATTGCGGCATTGTTATTAAAAAGCAGTCCTGAACTGGCTATAGGCCTCATCATTCTTGCCATGTGCCCCGGCGGACCAACTTCCAACCTGCTTACCCACCTGGCTAATGGCGATACGGCTCTGTGCATTTCGTTAACGGCAATTTCAAGCATTGTAAAAATATTCACCATTCCCATTATGGTAAATATCGCCATACAGCATTATATGGGCATTGCTTCCGAGTTTCACCTTGACGTGCTGAGCTCCATCTTTAAAATAGTAACCATTACCATTGTTCCGGCGGCCATTGGTATGCTGGTAAAAGCCTGGGCGCCCGGTTTTGCACAGGGGGCGCAAAAGCCGGTAAAGATCATGTCGGCTGTTTTTTTAGTACTGGTTATCCTGGCTGCTATTTACCAGGAAAGAGGAACCATTATAGAATCAATGATACTTGCGGGCCCGGCAGCGCTCCTGCTGAATATTTCGGGGATGCTGCTGGGTTATTATATTCCCCGGTTTTTTAACCTGCCTTTAGCACAACAAATTACCATCAGCATTGAAACCAGCATACAAAACGGCACGCTGGCTATCGCCATTGCCAGCAGTCCGCTTATGCTGGGGAATGCCACAATGGCTATACCTGCTGTGGTTTACAGCCTTATTATGTTTATTACCGCCGGATTGTTCATTTCACTTGTTAACCGCAGAAAAGTAAAGCTGGCAACTGCATAAAGAGGGCGAGCGGCTTAATATTCTTTAGCCTTTTTTTGTTACCGGGAGTTTTGATGGAGATTTACGGGCGCCTGAAACTTTTGCTTTACCTGCAGGCTTTACTTTAGGTGTTGCTGGTTTTTTTGCGGTTTTAGCAATTTCGTCTGCAAGCCAGTCACTGACCTTCTTTATTTTCTTTGAAAATTTTTTAGCATCCGCTTCTCCCCTCATATCTTCCAGCGCGGTTTCCATTTTTTTGAATACCTGGTTCCGGAGCTCTTTTTTTGAGATTTTTTTATCGCGCATAGGCTTTATTCATTTAATAACTCAAATATAATATTAGCCCGGACTTTCCAATGTTAAGTTTTTATTTTGCCGGTCACCCTGCAACCTGAGACCTGTATTCTTCACTCCCCTTCAGGAAAATCTGCTCCTTTGGTTACTTCCTCCCAGTGGTCAAAATCATTCTGCAATGCTGCCAGCTTATGCTTCGCGTTCCTTAAAGCAGCAGAACCCAGCAACAACACCTGCGGAGGATTTTCCGATTCCACCACTTTTACCATTGCTTTTGCAGCCCGCACGGGATCGCCTTTCTGACTGCCGCTATACCCACGTACGGTATTTTTGTTTGCCCCCGCGGTAGCGGCATAGTCATCAATAACAATCGCAGTGTCTTTAGCCGATCTTCCCGCCCAATCGGTACGAAAGCCGCTTGGTGCAACATTTGTAACCTTAATGCCCAGGTGGCTCGTTTCTTTAGCTAAGGCCTCTGAGTAAGCGGCAACAGCAAATTTGGTAGCATTATAAAAACCGAGGGCAGGAAAAGCAACCAGTCCCCCAATTGATGATATATTAATAATATGGCCCCTGCGTTGTTTGCGCATAAACGGCAGTATTGCTTTGGTAACATGCGCCAGCCCCCAGAAATTGATCTCGAACATGCGGCGTACTTCCTCCTCTTCACTCTCTTCTATAGCCCCAAAATAGCCGATGCCCGCATTGTTAACCAGTACATCAATCCGTCCAAATTTTTGCAATGCCTGTGTTACGGCAGCATTGATTTCCTCCTGCTTTGTTACATCCAGCGCCATAGCGATGGACGAATCTTCGTACGGCGCTGTTATATCCTTCACATCATCTGCATTACGGGAAGTAACCGCCGCTTTATACCCCAGCTTTAATACATATTTGGCTAATTCCCGGCCGAAGCCCGTGGAGCAGCCTGTTATAAACCAAACCTTATCCATAATCTTTATTTTAATTGTATTTTTAATTTGATAATGGCTATCAAAATTAGACATTCGTACAAAGAGAAAGACAGCGGTACTTTAAATATTCATGTATTAGATGCATATCATTTTATGTTTTGTTGTTTGAATACAATATGTGCACTTCATTTACTATACCGTTAAAAGCCGCCTTCGTGTATGGTTGTTGCTTTTTTATGTGCTTTGGCAGTAAAGCACAAAACAACAATGCCGGTTTTAAGGTGATCGCTTTTTATACGGCGAAAAATGACAGGGCGCATATCAGCTTTGTGCATGAAGCCAACAGGTGGTTTACCGCGATGGCAAAGCAACATCAATTCCAATACGACTCAACGAACAACTGGAATAAGCTGAATACAGCCTTCCTTTCCCAATACCAGGTGGTACTTTTTTTAGATACCCGGCCGGAAACACCTGGTCAAAGAGATGCCTTCAAAAAATACATGGAGCATGGCGGCGCCTGGATGGGCTTTCATTTTGCAGGGTTCGCGCTTACGCCATCAGCCTTTCCGCAAAACTGGAACTGGTATCACGATACATTTATCGGTTCGGGCCAGTATAAAGGGAATACCTGGAAACCCACACCTGCTATTTTACGGGTAGAGGATTCAACGCATCCGGTGACCAGGAGGCTGCCGCAAACATTTACCTCTTCCCCCAATGAATGGTATAGCTGGGAAAAGGATTTATGCAAAGACCCGGACATCAAAATCCTGCTATCCATTGATTCTTCCAGCTTTCCCCTGGGTACAGGCCCCAAACCCAACGAAATATGGCACAGCGGCTATTATCCTGTGGTGTGGACGAATACAAAATACAAGATGCTATATCTCAACATGGGACATAATGATATTGATTACGAACATAAAACCAACAAAGAATTATCTTTCCAGTTCAATAATCCTGTTCAAAACAAACTGGTTATTGATGGACTGCTGTGGTTAGGCGGAAAATTACATTAGCTGATCATGCAATAATTTTATACATCATATTTACACCTAAACGATTTTGTAATGGATACAGGCTATACCGTTCCCGGGCAAACAAGGGTCGGACATGTGCATTTAAAAGTAGCGGATATTGAACGCTCGCTGGGGTTTTACCGCAACTTGCTTGGATTTGAGCTTACCACTATGTATGGGAACCAGGCTGCATTTCTGTCTGCCGGCGGCTACCATCATCATATTGGTTTAAATACCTGGCACAGTAAAAACGCGCCGCCTGCACCGGTGCATGGGGTAGGCCTGTATCATACGGCTATTCTTTATCCCACACGCAAAGATCTTGCAGCAATACTCCAACGCCTGTTACATGCCGGTTATCCCTTAACAGGAGCAAGCGATCATGGTGTATCTGAAGCCTTGTATTTAAATGATCCCGATGGCAATGGAGTAGAATTATACTGGGACAGGCCGAAAACGCTTTGGCCGTATAAAGCAGATGGCTCATTGGAAATGTACACGAGGAAGCTTGACCTGGATGATTTGTTAAAGGAATTGCACTGATGGCTAACATTAATTTTTTCACCTAATAAGCAGAACTTACCTGTAAACGGGTTATTTTCGCTGCAAACAAACTCATGCTGATATGTATACGGGATTAAAACATTTTCATTCGGGATTAGCTTATTTATTACTTGCGGCATTAATTGTGGCTGTTATGTATGCCATTGTATCACGCAGAAAACCCTTTACCGCCGGAAGCAGGAAAATAGCTTTAATTGGATTGATATGTACTCACCTTCAGTTTGTGCTGGGAATAGTACTTTATTTTTTGTCGCCGCTGGGCTCTTCCAATTTTTCGGGTGAAGCCATGAAGGAGAAAGTATCCAGATTGTATATCATTGAACACCCTTTGATGATGCTGATCGCCATTGTGCTGGTTACCATTGGCTATTCAAGGATTAAAAGGTTAGGCAGCGACAGTAAGAAGTATAATAGTATCATTGTTTTTTACGGTATTGGTTTACTCCTGATGCTGAGCGTTATTCCGTGGAAAGTATGGCCATAAAAGCAGCCATAGCATTACCCTGCTATACCTCAATATAATCTTCCTCAACTATTTTCGCTTTTTGTTCTGCCTGGCCAATGGGCTGGTACCTTGTGGATATTTTATCGTTAAACAGGGCAGGATCTGTGATAACAGGGCATCTTCCTGCCCGGAAGATGATTAAATCGTAAATAAAACGTATCTTTGCTGTATTATTTGAGTTAATCTTTTGTAAGCGAACAATCTCTGCTCTCATATTTTTCTTTTACACCAGCGCGTTACTCAGGTTATATTTAGTTTCTATCTGATATCTGACATGAGAACATATACAAATGCGGGGTTGAGTTACGGCGTGCAGATAAGCGTGCCGTTATCCATCACAGAAGTACAACAATAATGCGCATAGTATGCAGTTGCCGGAAGTGACCATATTTTTAACTAAATAATTGAAGTATGACAAATGATAAGATTGAAAAGTTCATTGAATGCAAACCCAAGAAGAATGCAAAAGTGAATATTCATTTTAAACAAAGGGCTACCGTAAAAGGCATGTTTATCAGAACCGACGATTATGAGGAATTAAAGTCAAAAAACTTTTGGCGGATTGTAGCCGATTCAAAAGTTGATGAATGGGAACGAACAAAAGACAGCAGCCTGGCCCGCATTTTTAATGGCGCCGAATTTACCCGTTTAAGCGATAACCATTAAATTATTACTGGTTATCCAAACCTATCTGTATACCTAACGCTATCCGGTCTTAAAAAGAAAATTTATATCTGTATGTTCACACAAACATGGAAAAAATATCTTCCCGTAATTGCTATTCTTTTAAAACGCTCTGCCAGCGCGGAACAAACGTTGAGTTTGAACCATACCGACTTTGAGCGGGCAACGGGCGGGCGTAAGATCAAATTCAGCTTTTCGCAGTTGCAGCTCAATAAGGGCCGCATTAACCTGGCAATTAAACAGGCTGCCGTTGCCAAAGAATTGGCGGAACTGTTGCGGGAAGATGCGCTGACCAAAAAGATTATCGCAGGACAATATTTAGAGTTTGCGCTGAATAATAATTTCCAACTGAGCATTAAAAACAATACTCCCCTCGCCGAAGTAGCGCTTGAAGCCGAATCTGAATAACCGGGAATACGGGCAAAAGTCCGCTTAGTTATTGGCTTTGTAGTAAGCGCAAACCGTACGCATAAGACATAGTGTACATTTAGGCTGCGGCCGGCAAATGGCTCTCCCCAGAAAAGACATCGCCATACCTGCATCCCATTCCTTTTGAGGCAATACAGCCATCAGTTGCTTTTCAATTTTATTGGCATCGCTGCCGGAGGCAATACCAAGCCGGGGAGCTACCCGCACCACATGCAGATCAACAATCACGCCTTCTGCCGGCTTACCCGATTCACGTAAAATAACGTTGGCCGATTTCCTGCCAATACCTTTTAAAGCGGTGAGTTCATCCAGCGTCAGCGGTATATTTTTATCTTCTTTGATCCGCTGCCCCATTTCCATCAGCCATTTTATTTTATTGCCAAAATTGCGCACCGAACCAATAAACGGCATTAAGGTTTCGGGAGTGGCTTTGGAAAGCGCCTGCATATCCGGGAAAGCTTCAAATAATTTGGGGGCGATCTCATTGATATGCCTGTCGGAATCCTGCGCCGATAAAACCACCATAACCACCAACTGGTACAAATTACCATGATCCAGCGGATGCTTTGTATCCCCGTATTTTTTTATAAGCGGCTTAATGGCTTCGGCCCAGTTAATTGCAGCAGACATAGTAAAAGTTCAAATGGCAGTAAAATATTGAAAATTAAATTAAAACCCGACATTTGCCTTCCAAAATATTATAAGGATGAATGAAATTTTGCAAAGGGAAGCGGCAATAACACTGGTAAAAGATACTTTTAGCCGGTTTCTTTGTGATTATTTACACCTGACAAAAGTGTCATCTCCGCTTATTGTGTTAGATGGAACGGGGTTGAATGATGACCTGAATGGCATTGAGCGGCCTGTTTCATTTCCTGTTAAATCTTTGAATGAACAACGCGCTGTAGTTGTTCATTCTTTGGCCAAATGGAAGCGTGTTCGGTTAAAAGAGCTGGATGTAGATACCGGCAGGGGAATTCTTACTGATATGCGTGCACTTCGGCCGGATGAAGATTACAGTCCCATACATTCTATTTATGTTGATCAGTGGGACTGGGAAAAGCATATTGATATTACGGACAGAACTTTATCGTACCTGAAAGAAACCGTAAGCGCTATATTTAATGCTTTAAAAGAAACTGAACAGATTGTTTATCAGTATTACCCGGATATGCCGCCTCAGCTTCCGGAACAGATACATTTTATTCATTCGGAAGAGCTGTTACAACGCTTCCCCGGCCTTTCACCCAAGGAAAGAGAAAACGCTATTGCAAAAGCATTCGGAGCGGTATTTATTATAGGTATTGGCAACAAACTGTCACATGGTGAACCGCATGATGGTCGCGCAGCAGACTATGACGACTGGAGCACTGAAAACGAAGAAGGGTACAAAGGCTTAAACGGAGATATCATTGTATGGCACCCTGTTTTGCAGTCTGCATTTGAGCTTTCTTCTATGGGTATTCGTGTAGATAAAAGTGCATTAATCAAACAGCTAAAAGAAAAAAATTGCGAACAAAAATCAACCCTTTCTTTCCATAGCAGTTTACTGACCGGCAAATTGCCCGAAAGCATTGGCGGAGGCATTGGCCAATCAAGATTGTGCATGTTTTTATTAAGAAAATCGCATATTGGGGAAGTGCAGGTAAGTATATGGTCTTCCGAAGAAAAGAAAAGGATGTGTGAGAAGGGGGTTGTTTTGTTGTAATAATTAAACAGGCGCCATAAAACCAGCACTTTGATTATATTTACACTTACAAAACCAAAGACAATTTTATGCAAATAAAAACCTTCGCGTGTTTTTCAGTTATTGTTGCTGCAATTTCCTTTTCCGGGTGTTCCGCCAATAACTCTTCAGCAAACACAGCCAGCGCTCCCGCTGCCGACACCACAACGCTTTCGCCTGTGGAAACAAAAGCCGCCAACACAGATTATAAGCCCGCTTTTGAAGGACAAACAAGAGTAAACGGGGTGAAAACAACCACGCCTTATAAAGTAGAAAAGATAGCCGAAAACCTGGGCAGACCATGGGCAGTAGTGCCTATGCCCGATGGCCGGCTGCTGGTAACAGAAAAATCGGGTTACATGGAGATCCATAGTGCTGATGGCGCATTGGTTAAAAAAATTACGGGTTTTCCAAAAGTAGAAGATGCCGGCCAGGGCGGCATGCTTGATGTTGCATTGGATCCCGATTTTGCGCAAAATAAAATCATCTACTGGTCCTTTTCCGAAAAACAGGGAAAAGGAAACCTGATGTCAGTGGCCAAAGGGAAAATAGCAGACGATGAAGCTACTATCCAAAACCCAACAGTTATTTTTCGCGCCACACCCGCGCTCGACAGTAAGCTGCATTTTGGTTCCCGCCTGGTATTTGATAAAGACGGCAATCTTTTTGTAAGCACGGGTGAAAGATCCATACTGGAAGGACGGAAGCAGTCGCAATGGCTGAACTCGGGTCTTGGAAAGATCTTTAAGATCACCAAAGAAGGTAAACCTGCTCCGGGTAATCCTTTCATAGGCCAGAAGGACGCTATGCCCGAAATTTACGCGTATGGTATACGCAATGCCCAAAGCCTCGACCTGCATCCTGTTACCGGCGATTTATGGGAAGTGGAATTTGGACCCCGTGGCGGCGATGAACTGAACCTTATTAAACCCGGCAAAAATTACGGCTGGCCAACGATTACATACGGCATTGAATATGATGGCAGGAAGATCGGCGACTCTATCCAGCAAAAAGAAGGTATGGAGCAACCTGTATATTACTGGGATCCGGTACTTGCCCCCAGTGGTATGGTTTTTTACACCGGAGATGACATCCCCGAATGGAAAAACAACCTGTTTATCGGCGGACTGGCCAGCACACATATTGCGAGGCTGGTGATTGAGAACAATAAAGTAGTAGGAGAAGAAAGACTGTTAGAAGATCAAAAGGAAAGGATACGCGATGTGGCTCAAAGTAATGGTGCATTGTATGCAGTTACCGATTCCGGTATTATGTTCAAAATAAGCAAACAATAGTTTTTTATTGCTATACTGATTATCCCCCGGCAATACAGCCGGGGATTTTTTTTCAGGATATGCATAATACTACTATAGTTCCTGATATTTTTAGAAAGAGACAGCGCAGATGGGCAGCTGATCTGCGAACCTAACTTAAGCGGGTCACTATCAAAATGTAATTAAATGCTTACAGTTCATATTTCGGTAATTGCTGATTTAGCCACAAAGTCACCAGGGTACAAAGGAAACCGCTTTGAGGCTTCGTGTTTTTGTGGCTAAATTGCGTTTTTACATCTATCTATACCGCACGTTCAAACTCCAACTATAAACTTCCAAACTATAAACGCTATTTAGCAGGTGTTAATACAATATTCCTGTATTCAATTGGCCCGTGATCTCCCTGTATGTATAAGGGACCCGGTTCTCCTTCGTTGCTGTCTAAAGCGCCACCGGTAATGCCGGGTATTGCCTGGTTGCAAATTACCGTTTTACCATTCAGTACAACGGTAATCATTCTGCCCACAAGCGTAATGTCATAAGCCTGCCATTCGCCGGCATCTTTAGCAGCCATCTCGCTGGGTGTAAGAAATCCGTATACCGCTCCCAGCAAATCCTTTTGCGGTTGTTTCCCTTTGCTGTCTTCTATCTGCACTTCATAGCGGCCGCGCAGGTAAATGCCGCTGTTGCTGCCGCTGGGGCAACGAAATTCAACATGCAGTTTAAAATCGGTGAATGTTTTCTCCGTGATGAGGTTAGCGCCGGAGCGCGGGCTTTTTAATACCCCGTTCTCCACAACCCATTGATTTTCTCCGAGTGCTTTCCAACCCGTGAGGTCTCTACCATTAAATAGCTTTACAGGCGTTCCCCACACCGGCGCTTTGTCTCTTATCAGCAAAGGCGCCCTGCGGGCCGTCCAGTTATAGGTTTTTCCATCGGCGGCAATCATAGTACCTGTCAATAGCTCTCCCTGCAGGCTTCCTTCAAAAGAAAGATCATTATCCTCTTCCTCCCACTGCGGGGGTAAGCTGAAACTTAACTTTCCGTTATTGAAGTGAATAATAGACACGGGACGGGCGCTTCCGGTAATCCCTACATACTGCCCTACCAGGCGTTTATGCCCCGAGTGCATAATTTCAAGCCAGGCCGGAAATTTTTTACCGCCGTCTTCAATCGTGATATCCCAGCGCCCTTCAATAGCCGGATCGGCTGGCTTTTCAGAAAAAATGATGCTTTTGGCAGGCGAAGACACTACAGACAGCATAAAAGCAACCGGCAGTATAAGATACTGAGCAATGCGCTTCATATAAATGGTTGATATTTTTTTCATTTGTAGCTATTGATTTTTTTAGTGACCGAATGGAACTTCGCATATACATTCCCCTGTGTGAAGAAGTGTATCATCCTTCGTTTCATACGCTAATGTACTAAAGAAACAAATACGATGAAGTTATATAGCTAACAAGGGTGCATTTAAAATTGTCGCCGGTTGGTGGGGACACCAACCGGGGCGGCCTGCCGTGGGCGGTGTCTCCACCGCCCACACGAAGCAAAGCGGTGCGACAATTTTAAATGCACCCGCTAACAAAGACATGAAAGATTACGGCCTTATCATTGAAATATTTTCACATGTAGCACATCAAAATATTAATTAACCCAATTATAAACTAAGTTACAACGGTACCCTCGTATCTGTGCGGAGCCGCTTTACTGCTATATGCTATGGAAAATGATGTATATTGAGTGCTAAATATTTTTATTCAAAAATTGCTTCGTTATGAACAACAAATCCACTATACGCTTCCGGTCATTCATATTGTTTTACGCTCCTGTGATCTTTGCATTGGTATGGAACATATTTTCCGCTGCTGATATATATGCGCAGGAAAGCGCGAAGCTCCCCGAGGAATACCAGTTTAAGCTGGGCGTTACCTATGAAATGTTCTCCGGTAAAAATGATAAACTGAAAAAGGGACAGGAAATGAGCATGTGGTATTCGGAAGCCGGTTATACAGGCATTGGCATGGGCGGACAAACCGCTATGTTTATGGTATATGATATGAAATCTATGAAAATGCTTACCCTGATGGAGGCGCAAAAAATGGCAATGGTTATGGATATAAAGAAGCTGATAGACCAGGTTACGGACAAAGCCGGCGTAAACGCAGAGGATACGCCGGATGGAAAGATTACCAAAACCGGTAAATCAGAAAAGATACTCGGCTATACCTGCGAACAGTATAAAATAAGCAGCGATAAAGCTGAAACGCTGGTTTGGATCACCAGTGAGCTGGGGTCAGGCTTTGGCGACTATGCCAAAAGTATGGCCATGGCGATGGGCGGCGGTAAGGCAACGAAAGGCAAAGGCTTTCCGGACATGCAGGGCGTAGCCAACGGTGTAATGCTCAAAATGGAATCAACAGATACCTCAAAGGGCGAGCTTACCCGGATGGAAGCTACTGCTGTAGATAAAGACGGGAAAAAATTTAATACAAGCGGATATAAAATGATCAATATGACCGGAAGGTAAATTATAGAGATTGATTTAAAAAAACGGAGTTTTTGATGCAAAGGTAATTTAACGGCCTTTACAGGTTCAGACTAATGCATTACGGCTATCTTTGTTACAAACGTTATGCATGACATCCAACGACCCGCTTCATGGCAAAACACTCGAAATGATCCTTAAAGAACTGGTGCATCATTTTGGGTGGGAGGATCTGGGCAGTATGATCAGGATCAATTGTTTCACCAGTAATCCCAGCATCAATTCTTCCCTTAAGTTTTTGCGTAAAACGCCCTGGGCAAGAAAAAAAGTAGAAGCACTGTATATTAAATCCATGACCTGAAAATTTAAAATGAACGATCGCCATAGAGAACAAATTATAGCACAAACAAAAAAGTGGATCACTGATGTAGTGGTAGGCTGTAATTTTTGCCCGTTTGCCGCGAAAGAATTGAAGCGTGGTTCCATTCATTATCAGGTATTAGCCGATGCCGGTACGGCAACCACGCTGGAAACCGCATTAATGATGCTGCGCCTGCTGGATGACAGCAGTGATATAGAAACCGCTTTCTTAATCCTGCCCAACAGCTTCCGGTTATTCGATGTTTATCTCAGTCTTGTGGAACGGGCAGAGCAATTGCTCCGCCAGGAAAACTATGAAGGTATTTACCAGGTAGCCAGCTTTCACCCGCAATATGTATTTGCGGGAAGTATTAATAACGACCCTTCTAATTATACCAATCGTTCTCCCTATGCCATGCTGCATTTTTTAAGAGAAGATAGTGTAAGCAAAGCTGTAGACAACTACCCGGGCATTAATGAGGTGCCCGAACGCAACATCGCGTTTACAAGAGAAAAAGGGCTTCGTTATATGCAGCAATTACTGATGAACAGTTTGCTGTTTCAAAAATGATTTTATAATTTATATTGTACACCCATTCCAAAAACGGCCAGCGGAAATTTTCTTTCGCTGGTTAGCCATGTACCGCTATAGGTATATGATCCTATAATATCGAGATGCGGCGCTACAGCGCATCCCACGGTAGTGGAGATCACAGGCCGGAGCCTGGTTTTGGAATAACGGTAATGGGCGCCTCCGCCATCGAGTTCAAGAAACCATCCGCCTGTTTCCCTTTTAAAATCCTGGTGCAGGTAACGTGGTGCTCCAAAATTAAACCTGTATCCCCCCATAAGAATGATAGCGCTTACGTTATTGAACTTACCATCATCAAATGAACCCCAGAGCGGGCCATCCGTTGGAATGGTATGCGTTCCTTTTACCGTAATAACATACTGGTTATAGGCATCGGCGTTTTGCTGCGCGTTAAGCATGAGCTTAAGATCAATACCTATCCCATAAGTGGCGGGATAAGAAAAACCATTGTAAGTGCCCTGAACATTTACCGCTATCTGCGGTGATTTTGTGGGATAAGGAACTGTTTTTTCGATAACCTGTGCCTGTACGGGCAGCATAAAATAAATAGAGCAGGTGAATCCTAAAAGTAAAAGCTTTTTCATTACGTAAAATTTGGTTGAAACAAAAAGGCTTTTCCGTTCTATATCCGGATCATTTATTAAATGATCATAGAAATGGGATTCAGGTCACAAATATAAAAGTATAATTTTTTGAAATTGTTACTATTCGGTAAAAAGCGGGTTTTCATCGCTCAATGACAGGAAAATGCTGCAATTTTTGGAAAAAAGATGGACCAGCGCAGCAGTTTATGGTTTAAAAATACTGTTGAATTGATATAGGATAATCAGCCAGCGCAATTGCCGGTTCTTCAATTTCGGGATGCCATAATTTTTCCCATTCAAAACTATAATATCCCTTATACCCTCCTTTTTCCAAAGCTTCTATTGCTTCAGACAGAGGCACTTCACCCTGGCCTAAAAGCGTATATTGTAACTTTCCGTCGGCTAACTTTCCATCTTTGATATGGGTATGGCGAATATATTTTTTTAATTTTTGATATACCTCCATTGGGGGCTCCTGCGTTACCGACCACATATTAGCTATATCCCACACCAGTCCGGTATGCGCATGTTCGGCCGATTGCATGATCTTTTCCAGGTCGCTCGTTTTAACCACATCGCCATGGGTTTCCATCAATACCGTTACCTTGCTGCCATTAGCATAGTTACCCAGCTCCAGCAAACCGCTGGCAATAAGATCCATTGTTTCATTTCTATCCTGGTCTTTGGGAAAGTTATTGGGAAACACCCGTACATAGGGGCAGTTTATTTGCTGTGCAAGATCAATGAACCGGCGGCCTTCATCTATGTTCTTATTCCTTTCCGCTCCTTCAGCAAAGTGCAGGGTGGCGGAAGAGCCCAGTCCCGCAAACCGCAGTTCTTTTTCTTTCATCAGCGAAACCGTGTTGGACCTGCTTTGCGCAGTACGGAATACGGAACATTTTGTAAGATCCAGCTCACGCTGTATACCTCTTAGTTCAATACCCTCATAGGCATGCGCTGCTGCAAAATCAGCAATTTGCTGAAAGTTCCAGTCGGGGCATCCCAACGTGGAAAAAGACAATAAGAGTTGCTTCTTTTTAGTATCAAAAGAAGAACCGGCAATGGTTGCTCCCAGTAATGCGGCAGACGTGTGCAGGAATTTCCTTCGTGTAAACCGGCTCATGAAAAATATTTATTACTTCAGCTTTAAATCCGTAATAATGTTTTGTATGCGCTGATCCAGTTCGGTGCTCACTTTGTCGAAATCGCCCGCGCCGGCAAGCTTTGCATTTACACTAAAATAAAATTTTATTTTAGGTTCGGTGCCTGAGGGTCTTGCGGAAATCTTGCTGCCATCTTCCAGGATAAACTGCAGCACATTGGATTTCGGCAGCCTGATCTCCCATTCTTCCCAGGTTACGGGATTCTTCCCTTTCCGCAATTCATAATCCAGCAACTGCACTACCCGCGATCCGTTAATGGATTGAGGCGTGTGCTGCCGGAAAGATTCCATCATTTCAGCAATCTCTTCCTGTCCGCGCATACCTTTTTTGGTAATGGAAATAAGATGTTCTTTATAATACCCATACTGCACATACAGGTCAATCAGCTTTTCAAAAAGGCTTCTTCCCTTATTTTTTTCATAAGCGGCCATTTCGCTGAGTATGGCCACGGCGCTTACCGCATCCTTATCCCTCAATTTTGAACCTACCATTAAGCCATAGCTTTCTTCGCCGCCGATAATATAATTTTCACTGCTCTCTTTTTCTTTGATGAGCTCCGCAATCCATTTAAAGCCGGTGAGCACATCATAGCAGGTAACGTTATTTTCACCGGCTATGCGGTTGATCATATCGGTGGTTACAATGGTTTTTACTACCATATCGTTGGGCTTCGCAATGCCCTTGGCTTTACGCGCTTCTATAAGATAATTAAAAGCAAGCACGGCGGTTTGATTACCATTTACCAGCACCCAGCTCCCTTTGTGATCTTTAACGGCAATGCCTACCCTGTCGGCATCGGGATCGGTTCCCAAAAGAATATCGGCATCCAGTTCTTTCGCTTTTTTTAACCCGATGCTCATGGCTTCACTTTCTTCCGGGTTAGGATATACCACTGTTGGAAAATTACCATCCGGCTTCGCCTGCTCTTCTACGATCGTAACATTGGTAAAACCATACCTTTTCAATAATTCCGGCACCAGCATAATGCCTGTACCGTGTATGGGAGTGTATACGATTTTGAGATCATGCTGTTTTGCAATTACATCGGGATATACGCTCAAATCCTTTGCCATCTGCCAGTAAGCTTCATCCATATCCCTGCCAATGAGTTGAATAAGCGCTTCTCCCCCACCTTCCTGTCCGGCAGGCAGGCTCCATTTCACTTCATCAACAGAAGCAATTTTATCTACTTCGGCAATCACATTTTTATCGTGTGGCGGTACTAATTGTCCCCCGTCGTTCCAGTAGGCCTTATAGCCATTGTATTCTTTAGGATTATGGGAAGCCGTACATACTACGCCCCCCTTACAACCCAATTGGCGGATAGCAAAAGACAGTTCCGGCGTGGGCCGCAGCGATTCAAACAGGAATACCTTTATGCCGTTGGCAGCCATAACATGGGCTGTAATTTCTGCAAACTGGCGGCTGTTATTGCGGCTGTCGTGCGCAATGGCTACGCTTATCCTGTTATCCGGATAGGCTTTCTTTAAATAGTTGGCATAGCCCTGCGTGGCCATTCCAATGGTATATTTATTAATCCGGTTGGTGCCTGCGCCCATAATACCTCTTAACCCGCCGGTTCCAAATTCAAGATTACGGTAAAAGGCTTCCGTAAGCTCATCGGGGTTTTCCGCCTGTGTTGTTCTTATTTCGTTTTTAGTGGCTTCATCAAAAGATCCGTTGAGCCATGCGTTTACCCGCTCTTTAATTTTGGTGTCCATAATATATCATTATAGTTTGCAATCAAAAATATATGCACATCGAATTTCGGGGGAAATAAGGAAATGCTCAAAATTATTCTAACCAGGCTCCGGAAATATGCCCGTTTTCCACTTCAACAAATATGTGTTCCTGTAAAGTAGTAGCCACGGCATATCCAACGTAGTCGGTATGCACCGGAAAGGTTTTATGCGTTCTGTCTACAAGGGCAAGCGTCTGGATCTTTTTGGGCTGATCCTGTAAGAAAGGCTTTAGTGCGTAAAGCATGGTTTTACCGCTATTGGCCACATCATCCACTACAATTACCACGGCATCGTCAAAACTTCGCTCACTGCTTAACGTGATCTTTCCGGGACGCCTTTTATCATCTACCCCTATGTCCATCACCTCAATTTGTCCTTTAAAAATACCCGTTAACAGTTGTTGCAGCTTTTGAGCAATTACCAACCCGTTTTCCCTGATGCCTGCCAGTAATATCTGGTCTTCGCCTGTATTACGTTCCACTATTTCAAATGCTATCCGCCTTAGTATCTTGTCTATTTTTTCCTTAGTAAGAATGTAGTTCTTCATCCTTCATGAATTGATCGTATCAAAACTAAGGGGTATTAATGAATAAAACAATTCGTACTAAACATCCTACCTTAGCATTACAACTATGTTATGATGCATATTGTTTCGCAGGTTATTTTTATTATTGCCGCTGCCACGGGCATTGGCCTGTTTGCAAAACGCATTTCGGGTATACGTAAAAATATACTTACCGGGCGCGATGCAGATTACAGCGATCAGCCCTCCGTTCGCTGGAAAAATGTGCTGCTGCTTGCCTTCGGGCAAAAAAAAATGTTTAGGAACCCATTGGTTGCGGTGCTTCACTTTTTTGTATATGCCGGCTTTATCATCATCAATATAGAAGTGCTGGAAATTATATTAGACGGCATATTGGGAACACACCGGCTGTTTGCACCTGTTTTGGGCAGCTTGTATGGTTTCCTGATCAATGCATTTGAAATACTGGCGGTGCTCGTAATCGTATCCTGCGCTATTTTCCTCATCCGCAGAAACATTATAAAACTGAAAAGATTTATCAGTAAAGACTTAGACGGATGGCCCCGCAGCGACGCGAACTATATATTGATCACAGAGATTGTGCTGATGCTGCTTTTTTTAACCATGAACAGCACAGACCTGGTATTACAAAGTAAGGGATATGGACATTATGGAGAAAACGCCACAGACCGGTTTTGGGTATCGGGCATGCTTACCCCATTGTATAGTTCATTGAATGAAGCTATGCTGGTGGCTATAGAAAGAAGCTGCTGGTGGCTGCATATACTGGGCATCCTGGCGTTTATGAACTACCTGCCTTATTCCAAGCACCTGCATATCATGCTGGCCTTTCCCAATGCTTACTACGCAAGATTGCTGCCCAAAGGAGAAATGAACAATATGCCTGCTGTTCAAAACGAAGTATTGTACGCCATGCAGCCGGAGCTGGCTCCTGCAGACGCAGCTCCTCCCTCCCGCTTTGGCGCTAAGGATGTATTTGACTTAACCTGGAGAAATTTACTCGATGCCTATTCCTGTACCGAATGCGGAAGATGTTCTGCCGCCTGCCCTGCTACTATCACCGGAAAAGCATTGTCGCCCCGGAAGATCATGATGGATACAAGGGACCGCGTGGAAGAGACCGGGAAAAACATCAGGATAAACGGGACGTTTAAAGATGATGGCAAAACCCTATTGCATGATTATATTACAGTTGAGGAACTGCGCGCCTGTACTACCTGTAATGCCTGTGTTGAAGAATGCCCGGTAAGCATCAGCCCGCTTGAGATCATCCTGGAATTGCGCCGTTCACTGGTTATGGAAGAAAGCAACGCTCCCCAGGAATGGAACGCGATGTTCAGCAATATCGAAAATAATTTCGCACCCTGGCAGTTCAGTCCCGATGACAGAGATAAATGGGCGGGGGAAACGGGGTAAACTGTTGCAGGTTACAGGGTTACAGGTTACAGGGTTACAAGGAAATACCCCTGCAACCTGTAACTTGAGACCTGTACCCCACATTCATTTATCGCTTTTTGCCAGCACTTTAAGGTTTAGCGTAACATTATCCCCCATGGTAATGCTGCCGCCACCTACGTTATAGTCCCGGCGGTTTAATGTAAATTCGCCCTCAAAAATATAGTCATCATCTTTGGGAGTTACTTTAAACGGGAAGGAAATTTCTTTGGTAATATCTTTAATGGTAAGCTTTCCGAAAACAAAAAGATATGCTTTGTTTGTGCTCGTTGTGATTCGTTCAGACAGAAAGTGAATATGCGGGTACTTAGCGATCTCAAAATAATCTTCCGACCGTAAATGATTATCACGCTGGTTAATGCCGGTATTGATCGTTTTAACGTCTATCGTTACATCAAAATGAGAAGCGCTGAGGCTATCGGGAAAGAAAATGATCTTTCCCTCCAACCCTTTAAAGCTTCCGCTCACGTTCACGCCAAAATTCCTGATCTTAAACCCGATCTCCGATCCTTCGTCGGTGGGTGTAAAATGCTGTCCGAAACTTATATTCGTTATAAACAAAACAATAATAAGCGTAGCTATACGGTTCATGCCTGGTAATGGGTTGTTAAAACCATTCAAAGGTATTAACAGATTTGTTAAGGCCCTGCTTATGTTCAAAAACATAATGTGCCCATAACCTCCAGCGCCGTAAAATAGTATAATGATAAATTTCGTTTAGCTTTGAAACTAAAATCAAATTCAGCATGGAGATTCCGGTAATGTCGGCATTGTATGCCAGCCAGGAAAGTCCCGACATATTATTTTGGGTAGGCTGTGCCGGTAGTTTTGATCAGCGGGCACAAAAAATAACAAAGGCTTTTGTAAGCATTCTTAATAAGGTGCAGGTAAAATATGCCATTCTTGGAAAAGAAGAAGCCTGTACCGGCGACCCGGCAAGAAGGGCCGGCAATGAATTTTTGTTCCAGATGATGGCTTACCAGAATATCCAAACGCTCAACAATTACGGGATCAAAAAAATCGTTACTGCCTGTCCGCATTGTTTTAATATCCTGAAAAATGAATATCCCCAACTGGGGGGTAATTACGAAGTGATACACCACGCCGTTTTTCTGCAGCAGTTGATTGATGAGGGAAAGATCAGAATGAAAGAAACCGGGGATTTCAAAGGGAAACGCATTACCTACCACGACAGTTGCTATTTGGGCCGCGCCAATAATATTTATGAAGCGCCGCGTAAAGTGCTGCAGGCGCTTGACGCCGAGCTGGTGGAAATGAAACGCTGCGGGAGCAAAGGAATGTGCTGCGGCGCCGGCGGAGCGCAAATGTGGAAGGAAGAAGAGAAAGGATCCACACGAATTAACCTCGAAAGAACCAATGAAGCGCTGCAAACCGGCGCCACGGTCATTGCATCAGCATGTCCATATTGTAATACCATGCTTACTGATGGTGTAAAGAGCAATGAGAAAGAAGCGGGTGTGGAAGTGCTGGATATAGCCGAATTAATCAATGCGTCAATGCAGTAAATATGAAAGACCTGAAATGGAAAATACTGTCTTCCGAATATCTTTATAAAGCCACATGGTTTACGATCCGCAAAGACAGGTGTGAAACGCCGGAGCAAAAGATCATTGACCCCTATTATGTATATGAGTTTCCTACCTGGGTAACCGCCGTGGCACTTACCGAAAACAACCAGGTGGTAATGGTGCGCCAGTACCGGCATGCATTAGGCGAAACCATCATGGAAATTCCGGGAGGCTGCGTAGATGATACCGACCCTTCCCTGCAGGCGGCTATCGAACGTGAATTGCTGGAAGAAACCGGGTATACATTCACTGATTACGAGTACCTGGGGAAAATATCTCCCAATCCTTCTACCAACAACAACCTCATGCATATGTATCTTGCCCGTGGCGGCAAAAAAGTGCAGGAGCAGCAATTAGACCACAATGAAGAGATAGAAGTATACCTGTTTAGCATTGAAGAGATCAAACAAATGCTGAAAGAAAATAAAATACTGCAGGCGCTTCATGTTACCTGCCTGTTTTATGCTTTAAATAAGCTGGGGTATATGGAGTATTAAATTAAGTTCGAAGCAGGAAGAACGAAATTCGAAGGAATACAGAGTATAAGCAAGCATCAAGAACCAAATCACAAAAATCAAACCTGCCTGCGGCAGGCAAGCTTGTCCGCCGGGGCGGATAAAATTCAAATGTTAAATTTGAAGAGGAAAATTCGAAATCCGAAGGGAAACTCCAACAATAAACCACAAACCATAAACTGCAAACTAAAAAAATCCGTCTCCGATCCTGGAGATTGCCTACCTGCCGGTAGGCAGGCTTCGACCCTTAAAAAGTAGCACACATTATTCAGATCGGTTTAGGGTCTCGCAAAGACGTTCAAATCCGAAGCGAGACACAATCTCAAATTTTAGATCTCAAATTTCAATAGCCACCGATAGCTGACGGCTAACACAGAATCTTATGCCTCCTAAAAAGGAAAGCATCAAGTGATTTCGGTATGTTGGCTTGCGCTTTCATACTTACTTACCCGATGCTTTCGTGATGGGCTTCCATCTTCTGACGGATTTCCGCTCATCGTGTTACTTTCTTACTGTTTCCGGTATTACTTGTAACGTTTGTACAATAAAGATACGTCATGGTTTTACCTGTTTCCAAATTTTTTACTGATTTACTATGCACCGGAAATGCACCCGGTTATGCACAAAAAAAGGGAGTTTCGCAGGTTTTAGACCGAGTTGTGCACAAACATTTCAAATTTGAAATTTGAAATCTCAAATTTCATGATCTCATATTCTCATACTGCAACGGAATACCCAGTTCCCATGTTTTGGAAGCCTGGATCACAGCCTGCAGGTCGTCTATTTTCTTTGCCGTAACCCGTACCAGGTCATCATTTATGGATGCCTGAACTTTTAACCCGGAGTCTTTAATGAGCTTAATGATCTTTTTGGCATCTTCCTGTTTTAAACCGTTACGTACCGTTACTTCTTTTTTCCATGCTTTACCGCTTTGCGCCCCTTCTTTCGACAGGTCAAATGCCTCCGGCGCTATGCCCTGCTTATGTGCCCGGCTGATCAGCACATCCATTAACTGCCGCATTTTCATGTCATCGTCTGTTTCAATATTTAATTTGAATTCTTTTTTATTGAGATCAATCACAACATGCGCGTTCTTAAAATCAAAACGGTTAGTGATCTCCTTTTTCGTAACATTCACAGCGTTATCCAATAGCTGGGCGTCTACTTTACTTACCATATCAAATGAAGGCATAGCGATTGTTTTTTCAGATACAAATATATATTATATCTCACCATTGGAACTAATATGTTGGTATTTGTACAACAGTTTTGTGCGAACGGAAGCAACGAAAATCAATAAAAAAATTAATCCGGATTACCCAAAAAAGTTAGCTCCAAAAATTTTCGTTTGCTTATTTGGTTTATTTTGAGCGGATAAAACGATTTGTCATGTTTAAAAAAGGTATGTTTCTCGTCCCTGCCACCATTTTAAGTATTCTTTTTTTTGCAAGCGCCATGGCGCAGCATAAAAACGCCGGCCGTGAATTTTATGAAATAAAGTTGTACCATTTCACCACACCCGCCCAGGAAGAAATATTAGACAAATACCTGTCTGAGGCCTATATACCGGCATTACATAAAGCAGGCATTAAAAGCATTGGCGCTTTTAAACCGCTGGATAATGACACTGCCGCCAACAAAAAACTATATGTTCTTATTCCGCTCAGATCAATGGAACAATGGCTTACCCTGCCGCAACAATTACAAAAGGATGCCGGTTATGTTAATGCGGCAAAGGCTTATACAGATGCAGCTTACAATGCAGCCCCCTATACCCGTATGGAATCTATATTGCTGCGTGCTTTTAACCTTGCACCACAATCGGCCATCCCCGGATTAAAATCAGGCAAAAAGGAAAGGGTATATGAGCTGCGCAGCTATGAAAGCGCTACTGAAAAGTTGTATTGGAATAAAGTGCACATGTTTAATGAAGGCGGAGAAATCCCTCTTTTCAAAAGACTTCGGTTCAATGCCGTTTTTTATGGTGAGGTAATTGCCGGGAGCCGCATGCCCAACCTGATGTATATGACCAGCTTTGAAAACATGGCCGACCGCGATGCGCACTGGCAAGCATTCAGGGATGATGCCGAATGGAAAGCGCTTTCCGCAAAGCAGGAATATAAAAACAATGTGTCAAGGAATGAAACCATATTAACATATCCGGCACCGTATTCGGACTATTGAGATATTTGTCGCAAATACCCCCTCAAAATGGCAAAAGGTGCCATTGTTTTTTTCTCAGGCCAGGTCTACCTTTATAATATATAATATTATACTATTACGCTTAAACCGGGAAAAAATGAAAGTCGTAAAGAAAATACTGTTTGTTCTCCTCGGGCTAATCGCATTATTGCTTGTAGTGGCCCTGTTTGTTCCTAAAGCATTTAAAAGCGAGCGGCAGATCGTTATTAACAAGCCCCGTCAGGAAGTGTTTAACTACCTTAAATACGTGAAGAACCAGGACAACTTCGGCGTATGGCAAAAGGCTGATCCGGAAATGAAAACAAGCTCTGAAGGAACAGACGGGCAGGTTGGTTTTAAATACAGCTGGGATGGGGAAAAAGTAGGTAAAGGATCGCAAACGATTACAAAAATTGTGGAAGGGGAGCGTATTGAAACCGAACTTGATTTTGGTTTTGGCGACCCTGCTGCGGCATTTTTTATTGTAAAAGACGCCGGAACTGACCAAACATCGGTAACATGGGGGATCACCGGCCGATCACCCTGGCCCTTAAACCTGATGGGCCTGTTTTTTGATGTGGGGAAGGATTTTGAAAAGGGTCTGCAGCATTTAAAAGTTGTACTGGAAAAATAATGACAATGACCGCATCTCAAACAGTTGATGAATACATGAAAAAATTCCCGGAAGGCATCCAGGAACGATTGAAGCAGATCCGTTCAGCTATAAAGCAGATCGCGCCAAATGCAGAAGAAAGTATCAGCTATGCTATACCCGCTTACAAGCTGAATGGCAAACCATTGATATATTTTGCCGGGTACAAAAATCATATCGGCTTCTATGCAACACCGTCGGGCCACTCCCAATTTGCAAAAGAGCTCTCACAGTACAAGCAGGGAAAAGGCTCTGTGCAGTTTCCCGCAGACAAACCCCTGCCTTTGTATCTGATTGAAAAAATAGTACGGTTCAAAGTAAAGGAAAATAGCAAAAACACCAAGCCACTCCAAAACAAAAAGCAGCAGTCCGGAGCCTTAAATAGCGATATCCAAACGTACAATACTACATTGCCGGAGGAAGACAGGAGTATTTGTACTTTGCTGGCACATGAGATCAGTAAGGGTCTGCCTGAAGCCGAAAATAAAATATGGCACGGGCATCCTGTTTGGTTTCTGGAAGGAAATCCGGTTGCAGGCTACAGCAAGCTGAAGAATCATATACGGCTGATGTTTTGGAGCGGGCAATCGTTTAACGAGGAAAAGCTGGCACTGAAAGGTAAAAAATTCAGGGATGCGTCTATAAGCTACTCATCGGCAGCGCAGATCAATACAAAAGACTTACAACGCTGGTTGAAAAAATCAAGAGACATCCAGTGGGACTATAAAAACATTGTAAAACGCAAAGGGGTGCTGGTGCTAAAAACGGGCGACAGCCAGCCCTGATCACCAATACAAAATAACTAAAATGAAAAAGGTTCAAACAGAAAATTTTGTTGATTATTTTAATACTGCCTGGCCGAAGGCGCTGGCAAAGTTGAAAGAGATCAGCGGGCAATAATAACCAACCGCTTAATTGCAGCGGTTTTCACCGGATTTATACCCCTGTGCGTATAACACACAAGCTTTTATTATCATTTCCCGCTGGTATGAGGAAAAGCCGGAATGTCCCATTTTTTCCACAATAGTTTTACATTAAGCCGGTATTTCCCGGAATGGTAAGAATTATCAAACCTAATAGTTATATTTATTGCACTGGCACAATTTTATATATACTTTACTGAAAATACATTTTATGCAAAACTGGCTCAGAACTTTACTTGCAGGATACGGCGCTTATAAATGGGGTGGCGGTTGTCTTGGCTCTATACTTGTTTTCGTAATCATTTACTATCTTTTAGGATATTGTTAGTGTTGTGTGAAACAGGAGAAGGGGTAAATAGTGAATTGTGAGAGGTGAATTCACTATTACCCATTGCCTATTCACTTCTATCCTCTCACTTTTCACGATAATATACAGACATCATTTGCCTGATTTAACACTATCTTTTTATGTACTCCCGATAGCA
>CALMQS010000097.1 GCA_937871285.1 uncultured Sphingobacteriales bacterium | reverse complement strand
ACCACAACCAGCCGTTTGAAAAAAGAATTATTCTATTTTTACCGGACAGCAATGACCTGAAACCTGCAACTTGAACCTGAACCCGGGATCTGACTGCTGAAAGCTGACGGCACTCTAAAAATTCGGCGCCAGTTGTCTCGTACGGTAATAGTCTAACATATAGTTCACCACTTCTTCGGAGGTATCAACAATTTCAAACAGGGCAAGGTCTTCGGGGTTGATATTGCCTTCCACCAGCATCACATCTTCGAGCCAGTTTATCAGGCCCTGCCAGTATTTCCTGCCCACCAGCACCATAGGCATTTGTTTGAACTTTTCCGTTTGTATTAAAGTAGCTACTTCAAAAAACTCATCTAAGGTCCCAAAGCCTCCGGGCATCATTACAAAACCCTGCGAATATTTGGTGAACATTACCTTGCGTACAAAGAAGTAATCAAAATTCAGCAGCTTATCCTTATCAATATAGTCATTGGGCCGTTGCTCAAAAGGCAGGTCAATATTTAATCCCACGCTTTTCCCATTTGCCAGTACCGTTCCTTTATTGGCTGCTTCCATAATACCGGGGCCGCCGCCGGTAATAACGCCAAAGCCTTCCTCCGACAGCCTGCGGGCAATTTCTACTGAGAGGTCGTAATATAGCGTGCCCGGCTTTGTACGGGCCGAGCCAAATATGGAAATGCAGGGGCCGATCTTACATAAGGCTTCAAAGCCTTCTACAAATTCTGCCATTATCTTAAATAGCTGCCAACTGCTGTGGCCCATGCTTTCCTTCCAGTGTCTTTCCTTTAAAGTTTTAAGGGTTGCATTCATACGTGTTGTTTTAGGATAAAGATCTTATTCGAATAGTGTTAAGTCAATCAAATTTTGTCTGTATGTTATCAGGGGGGTGAATAGGCAATAGTGAATCTCACTATTCACCATTCACACAGCCTTAGATGGTAAAGCCACCGCTTATGCAGTGGCCCTCCTTTTGTATAACGTGCGGTATAAAAATTTAGTTTGCGGAAGCTGTTTTTTTTGAAATAGCCAGCAAACCGAGGTAGGTAAGCATGCCGTTGTAGATCAGTAGCTCATATCCAATTTTGAAATTACCGAAAAGCGACAGGGAAAGCGATTTGATATTTTCAACCCACTGTCCGGTTAAATTTAACTGCGGCTGATACCATTCTATATTGTTGATCATATCAACACCAAGGATCAGCAGTGGGGCCAGCAAACAAACGATCAGCGATAAACGGTCATTAATGATTCTTTTGCTAAGGATACCAAAAGCAAATAAGCCAAGCAGCGGACCATAGGTAAAGCCTGCTACTTTAAGAATAACATCAATGATAGATTTATTATCTACCAGCTTAAAGCCTAACACAACTATAAAAAATATAAAAGCAAAAGTAAAATGGGTCGTCAGCCTTATCTTTCTCCGCTTGCTTTCACTCCAGTGCTCCTTCCGCTTTAGACCCAGGATATCTATACAAAAAGAAGAAGTTAGCGCGGTTAATGCGCCATCGGCACTCGGGAACAACGCAGAGATCAACCCGATGATGAATATAATGGATACTGCGGTTGGCATATAGCTCAGCGCTGCGGTTGGAAACAGGTCATCAGGTGGAACATTGATTCCTTTTTCGGCAGCAAAAATATACAACAAACCACCTAAGAAAAGAAACAGGAAGTTTACCAGTGCCATGATGATGCTGAAAGTAACCATGTTCTTCTGGGAATCTTTCAGGTTCTTTACACTGATGTTTTTTTGCATCATCTCCTGGTCAAGCCCCGTCATGGCAACCGTAATAAATACGCCTCCCAGAATATGTTTCAGGAAGTGGGATGAGCTGTTAATGTCTGTGTTGAATATTCTGGTTAAGCCGAGATCACCCAGCTTATTCAGTGTTCCGGAAAAGCTATGCCCGAGGTTGTTCATAATAAAGATTGTGCATACAACCAGTCCCAGCAACATAAAAGAAGTTTGCAGGGTATCTGTAAACACAATGGTTTTAACGCCTCCTTCAAAAGTATAGAGGATGATCATGAGCAGTATAATAACCGTGGTAAGCCAGAAAGGCATGCCCAGGTTATCGAGAATAAATATCTGGAGGATATTGATAACAAGATATAGCCTGGCTGTTGCACCCAATGTTCTGGAGATGATAAAAAACAGGGCGCCGGTTTTATAGGAGATCATTCCAAAACGGTGCTGCAGGTAATTATAGATGGAGGTAAGGTTCAGCCGGTAATACAGGGGCAGGAGAATAAATGCAATTAAAAAATAGCCGATCAGGTACCCGATAACCACCTGGAAATACGCAAAGCCCGCGCCGCCTACCGTTCCCGGTACCGATACAAAAGTTACGCCCGACAGGGAAGTGCCGATCATGCCAAAAGCCACCAGCATCCAGTTGGAGCTTTTATTGCCAATAAAAAAGGAGTCGTTGTTAGAATTGCGCGAGGTGTAGTAAGCTACCACTAAAAGCAAAAGAAAGTATCCTACCACAAATGAAAAAAGCAGCCAGGGAGACATATGGTATATTAAAGTTTAGGAGGAAAGATAAAACTTTTATTTTTTATGGAATAGAAAGTATGTTGCTCCGTATCATTGCAGCACAAAACACGGTTTATGCAAATTCAGGCGGTAACAGTTTTTTGCGGATCCAAACAAGGCGCCAACCCGCAATACGAAAAAGATGCGGCGCATCTCGGTAAGCTGATAGCGGAAGCCCGGCTTGAGCTAATATATGGCGGCGGCAACAAAGGCATGATGTCGGCAGTAGCCAATGCTGCATTGCAAAATGGAGGTAACGTAACCGGCGTTATTCCTCAAATACTTATAGAATGGGAACAGCAGCATACCGGGTTAACAGAACTTATCGTTACCGATAATATTCATCAGCGAAAAAAGCTGATGTATGAATTATGCGATGCTGCTATTGTTTTGCCGGGCGGCTATGGAACTTTAGATGAGCTGTTTGAAATGCTTACCTGGAACCAGTTGAACATCCACAACAAAAGCATATTCATGCTCAATACAGCGGGCTATTACCGGCACCTGGAGGCACACATACATAAAATGGAGGCGGAAGGATTTTTATATGGTCACCCGGAAGAACGAATTATTTTCAGCGATACGCCTGAGGCATTGATGAATAGCATAAAGGGCTAAGGTTGAGTTACCGCCCGGCTCGTGTCTGCGCGAAATGACAGTTAGGAGCGCGATGCTTTTACTATCGGCCAACCAGGAAGCTGTGTTGAAGCTGACTTTTACTTCTGGCATCCAAAACGCGCCATTATTTAGCCGTAACCCCAAAAAATGCTAACTTTTGGTAAAATATTCAGTTATGAAGCATTCATTTGTAGTTTTCCTGCTGAGCATTTTAATTTTATTGCAGTCTTCTCCGGCTTATACCCAACCGCCCCGGGAGCATAAAACCCTTGCTATAGGCGCCGCTGCGCCCGATTTTACATTGCCCGCTGTTGATGGTAAAACCTATACACTTGCATCTTTCAAAAACAGTAAAATATTGGTGATCATCTTTACCTGTAATCACTGCCCTACCGCACAGGCTTATGAAGACCGCATCATACAACTTACTGCTGATTATTCCGGCAAAGGCGTTGCCGTTGTTGCCATTATGCCTAATGATCCACAGTCCATTACCTTAAGCGAGCTGGACTATACAGATTTAAGCGATTCCTTTGAGGAAATGAAGATCCGTGCCAAAGAAAAGCAATTCAATTTCCCGTATCTGTATGATGGCGATACACAGGCAACGGCAAAAGCGTACAGACCTGCCGTTACCCCACATGTTTTTATTTTTGATGGCGCCCGCAAACTCCGTTTCCAGGGAAGGATAGATGATGTGGAAAATCCTGCCAAAACGCCAAAGCATTTTGATACGCGAAATGCTATAGAAGCTTTGCTTGCCAATAAGGAAGTAAGTACACCCACTACAAAAGTTTTTGGATGTTCAACGAAATGGAAGGAAAAGAGCGATTGGATTGTTAAGGCGCAGCAGGAGTGGGCAAAAGAGCCGGTACAGCTGAACGATATAGATGTAGCAGGAATAAAAAATTTGCTGAAGAATGATTCTGAAAAGCTGCGTTTAATCAATATCTGGGCCACCTGGTGCGGTCCCTGCGTTACGGAATTCCCGGAGTTTATAACCATGAACAGGATGTACCGTAAACGGGATTTCGAATTCATCAGCATCAGTGCCGACGACCCTGCCAAAAAAGAAAAGGCATTGCAGTTCCTGAAAAAACAACAGGCTTCCAATGCCAATTATATTTTTAGTATGGATGACAAGTACCAGCTTATTGAAGCGGTAGACTCTAACTGGCAGGGCGCACTGCCCTATACTATCCTGGTAGAGCCCGGGGGTAAAATTGTATATGCCAGGCAGGGGATTATTGATCCGCTGCAAATGAAAAAAACGATCATTGAGCATCCGTTGTTGGGGCGGTATTATTGAGAATGTGAGGAATGTGAGAAATGTGGAAATGTGAGGAATGTGAAAATGTGAAAAATATGGGGGATTTGAAAATAGGGTCAGGAGATCAGGTCGCAAAGCATTATCGTGATTTAACTTTTTGTTACTTTTTCTTTCAAGAGAAAAAGTAAAAAGAAACATTTATTCCTTTCTTAAAGCGCTGATGCAATTGCTCAATGAACGGAAATGATGATAGGTGGCTTTCCAGATATGGCCTTTGAGACTTTTTTTGAGTTCGGGCTGTTTATCTAATCCGCCTTCATACCAGTCGCCGAATTCGTGATCAATGAGGTAGGTTTGGGTATAGTTCCAGAGCTGCCTGAACTTTTCAAAATAGTGTAAAGGATCGTTTGGGAAAAGATCGGCCATGAATAACAGGGTGTTCATTCCTTCTGCCTGCGCCCACCAGTTTTTGCTATCCTTTATGATCGTGATCTTATCGTCTCCTTTAAAATAATAGCCTTCATCATAAAATCCTCCAACAGCGCTATCCCAGCCGTTGCGTAAAGCATGATCCACCATAAGTTTGGCTTTCAGGAGGGTGATGCTGTCGTTTTCAAGTCCCAATATATGGGACGCTTCAAGCATGAGCCAGGCGGTTTCCACGTCATGACCAAAGGAAACATGATCAAGGTAGCGATGTTTCAAAATAGTTACTTTAGCTGAATCACTGAATGAAACGGGCGTCCAGTCGGGTTGAAAGAAAAGCGTAAGGCTTCCCTTGGGTGAGGTAATGGTATCCCTGATAAGCAGCAGCATTTCGTTTAAGCGTTCGCGTAATAACGGGTCGGGCCATACCAGGTATAGTTCGGTGAAAGCTTCCAGCAGGTGAATAGCGCTGTTCTGGTCTTTATATCCCAGGTCGGAAGTGGAAGTAATATCAGCGTTTCGTTTAACGGGAGTGCCATCTCTTTGCATGTGCTGAAAATAGCCTTTGTATACCGGGTCGTGGCTGTGTTTTTCCAGCCAGGCAAAGGCCTGCTTTGCGAGATGCAGTGCGACGGTATCGCCTGATGCTTTATAATAAGCGGCAAGCGCATAAATACCAAATGCATTGCCGTATGCTTCTTTTGCTGCAAAACCGTTGTGCTTTACTTTTCCTTTTTGATCCACCAGCGTATAAAATCCACCATAGGATTTATCCCACATTACATCTTTAAGAAAAAGAAAGCCATGCTTTGCGCCTGTTTTATAATGTACAACAGCAGGGTATAGTTCAGCCGCTTTTGCATTAACCCAGGTATGGCGTGCCTGCGTTACGATCATTTTATCCTGGTTGGGCGCCGGTTTAAAATTATAAGTATAGGAACTTGTAAACCCTCCGTATACCGTATCCAAAGACCGGGGATACCATTGAACCAGCAATTCCTTTTGCAAGCTGTTTTCCATGGAGCGGGCAATCTGCAATCTTTCAGCTTTGTTGTTTTTTGCTGATAAGGTTTGCTGCTGTGCGTATGCAGCATGATGTAAAAAAAGTGAAAGGAAGAAGAATATGTATTTCATGGGATTAATTTAGTTCAATTTTCACGCGCCTGCGAACCAGGGCATGATTCCTGTTACGTATATAATTGATAAAGCCTTTTTAGTCGTTTCCCTATGCAATAAAGGAGGTATTAGAAAAAGAAGCTTCTATTCACAATATATTTCTAATTTTCATCTTTTTAAGTGAAATTAAATTCAAATGAATAGAATCTTATTAGGCTATTTGATTATCGTATGTTTGGTAATATCCTGCAAAAAAGACGATACCAACTGCAATAACAGCCCCTGGTACCAGGATGGTGTTCGTCTGGCATATAAAAATGACAGGCAACTTATCGGGGTTGATTCGATCCGTGTATTTGTAAAAAAAATAGCCCGAAATAAAGTACGCTCAATGTCGGATGTTGGATTCTCCGAGCCCGAGGGCTATCTTGAAATTTGTGGAAATAAAGTGTATAAAGCCAGCTCTGAACAATTTAGCGATAGTCAACTGTTATATGATCTTAACGGAAATATTGGCGACAAGTGGACTGTTGAAACCACGCAGGAGTGGGGTCGAAAGGTGGTCAATATTGTAACCCTGAAAGAAAAATCTGTTTCTGTAACTGTTCCCTATGGAACTTTCAGCACAACAATGTTTGAAATGGAAACCAGCTTTGACGGCAATTTTTATCAAACTGCTAAAGTTTATATTACAGAAGATCATGGACCTGTTAAATTAGATGGTACCATCGCATATTACGAGTTAGGAGAAAGTAATTTTTAGCATACTACCGCCCGTTTCGTGTCTCCACCATAGTCTTTAAGCTGAGGTTTTTTGTTTATTTGTAAAGATTGATAAGGAGTTTGTTTATTTTTTGGTGGCATATACAATCCATTATCAGAGACAGGTAGGTATCGGATAGCCAGGTTTTTATTGGTAGTTTTTTAATAGCACCATTTTTAAAGTAAAGGCAAATTCTGCTATGCGAAGTCTCCAGACTTCCTTCCGCTATGCGAAGTCTCCGGACTTCGCCATCAATATGTTCTTCCGGGACTATGTCCCGCAATATAGAGTCGATATAATGCTGCATGCTATTGAAAGTTGGAGCTGGTTCGTGAAACACGACCCAGGGCATCGGAATACCGCTCATCTCCCTTCAAACTGGAAGATCTTTTCCATCAGCACCCATTTTGCGCCGGGTTTTGCCCAGGGAATAGCCTGCTGGTATTTCCACATCAGTTCTTCCCACTCCTGCACTTTGGCGCAATGGGCATCCAACTGTTTCTTTTTGTCAAAGGTGAAGTTGTCGTCTGTTTCCAGGATCATGAACATCCTGTTGCCTGTGCGGTATATTTCGATATTGGTAATACCGGCATCTAAGTCGTTTTGCCGCACTTCCGGCCACCCCACGCCGGGCTTGTGCCAGTTTTCATATTCTTCAATGCTTTTGGGATCGTCTATTAAGTCGAGCGTAAGACAAAATTTTTGCATAATCGTTTTTTATTTGAACCAGGTATTAAAAGCATTGATCGTTTGCCTGGCTGCTGCATCGCTGTTGGGCAAGGGAAACACTTCGGCAGAAAGGTAGCCGCTGTAAGATATGGATTGCAAGGCTTTTGCAATATCATTCATGGAAGTATGTCCCATACCTATGGCGCGCCTGTTGCTGTCGGCAAAATGTACATGTCCTATATAACTGCCATATTGGTAAATGGTTTCAGGTATGGAAGCTTCTTCTATATTCATATGAAACAGGTCGGCCAGCAATTGAACATTATTTGTATCAAGCGTTTTTAACCAGGCAACGGCATCCGCAAAGCAATTGAATATATTGGTTTCATAGCGGTTCAATGGTTCGTATACGAGTGGTACGCCTTTCTTTTCCGCTTTATTAGCCAGTATGCTTATTCCTTCACTCAGCCATTGCAAAGCAATCGTTCTTTCAGTGCCCTGTGGTATATTTCCCTGCATGGAACCAATGATAGCGGGCGCGTTAAAGATTGCGCCAAAATCAATCATTTCACTTATAAACTTAACAGCACGCGAACGTACTCCGGCATCAACATCTGTAAGCGTTAAGCCCTGCACTACTTTTCCTGCCCCGGTTCCCACTGCGCATATCCGTATACGATAGCTGTCTGAAAGTTGCTGCAGCAGGGTGGTATCAACCGCTGTTGCCGAAGCCGTAAAAAGTTCAACCGCATCAAATCCCAATGCAGCCGCTTTGGCAATGGAGTCTTCCAAGTTTTCCCAGAATACCCAGGGCCCGTTTTTTATTTGGGGCACCAGCGCTATGGTTATCGCAGATTTCATCTTTTTTATTTACAGTGTAAAATCAACCATGATCTTGGTAATATTACCCCTGTTTTCCGACCAGTCCTGCAATGCTTCGCCGGCATGATCAAGCGATACGGTTTTGGATATAACGGCGTCAACAGGAAACCTGCCGTCTTCCAGGTACTGAATTACAACCGGAAAATCACCCAGGCAATTGCGGGAACCCAGTATTTCAATCTCTTTTCTTACAAATACGCCGGTATTGTATGCTACCGGTTTTTTGCCATAGCCTATATATACTACTCTGCCGGTATACGACACCAGTTCAACGGCCGCCCTGTATGTTTCATGATTACCAACCGCCTCTATGATAACGTCCGGGCCATCGCCATTTGTCCATTCATCTAAGGCTTGCTTTAAATTGCTGGTAGTGGTATTAATGGCCGAGGATGCGCCCACGGCTTTAGCTATACCGGTTTTATAATCGCTTATATCTGCTGCAAAAACTTCTGCTCCTTTGTTTAACGACCCCGCAATGGCGCCCAGTCCTACTATACCGCAGCCCATTACCAATACTTTGTCGCCTGCCTGAACCCTGCCCCTGTTGGCGGCATGAAAGCCAACCGTAAGGGGTTCAGCAAGCGCCAGTTCTTTATACGATAAAGTTGCTGATGCATGCAGCTTCTTCCAGTTCACCGTAATGTATTCCGTCATAGCACCCGGACGCCTTACCCCCATTGTTTTGTTGTCAACACAGGCGTTGGAGCGGCCTTTGCGGCATGCAATACACACACCGCAGTTTAAATAGGGATCCAGGGTAACCTTCATGCCGGGTGTAAAGCCTGCCGGTACATTTTTCCCTGTTGCTTCTATAATGGCGCCCACTTCATGCCCCAGCACGTTCGGGTATTCCTGCATTTCAAAAAGGCCTTTGAATCCGTTCAGATCGCCTCCGCAAAACCCCACCATGCCAATGCGCAGCAACACTTCCTCATCGGTTGGCACAGGCATTGGTATTTCGCGGATCTCTGTTTTACCGGGTTCAACCAAAACTAAAGCTCTCATATAAAAACTATTGTTGTTTAGGGATGTTGTTTTCACTGCGGCCTTCAAACCACATTTTATTTTTCACAGGTGTTACCAGCTTCTCAATATCCTGTAACAGCGCATTAGGAATATCAAGACCGGCAGCAGCTATATTTTGTTTAACTTTTTCCACCTCACACATGCCGGTAATGGTGCTTGCAATATGCGGGTGTGCGATGGCGTAAGATAAGGCCACATCGCTCAGCGCCAGTCCATATGCACGGCAAAGGCTGATCAGCGCGGGCTGTATGGCGATCATTTCTTTGGGCGACCTGTGCCATGAAGGTAAAGGAGCATCCGTTAGTATGCGCTGTAAAAAGGGAGCGGCATTCATCAGGCCAAATCCTTTTTCCAAAGAAAGCGGTACCAGCTCATCATTGATCTCATCTTCCAATAAATTATAGTGCGCCCAGGAAAGTACAGTATCTACATCCGTTTGCCGGGCTATATGCGCCAGGTAGCGCACCGGCAACCCGGTGAATCCTATATAACGGGCCTTACCACTTTCCTTTACTTTTAGTGCCGCGGGTATAGCTTCATTGAGTAGCTGCTCCTCCGTGCCAAATTCTATGTCATGGATCTGCAGCAGGTCTACATAATCCGTCTTCAATCTTTTCAATGATTCATCAATGCTGCTCAGCACCCGCTGGTACGAGAAATCGAAATGAGTGGCATACCTGCAACATTTGGTAGCCAGTACGATATCTTTTCGCTTTCCTTCCAGAGCTTTTCCAAGCCTGGTTTCAGCAAGCGTATCTCCATAAAACGGCGCCACGTCAAAAAAATTGATGCCGTTATCTATGGCATAGTGAATAGCGTTTATGCCTTCCTGTTCTTCTACCGGCTCAAATACATTGCCTACGGGCGACACGCCAAAGCCCAGTGCTGATATGCTTAAACCCGTTTTACCAAGGATGCGGTATTGCATGGTGATCTTTGAATTGAATGATGTTTATTCTTTTACCTGTACCGGCGTAATATTTTGCCACAACGTCACAAGGTCACAAAGGAAAACGCTTTGAGGCTTCGTGTATTAGTGGCATATCTTCTAAACCGGCCCTTTTAAAACAGCCTCAAGGCATAGAGGCTTTTTCAGCGGTTGGCAAGTTACAACCTGATTTTGATTTTACCTGAAAGTGATATAAGATCGTGATGGAGTACCCGCCGCTTTGGGTCACCACGAAATGGAAGCTGGAAGCTGGTTTGTAGATACGAACCAGGGCATTGAAAATACGGCGTAATAATCATACAACGATACTTTTGCGCCTTATTTTAATAGCATTGATGAAGACACCACGCATGGCAGACCTCTCCGTTTGCCGTTCTGCTAATTAACGACAAAAGCTATTGCACCGCTTGACATTCCAGCTTCAGATAAGTATATTACATTTTATTTATTTTAGAAACCGGATTGACGCTATATGAAAAAAAATTATTGGTGGATGATCATGTTCCTGGTGATTTCAGGCGCTGTTTCCTGCGTTAATGCTGATAAAACCGCGGAGCAGGAAGCTTTAACCACAGGGAGCAGTGATCTTTTTTTAAGCCAGGATGAGCCATCGGGCACTATTTCAGTCTTCAGGAAAGGTGCAAAGGAGCCTGTGCTGGTGCAGCATGCAGAGGAGGGCTTTAGGCCATATCTTCATCCGCTCAGCGCTCCCGATGGTAAAGGGGTACTAACAGAATACAGCCCGTCGCATCATAAGCACCAAACAGGTATTTACTGGGGATTTACCCGTGTTAACGGCCGCGATTTTTTTCATAATCCCGGAAGTGATTACTGGAAAAAAGTATCAGCCTATATAACGGAAAAGGAAGGTAGCGAAGTAAAATGGCAAACAGTGTATGATCTGCTGGATGCCAAGGGGAATGCTATGCTAACGGAAACCCAAAAATGGTCTATGCGCAATGACAGCGGGCGGTTTGTGATTACGCTCGAATGGAGAGGAGAGGCTAAAACAGATATTACCATTGGAAAATATGATTATGGCGGGCTGTTTATCAGGATGCCATGGAAAGAGGGTATTAAAGGCGAAGTAATAAATAGCGCCAGGCAACGCAATGAACATGCGGAAGGGCAGCGCGCCACATGGGTAGATGTGGGCATGCAGGTAGAAGGAAGGGATGACCTTGCACACATTGCGGTATTTGATCATCCTGAAAACAAAGGTTATCCGCAGCACTGGCGTGTAGACTCGCAACTGGGCATTGGTCCGGCACGCGCTAAGGAAGGTGACTGGCAAATAAAAAGCGGGGCAACGGAAGTGATCCGGCACCAGTTGGTTGTATACACGGGTGATCTGAATGATGTAAAGCTGAATGAGCAGTGGGTTGCATTTTCCGGAAACGGAAATCCTTTGTATGCCGGTGCCGAGATGTGGAAAATTGCACAGCAGGAAGGGCTTGAAGCAAAGTTCCTGACACCGGAAGAGGCGGTTAAAGCCATGACGGTAAAAGAAGGATACAAGGTAAACGTGTGGGCGGCCGAGCCGTTGATGACACAACCCATGGCCTTTTGCTGGGACGACCGCGGACGCCTGTGGATAGCAGAAAACCGGGATTATGAATCAAGGGGGCATGGGTTCTCCAATTCGGGCGACAGCCGCATACTTATTTTAGAAGATACCAATCACGACGGCGTGGCCGATACCCGCAAAGTATTTATGGAAGGGCTTGCTTTTCCGGCAGCCATTGCTGTTGGGTTTGATGGTGTTTTTATTGGTGCACCTCCCAACCTGCTTTTCGTTCCCGACCGTAATCACGATGATGTGGCAGATGTAAAAGATATTGAAGTACGCCTAACGGGGTGGGGCATACGCGACCGGCATGAAACCCTTAACAGCCTGCACTGGGGGCCCGATGGATGGTTATACGGATGCCAGGGGTTTGCCACACCTTCCAAAGTAAGAAAGCCGGAAGGCAAAGGCCGCCTGTATAAACATAAAGATCCTTTTCCTGAAAATATCCTGGAAGGAGAAGGCACTGACATCAATGGAGGCGTATGGCGGTATCATCCAACCAAAGATAAGTTTGAAGTAGTGGCCCATGGATTCAGTAATCCGTGGGGTATTGATTACGATGCCAAAGGGCAGTTATTTATCAGCGCCTGTGTTATTCCTCACATGTGGCACGTTATCCCCGGCGGAATTTATCACCGTCAGGGCGGTCAGCATTTTAATCCCTTCGTATATGACGATATTAAAACAATAACCGATCATAGCCACCGGTCTGCGCATGGCGGAGCACGCATCTACCAGTCTGATGCGTTTCCCGCATCGCAAAAGGGAAGGATATTCATGGCCAATATACACGAGCATGCGGTTCTTTCCGATGTCCTGAAGCCGCAGGGTTCAGGCTTCGTGGCCAGTCATGGAGATGATTTTATGAAGGCCAATAATGCACAGTGGGTAGGGTTCAGCATGGAGATAGGGCCTGATGGCGGACTATATGCGCTCGACTGGCACGATGCGGATATATGCGGACAAAAAGTATTGAACGCCGAAACGGGCCGTATATTCAGGATTGTGCCGGAGCAATCGGGAGCAGAAAACTGGCCGGGAAGATATGGCGATCTTGCCAAAATGAGCGATAAGGATCTGGCGGCGCTGCAAACCAGCAAGAGCGACTGGCATGCCCGCCGCGCAAGGGTTATACTCCAGGGCAGGGCTGCTAAAGGAAAAACGGATCCGGAAGCGCAACGCATATTATTAGAAATATTTCAATCTAATCCTGATACTGATTTCCGGTTAAAGGCCATGTGGGCGCTGCACGTAATAAAAGGGCCTGGCAGTGATATGCTGCTGAAAGCGCTCAATGATAAGGATCCGTATATCAGGGCATGGGCGATACAATTATTGTGTGAAGACCGTTCGCCGTCTTCCAAAGCCGCTGATCAGTTTATTGCCATGGCGGCGGGGGACCCTTCACCGGTAGTAAGACTTTACCTGGCCTCAGCAATGCAGCGGCTGGAAAAAAACATAAGCTGGAGTATAGCCGCGGCACTGGCAAAACATGCAGAAGATACCGGTGATCACAACCTGCCAAAAATGATCTGGTACGGGCTGGAACCTATGTTTAACGATGACCCCGCCCGTGCATTGAAAATTGCTTCGGAATCAAATATACCGCTCATTGCCAGCTATACCGCCCGCCGTGCGGTGGATGGCGGCGCAATGAACGAGTTGGTTAATATTATCGGAACCCGGCCCAAAACCCTTGTCAGCCTGCTGGAAGGAATGCGGAACGGAATGGAGGATCGAACGGATATCAGGTCATCTCCTGCCTGGCAGCAGGTTTTTGCCGCGCTCAAAAAAACAAATGACAAGGCGGCACAACTGGCCATGGAAATTACTGAACTTTTCGGTGATACGGAAGCCGCGCAACGTTCGCTGGCAACGCTAAAAAACAAGAACGCTGAACCGGGTCAAAGAAAAAAAGCGCTCCAGGCGCTTACAGCGCAGCAACGAAAGGAGTTGGTACCTGAGCTTCCTGCGTTGCTCGAAGACCCGCAGTTGCGGATAGATGTTATCCGGTCTGTTGCGGCTTTCAACGAGCAATCCCTGGGATCATTGCTGATTAAAAAGTACAAAGATTTTAATGAAGCTGAAAAATCGGCCGCTGTTCAAACCCTTTCCTCCCGTCCTGCATATGGCTGGATACTTAGCCAGGCGCTCAAAGAAAATAGCGTTCCCAAAAGAGATGTGTCTGCAAATGTGGCCAGGCAATTACGGAGAGTTGTGGGAAGTGGTTTTGTGGAAATATGGGGTCCTGTTGATGATAAGCCGCGCGATGATAAAGCCTATGCCAGGTATAAGCATCTTTTAAGCAGCGATGCGGCCAAAAGCCCGGATATAGGTAATGGTCGGCAGTTATTCATGCGAACCTGCGGCAGTTGTCATAAAATGTACGGGCAGGGTGGCGAAATTGGCCCTGACCTTACCGGCTCCAACCGGTCAAATATAGATTACCTGCTCTTCAATATCTTAAACCCGAGCGAAGAGATCCAGGACGATTATAAGATGGTAGTGATTACTACCCGCGATGGCAGAACCTATTCCGGGAACCTGGTTGGGGAGAACCAGCGCCAGGTAACCATGCGCGTGGTAGGACAAAATGATGTGGTTATCAGCAAATCATCCATCCAGTCGAAGGAAGTAACGCCTGTTTCCATGATGCCGCAGGGACTCTTAAATTCCTTAACAGATAAAGAAACAATTGATCTGCTGTCGTACCTGCAAAAAGCAGGAAAATGATTGCAGCGGAACAGCCCCTTCCCTGCCTGTCATAAGCAAGCTGCGTTAGGTTGACAAGCAGTGGATTGTTGGTTTAGCTAAATTTAATTGTTTCTTGTTTCCCTCGGATTTATGGCAATCAGCGATCCATTCCGTGGGGCTCAGTAGTCTCGGAGGACAAAAAAATTCTGAAAGTCACCTGTGTCCCCCAATAAAAACACAACGATAACAGGAATCAAACCCGGATATGGAGTGTAGCTCCGCATCAGTAAAGTAGCCCCGACAGGAATCGAACCTGTATCTAAAGTTTAGGAAACTTCTATTCTATCCATTGAACTACGGGGCCGGTTTATCAGCAGCTAATGCCATCCGGTTTAAAGCAGGGCGCAAAAATAATAGTTTCCGGTCATTTTAACCCCTTATTTTACTACTTTCATTCCTTAATAATTCAGCATTCATATGAAATTAATTCAAATCCTTTCTTTTTTAATATTAGCTGTTTCTCTTACAGGGCAGGCACAACAAGTGCAAAATAGTAAAGCAAAGATCAATCATGTAGCCATTTATGTGGTGGATCTGCAGCGATCGGGTGATTTTTATATCAACACGCTCGGACTGGATACGGTACCCGAACCTTTTCATGATGGTAAACATATTTGGTTAAGCATCGGTCCCGGGAGCCAGATGCATATTATCCAGGGTGCAACAGCAAAAAAAGCATATTACAAAAACAATCATACCTGCTTCAGCGTACCATCTGTAGAGGCGTTTACCCTTAAGCTGAAGGAAAAATCCATCCCCTGGGAAGATGTGAACGGAACACAAATGGCTATTAGCAAACGGGTGGATGGCATAAGCCAGATATGGCTGCGCGACCCGGACGGTTACTGGCTGGAGATCAATGACGACTGGAACTGATCCGAATTCGTGTATTTGTAGCGTATAAATCCAAACAGCGGATAGTCAATGAAATACCGTCATTCAATATTTCACTTGCCCTGTAGCAGCGGGGGGCAAATTTCCGGAACCCGCATCCTCCTTAACCCCTATCTTTGCCGTCCTAAAATGTGCGTATGAAGTTTTACACCTTATTAATTAAATACAGGCTTCCGCTGGGGTTTTTAGCGCTGGCTTTGGCTGTTGTGGTAAATATCTCCTCCGGGTTTTGGCCGGCATTTGCTTTATATCTTGTTGCGTTAGTAGCAATTGTAAGCCATTTTTTGTTTGGCCCCATGCGTTTGATACAAGGTTATATGGAAGACGGGGATATTGACGGCGCGCAAAAAATACTGGATTCCATACGTTTTCCCAACCTGCTCATTAAACCGGTGCGCAGCGTTTATTACTTTTTGAAATCGAACCTGGCTATGTTTAAGCAGGATTTTGACGGGGCGGAAATCATGATGAAAAAGAGCCTGAGCCTTGGAATGCCCATGAAAGAAACCGAAGGAGCGGCGTACTTTCAGTTGGGCACTATAGCCATGCAAAAAAGCAATATGCGGCAGGCGGAAGAATATATCCGTAAGGCCATACGGGTAGGACTCCCCGACAAAGAAAACACGGCTGCCGCCTACCTGCAAATGTGCCAGATATTTATTAACAAGCGGGAGTTCCGTGCTGCCAAGGATTATTTCCGCCGGGCCAAAGAGCTAAAACCCTCAACCGCGCAGGTGGTAGACCAGATCAAGCAAATTGAAAAATATATCAGCCGGATACCGGGATAAGTTGTACCGGTTATTTTAATATACAAACGTATAAATGCAGGAAAGCCGCAAATAGAAATGATGCGGCTTTCCTGTGAATAATAGGTTTTACTGTAAGAAGTTGTATTTCCCGCTTTTAATCCTATTCTTTCGAAATTGGATTGTGCTGTTCAATTGGTACAACGGCTATAGTGTGCAATGCAACAAAGGTAAATGTATTATAAAGGAAAGTGCCGGCCAATACTACAAATCGGTTATATACAATAAGTTCAGTATTAGTAAACTTTTGTTGAGAACATACAGGCATTCATTGGTTAACTTTGGCTTATGTCATTTTCAAAAGAAAAACTGCATATAAAATTCAGGGAAGAATACAACAAGCTCAATGAACGGCAACGGAAGGCTGTTGATACGATTGAAGGACCGGTAATTGTAAATGCCGGGCCGGGCACCGGCAAAACACAGATACTGGCATTGCGCATCGCCAATATCCTGCAGCAAACGGATATTGATGCCGGCAACATCCTTTGCCTTACCTATACCGATAACGGTGCAGTAGAAATGCGTAACCGGCTGCTTAAAATTGTTGGCAGCACCGCTTATAAGATCCAGATACATACTTTCCATTCTTTTTGCAATGAAGTGATACAGGATAACCTTACATGGTTTGGTAAGCTGAACCTGGAACCGATAGGCGACCTGGAAGAAATTGACCTTTTTTATAGATTAATAGATAGCATTGAAAAGGATAATATACTCAAGCGCTTCAGAGGGGAAGTATATTACGAGAAAGACAGGCTGAAGGAATTGTACCGCCTCATGAAGAAGGAAGCGTGGACGCCTGAATACCTGAATGAACGTATAGATGGTTACCTAAAGGAACTGCCCCAGAAAGAAGGATTTTATTACAAAAGAAAATTTAAGGAATTTAAGGCGGGAGATGAAAAGCCAGGAGCCATTGCCGAAGAAACTCAAAAGATGGAAATGTTGCGCGCCGCAGTCAATCTTTATCCGCGGTATAACCGGTTGATGCTGGAAGCGGGGCGTTATAATTTTGATGATATGATTTTGTGGGTGCTGGATGCCTTTGCCAATAATAAGAATATGCTGTTAGATTACCAGGAACGGTTTCAGTACTTCCTCGTGGATGAGTTCCAGGATACCAGCCGCGGACAAAACCTGTTGCTGCAGTATCTCACAGGTTACTGGAACGATCCGAATGTGTTTGTGGTGGGAGATCCTGACCAGAGCATATTTTCTTTCCAGGATGCGAATGTGCAAAATATATTGGCGTTTGAAGAAAAATATACCGGCAATATTGTAAAAATCAATCTCACGCATAATTACCGGTCCGCACAAAATATATTAGATACAGCGCATACGCTTATCCGTAATAACAATACGCGTACAATATCAATAGAAAATAGCGATCCGCTTATATCCGCTAACCATAGCCTCAGGGGTATGGCCATTGAGCCTCACATATATGAATATGCGAACAGCACCCAGGAAGCGATTGATGTGGTGCTGCAAATTGAAGCGTTAGTACAGCAGGGAATGAGTGGCAGGGAGATAGCCGTCATCTATCGCAATCATGCGCAGGTGGCCGAAATGATTACGCTGTTGGAAGTGAAGAAGATCCCGGTGAATATAAAAAGAAAGGTAGATATCCTGCAACTGCCTTTTATCACTAATATCATTAGCCTGCTAACCTGGATTGATAAAGAAAGCTATATCCCTTACAGCGCCGATGATATTTTGTTTCAGTTGCTGCATACCGGTTTTTTCAGATTGCCGCCATTGGATGTGGCAAAACTAAGTGTTGCGGTAAATGCTAAGAACAGGAGTAGTAAGGATGATGTATATGCTATCCGGAGATTGCTGTCGGAAATGACAGTGCCACCCGCCGACCTGTTCAACCAGTCCAATGGTTATTCCTTTAAAGAAATAAGCAACACCCTGGAAAGCCTTTTGCAAGCGGCGGGTAATGTAACCCTGCAGCATCTGTTTGAACTGGTGATCCAAAAAGCAGGTATACTTTCCTTTGTCATGCAAAGCGCTGAAAAGCCCTGGTTAATGCAGGTGCTGAATGCTTTTTTCAGTTTTATAAAAGAAGAAACCAGGCATAATCCTGCGCTTAACCTCCATGAGTTACTGGTGAATATCGAAACGATCCGGAAAAACAGGCTGGGTATTCCATTGTACAAAGTTAATGCTGCGGAAGAGGGTGTAAATTTGGTTACTGCGCATGGTTCCAAAGGTTCGGAATACGCGCATGTTTTTGTTATTGGCGCTACCAGAGATATATGGGATGATACCAAAGCCGGTAACAAGTCCTATAAGTTACCCGATAACCTTGTCAGCAATACCAATATTCCTGCAAGCCTGGAAGAAAACAGGCGTTTGTTTTATGTGGCCATAACGCGTGCTAAAACACATTTAAATATTTCGTATGCCCTGAAAAACGCTAAAGATAAGGAGCAGGTACGCAGCAGTTTTGTTACCGAAATACAGGAGGGTACAGGGTTGCCATCTATACAAAAGCAGGTTCCGGATGAGTTGCTCACGGAATACCTGGCGCTTCAGTTTGCCGAAAAGGCCAGGCCGGAAATTGAATTGATGGAAGAAGAATACATTGATCAGCTATTAAAAAAATATACGCTGAGTGTAACGCATCTCAACAATTACCTCAATTGTCCGCTGAAATTTTATTACCAGAATCTGATCAGGGTGCCTGCGGCAAAAAATGAGAACATGACTTTTGGCAGCGCCGTACATTATGCGGTTGAAATGCTCTTCAAAAAAATGAAGAACAACAACGACATCTTCCCCGGAAAAGACTCCCTGCTGGCAGACTTTACATTTTTTATGCAAACAAACCGGGAGGCGCTTACCCCGGAGGAGTATAAAAGAAGATCGGCATATGGAGAGAAGATATTACCTGCCTATTATGATTACCATATCAGCCGGTGGACAAAAGTGATCATCGCCGAAAAAGCTGTTCGCAATGTGGTGGTTCAGAACGTGCCTGTTAACGGTAAGCTGGATAAGCTGGAATTCAATGGTAAACAGGTAAACGTGGTAGATTACAAAACAGGTAAATATGAAAACGGCCGCAAAAAGCTGGTAGCGCCAAATGAAAAAGAGCCTAATGGCGGAGATTACTGGCGCCAGGCGGTATTTTACAAGATCCTGTTAGACAATTTCAGCGAAAGCATTAATAAAGGCTGGGAAGTGGTAAGTACGGAGTTCGATTTTTTAGAACCCGTAAATGATGAATATAAAGTAGAGAAAGTACTGATTACAGATGCCGATATTACAACAGTTACACACCAGATAACAGATACCTGGCAGAAAATACAGCGTAAGGAATTTAAAACAGGTTGTGGAAAGGCTGATTGTGAGTGGTGCAATTTTGTAAAAAACAATAACCTTGCCGTAGCGCTCCATGCACCGGAAGCCGATGACACTGAAGTCTGAAACCTGTAACCTGTACCTCATACCTCACACTTTTAAGTCATTATTAATAAAACATTACGCTGCAAAAGCTACAAACCTGCTAAGTTTGCAGATTTGAAAGGGATAAGCGAACATTAATGAAAAAAGTCTTCTGCGCCGTTGTTATTATATTGCTCCTTTATAAACTGCTCGTATTTACGTCGGGTTGCGCGCAAATTATACCACCTACCGGCGGCCCGCGCGACTCGCTTCCGCCCGTGATGCTGGGCGCTGTGCCTAAAGATTCAACCCTTAATTTTACGGGCAGTAAGATCGTACTCACGTTTGATGAATATGTTCAGTTAGACCGGCCCGAAGAACAACTGATTATATCGCCTGTGCCTAAAGCGTCGCCACTCATAGAAGCGAAGCTTAAGGAAGTTACGATCCGCATCAAAGACACCCTGGAAGAAAATACTACCTATAGCATTAATTTCGGAAAAGCATTAAAAGATATTAACGAAGGAAACCCTGCAAAGCAATTCACCTATATCTTTTCTACCGGCAGCTATATAGACAGCAGCACACTGTCCGGAAAAGTGGTGGTAGCGGAGACCGGCAGGCCCGACAGCACCCTGATTGTAATGCTGCACCGCAATTTTGAAGACTCGGCGGTGTCAAAAGAAAAGCCCCGGTATTTCACCCGTTTAGACAGCGCGGGCCGCTTTACATTTAATAATATAGCACCCGGCCGTTATAATATTTTTGCGTTAAAAGACCCGGGTGGGCAGAAAATGTATATGCGCAACAGCGACCTGTTTGCCTTTTATGATAGTGCCTTAACCATTGGCGATAATAATATACACCCGGTGCTGTATGCTTTTGCAGAAGAGCCGGAAGAACAAAGACCCGGGGGAGCAAGAGCCGGCGTCACTGCAAAAACAGCCACTCCAAAAAAAGAAAAAAAGCTAACCTATAGTATCAACCTCGAAAGTAACCAGCAGGACCTGCTCGGCGATTTAACCCTTACTTTCAGCGAGCCGCTGCAATCATTCGACCGTGCTAAGCTTCATTTTACCGATACTTTATTTAAGCCGGTAAGCGGTTATCATATGGAAGCAGATTCTGTAAATAAATTATTTACGCTCACCTATCCCTGGAAAGAGGAGCAGGAATTCCGGCTGATATTAGAAAAAGATATAGCTAAAGATTCTTCCGGAACGGAGCTGGAAAAGGCAGACACCATACGCTTTAAAACAAAAAAGAACAGCGACTATGGCAGGTTAAGAATACGGCTGCAGAACCTCGATACGGCACAGCATATCGCATTGGTTTTTTATAAGGCAGATAAAATAGAAAAATCGCAGCCCCTGACCGGTAAAGACGTGAATTTTACATTATTCCGTCCGGGCGACTATGAGATCCGGATACTATACGATGGCAATAGAAATGGCAACTGGGATACGGGTAGCTACTGGGAGAAGCGCCAGCCGGAGAAGATCGTTTCCGATGGGAAAAAATATACGGTGCGGCCAAACTGGGACAATGAAATTACGATTGAGCTTCCACTGCATCCTCCGGGCGATGTGCTGGGTGAATAAAGGCATGTTTATGAGTTCCCTCTCTTCATCGGGCGAACCCACTGCAACCTGAACCCCTGCAACCTGAGCCCTGCAACTTGCAACCTGTACCCTGAACCCTGAACCAACATTGTTTCCCAGTCAATTTTTCCTGATATCTTTGCGCTATGCAAATTGCTTCTTCCTTACTTGAAAATGCGGTTAATGAATTTGCCCGTTTGCCCGGTATTGGTAAAAAAACGGCGCTGCGCTTAGTATTGCATCTGATTAAGCAAAGTCCTGAAGAGGTACAGCGGTTCAGCTATACCATTAACAGGATGAAAAAGGAAGTGCTGTTTTGTACGGTTTGTCATAATATCTCCGACAGCAATGTCTGTAATATCTGCGGTAATCCTTCCCGTAAAAAAGAAACCATTTGCGTGGTAGAATCCATACGCGATGTAATTGCGGTGGAAAGCACGCAGCAATACAATGGCTTGTACCATGTGCTGGGCGGCATCATTTCACCATTGGATGGTGTTGGTCCCGACCAGTTGCATATTGAAACACTTGTGCAGCGCATACAAAACGGCGGTGTGGAAGAAGTGATCTTTGCGCTTAGTCCTAATATCCAGGGCGACACCACTATTTATTATATACAGAAGAAAATTGAGTCTTGCCAGGTAAAGGTTACTACCATTGCCCGTGGCATCTCGTTTGGCGGTGAGCTGGAATATGCCGATGAGCTTACCTTAGGCAGGAGCCTGCAAAACCGGATGCCGGTAGAAAAGTACGTGTCACACTGATGCTTTTTATTTTCGATATACTATCGTACCTTTGCGCCGCGTATGCAGGCAGATTTGTTTATTGTTCAGCCTGATTAAAAAACAGAACTAATAAACGCTAAGAAACCCCCGCATTAAGTTTCCCAACGTTTTGTAGTTCAGCAGTAATTTTTGAAGGCAGCGGCAATGCTGGCATTAAGCATGCGTATGATGATGCCCGGCTGCTGCATCTTTCTGGTTTTTTCTAAAACCGTATAACTTAAATAAGGGAAGCATGAAAAGTATTCGCGACATATTAAAAGAACGTATCCTGGTAATAGATGGCGCCATGGGCACCATGATACAGCAGTATAAACTCACCGAGGCCGATTACCGCGGCGAACGTTTTAAAGACTGGCCTTCCGATGTAAAGGGTAATAATGATCTCCTGAGCATCACCCAGCCGCAGATCATTACCGAAATTCATAAGCAATACTTAGTCGCCGGGGCAGATATTATTGAAACCAATACTTTCAGCAGCACGGCAATAGCCCAGGCCGATTACGATATGCAGTCGCTGGCCTATGAGTTAAATGTAGCTGCCGCCCGGTGTGCAAAGGAAGCAATACAACAATCGGGTAAACAGGCATGGGTTGCTGGCGCTATAGGTCCTTTAAATAAAACGCTCAGCCTTTCTCCCGATGTAAATAACCCCGGTTTCAGGGCGGTAACGTTTGACCAGGTAGTAGCCGCATATTATGAACAGGTAAAAGGTTTGGCCGATGGAGGCGTTGATATATTATTAGTTGAAACCATTTTTGATACCCTCAACGCCAAGGCGGCCATTTATGCTATAAAGCAATTTTATCACGATCATCCTCAATTGAAGCCTGCGGAAATCATGATCAGCGGCACTATTACGGATGCTTCGGGCCGTACCCTGAGCGGGCAAACCCTGGAAGCTTTTTATACTTCAGTAATGCATGCCCGGCCTTTAAGCATAGGCCTGAACTGTGCCTTAGGCGCAAAGGAAATGCGGCCGCATATTGAAGAATTATCGCATATAGCCTCCTGCTACGTATCTGCCTATCCCAATGCCGGGCTGCCCAATACTATGGGCGAATATGATGAAGCGCCGCATGAAACGGCGCATTTTCTGGAAGAATGGGCGGAGAATGGGTTTGTGAACATAGTAGGTGGCTGCTGCGGTACAACACCCGATCATATTAAGCATATAGCGGATAATGTAAAAGAGATAAAACCGAGGGTGTTACCGGAGGTGGAGAAGGAATTTGAAAGTGCGGCAATTTGAAGCTAAATGCTTACCGCTGAAAGCTGACCAGCATTAAAGCGCTAACCAAAAATTGCACATATGAAAGCACAAAATCAGTTACCGGAGGTAACAACCGATGAAATCGTAGAGAAAATTTATGTTGTTAGAGGGGTGAAGGTTATGTTGGATAAAGATTTAGCAGAAATGTACGGAGTTGAAACGAGAGTGTTAAACCAGGCGGTCCAAAGGAATCTTGCACGTTTTCCGTATGATTTTATGTTTCAGTTGACGGAAGATGAATTTAAAAACTTGATATCACAATTTGTGATATCAAGTTGGGGCGGAACCCGCAAAATGCCTTATGCATTTACGGAGCATGGTGTAGCAATGCTTTCATCCGTCCTGAGGTCTGAGCAGGCTATTCAGGTGAACATACGGATAGTGAGGGTTTATACAAGGATGCGGCAACTCATATTGGACAACAAAGAGCTTTGGTTAAAAATTGAAAAGATAGAACAATCGCTGGCCAAGAAAGACGATGAAGTGCAGGCTATTTTTAAAGTGTTGAAAAATTTACTGGTAAAGGAAGAAAAGCCGAGACAGCCGATCGGGTTTAAAATTCCCGGTAAAAAATGAATGAAAGCAGAATACTAACTGTTTTATGGCTGATAGCTCAAAGCTGACAGCCGACAGCTAAAACAAACAATTATGTCTGAACCTGTAGTTATAAAACCATACCTCCGTTTATCGGGTCTCGAACCATTAGTGGTTCGTCCTGAAACCAATTTTGTTAATGTGGGTGAGCGTACCAATGTTACCGGCTCAAAAAAATTCGCCCGTTTGGTGCGGGATGGTAAGTATGAAGAAGCGTTAAGCGTTGCCCGGCAGCAGGTAGAAAACGGCGCACAGGTATTAGACGTAAACATGGATGACGCCATGCTGGAAGGTGTAACGGCTATGACTACCTTCCTTAACCTGCTGCAAAGCGAACCGGATATCGCCAGGATCCCCATCATGATTGACTCTTCCAAATTTGAGATCATTGAGGCGGGTTTAAAATGTGTACAGGGCAAGTGTATCGTTAACTCCATCTCTATGAAGGAAGGAGAAGAGAAGTTTATCCACCAGGCGGAAATATGCAAGATGTTTGGCGCTGCCGTTATTGTAATGGCCTTTGATGAACAGGGGCAGGCCGATACCAAAGAAAGAAAAATAGAGATAAGTCATAAAGCGTATAAAATTCTTACACAAAAAGTAGGATATGATCCGCAGGACATCATTTTCGATCCTAATATTTTTGCCATCGCCACCGGCATTGAAGAGCACAATAACTATGCGGTTGATTTTATTGAGGCTATAAAAGAAATAAAACGCCTGATGCCCCTCACCAGGATAAGCGGGGGCGTAAGCAATGTATCCTTTTCTTTTCGTGGCAATGACCATGTACGGGAAGCCATGCATTCCGTTTTTTTATATCATGCCATTAAAGCCGGTATGGATATGGGCATTGTAAATGCCGGCCAGTTGGTAGTGTACGATGAAATAGATCCTCATTTGCGTCAGTTATGCGAAGATGTGATATTGAACAGGAACAATGATAACAATGAAGCAACTGAAAAGCTGATCGCTTTTGCCGAAACGGTAAAGGCAAAGGGAAAAGAAGTGGTTAAAGATAACGCGTGGCGCAATAGTTCTGTTGAGGAACGGCTTACACATTCGCTGGTAAATGGCATAACCGATTTTATTGATATTGATACCGAAGAAGCACGCCTGAAGTATCCCCGTCCTTTAGATGTTATTGAAGGTCCGTTGATGGATGGGATGAACGTGGTGGGCGATTTATTCGGTGCAGGAAAAATGTTTTTGCCGCAGGTAGTAAAATCTGCAAGGGTGATGAAAAAATCGGTTGCCATTCTTACCCCTTATATAGAAGCCGCAAAATCTGAAGTATCCGATGCGCCAACTATTTTGCTGGCTACAGTTAAGGGAGATGTGCATGATATAGGTAAAAATATAGTAGGTGTGGTTTTGGGCTGCAATGGCTATAATATAAAAGACCTGGGTGTGATGGTGCCTACAGATAAAATTTTAGATGAAGCAGTGAAATGTGGAGCCGCCATGGTGGGCGTAAGCGGGTTGATAACGCCATCGCTCGATGAAATGGTGCATGTGGCGCATGAAATGAAACGGCGGGGCATGAACCTGCCTTTACTGATTGGTGGCGCTACCACTTCGCGTATGCATACCGCCGTTAAAATAGCCCCCCAGTATGATCACGGGGTGGTACATGTGCTCGATGCCAGCAGGAGTGTAACGGTGGCGGGCGCATTGTTGAATGAGCAAAAAGAAGGTTTTCTCAAAGGCATTCATGCCGAATACCAGAAGCTCAAAACTGATTTCGAAAATAAGAAGCCGGTTAAACAGTATATTTCCTATGAAGCCGCGCAGGCCAATAAAGTAAAGGTTGATTGGGAAAATTATGCTGCTCCCGTGCCGGCTTTTACAGGCACCAAAATATTTGAGGAGTATGATCTTAAAGAAATACGGCAGTATATAGACTGGAAACCATTTTTTATAGCATGGGAGCTGCATGGTAATTTCCCGCAAATATTAACCGATGAAAAAGTAGGCGTGGAAGCCACCAAGCTGTACAACGATGCAAATGCCCTGCTGGACCAGATCATTGCCGAAAAGTGGGTCACCGCTCATGGCGTTGTCGGCTTCTGGCAGGCCAATACCACTGCGCCGGATACCATTGAAGTAAAGAACGGTGCGTTGGCAATAAGATTAGAATCCCTGCGCCAGCAAATCAAAAAGGCCCCCGGGCAACCCAACCTCTCCCTGGCGGATTTTATTGCCCCGCAAACTACCGGTGTGCAGGACTACTTAGGCGCCTTTTCCGTTACCATAAAGGGAATAGAGCCCCATATTAAAAAGTTTGAAGCCGAGCACGATGACTATAATAAAATAACCCTGCAGGCCTTGTGCGACCGTCTTGTAGAAGCTTTTGCGGAATGTTTGCACCAGCGCACAAGAAAAGAGTTCTGGGGATATGTAAAAGAAGAAGCGTTAACTAATGAAGACCTGATCAAAGAAAAATACCAGGGTATACGGCCGGCGCCGGGTTATCCTGCCTGTCCCGATCACTTAGAAAAATATAAGCTGTTCAACCTGCTGGGTGGCGAGGAGGCAACAGGCATCCACCTCACAGAATCATTAGCCATGTACCCCGCTTCATCGGTATGCGGCTGGTATTTCAGTCACCCGCAAAGCCAGTATTTTGGCGTGGGCAAAATTCAGCAGGATCAGTTTGATGATTATGTAAAACGAAGCGGCTCCGGTGAAGAAGAAATGCAACGGTGGCTGAGACCTGTGCTGGAATGATGAGGCTATGAAGATTTTTACAGCACGGTAACTCGTAGAGGGGTACAGTAAAAAATCATATAGCTCGCGCATAAGGGCTTCAATCGTTTTGTAGTACACAAGGGTGTTGGTTTGTCCTCAATATCGGGTTTATAGCAGAAGAGTACAGCCCGGAACAACTTATTCAAACTCGCTGTTGTGCGAAGTCCGGAGACTTATGTCTCCAAAGCGCATAGCGCTCCACACATCATATATTATTTAGCCCATTCCAACACGTTTCGTTCGCTTTGATTTTAACAGTAATCAAAAAGCATTTCATAACAGGAATATGTAAACGCTTTCATAGTAGAATAGACTGTGGTTCTGGTAACCTTCCTACATTCGCATCATACACATTTAAAGTGGAAACGCTTTTGACAGGCACAGCTTATTCTGCTTTGGATCAAACCATAAAAATGAAATGTAGATTATTCCGTATTCCTGTTCTTATTATATCGTTGTTCTCCTGCCGGCAACAGGATACCGGGTGGCAGGTATCGAGGGGGAACGCTGAAAGCAATTGTTATTCGCCACTGGATCAGATCAATATCAATAATGTCAGAGACCTGAAGGTTGCCTGGACTTACAATACCGGCGATACAGGAGCCGCCATTCAATGCAATCCTATTATTGTAGATGGAATAATGTATGTTACCTCACCTGCATTAAAAGTAATTGCCCTTGAAGCCTCTAACGGTAAGATGCTGTGGCAATTCGATCCTTTTAAAGAAGGGCATGCTTATGATGTAAACAGGGGCGTAACTTACTGGCAACACGGAAAAGATAAGCGGATCCTTTTTACCGCCGGGCATAATTTATATGCCTTAAATGCTCAAACCGGGCAGCTCATCCCAACTTTTGGTAAGGAGGGAACTGTTGACCTGAGAGAAGGTTTGGACTGCGATCCAGGTGAACTGTTCGTTACGGTTACTTCACCCGGAATTATTTTTAATGATTTACTGATCCTGGGTTCCCGAACAACCGAGGCGGAAGGCGCTGCACCGGGTCATGTGAGGGCATTTAATGTGCTAACGGGTAAAGAAGCCTGGGTTTTCCACACCATACCACAACCCGGAGAATTTGGATACGACACATGGGAAAAGGACGCCTGGAAAAATGTAGGAGGTGCCAATACCTGGTCGGGTTTGAGTTTGGATGAAAAACGCGGAATGGTTTTTTTTGGAACGGGCTCCTGCGCTCCCGACTTTTTTGGCGGCGGTCGTAAAGGGCAGAACTTGTTTGCCAACTCGGTAATAGCCCTGAAAGCAGCGAGCGGTGAAAGGGTCTGGCACTACCAGGTTGTTCATCATGATTTGCTGGATTATGATCTTCCAGCCCCCCCGGTGCTTGTAGCAGTGAGCCATGGTGGAAAGAAGATTGATGCTGTAGCGCAGATAACCAAAACCGGGAATGTATTTGTTTTTGATCGCGATACCGGCAAGCCTTTGTTTGATGTAGAAGAGCGAAAAGTACCGGTGTCGGATATCGAGGGAGAGGAGAGTTGGCCCACTCAGCCATTCCCTTTGAAACCAGCCCCGTTTGTCCGGCAAAAATATACGGAAGATGATATCCCGGATATGTCAGCTGAAGCCAGGGCTTACGTGATTGAGCGTTTGAAGCATATAAGAAATGAAGGCATTTTTACACCTTCCAGTGAACAGGGATCGTTGGTATTTCCTGGTTTCAGAGGTGGTGCGGAATGGAATGGCGGTTCATTCGATCCTCAAACAGGCATCCTGTATGTTAACGCGAATGAAATACCGAATATCACCGCTTTAAAAAAAGTAGAAGCAGACCAAGGCAATAAATTAGGCGTCAGCCTTTATCAACTGAATTGTGCTACTTGTCATGGTTTTGACAGGAAAGGTCAGGACCCTTTTCCATCGCTGCTATATATTGGAAAAAAAATGACTGCTTCGGATGTATTGGATCGGATAAAAAATGGAAAAGGCCAGATGCCTGCTTTCCCTAATCTTTCTAAAGAACAAACGGATGCGATAGTAGGTTACCTGTTTCAGGAACAAAATGGCAAAATCATTGCGGCGGAAGGGAAACAGCCGGGCAACCCGGGTAAGACATTTCGTTATGCCCACTCCGGGCATGGACAATTTCTGGACCGGGAAGGTTATCCGGCGGTAAAACCGCCATGGGGAACCCTTAGCGCAATCAATCTGAATTTGGGGGAAATATCCTGGCAAATACCGCTTGGTGAATACGAGGAGCTAACGAAAAGAGGAATTCCGCCTACCGGCACGCAAAACTTTGGAGGTACCATTGTAACAGCAGGTGGTGTCATATTTGTGGGGGCAACAAAGGATGAAAAATTTCGCGCTATAGACAAGCATACAGGCAACATATTATGGGAAACAAAATTACCTGCCGGCGGATACGCTACACCCAGTACCTATGAAGTTAACGGCAAACAATATGTGGTGATAGCAGCAGGCGGAGGGGGCAAGAACGATACAAAAAAAGGGGATAGTTATGTTGCCTTTGCCCTTCCGGATTAACAGGCGGGGTTCTGCTGCGGAGGATTCCCCAAAGCGCTTTAAATGCTGGTATTGGCCCCACTTTTTAAGTTTAACATGTAGTAACATTAATTGAATCATCGTCATAAAAAATCATATAAGAATATGAACATGAAATTGATCAACCTCATTTTGTTTGCCGCTATATTTTGTTTGCCCTCTCTTTTACCGGCGCAAGGCAGAAATAGTAAAGCGAATAGTAGCAGCCGGCAAGTCAACATTATTAATCGTAAATCCGACCAGAAGGTTGATGTTATGATAGACGGCAGGCTATTTACATCTTACTGTTATCATGACAGCTTAGTAAAGCAGGTGCTCTATCCTGTTTTAACTGCATCGGGAACGGCTGTAACGCGGGGATGGCCCATAAGCCCAAGACCAGGTGAGCGTCGTGATCATCCGCATCATATCGGTATGTGGCTTAATTATGGGGATGTAAATACCTATGATTTCTGGAATAACTCCCATGCAGTTCCTGAGAAGCTGAGGAAAGTTCACAACGGAGCGATTAAGCATATGAAGATTAAGAAAATTATCTCCGGTAAGAAAGAAGGCATCCTGAGAACAGAGGAAAGCTGGCTTTCGCCTTTCGGAAATAAACTTTTAAGCGAAAAAACGGAATACCACTTCATTGCCGACGGATCTACCCGGATTATTGACCGGATTACAATCTTAACCGCGGACACCAGTGTGGTGGTATTTAACGATACAGAAGAAGGGATGTTTGCGGTTCGTGTGGCCAGACAGTTAGAATTACCTTCTGAAAAAGAAAAGGACAATCCGGTTGAAGGAGACCCCACAGGGGATTATAGAAGTAGTGAAGGCGTAACAGGAAGCGACGTTTGGAGTACGCGCGCAAAGTGGATGAACCTGTTCGGCCATCTTGGATCCGAGAAAATTTCACTGGTTATTTGCGACCATCCCAAAAATCTAACTTATCCCACCTACTGGCATGCGCGTGGCTACGGTTTGTTTTCCGCCAATCCGCTTGGAGTGAAGGATTTTACCGAAGGCAGGCAGTCGTTAAACTACTCAATGTCTAAAGGAAAATCTTTAACGTTCAGATACCGGATCATTATCAGCTCGGGTAATTATTTAACGGATGCTGAAATAAATAATTATGCAGCGGGTTTCGAAAAAAAGTATTGATTTGGATTCGCTTAGGGGCAGTTCAAAAGAGGTGTAAAATAAAAAAACGAAAGATGGCTTTAAGGTTTGTTTATTGTATATAAATCATATCATTGTAAACGCTTTCATTGTGCTTTCCTTCATGATTCAGGTTATCTTCATTAGATTTGAATGGTGTGTATAAGAAGCCTTGCAATAAAGACTTTCTGATCGTTTTGGATGTTATCAGGTTGGGTAGGGAAGCATTGTTTCACGCCTGCCTGCCATGCAGGCAGTGCACGTAAAACTGCGGCAGGCGCAAAGAAGCATACGTTGCGCACGCTGCTTCGCTGTGTACGCTGCGAGAAACCACATAATTTTTATTTATCAAAACAAAACAATTATGGATAGGGGTAAAACAGCATTAAAAAATGAGCAAACAACCCGTCGTAACTTTATTAAAACAACCGGTGTTGCAGGTGCAGGGCTATTAGCGGCGCCATTTATTGCGTCCGGCGCATGGGCGGGAACGTCTCCCGGCGATACGATCAATCATGCTGTTATTGGCACGGGTAAGCAGGGTGTGGACTTTCATTGTAAAAGTTTTGCCAAAGCAAAAGGTTGTAAAGTGGTGGCTATTTGTGACGTGGACCCCCAGCGTCTTGAGATGGCTGCCAGGGAGCTGCCTAACGAGAGACAGGTGAAGCGGTATTCAGACTTTCGCAAGCTGCTTGAAGACAAGTCTATTGACTCAGTAAGCATTGCAACACCCGATCAATGGCATACGCCAATGGCGTTATGGGCGCTCATGGCCGGAAAACATGTATATATAGAAAAGCCCTGCAGCCATACGGTGGAAGAAGCCGAGCTTTTAATAAAAGCCGCTGCACAGTACAATAAATGTGTACAGCATGGAACGCAGCGCAGAAGCGAAGGAGATCATATTGAAGCGATGAAGCAATTAAATAGCGGCATCATTGGAAAGGTTCATACCGTTAAGGCGATCAATCATCAGCTTCGTAATCCTATTGGACGCGCTGCCGTTGAGCAGCCCCCCCGGGGCGTTAACTATGATATGTGGCTTGGCCCATCACCGGTAGTGCCGTTTACCAAAAATCGCTGGCACTACAACTGGCATTGGTTCTGGGATTATGGCGGTGGTGACACCGTAAATGACGGTGTTCACCAGATTGATATTGCAGTTTGGGCTTTGGGAAATCGGTATCCCAAAAGAATGATCGTTTCAGGAGGACAATATTTTTATAATGACGACCACGAAACACCGGATACGCAGACTGCGATCTTGCAATATGACGACAGCCAGATTATTTACGAGATGCGACTGTGGACCCCTTATAATCTGGAAGGGCACGATAACGGAAATGTAGCATATGGAACTGACGGTAAAATGGATTTCGGGCGCAGTGGCGTTATCGTTACAAAAGGAAAAGAACAGATCAAAATTGAATCGCCGGAACCTGTTGAAAGTATTGTTCCGAATTTTCTTACTGCCGTACGGGAAAATAATCCTGCTAAGCTGCTTTCCCCGGTTAAGGCAGGAAGGGTATCCTCAGACCTTTGCAATTTAATGAACATTGCAACCCGGCTGAACGCTCCGTCAATCGAATATGATCCGGTAAAGCGGGAAGTTACCTGTGCCGGCTATCAGGAACAGGCAACGGCATTACTGCGCAGGGAGTATCGGAAGGGGTATGAGTTACCTTATAAATAGCACATCTGATTTAATACAATCTTTAAATCTAAAACGAGAACGTTCAAATAGTATAACATGAAGATAGAGTTAAATCGTTTTAAAAGCTGGACGGCCGGGTTCGTTATGGCAGCTATACTGGTGAGCTGTTCAGGTAATAAAAATACAAAAGATGACCTCCCTGTAGTGGAGTTTCAGCAGGAGCCCGGTAAATTGTTAATCCTGATAGATAAAAAACCGTTCGCTACCTACGTATATGAGGATTCTGTAACCACCCGGCCCTATTTCGAAAATGTAATGACACCCTGCGGTGTTCAGGCAACCCGGAATCACCCTGTTCTTGCCGGCGATCCTAAAGATCATAGCTCCTGGCACCCGGGCATCTGGCTAAGCTACGCAGATTTGAATGGAGTTGATTATTGGCGGCTCAAAGGAAAAGTGGAGCATGAGCTGTTTACGGAGCAACCCAAAGGCGGGGCCGGAAAAGGAACGTTTACAGTGCGCAATTATTACATGAGTGCCGACGGCAAAGACCGGATGGTTGCAGAATTGGTCAGGTATTCAATCATAGCGGAACCGTCTGGATATTTGTTGACTTCGGCCAGTACCTACTCTTCTGAAAAAGGTGATTTCACTTTTGGAGATCAGGAAGAAATGGGACTGGGCATTCGGGTGAACACCCGGATCACCGTTCAATACGGGGATGGACACATTACCAATGCTGAAGGGCAGAAGGACGAGGATGGTACCTGGGGAAAAGCGTCTAAATGGATTGATTACAGTGGTGAAATTGATGATCATTATGTAGGAATGGCCATTATGCAGGACCCTGCCAATTTCCGTCCTGCCTGGTTTCACTCCCGTAACTATGGTTATATAGCCGCTAACCCTTTTGGCAGGGAAGCGATGAATCAAGGAGAAAAAAGCGCCATCACTGTAAAGAAGGGCGACAAATTTTCTATTGGATTTGGAGTACTGGTTTATTGCACTCCTAAGGGTGAACAGGCTGATATCAATGATGCATATCAGGACTACCTGAAAGTTCTGAAGGAATAGGTCCCTAACAGCAATATGTATCATATTGTACTACCTGTGGTACAATACTACCGGGGTATTAGCTACTGCTTTGCCCTTTTTACCGGGTTCACCCGGGTAAGCATTTTGCTTTATTATAATAGAATAGCAATTATTTACAACATGCGCAGGTGAAGCATGATTGCCTGCTCATCTTTATTAACGAATAATAATGCATGATTTATGATTAAAGATTTATTACAAATATATCAACCCCGGAAATTGAATTTCGGCAGCGGATGCTTGCAAAATCTGCCCAATGATCTTCAGTCCTTTCAGTTAAAACGGGTACTGATTGTTACCCTGCCGGCAGTGCTTCCCCAGCTTCAGGAGCTGATAACCGGGCTGGAAAAGGGAGGGATTGAAGTAACCGTAGATGTTTCTATCCGTAAAGAGCCTACCTGTAATGACTTTGAAAAGCTATTAGATACAGCGAGGCGTATTCAACCGGAATGTGTACTTGGAATTGGCGGTGGCAGCGTTATGGATGTAGCCAAGCTGGTGGCGGCACAGGTAAAAAATACCCGGTCTCTGGCTGATATCATGGGTATCAACAAACTCAAAGAACGTGAAATATTATTGATTTGTTCGCCAACGACCTCGGGAACGGGAAGTGAGGTATCGCCCAATGCCATCCTGCTTGATGAAAGCGATAATCAGAAAAAGGGCATTATCAGTCCGTTCCTGGTGCCGGATATGGTATATGCAGACCCCCTGCTTACGGTTTCGTTACCTGCGGCGATGACGGCTGCAACTGGTATTGACGCGCTTACACACTGTATAGAGGCTTATGCCAATCGCTTTGCTCATCCGCTGATTGATGTATATGCGCTGGAAGGTATTCGTTTGATCAGCGCGAACCTTGTAAAATGCTATCAGAATGGAAACGATCCTGAAGCCCGCGCGGCCGTGTCTTTGGGGAGTCTTTTTGGCGGCATTTGTCTGGGACCGGTCAATACCGCCGCGGTGCATGCCCTTGCTTACCCGTTGGGAAGCCATTTTCATATAGCGCATGGTCTTTCCAATGCTTTACTGCTCCCCCATGTTCTTGAATTTAACCTCCCCGCCGCCCCTGAACGATATGCCGCTATTGCTACGGCAATGGGTTGTTCTTCGAATAGCGGCCCGGAGTTCCTGGCGAAAGAGGGTATTCAGCAGATAATTAAAATGATGAAGGACTGTAATATGCCTTTGAAGCTTTCTGAGTTAGATATACCTGTGGAGAGTATAGCGGGTATGGCCGAAGATGCTATGAAAGTAACCCGGTTATTGAAAAATAACGTGCGGGAACTTCAGTATTCTGACGCTGTAAAAATTTATCAATCTGCCTATTAATGTAAAACATGAAACAGTACAATGGTATTTTGGTACCCTTAGTCACGCCCTTTAATGAAAAGGGAAAAATAGACCGGCCTCATTTTGAGAAAATGATTGAAGGGATTTTGACATACAACTGTCATCCTTTTGTTATGGGTACCACGGGCGAAGGGCTGTCTATAACAGAGCGGGAAAGACAGGAGGTGATCGCAATACTTGCCGGATTTAAGCGCAGCGGCGTAACGTTGTATGCCTCAGTTTCCGATGTATGCCATCAGACTATGATTGAAAGAGCGAAGCGATATGCAGATGAAGGTGTACATGTAATGGTGGCGCATTTGCCTCCTCATTATACGCTTTCTCCTTCCGGTATGTATACATGGTTTGAAACCCTGGCAGATCAAAGCCCGCAGCCTGTAATGCTTTATAATATTCCTGCTACTACCCATATGAGCCTTCCCATAGATATTGCAGAACGGCTCAGTCAGCATCCCAACATTGTGGGGATTAAAGATTCCGAAAAAGATGAGCAGCGGTTGAAGGAATCGGCCGAACGCTGGAAGGATAGAGCAGACTTTAGCCATTTTACCGGCTGGGCCGCCAAATCATTTGACGGCTTAAAATGGGGGTCTGATGGACTGGTCCCCAGTTCGGCGAACCTGATTCCATCGGTATACATCAAACTGTATTGTGCAATAATGCGTGGCGATGACCAGGAGGCAAAAAACATGCAGGTGGTATCAGACTATGTAGGACAGCTTTACCAGCAGGGCAGGTTGTTGCCGGATTCGCTGTCGGCCCTGAAAGTGATGATGAAGTCCATTGGCTTGTGTGAAACTTTTGTATTACCGCCGCTTAATCGCCTCAGTGCGGAGGAGGAAGAAAAGTTACAGACAGCGTTTCTCACCTATTATTATAATTTAAAAGCAGCATTGGATTAACGAACTATGAAAAACAATAAGCCTGCTATAGGAATTACCATGGGCGACCCGGCCGGAGTAGGTCCTGAGATTGCAGTTAAATCGCTGAACAGCACTGCCGTTTTTGATCAGTGTAACCCCCTGGTAATAGGAGATGCCAAAGTGATCCGGTCGTGCATCGAAGATTTGAATTTGGCGCTGCAGGTAAACCCGGTTCACGATGTAAGGGACGCCTGTTTTCAACCCGGTACCATAGATGTATATGATCTTAACAACGTAGACGCAACTAAGCTGAAGCCTGGGGAAGTGTCTGCCATGGCAGGCCATGCTGCCTTCGAAGCGGTTACCACAGCCATTCAGCTTGCGCTTGATAATAAGATTGATGCCACAGTGACCGGCCCTATCCACAAAAAAGCGATCAATGAGGCTGGGCATCATTTCTCGGGTCATACCGAAATTTATGCACATTATACGGGCGTCAGGCAATACGCTATGTTACTTGTGGATGGAGATTTCAGGGTGGCCCACATCTCAACTCATGTATCCCTGCGGAAGGCTTGTGACCTGGTAAAAAAGCAGCGAATATTAGACGTAATAAAGCTTTTGGATGCTGGTCTGAATCAAATGGGTATCCGCAATGGAAAAATTGGCGTAGCCGGTCTTAATCCGCATGCCGGCGATGCCGGACTTTTTGGTGATGAAGAAGAAAAAGAAATCATTCCGGCTATCGAAGCGGCTGTTAAGCTTGGATTTCGGGTGGAAGGCCCCGTTGCGCCCGATACGATGTTTACAAAGGCTGTAACCGGTTATTACGATGGCTGTATTGCCATGTATCACGATCAGGGGCATATACCCTTTAAGCTGGCAGGTTTTAAATGGAATAATGACTCCCAAAAAATGGAAAGTGTTAAGGGGGTCAACATTACCCTCGGACTTCCAATTATCCGGACTTCCGTGGATCATGGTACTGCCTTTGACATTGTAGGGAAGGATCTGGCCAGTCCGGATGCCATGTTATTGGCCATAGACTATGCAATAAAATTGGCCTCAAATAAAAAAGAGCAATAAATGATAGCTGTAATTGCTGATGATTTTACAGGCGCCGCGGAAATCGGAGGAATAGGTATTCGTTTTCAGATGAAAGTTGAAATAGTAACCCGGGTTAGCATTGAACCTGATACCGATTTACTGATCATTGTTACGGATACCCGGTCAAAGTCTGCGGAAGAGGCTATCAATGATATTTACCTTATTACTTGCCAGTTGATGAAATTAAAACCGGAACTGATTTATAAAAAAATAGATTCGGTATTAAGGGGACATATTATAGCGGAATTATTGGCTCAAATGAAGATTATGGGAAAGCAAAGAGCCCTCGCCGTCCCCGCTAACCCGCATTTGGGAAGGGTCATAAAGGACGGTATGTACTATTTAAAGGATGTGAGATTGCATGAAACGGGCTTTAGGAATGATCCCGAATTTGTAATGTCAAATTCAGACACGATGCGTTCTTCTGATGTAATAGATATTTTGAGATATAACAATAGTGCTGATTTAGAGCGCTTAAATATTATAGTGGCAAAAACAGATGTTCCGTTTCCGGCTAAAGGGATTATAATAGGTGAAGCGCTGAGCTCAGATGACTTACGGCTGTGGGCCAAAAGGGTGGATGATCATACCTTAATAGCAGGCGCCTCAAGTTTCTTCCTGGCTTTATTGGAACATCTGCAATATCCCCATCGGGAAGGGGCTTTTGAAAAATCAATAGCGTATTCCGGTGGAAACATGCTTTTAGTTTGCGGGAGCTCCTTTTCAAAAAGCAAGCAAATGGTGGCAAAAGTATTGGCAGACGGGGCGCCTGTGAGCCTCATGCCATCAGCATTATTACATGCGGATGGAGCGCTCCTGTCCGGTCTGCAGGATCAATGGGCGTCGGATATTATTTCACTGTTCGCTACGCATAATCATGTTATCGTTGCTGCCGATCCGGAGGCTAATTATCCTGCGAATGAACTGGGCCGGAACATAAGTAAGCATATAGCTAAAGTGGTGGGAAAAGTGATGAAGCGGCTACCTGTTCAGGAATTGATGCTGGAGGGTGGATCAACTGCTTCTTCCATATTAAATGAGATGCATTTGGAAAAGCTTTATCCTCAGCAGGAACTTGCAGATGGAGTGATAAGAACAAGCGTACCCGGGAATGCGGCATTACATATTACATTCAAACCGGGTAGTTACCGGTGGCCGGAATCAATCTGGAATTCAAACCTTAGAAAATAAATATATGGAGCATAACGCTATACATCTTATTGATTATATTATCATTATTGTTTCAGTGCTCTTTTCCATTGCGGTAGGCGTTTACTTTTATAAGAGACAGCATTCAACCAGCAGTTTTTTTAAGGCCAGCGGAAAATTTCCTTCCTGGGCTATCGGAATTTCTATTTTAGCAACCCTGGTAAGCAGCATAACTTTTTTAGCTTACCCGGGAGCGGGGTATTCCTCCAATTGGATTCTTTTGCTACAGGGTCTTATGGTTCCGTTGGTATTGTTCACAACGATCTGGTTTATTGTTCCTTTATACAGGAAGGTAATCGGGTTAAGCGTATATGAATACTTTGAGAAGCGGTTTGGGTATTTCGCCAGGTTTTATGGCTCATTTGGTTTCGTTCTTAACAGTTTCTCCGGCATGGCAACTACACTGTTTCTGTTGGCGCTGGCTGTATCTTCAATGATGGGGATATCTACTTTTTTAGTGCTTTGGATCATTGGCAGTACCATTATTATTATTACGCTTTTAGGAGGAATGGAGGGGGTTATCTGGTTAGATGTTATCCAGGGGCTCCTGTTAATAGTAGGTGGATTGGTATGCCTCGTAATGCTGATATTCAGTATACAGGGCGGACTACCTGAGATTTGGAGCGTTGCCAAAGCGAATGACAGGGTGGGATTCGGTCCGTATGATATTGACTTTACCCGTTTAACCTTTATTGTAATGGCTATTAATGGTATTTTTTATGCCATTCAGAAATATGCTACTGATCAAACTATAGTGCAAAGATACCTGTCGGCCGGCTCAAACCGGTCTGCCATTAAGGCTACCTTAATGGGTGCATTGCTCACTGTGCCGGTATGGATCATATTTATGTTTATCGGAACGGTCTTATTTGTCTATTATCATAAGAATCCGGGAGAGCTGCCTGAGAATATGAGACCCGACGGGGTTTTCCCCCATTTTATTATGAGTAAATTTCCTCTCGGGATTGTAGGGCTGGTTATCTCTGCATTACTTGCCTCTGCGATTGCGTCAACCGTTGCTGCCCTGAATTCTTTGGTTGCAGTAGGATTGGAAGACTATTACAAGCGGTGGCGACCCAACAGAACGGATAAGCACTATTTTAGCACCAGCAAAACATTAGTAGTATTATGTGGCTTATTGTCCGTGTTTATGAGTTCCTTATATCTTTTGGCAGGTAATGAAGGTGTGCTGGGAATTGTATTTGTTCTTTATGCCATCTTTTCGGGCGGTATTGCTGGTATATTCCTTCTGGGATTCTTCGTTCCATGGGCCAACAAAGGAGGGCTGAACGTGGCGATACTGGTTTGCGTATTATTCACCGGATATGCAATTTTAACTTCAACTACAATCGGATCGGGAACCGGCGAGCAGATTATTGTAGATATGGGCGATCTTAATTTTACGCATCACAAACTCATGCTGGGCGTATATACACATTTGATCATTCTGGGAGTAGGCAGTGTTGCCAGTTATTTTTTTCCAAAAAAAGAAGTTGACAAAAATCTGATATTCGCCGGCTGGGGAGATGCCAAAAGACAAGGTAAACTTAAAATAAAAGAACTGTAAAATTAAGAATGAAGCACCTCATTTAACTGGAGTGGATTCGGTCGTCTTTTTGAAAAAATGCAGTAAACTATGATACTACTTTTTCCGGCGCAGATACTACCGTTGCCTGTTTTGTCAGGAAATCCTTTGTCCTTTGTTTTGCCCGGATCTGTTATAATGTAAACGCTTTCATGATAAAAGTTCGTTTTCTCGCCAGGGGCCTATAGATTTGTTGCGGGTAATCAATTTTATAAATGTAAACGCTTACAGTCCTCATGAGTAATTTGAAAGATGTTGCCAGCCTGGCTGCAGTTTCCATTGCCACGGTATCGAGGGTCATTAACAATTCCGCGGTAGTAGATCCGAAAACCCGCGTGAAAGTTCAAAATGCCATCAGGAAGCTGAACTTTCATCCTAACCGCGTTGCACGCCGGTTAAGCAAATTGAGGATGAAGGAAGGAAATGGAAAGATCATTGGATTGGTATTGCCGGATATTACCAATCCTTTTTATGTGGATGTATTAAGAGGAGTTGAAGATTATGCCCTTAAGCATGAATACGTGGTTATTACCTGCAATTTTGGACAGGATGAATCCCGGGAAAAGCTCTATTTGAGTATCCTGCAGTCGGAGTCTGTTGATGGTTTGATAGTGGTTCCGGTGCGCGGATTAGATGAAGAGGTATCGAAAATGGTAGAATCCGGCCTGCCGATCGTTTGTGTGGATCGTGAGCTTCCCGGCACCGATGTTGATGTTGTATTGGTAGATAACCGGAAAGGCGCCTATGAAGCGGTTGAACATTTAATTCGTTTGGGCCATACGCGCATTGCCTTTATCTCCGGTTTGCCACAAATTCCTACGAGTGTTGAACGCCTGAATGGGTACAGGGATGCTTTGCAGGCGCATAACATTCCCGTAGATGAAAGATTGGTAAAATATGGAGATTCTATGCATGAAAGCGGTCTCAGGCTTAGTGAGGAATTATTAAAGAGCGGGCATATCCCCACCGCGTTGTTTACCGGGAATAACCTGATCACATTAGGGGCGCTTGAAATGATACATCGTTTAGGACTTTCTGTTCCCAAAGATATTGCTTTGGTGGGCTTTGATGATATGCATTGGTCTATTTCCCTTAATCCGCCCTTAACTGCTGTGCGGCAACCGGGATATGACATCGGAAGACGGGCAACAGAACTGCTTTTTCAGCGCATTGGCGACCTGAAGCGCCCTACTGCAAAAGTGATTTTTGATGCGGAATTGAAAATCAGAAATTCCTGCGGATCAAAGTAAGGTCGGGAGACTGCTAAGGTAAAAAACAGGGATTAAATATTTGCCAGAGATGTATTTGTATTTGGTTTAGCAACAACAGCACGGAATATTACCTTTCAGGTTTTCTTTGTCACATTTTTGTCAATTGAACTTTGTGTAAGCAACGTTTCACCCCCTTCTCTTGTCAATTGCATCAAGTTATAATGCAATATGAATAAACTCAAAAGCCCGGCTCTGGCTTTATTGTTTCTCTTCCCCTTTTTATCACAAGCCCAAAATAATGTTGAACCCTATATTGGATACGGTATTGATGTTAATAATAAACAGCCACTTAGCCAGGTAAATATTGGGTTGCAATATCCCGTTATTAATCAGAGGATATACCAAATGCTGATTGGAGTTAATGGAGGGCTTCCGTTAAATAAACATACTGGAAATGATGTTGCTTATACTTCCGACCTGTCATTGCCTTTAAGCACGGGAACAGGTTATGAAACCAAATGGTATTCTTGTGCAGTTTCATTGGGGCACAGATTCAGATTGATTTCCTGGGCAGATAAAAATATTATATCCCCTTTTGTTAAGGCCGGCCTTGCATATCAAAACATAGCTGTGCGTTATGATAGCTATAATATGGATAAGTATACTGTACTCAATCCACATAGATCGTTAAAAAAGACAGGACTGTTTATAGCCGGAGGTATTCAATACAAATGTGAGCTTAACAAGGGATATATTTTTGCACAGGCAGAGATTTCCTCGCCTCCGCTTGTGGAAAGTCTTAATAATTATACTTACGAGCTCCCGGGGCCTTTTACCATAAATATTGGATATGTAGTTGAATTTAAAAAAAGAAATAAATGAAATGGATCGCACCGCTGCAATGGATTATCGTTGTTGCTATCCCAACAGCGTTAATCTCATGCGATAAAAATTATACCGTATTTTATGAAGATGAAGATGCTGATGGTTTATCAGTGTTTTCAGATATGGGTAATAATGTCATGTCATGTTATATTAACGGGCAGGCTTTTCGTACAAGAGGCAGGATATATAATGCAGGGTTTAGCAGGGGGTATCTTAGTACAGAAATTGAATTGTTTAAAGATGCTGCTGCACCAGACAGTGATACGCTTACTATTATTTGGCAGAGGGATGCGTTTTCACCCAATCCTAATTCCATAAGTTTAGTGCTGGCAGTAAAAAAAGATTTCTCTTATAATGATTTTACTGCGTTTAATAATACCCGGTTGGTTATAGATGGAATTAATGGATATTTCATGGTTAACAGCAACCATTCAGAAAAAGGAACCGGTAGTATTTATTTTCTCAGGGCTGTACTGATGCCGGGTAATGCTGCAGGAATCAACAACCAGCTTTCTGGTATTTTTGAAGCAACCTTACCTTCTTATAAAATTACCAGGGGTAGATTTGACCATACTTTGCCTGTGGGTCACCCCCAAGGAGTTGTTTTTTTCTGATAAGAAAGTGTTTTCTTTCTGCCCCGAGATACCTCCGGCTACAATATACTCAACTGAGCTCCCTGAATTCAGTTTTTATTATCCCCATCCATTTCAATAATTTCGCTTTTCGTTTGTTGTTAAAATGAATACTCCATTACCTGGAACAATTTAAGAAAGATGAAAGCAAGAGTGTTAAAAATTCACCAGAAGGATAATGTACTGGTGGCGCTTACCAATTTAAAGAAAGGCGAAAGCATCGAGCATAACGGTGAAACCTATACGCTGGTTGACGATGTAGATGCCAAGCACAAGTTTTTTATTGGAGATATGAAAGCCGGCGACCCGGTATACATGTACGGCGTGCTGGTAGGCAAAATACAGTTTGATGTGTCCAAAGGCGGACGAATGACAACAGACAATACCAAACATGCGGCCGATCCTTACGATTACCGCGGCGTACAATACGAATGGCACGCACCGGATGTGTCTAAATTTAAGAACAGAACCTTTAACGGGTATCACCGCAGCGATGGCAGGGTAGGCACGGCTAATTACTGGTTGTTTCTTCCTACTGTTTTTTGCGAAAACCGCAACCTGGATGTGATCCGGGAAGCCTTACATAATGAGCTGGGGTATGCCGTAACGGATAAGTATAAGTCGTATACAAAATATCTTGTTGATGCCTATAAGGAAGGCACAGACATCAATACGCTTCAGATCGCTGATATGGAACCGGATCCTGTCCGCCGCAGGGTATTCAAAAATATTGACGGCATAAAATTCCTCAATCACCAGGGTGGCTGCGGCGGTACGCGCCAGGATGCGGCCACACTGGGCAGGCTCCTGGCCGCTTATTCCGATCATCCCAACGTGGCAGGCGTAACCGTTTTAAGTTTGGGCTGCCAGAACTTACAGGTGCAGGATTATCTCGGGTATCTGAAAGAACGTAATCCCGCTTTCGATAAACCCCTGTATATTTTTGAGCAGCAGCGGTCGCAAAGTGAAGAGCAACTGGTGGCAGAGGCGATCCGTAAAACGTTTGCAGGCCTAACGGAAGCGAATAAAATGGAAAGAAGACCCGCCCCGCTTACAGAGTTGTGCATTGGTGTGAAATGCGGGGGGAGTGATGGCTTCAGCGGTATATCGGCTAACCCTGCTGTAGGCTATTGTGCCGACCTGGTGGTAGCATTGGGTGGCAAAATTTTGCTGGCGGAATTTCCCGAACTGTGTGGCGCCGAACAGGAGCTGATAGACCGGTCGGTGGATGAACCTACAGCCCGTAAATTTATGCATTTAATGAGGAGCTATGATGAAATGGCGCATAAGGTAGGCTCGGGATTTCATATGAACCCATCGCCTGGTAATATCAGGGACGGGCTGATTACGGATGCCATAAAATCTACAGGCGCCGCAAAAAAAGGCGGCACTTCACCGGTGGCGGATGTGCTGGACTATACGGAAAAAGTAAGGAAGCCTGGCTTGAGCCTGGTTTGTACACCGGGCAATGATGTGGAAGCTACCACAGGTAAAACAGCATCGGGCTCAACGCTTATTCTATTTACTACCGGTCTGGGCACACCTACAGGTAACCCGGTTTGTCCTACTATAAAAGTGGCTACCAACTCATCGCTGGCAAAAAGGATGAAAGATATTATAGACATTGATACCGGCTCTATTATTGAAGGAGAAAAAACGATTGAGGAAATGGGTGAAGAAATCCTGGAATATTGTATTAAAGCCGCCAGTGGTGAAGTAATACCCAAAGCGGTACAACTGAACCAGGATGATTTCATTCCGTGGAAAAGAGGGGTGTCATTGTAAAATAATTTGAAAATTTGAAAATGTGGGAAATGTGGAAATGAGGACATCAAATCGGAAATCAGAAATCAAAAATTACGTTCATGTTCAGATTAGATGATAAAGTAGTTGTTATTACGGGCGGCGGAAGCGGCATAGGCAAAGCCATCAGCACCACCTTTGCAAAGCAGGGCGCTATAGTGTATATTATTGAAATGGATGAAAAAGCCGCTGCGGCAACTGTTGATGAGATTGCCACGGAAGGCGGGAAAGGCAGCTTCTTCAAATGCAATATCGCTAACCAGCAGGAAGTAAAAACCGTGATAGCGCAGATCACTCAAAAACATGCAACGATAGATATACTGGTAAACAATGCGGGCATTGCGCATATTGGCCAGGCCGATAACACGGCAGAGGAAGATTTTGACCGGGTGGTGGCGGTGAATATTAAAGGGGTATACAATTGCCTCCATGAAACGATCCCTTTCATGAAACAAAAGGGAGGTTCTATATTGAACATGGCCTCTATTGCAGCGTTGGTAGGTATACCCGACCGCTTTGTATATTCGGCCGCCAAAGGCGCGGTGGGTGCCATGACCTTATCGGTAGCCAAAGATTATTTAAGTTATAACATCCGTTGCAACTGCATTTCCCCGGCAAGGGTACATACGCCCTTTGTAGACGGCTTCCTGGCAAAAAATTATGCGGGCAAAGAAAAGGAAATGTTTGAAAAACTTTCTAAAACCCAGCCTATCGGACGCATGGCCAGGCCCGTTGAAATAGCGCACCTGGCGTTGTATTTGTGCTCAGATGAAGCTTCTTTTATTACGGGCTGCGATTACCCGATTGACGGCGGTTTTGTTAAATTAAATAACTGACCGGGGTTTCGATCATCAGCCGCAATTTTGTTTGAACGCGCGGCGTTAGCAATAAAATGATCATATGAAACATTATTGGGCTGCCTGCCTGTTACTATGCGTTTATGCTGCGTCATGCACCAAAGTTGACAATGGCGAGGCTGCAGAAGCAAAGCTGATTTTCAGGTACCGGTTCGATTCAACACAGGAAAGACTGAACAATACAGGTCAGCCTGCTTTGGTTACCGGTGGCCATGCTGCGCAAAGCCCGGTTTTTAATAGCATGAGTGCGCACTATATTGAACTAACGCCGGATGCTTCCACACCGTTAGGTAAAGGAGCGGTACTCTATAAAGCACCCGAAACGGATGCCGGCGGAGAAGCCGCTATTGATTTTGAACGATCCGTTACCGCGGGTAACAATGAAGTGTTTTATGCCATACCGCTGAAAGACATACCTGCCGGGGAATATGAATGGTTACGGCTTTCGCTGGCTTACCAGAATTATACGGTGCAATACCATATTGATACTACTATTACTATAGCTACCGATACTACTTCCAACACCATAACGATTGACCAGGACCTTACGGGAACGATCGCATCATTTATAGGATTCAATACCTATATCAAATCTTATCTTGTCAAAAGCCAGTCGCTTACGGTTGATGACAATCGCAAACAGGGATATTGGGGATTTGAAACTGCCATCAGCGGGGAAGGATTTAATGAAACGTACACCACTTCAGGACAATCACCTGAAGGCAGCACAACCGTGGTTAACCCCATTTTTGATACTTCACCTGTACCGGCAGGTTCCTGCGTGGTAACTGCCGCCTTTACACCAGGCAAACTGGTTATTACCGGAAAGGAAACAGAAAATATTATAGTAGAGGTATCCCTTTCCACCAACAAAAGCTTTGAATGGGAAGAAGTGATAAACAACGGCAAATGGGATCCGCTGAAAGGAGAGCCTGTGGTAGATATGGGAATACGGGGAATGATACCGGCGATCAGGTAGGGATGAGCTATCGGCGCTCAGCTATGAGCTTTGAGTGTCTTGGTCAAACGTGAAATGTGAGAATGAAGGTGGTGAATGGTGAATAGTTAGGGGTGAAGTTCACTATCGCCCGTTGCCTGTTCCCTCTCTTCAAACAAATCTGCGGCTATTCCGTCTGCAAATAATTTTCCGGCATTGGTAAGCTTCAGTGTGTTGTTGGTTAATATAATCTTCTCATTTGTATAGGGTTGAGCGGCAAGCAATATACGTTGTGCATGTGTTTCGCCAAAGCTGGTTTGGATATGGCTGAGGTCAATACCTTCCATAGTACGCAGGCTGGTCATAATGTATTCATTAAGCCTTTGTACGGATGTAAGCAATTCCTTTTCTACAGGTATATTATTTTGTGAAATGGACTGTATGTATAAAGCATTGTTGGCAATGTTCCAGCTCCGGGTATCTGTTCCGTTGAAGGAATGTGCGGAAGGACCAAAGCCGTAATAGGGCTTGCCCTGCCAGTAAGAGGTATTATGGCGGCTTCTTTTTCCCGGGATGGAAAAATTAGATATTTCATAGTGCTCGTATCCTGCATTTTCCAGCCAGCTAATAAGTTGCATAAACTGCCTTGCCTGCTGTTCCGGATCAGTATCCTGCATTTTGTTTTTGGCAATCATGCTGTGCAATGCCGTTTTGGGTTCCACGGTCAGGGCATAACAGCTTACATGCGGAATGTTAAAATCAATGACTTGCTGTACATTCCGCTGCCATTTTTCATCACTCAGTCCGGGTGAACCATAGATCAGGTCAATCGTAAGGTTATTAAAACCTGCATGCTGTGCCTGCACTATACTATTAACAGATTGTTCAGCAGTATGCGCCCGGTTCATCCATTTCAGGTCTTCCTCGAAAAAAGACTGAACGCCGATGCTCAGCCGGTTAATGCCTATGCTTTTCCAGGCGGTGAGCTGTGGCGCTGAAATATCGTCAGGGTTGGCTTCTAATGTAATTTCTGCGGTATCGCTTATAACAAACTTATGCCGGAGGGCATCTAAAATAGTACCTAATGTTTGGGCAGATAACAAGCTCGGCGTGCCACCACCAAAATATATCGTTTCAATATGGTTATTGTTATGATAAGCCGTACATAAAGCGATCTCTTTCAATAAAGCGGTTATTAAATCGTTCTTGAACCGGAGCGAAGTAGAGAAATGAAAATTGCAGTATAAACAAGCCTGTCTGCAAAAAGGAATATGAATATATATGCCTGCCAATGCTAAATGATTTTTGATTTCAGATTTATGCTTTTAGTTTTGTTAGTAATGAACCGGCTGCGCTGTTTTACAGGTTTAGTGTTTTTGGTGCTGCTGTCGTTATACGCGGGCGCCCAGGATAAGTACAGGCTACATTATGTTTTTGCCGGCAAAGATACCAGCTTCCGGCCTGAAACACTGGGATTGCAAACCACATTTGCCAACCAGGCGCAATGCCGGCAATATATTGACCAGGCCATCAGTTCCCTTCAGCTTAAAGGATATATTACCGCATCGGCAGACAGTACGGTTTTTGATTCAACAGCGGCACAGGTGTGGATATATGCCGGAAACGTATACCAATGGGCTGAGCTGAACACCGACAGCGCTGATAAAAAAATGCTTGCTGCAATAGGATGGAACAGCAAAGCATTTACCCATACTCCCCTGGATTTTGCTCAGGTAAGGTACTGGCAGGAGCGGATGCTTAATTATTATGAAAACAATGGCTATCCCTTTGCGCAGGTGGTGTTCGACAGCTTAACGATAGCAAATGACAGTGTATTCAGCAGTCTTAAAACGGCGGAAGGACCCGCGTATAAAATTGATAGCATAAGGGTTTACGGCAATGCTAAAATTTCCAATACCTTCCTTCAAAAATACCTGGGTATAGCCAATGGGTCTGCTTACAGCAAAGCCCGGCTGCAGGCTGTCAGCCGGCGTTTACTGGAGCTGCCCTACCTGAAGGAAATTAAAACATGGGATATGACAATGACCGGTTCGGGCTCGGTACTGAACCTGTATATTGATTCCAGGAAAAGTAGCCAGGTGGATGTGCTGGTAGGCTTTTTACCGGCTGCGGAAGGCACCGGAAGAACCAAGTTGCAGCTTACCGGCGAGGCCAATATCAACCTCAAAAATGCATTGGGCAGCGGGGAAACCATTGGTGTAAACTGGCAGCAGATACAGGTGAAATCGCCCCGGCTCCATTTAAAGTACGAGCATCCCTTTGTGTTTAATTCGCCTTTCGGATTCGACTTTAATTTTGACCTGCTGAAAAAAGATTCCTCATTTCTGAATCTTAATGCGCAATTCGGGGTTCAGTACCTGTCAACCGGCAAGCAAACCGGGAAAGTATTCTTTCAAAGCTTCTTTACCAATGTATTGCCGGCAGGCATTGATACGGCACAGATAAAAATATCGAAAAGGCTGCCTTCCTATATTGATGTAAATACCAGCAATGTGGGTATTCATTACGGGTATAATAATACCGATTACCGGTTTAACCCACGCAGGGGAAATGAGTTTACGATCATTACTTCGGCGGGTTTGCGAAAGATCAAACCTAATGCAGCTATTGCCGGTATTAAAAAAGACGCTTCAGGCAATGATTTTGATTATGCTTCATTGTACGATACGCTGGATCTGCGAACCTATCTTTTAAAGCTTAACCTGGCCGGTGCACATTATTTCAAAACAGGCAAACAGTCGGTATTAAAAGCAGCCGTAAACGGCGCCTGGCTGTATACACATGATATTTTTAAGAATGAAATGTACCAGATCGGGGGGTATAAGCTATTGCGGGGTTTTGATGAAGAAAGTATTTATGCCAGCAGTTATGCTGTTTTAACAGCAGAGTACAGGGTTTTTATAGGGCTAAACTCCTATTTTTTTGGATTTGCTGATGGCGGATGGATACAAAACAAGGCTTACGGCGAAGTGCAGGAAAAAAATCACACGTACCTGGGACTTGGCATTGGTATGGCATTTGAAACAAAAGCCGGCATTTTTAATTTAAGCTATGCTGTAGGCAAGCGTGATGATATGCCCATAAATTTCAGGCAGTCTAAGATACATTTTGGACTGGTAAGCCTGTTTTAATATAAGTTTTGAAACAATCATTATGATTCAGATATTTTTGCAGCATAAAACATTCAACAATTGAGAAGGATCCTGTTAATATGGGTGGTTCTGCAGGTTGGTTTAATTGCTGCCGTATATGGCCAGGATGATTCTTCCGGTGTAAAGCCGCCTCCTGCGCAGACAACACCTGCGCAGGATACCTTAGCTCCTGAGCCGGTCAGGAAAAAGATCATTCCTGTTATTAAGCAGGTAAAGCAGGAGCAGGTGCATATACCTGCCGATACGGTGCCGGAGCTCGCCCAAAATGTTCCTTCCCCTTTGGCGCTTTACGGGAATGCTATATTGCCCTATATTGCGGGTCACCCGTATTATAGTGTTAGCAACGATGTTGTTTACATGCCTTCAAAGTGGTATACGCCGGAGAGTAAAGATGAATTGTTTTATATTTTTTGCGGCACGTTGTTTTTCCTGGGAATATTAAGGGTTGGCTTTCCCAAATATTTCCAGGACGTATTCAATGTTTTCTGGCGATCGGCATTCCGGCAAAAACAAATACGGGATCAGCTTCAGCAGGCTGGTATGACCACTCTGCTTTTTAATATCTTCTTTGTTTTTAGCGCAGCCCTGTTTAGTTACCTTGTTATAACATATACCACCAGTTATAGCCTGCAGCCATGGTTATTATTTACTATTTGTTTTTTTAGTATAACCTTCATCTATATAGGAAAATATTTTATTTTGAAACTAACCGGCTGGATGTTTGGGCAGCAAACAGCAGCAGATTCTTATATTTTTATTGTTTTTTTGATCAATAAAATATTATCAATATTATTAATACCACTAATGCTGGTACTGGCTTTCGGAGATCCAATGCTTCAACAGGTAGCTTTTACCATTTCTATTGTGCTGTTATCGGCATTATTGGTTTACAGGTTTATTCTTTCTTTTACGGGGTTTCGTAATGAATTGAGAATTAGCCTATTGCATCTTGTTCTATATGTAGGCGGGTTTGAAATTATACCGGTATTAGTGATTTACAAACTCCTGTTACATTTGTTTGTCAGAAGTTCGTAACTTTGCAAAATCATTGCCTAATAAAGATAAACATATAGTTAAACAGGAGAAAATGGCAGTAAGCAGTTCTACTATGTCTATTAAAAAGGTCCTGATAACCCAACCACGCCCGGATTCGGATAAATCCCCTTACTTTGAACTGGCACGAAAACACAGTGTTGAGCTGGAGTTTTACCCGTTTATAAGGCTGGAAGGCTTGCCTTCCAAGGATTTTCGCAAGCAAAAGATTGATATTAGTCAATATAGTGCCGTAATATTCACCAGCAGGCATGCCATTGACCATTTTTTTCGGATATGCGAAGAGCTTAAAATAGCCGTATCGCAGGATACCAAATATTTTTGCATAACGGAGGCGGTGGCTTTATATCTTCAAAAATTTATTCTTTACAGGAAGCGAAAGGTGTTTTATGGAGCCGATGGTACCAATAAAAGCCTGTTTGAAGTAATTAATAAACATAAAGAAAATGAGCAGTTTTTGTATCCCTGTTCTGAAAATCAGCAGGATAACGATATCATTAACTGGCTTAAAGCCAATAAATGCGAATTTGCCACGCCGTTCATGTACAGAACGATCAGCAATGATGTGAAGCAGGTGCTTACAAAATTTGAGTTTGATGTAATATGCTTTTTTACCCCAAGCGGAGTAAGAAGCCTGTTAGAGAATTTTCCCCTGTATAAACAAAACGGAACCAGGATAGGCGCTTTTGGAAATAATACTTCTAAGGCCATAGAAGAAGCAGGATTAACGCTGCATATTAAAGCGCCCGCTCCCGAAACCCCTTCCATGGTGGCAGCGCTCGAAAAGTTTTTGAGCAGCAACAAAAAATAATTGTTTTCGAATTTAGCTGAATGGGTGTATTTACTAATCATCTCATACATGAAACCAGCCCCTATTTGCTGCAGCATGCCTATAATCCCGTTAACTGGTACCCCTGGAACGAAGAAGCCCTTAAAAAAGCAGAGAAGGAAAATAAGCCAATATTAGTGAGCATTGGTTATGCCGCCTGTCACTGGTGTCATGTAATGGAAAGGGAAAGCTTTGAGGATGAAAGCGTGGCGGCTATCATGAATGAACATTTCATTAATATTAAAATAGACCGCGAGGAAAGACCCGACCTTGACCACATTTACATGAATGCGGTTCAAACCATGACTGGAAGCGGAGGCTGGCCCCTTAATGTATTTTTAACACCTTCCAGGAAGCCCTTTTATGGAGGTACTTATTTCCCCCCTTCCCCGGTGTCTAACCGGCCCTCGTGGCAGCAGGTGCTGCAGGGTGTGGTTAATGCTTTCAGGGATAAACGCGGTGAAATAGAATCGCAGGCAGAAAACCTTACCGGCCACCTGTTGCAATCCAATACTTTTGGCATAACAAAGCCTTCCGGTATAGAAAACACCACAACCGGGCAGTTCAATACCATTTTTGAGCACATTATGCAGTCTGCCGATACCAAAGACGGCGGATTTGGAAGAGCGCCCAAGTTTCCCCAAACATTTACCATACAGTTTCTGCTGCGGCATTTTTTTTATACGCAAAATGAAAAAGCTTTGCATCAGGCTTTATTAAGCCTTGATAAAATGATTTACGGAGGTATATATGACCAGTTGGGAGGAGGATTTGCGCGGTATGCTACCGACAGTAAATGGCTGGTGCCTCATTTTGAGAAGATGCTTTATGATAATGCCTTACTGGTGATTGTACTGAGTGAGGCTTACCAGCTTACCAAAAATCAATTATACGCGGATACGATAGGACACACGATGGATTTTATTGAGCGTGAGCTGATGAGCGAAGAAGGTGGTTTTTTTTCCGCACTGGATGCAGACAGCGAGGGTGTGGAGGGCAAATACTATGTTTGGAATAAAAAAGAAATTGAATCGGTATTACAGGAAGATGCGGCTGTTTTTTGTAAATATTATGGTATCAGTGAAGAAGGCAACTGGGAACACCGGAATATTTTAAGCGTACTGCAACCCTTAGATGAATTTGCCGCTCAACATAAATTGGATAAGGCAACCATAGCGGCTACTTTACATTATTGCAGAACCCGGCTTTTGGAAGTTCGGCAGAAAAGAGTTCCCCCGCTGTTAGACGACAAAATTTTGCTGAGCTGGAATGCATTGATGAACATGGCCTGCAGTAAAGCCTATGCGGCATTGGGAGAAGAAAGGTATAAGCAGTCAGCCCAAAAAAATATGGCGTTTTTGCTGCGTAAGTTCAGGGATGGGCATACGGGAAGCTGGTTGCACGCGTATAAAAACGGGGTAAGCAGGCATCCCGCCTTTTTAGATGATTATGCTTTCCTGGTTCAGGCGCTTATTTGCTTGCAGGAAATTACCGGAAACCGGGATTATTTACTCACATCGAAGCAATTGATGGAGTTGATCATTGATAATTTTAGCGAAGCGGAAACAGGCTTCTTTTTTTATACGCACCGCAACCAGCAGGATGTTATTTTGCGTATAAAAGAGGTATATGATGGGGCCACTCCTGCGGGTAACTCAATAATGGCTTGGAATTTGCATTATTTGTCACTTGTTTTTGATAATGCCGCATGGAGGGCCCGGGCGTTAGCCATGTGCACTTCCTTAAACGGAGTAATTGTAAAATATCCAACCTCGTTTGGAATGTGGGCAGCTATAACGTATGATATTTTTTATGGGTTAAATGAAATAGCGGTGGTGGGTAATCGTTATAAAGACGTTGCTTCAGATATTGCAGCGCATTATTTGCCCAATAAAGTGATCCAGTCTGCTCCGGGAAACGATGCTGATTTCCCCTTGCTGACCGGCCGGCACGTTAAAGACAAAACCTATATCTATTTATGCCGCAATTATTCCTGCTTACAACCGGTAGAAAAGGTGGCTGATGTAATACAACTCATTGAGCAGGAAAGGAAAAGATAAAGGAGAAAAAGCACAATAACTTGGGGCGCCTATCGTTTATATCACTTGTGTTTCCGGGTATTTTTGACCCCGTACGCTAAAAAAAATATAATATTCAAAACGTCGAAAATTTAAATTAATATTTCATCTATATTTGTCCATATACCCTTTAAGCTATTTGTATGAAAATGAAAGGCCTGTTACTTAACCTCGTTATAATTGCTGCACTGAGTATGGTGTTTGCAAGTTGTGGCAAGTTGAAATCATCTAAAGGCTTACCAAAAGATGGTCAGTTGCATGGAGTTGCACCAGGAGGAAAATATACGCTTCCGAAGCCTCCCGGCATGGTGTATATTCCCCAGGGAACGTTTCATATGGGGGCCAGCGACGAGGATATCAATTATGCGTTTACCGCCCGTAATAAACAAATTACCATCAATGGTTTCTGGATGGACGAGACGGAGATCACCAATAATGAATACCGCCAGTTTGTAAACTGGGTTCGTGATTCCATTGCCGGTGATAAACTGGGTTATAAATCCAAAGACGGCAACAGCCTCGACTGGAAGAAAATCCAAACCATTAAGTGGAATGATCCCAAAACCGTTGAGCAGTTAGATGCTATGATCGTTTCTCCGGATAACCGCATATTTGGCAAAAAAGAACTCGATGCGGGAAAGATGGTGTATCACTCAGAAACATTCGACTATAAAGAAGCTTCCCGGAAGGAAAACGCAACACAGGCGCGTTCTAAGTTTATAGTTAAAAAAGATATTCCTATTTACCCCGATACACTGGTTTGGATAAGAGATTTTTCTTACTCTTACAACGAACCGATGTCGAAAAGATATTTTTCTCATCCCGCTTTTGGTAATTACCCTGTTGTAGGGGTAACCTGGAAGCAGGCGGTTGCGTTTACCGAATGGAGAACAAAATACCTGAACAGCTTCCTGGAATCCCAGAAAAGAACCCAGGAGTCGGATTTCCGTTTGCCTACAGAAGCAGAATGGGAATACGCCGCACGTGGCGGACGTTCACAGGCGCCCTTTCCCTGGGGTGGCTATTACCTGAGAAATAAAAAAGGCTGCTTACTGGCTAACTTTAAGCCCGGACGTGGTAATTATGCTGAGGACGGAGGTTTATATCCTGTTCGTGCAGACGCTTACTGGCCGAATGACTTTGGATTATATAATATGGCAGGAAATGTGGCAGAATGGACCTCTTCTATTTTTTACGAAGGCGCTTACAACTTTCAGCACGACATGAACCCGGATATTCGCTGGAATGCAAAAGACAGTGATCCTCCCCGCATGAAACGTAAAGTTTTGCGTGGTGGTAGCTGGAAAGACGTTGGTTATTTCCTTCAGGTGAGTACCCGTACGTACGAATACCAGGATACAGCAAAATCCTATATAGGTTTCCGTTGTGTAATTGATCTTCCGCCATCTGGCAAACGCAGATAACGCAAGGCGGCTACCAACCAATTGCTTAGCTTAAAAACAACTGTACAATATCCGAACTATTTATGCTTGTGTGGTGTTATATAGGTTTATATGGCCCGGCATAGCATGATCATTACCTTTTGAAATCTAAAAAGAAAAACCCTTTAAAAAACAAAAAACTCTCTTTTTTATGGCAGGCACAAACAGATCCACCGAAAGACTCGTTAACGTTTTAGTGTGTGTTGGCGCAGCAGTAGTAATTTTTGGCGCATGGGCCAAAATTCTTCACAAACCCTTTGCCGATGTGATGCTTACGGTTGGGCTTTTAACAGAAGCGGCAATATTTTTAGCCTACGCATTTTTACCGCCTCCCGGTGGTGAAATGAAAGAAATTGCGGAAGCTTTTAAAGGCGGTGCTGTTAGCGGAGGAAATCCTGCACTGGCATCTATGGATAAGATGTTGCAGGATGCAGCTATTAACCCTGCCAATCTGCAACGCTTAGGCGATAATTTCAGCAAGTTTGGATTAACGGTTGAAAAAATGTCTGATATAGCCGATATTACTGCGGTTACCGGTGAGTATACTGCTAAAACAAAAGCCGCCTCCCAGGCATTAGACACAGTTAAGGATGCTTATCTTGGCGCTGCCAATACAGCAAAAACCTTTAGCGAAGCTTCTGAATCTACCAGGCAGTTCCATGATCAGGTACAAACGCTTACTAAAAATTTATCTTCTTTAAATACGATTTACGAATTGGAGTTACAGGATACGAATAACCATTTAAAAGCGATGAACGGCTTTTACAGCAACCTGGTACAGGCTTCACAAACCATGCAGGGTAGTGTAGAAGACGCTAAAAAGACACAGGAACAAATTGGCTTACTGGCTAAAAACTTAGGAAGTCTGAATAATGTGTATGGCAATATGCTGTCTGCAATGCAGGGCAGATAATTTTGAACGGATGGGTTGAATATTCAATCCATTTCTTATTAACCCTTGATTCGTATACATTAAATCCTGAAAAATCATGTCACTACCTAAAGAGCCACGGCAGAAGATGATCAACATGATGTATTTGGTGCTTACAGCAATGCTGGCGCTGAACGTATCTGCCGAAATCATTAATGCCTTTAAAACGATTGACAGCAGCCTGGTAAAATCCAACAGCACGCTGTCTTCAGCCACATCAGAAATATATGATGCATTTGCAGCCAGCCTGGAAGATCCAAAAACCCGCGAAAAAGCGGCTATCTGGAAGCCCAAGGCAGACCAGGTGCAAGCGCTTTCTGCAAAACTGACTGTTTATATTGATAATTTAAAAGATGGTTTAAAAAGAGGAAGCGGGTATGATCCTGAAAAGGGTGATACCACTTTTAAAATTGATAACCTTGATGCGGCTACCCGCATAATGGGTACCGAAGGAAAAGGAGAAGAACTCCGTTTGGCTCTGGAACAGTATAAAAAGGATATTCTTTCCATTGATCCCGAAATTGCAAAAGAGTTTGACCATAACCTGCCTGTCAATACGGAAAAGCCGGTTTCGCAGGCTGGTAACACCAACCAGGACTGGTCGGCTGCTTATTTTCATATGACGCCTACCATTGCAGCGCTTACCATTCTCAGTAAATTTCAAAATGATGTTAAAAATACCGAGAACAAAGTGGCTTCTTTCTGTTTCAAGAAAATTGGCGATGTAAAAGTTATTTTCGACAAGTTTGAACCAATGATCGGGGCTAACGCTACTTATCTGATGCCGGGCGAGCAATTAGAGATCAAAGCCGGGTTAGGCGCCTTTAATGCCAGCGTTATGCCTAAAGTGTTTATTAACGGTAACGCGGTTACAGTAGGTGCTAACGGGGTGGCGGATGTAAAAATGCCGGCCGGCGGTTCGGGCCCCCACAAAATGAATATTGATGTTAAATACCCTGACCCGGCTACCGGTGAAGAAAAAACCATCAGCAAGGTGTTTGAGTACACGGTTGGTCAGCCTTCGGGTGTAGCCGTAATGGCAGATAAAATGAATGTATTGTATGTGGGTGTAGACAATCCTTTGACTATTACCGCAGGTGCCGGTAGTGAAAAAGTAAGTGCTTCTATCAGTAACGGAAGAGTTTCAAAAGCCGGCGGAAGCAAATATATTGCTAAGCCCGAACAGCCAGGTGAGGCGAACGTAAATGTAATGGTAGATGGCAAATCGGTAGGTAAAGTAGCTTTCCGCGTAAAATATCTTCCTCCTGCCACAGGTATGGTAGGTACTTTTGAAGGCGGGCAGGTATCTACTGCGCAGTTTAAAGCAATGGGCGGTGTAAGGGCTGTGCTGCAAAACTCTGAATTTGAAGCTTTGTATGAAGTAGTCAGCTATACGATCGCCGATTTAAGCAGTCCGGATTACAACCCTATTGCCAATAACGGTCCGCGTTGGGGTGGAAGCGCTGCTTCATTGGTAAATAACCTGAAACCGGGAAGAGGCGTTTATATTGATAATATCAAAGCCAGGGGGCCGGACGGGAGAACGATTACTTTAAAGCCATTATCGTTTATATTGAGGTAATATGCCTGTTTATATAATGTTTTATCATTTGTTTTAGTTATTTAACACTTTTGACCATGAAATGGAAATTTGCGAAATACGCTTTGCTGGCAGTGGCTTTTGGAATGGTGGTTAATGCCGCTGATGCGCAAACCGCACCGCGGAAAAAAACCACGCGGAAAACAACCGCACCTGCTAAAAAAACAACAGCTAAGAAAACACAGGCTAATGTTGCCGACGCTAATCTTGGTGTGGCCAAACAGGATACCATGATTGTAAAGGCGCCGCCAAAGCAGGATCCTTTAAAGATGGATACCATAAGGAAATCACTGCGTAACGACAATGCGATAGAGATGAACCTTGTGAAAGACCGTACACCGCTGGCGTATGAGAACATTCGCGAAGACGATGCCATTTACAGGGAGAAAGTGTGGAGGGAGATTGATATCCGCGAAAAAGTAAACCTTCCCTTCCGGTATAAAGCAGACGATGATAATGGTAACCAGCGTTTTATTGCCATTTTACTCAATACCATTAAAAGTGGTGAGGTTACGGCTTTTGACGCATCCATAGATGACCGCTTTACTACGCCCATGACGTTGGATCAGATCGGCTCAAAGCTGGCAGGTTCCTGCGATACCATAATGGTGCCCGATACGGAAAAAGACCCTACCTTGTCAAAAGGGATTATGAAAGAATCTGTGGTGTGCGAAGAGTTTAATATGGACGATATTACCAAATTCAGAATTAAAGAAGAATGGGTATTTGATAAAGAGTCCTCCAGGATGTACGTGAGGATACTGGGAGTTGCCCCGGTAAAAACCTACTTCGATAAAGTTACCGGACAGGAAATTGGCTCTGCTCCCATATTTTGGGTATACTACCCCGATATGCGGCCTGCACTTGCCAAATTTGAGGTATATAATGGTAAAAACTACGGAGCACGTATGAGCTGGGAAGAATTGTTTGAAAGCCGTTTCTTCGGAAGTTATATAGTTAAGTCTACACTCGACAACCCGTATGATCTTTATTTGAAGCAATATGTAAAAGATGATGTGCTTCGGTTGTTACAGGGCGAGGATATTAAAACCACCATTTTTAATTACGAACAGGATCTTTGGTCGTATTAATTCATAAAACATATTTGCTTAAAAAGGATTGCCAACCGGTAATCCTTTTTTGCTTTTAATGCTTTGCGGAACGGAGCCGGATGCGGTCGGCACACAACAAAGGAGCGTCTGGCCGCCTGTTCACGTTATTACACAAAGCGGGTGGTTATGTAAAAAATGGCTAACCCGGATCTGATAAAAATACCCATATTTGGGTATTGCAATGTGAACCTGCTACAGTATCTTTACCTCGGTTTTTCATAGGATATTGGATTTTAAAAACGGGGCTGGATATCTATCCTGGCCCCTTTTTATTTTGAACGGGCAATAGGTTTATTTTCCCTTTTTTTTGAAATGATCACTGATAAGTTGTGCTTTAGCGTTGCCAATAAGGGGTATCAGGTTTTCGGGAGGCGCATGTTCTATATTTTTAACCGACCTGAATGTTTTCAGCAACAGGTCTGTAGTAGTCTTGCCAATACCAGGTATCATCTCCAGCTCATTTTTAAAAGTTCCCTGGCTCCGCTTTTTACGGTGGAAGGTAATGCCAAACCGGTGCACCTCATCCCTGATCTGCCTTAGCAATTTTAAGCTGTCGCTCCCCCAGTCTAACTTTACCGACTGCCTGTCACCGCTGAAGAATACTTCTTCTTCATTTTTAGCCAATCCTATCACCGTCATTTTCCCATTCAGGTTCAATTCGTTAATGGCTTCAAGCGCAGCGCTTAGCTGTCCCTTGCCACCGTCTATAATCACCAGTTGCGGAAGCGGCTCCTCTTCGGCAACGAGCCTTTTATACCGCCGGTGCACGGCTTCTTTCATAGTAGCAAAATCATTGATCCCTTCAACTGTTTTTACATTAAAATGACGGTAATCTTTCTTGCTGGGTATACCCATTTTAAAGCACACCATTGCCGAAACCGGAAAGCTTCCCTGGAAGTTAGAGTTATCAAAACATTCAATATGTTCCGGTAATTCGGGCAAAAGCAGATCCTTCTGTACCTGGTAAAGTATGGCTTTCTTCTCTGCATCTGTTTTTCCTTCCAGTTGGAGCATCTTTCTTTTTTTTAACTCTTCCTGGAAGTAATTGACGTTTTTTTGTGAGAGGTCTAACAATTTTTTCTTGTCTCCCGCCTTTGGCGCAGTAACGATAATGCCTTCCTGCGGATAATGTATGGGAAAGGGCACAATCATTTCCGGGGCATTGCTGTTAAAGGTATCCCTTAGTTCAGCGATAGCAAATTCGAGCACATCTGTTGCCGTTTCGTCTAACTTTTTTTCGAGGGTAATGGTTTTGGTTTGTACAATAGTGCCGTTTTCCACCATCAGGTAGTTTACATAGGCAATTTTCCCTTCTTCTAAAATAGAAAACACATCCATAGTACCCAGCTTATTGTTTACTATGGTTGATTTTGACCGGTATTGCTGCAAATGCTCAATCTTTTTTCTCACCATTTCAGCTTTTTCAAATTCCATATTTTCCGAAAGCATCTTCATTTCTTCACTGAACCTGCTGATCACCGGCGACAAATTGCCTTTTAGCAGGTTCTTTATCTGTAATAAGCCTTCTTTGTAATCTTCTGCTGTTTGCAATCCTTCACATGGGCCTTTGCAGTTACCTAAGTGATATTCAAGGCAAACCTTGAATTTTTTCTTCTGTATATTCTGCGGGGTAAGATTAAGCTTACAGTTGCGCAGGGGTATGTTTTGCCTGATAAAATCCAGCAGTTCCCTCACTTTTCCTACGGAAGTATAGGGTCCCAGGTATTCCGATCCGTCACTGATCTTTCTGCGGGTAAGAAAAACACGGGGGAAATGTTCGTTCTTTATAACAATATAAGGAAAGGTTTTATCGTCCTTTAGCTGGATATTATATTTTGGCCGAAACTGTTTGATGAGGCTGTTTTCCAGCAAAAAAGCATCCTGCTCCGAATCTACAATGGTAAACTCTATTCCATGTATCCGCTGAACCAGCTCATGTGTTTTATAGCTGGAGAGGTTTTTATTGAAGTAGGAACTGATTCTTTTTTTTAGATTTTTAGCCTTGCCTACATACAGCAATTCATGTTCTTCATTATAGTATTTGTAAATGCCCGGCTGTAGGGGTATCGTATGCACAATTTGCTGAAAGGATGCTGTAGTCATAGTAATTCAGATGCAAAATTAGTTGAATTATCAATGACAGCGGTTTACGGGGGGTTAATCCCTGTCATCCCACACGTACCGTTCAAGCGTAACCGCTTCCGGTTGATCTTTTTTTTGTACAAGTGTGGTAATCTGGCAGCCGCGGTTAGCGGTCCACAGCATTTTTTGGGTTACTGTGCTATCTATGCCCGGGAAGCTTTTTTCTATGTAAATGGTTTTTACCCCGGTGTTTTCCTGCTTCAGTAAAATATCCGCTTTCCGGATAACGGCCTTTTCATTGTTGGGGGCATAGGTGAGTGTTATTGTTCCCAGTGTGGCATCAATAAAGGAAGTTTCCTCATATTGAGGTTTTAGTTCGGGTGAGCCGATATCCGGTGTCATAAATGTTGCCGCGATAGCTTTAAAGTTTTTTTTGTCTACAATAGAAGTGTCTGTAACATGATTGATGGTTGTGTATTTTAAAACGGCCAGTGGCATGGAATCAATGTATATAAGCTGGCTGCGTATAAAATTACCGATAGGATAAAATGCTTCTACGGTATTATCTTCTTTTGTGCCGGATGACGCAGTAGTGTTATTCCTGCAGTTGCAAAGCACACAGGGTAATGCTATAAGGAAAATGAGCAGTTGTTTTTTCATCTGCTAAAAATAATGAAACAAATGATTGGATAAACCGGAGTGGAACAGGTTTTTGAAGAAGCGGAATAGCCGTATGGTATGCAGCGTGTAAAAAGCGCTTATCGTATGGTTTTTGTTACGCCGATCTTAAATCCGAAATCAACTAAGTATTCTTTAACCGGGTATTCGTTTTTATAGCTCGACATTAGCTGGTACCTCAGCTGAGGACCTGCCTGCCATTTAAATGATCCCATATTATACGATACATAGGTTTCTACGCCGGCATTAATATTCCATTTCCGTATAAGCGAAGGATCCTGGCCATACCGCTTGAAATCGGTGGAAAGCAGGTAAACATTGTTGGCAAAATTATATACCGGCTGAGCGCTGGCAGCGATATTCCATTTTAAAGTTGAATTGCCCAGTACACCCCATTCAAAGCCAACCGGCAAAGACACCTGGAAATATTCGTTATTGAACCAGGAGGATCCGTTGCCGCTGAAATTCTGTAAAGTAGAGATAACATTAATAGAGTCTGTGCCTAAGGGATTGGAAACAACAGCAAGCGTAGTTTGTTCAGGCTTGGCAGCGTAAGCCCTGAGCTGGTACCTGGAATAATTTAATTGCAGCCCCGCTCTTAATACAAAATTATTGGTTAGCTTGTAAATAACATTAGCCCCAACTTCGGCGCCAACGGCAGGCTTATGTGTAACTAAGTTATTTACTGAAGTGCTTTTTTGAGTAGTGCTGTAAGGTACGCCCTTAAACACATCGGTAACTTCAGTAATGCCGCTGGTAAGTTTTCTGTAGCTTACCGTAGGGGAGAAGAACAGTTGCCATTCGAACTTTGACTTTTTGAATGCCTCACCACCCCATAACACTTTCCTGATCTCTTTGTCTTTATCTTCTTCATCCGCGGTTTTGTCAAATTTTGGTTTGGCTATGCCCGCTGTGCTTATATGATCCGGTAGCTTCCCGGAACCTGTTATTTCAAGGTCTTCTTCATCCGCATAGCTATTGTCGTCACTATTGTTGTCGTCATTATGGTGAAGGGATGGCTTTACTGCCTGTATCTTTTTTTCAGTAAAAGGATCAGGTATGAATACCGGTTCAAAAATAGCCTTATCCGCATCGTTCATAACCGGAGTAGTAAGAGCCGCAAGCCCGGTTTCATTTAAAGAAGTACCCGGAACTGTGGATGGATGAGCATTTTTAAAATGATTACTGCTGAAAGTAAGCACTTTATTAACAGAAGCCAGGTTGTGTGTGTGATAATCAATAAGCACGGCAGTGCCAAGCAGTAGCAACAATGTTAATGAAATGTACGGCCATTTTTTCCTGGGATGAACAGACCGTTGAATATTGTTCCAAACTTTATCAGATGGATACATCTTGTATTGATCAGCCTTCTCCTTCAGGAATTCATCAAATTCATCTATATGAATATTTCTCTCCATAGTCAGTCCCTTGGTATATCAATAACAGGTTAGTAGCTTTGGTTTATATAATAAATTTTCTTTTCTTATTAAGGGTGTACAGCCACCAGCTCTAACTTTGAAGCATACTGCGGTAAAATATGTTTCTTCATGAGTATGTCTTCCAGCATTGCTTTTGCCCTTGTATATTGTGAGCGGCTTGTGCTCTCTTCAATATCAAGCATCATGGCAATTTCACGGTGCGAATAACCTTCCACGGCGTAAAGGTTCAGTACGGTACGATACCCGATCGGCAGCATTCTGATACATTCCACCACCTGTTTCGCCTGCACAATAGAAGGAACGCTTTCCTCACGGATATGCACACCTGAAGCATGTATCAGATCTACACTTTCCGTAAACTTCCTGTTTTTTTTCAGGTTGTTGATACAGGTATGAACAATGATCTTCCTGATCCATCCTTCCAATGCGCCCCTGTTTTGAAATTGCGTTAACTGTCCAAAGATCTTAATAAAGCCTTCCTGCAACATATCTTCCGCATCCTCACGGCTTTTAGCGTAACGGTAACAAACAGACAGCATTTTAGGGCTATAGCGGTAGTATAGTTCCTGCTGTGCTGCTGCCTGGTTCCGTAAACAGCCTTTGAGCATTGCCTCTTCAGTCATGAAATCAATGTTGATTTCACGTAAGTTAGACAATTTTTTGATACAATGTGCTGCCCGGGAAAGAAAAAATTTGATTTTTGATAACCTCTTTTAGGGCGTCAACTGCGGCTGTTCCATGAGCACATTACCTGTCATTTGAGCCGGAATTTCCAGCCCCATCATTTGTAAAATAGAAGGGGCCAGGTCGCCCAGCTTACCGCTGCTGATTTTCCCCTTCCAGCTTTTATCAATGATAAAGAAGGGAACAAGGTTTAAAGTATGTGCCGTGTTCGGTGTTCCGTCTTCATTAATGATATAATCGGCATTGCCATGATCGGCTGTAAGAAATATGGCATAACCATGTTCCAGTCCTGCAGTTACTATTTTTTCCACGCAGGTATCCACCGTTTCCACCGCTTTAATTACGGCTTCCCATACGCCGGTATGCCCTACCATATCTGCGTTAGCGAAATTGAGGCAAATAAAATCGGCCGTTTCATTTTGAATTTCCGGCAGCAGGGAGGCGGTAAGCTCGTAGGCGCTCATTTCCGGCTTAAGGTCGTAGGTGGCCACTTTAGGCGAGGGAGCCATGATCCTTTTTTCTCCTTCAAAAGGCGTTTCACGGCCACCGCTGAAAAAGAAGGTTACATGCGGGTATTTTTCCGTTTCCGCGATCCTGATCTGCTTCAGCCCGTTAGCGGCTATTATTTCTCCTAAAGTGTAGGTAAGGTTATCGTTCTGAAATATAACGTGCACCTTTTTATAGGTTTTGTCGTATTCCGTCATGGTGGTATATTCCAGGGGAAGCGTATGCATATTATATTCCGGCATATCGGTTTGGGTTAGCACTTCGGTAATTTCCCTGCAACGGTCGGTCCGGAAATTAAAGCAAACCACCGCATCTCCCGGCTTAATCTGCCCTCTTCCGTGAAGCGGTTGCCTTTTAATAATAGGCCTGATAAACTCGTCTGTAACATTTGCCGTATAAGAAGCTTCTACAGACTGAACAATGTTATCGGTTTGCTCCCCCTGGCCGTTTACTAAGGCGTCATAAGCTATTTTTACCCTTTCCCAGCGTTTGTCTCTGTCCATGGCATAATAGCGTCCTGTAACGGTGGCTATTTCGCCGGTAGTTTGAGCAAGATGTTGCTGGAGGTCTTTAATAAAGCCAAGCCCGCTTTTGGGATCGGTATCGCGGCCATCGGTAAACGCATGAACAAACACATCATTAAGCTTTTCTTCCCGGCAAATGCCTGTAATGGCTTTAATGTGATTGATGTGCGAATGCACCCCGCCGTCACTTACCAGTCCTAACAGGTGCAGTGATTTCTTGTGTGTTTTAGCGTAGTGTATGGCATCCAATAAAATTTTATTATTCCTGAGCTCCCCTGTTCTGATGGCTACATTAATGCGTTGCAGTTCCTGGTACACAACCCTTCCCGCGCCTATATTTAAGTGACCTACTTCACTGTTACCCATCTGTCCATCGGGTAAGCCAACCGCTTCACCGCAGGTAACAAGGGTAGTATGAGGGTATTTGCTGTAAAGCGAACTAACAAACGGCGTTTTAGCATTTTGAATGGCATCGCTGGATTTTATTTTGCCCAGGCCCCAGCCATCCATAATGATCAGGATTACTTTTTTGCTTTTCATAGCGCAAAAGTAGGCTATTTGAAAATTCCGGGGTTTGTACCGGAGCTTTTAAAATGAGAAATATGCAATGCATTAACCAGGGCAGGACAGGCGGTTGGTACAAATGACATGAATAATTATATTTTTTTTAACATTTGAGACATTTATACATAATCTGGCACATTTTTGGGATACTTCTGAACAGAATTTTTTACCATGAAAAACTATGTTATCAAGATACTTTTGTCTGTTTTAATGGTAGGAGGCTTTGCCTTCAATTATTCCGATTCCACTTATTCCTCTTCCATTGATGACGTGGTTACGGCAATCAATTCCGGCAACGTTAATCAGCTCTCCAGTTATTTTGATAAAATAGTAGAAATCACCCTTCACGACAAAAGTAATACCTACAGCCGCAGCCAGGCCGAAATCATACTTAAAGATTTTTTCCATTCCTACGGCGTTAAAGCCTTCCGTATTGTGCACAAAGGATCCAACAGCGGTTCCGAATTTTGTATAGGTAACCTGCAAACGAAATACGGGGCATTCAGAACCACTATTTTTATGAAAACCCGTTCCCGGCAACAAGTGCTCCAGGAGATAAGGTTTGAAGAAAACTAACCGGTAATCTGGCATATACCAGAAGCTCCGTTTCCTGCCGGCTTTAGCGAACTAAAGAAGGGGAACCTGTAATATATAATTACTATAAGGTGTCAACCGGTTTCAATTTTGGCAGAATAAGATGAATAATAAGCAGCGCAAAAATATAGGCGCTGCTGGCTATAATGAACATGGAAGCGTATCCGAACCAGTTGATCAGGTAACCGGTAATAAAAGCCAGGATAACCCCGCCAACAGCTCCTGCCATTCCTCCGATGCCGGTTACCGAAGCCACTACGTTTTTGGGAAACAGGTTACCCGCTATGGCATACATATTGGCCGACCATCCCTGGTGCGCAGCTGTTGCCAGTGCTATCAGCCCTATTATCAGGTACATGCTATGGGTTTGTGCGGCCAATGCAATAGGAAGCACGCATAAAGCACAGATAAGCATAGTGGTTTTCCGGGCCTTATTCTCCGACCAGCCCCTGTGCATGAAACGACTGGCAAGCCAGCCAAAGAAAATACTTCCCACATCGGAAACAGAATAAATGATCAGGAAGGGAATACCCAATGTACTGATGCTGAATTCGTGGTCGCCACCGGTATTGTCTACGAAATATTTGGGTAGCCAGGTAAGGTAAAACCACCAGATAGGATCAGCCAGGAATTTCCCGGTTATAAACACCCATGTTTGCCGGTAACCGAGCAATTGTCTCCAGGGAATCTTTTTATTTGTAACAGGTTCATTATCGCTATTGATATAGCTGAGTTCCCTTGCCGAAAGCTTCTTGTTCTCTTCCGGCCTGGTATAAGTATAATGCCATACGATGAGCAGGATAAAGCCCAGTATACCGGTTATAATAAAAGCAATCCGCCATCCCCAGTGATGAATAATGAAGGGAACCGTAAGCGCCGTAATGATGATTCCCACGTTTGTTCCTGCATTAAACAGGCCCGAGGCATGCGACCGCTCTTTTTTGGGAAACCATTCTGCAACGGTTTTAATGGCCGCCGGAAAATTAGCGGCTTCACCCAACCCTAAAACAAACCTTACGGCTCTTACACCCATTACGGTGTGTACAAAACCGGTTAACAAACCCGCGATACTCCATACCAGTATGCCCAGCGAATATCCTTTTTTGGTGCCTATCCGGTCAATGAGCCATCCCATGAGCAAAAATCCAAGGGCATAAGCTATTTTGAAGGCCGCATCAATCATGCTTACGATGATATTGTAATCTTCATTATTCTGCTGGGAGAATATACTTCCTGCGGGCAGGCCAAGCATCTGGCGTTTAAATACATCATCTGCAATTACGAACGACAGCACCTGCCTGTCGATATAATTTACGGTAGTAGCAAAAAACAATAGCGCCACAATGCGCCAGCGGTACCGGCCTGCGCCTTTGGGATTGGATGCATCATGTACAGTTTGTTCCAGGTTGGGTAATGGTTGTGTCATGTATATGGTTTTGCGATCGTTATGCTATAAATTAAAATATTGCTTTGCGTTGTAATAAGAAATGTTTTGTACCATTTTCCCCAGCCATGCTATATCATGGGGCAGCAGCCCGTTCTCTACATCATTACCTATAAGGTTGCAAAGAATGCGGCGGAAATATTCGTGGCGCGGCCACGAAAGAAAACTGCGTGAATCTGTTGTCATGCCTATAAACCGGCTTAACAAACCCATATTGCTCAGCACGTTCATTTGTTCTTCCATCCCGTCTTTCTGATCAAGGAACCACCAGCCCGACCCAAATTGTATTTTACCCGGCGTTATGCCATCCTGGAAGTTACCGATCATTGTGGCGTATATGGCGTTGTGAGCAGGATTATTATTATAGATGATGGTTTTAGCCAGCTTGTTTTCTTTATCTAACCGGTTAAAAAAGGCCGACATGGGTTGAGCAATGCTCCAGTCGCCTATGGAATCCACACCTGCATCTGCTCCCAGGCGTTGCAATAGCCTGGTGTTGTTATTGCGCAAAGCGCCGATATGAAACTGTTGCGTCCATTGTTTTTCTGCATTCCACTGGCATATAAAATGGAGGGTGGCCGATTTGAAACGGTGCACTTCATCTGTTCCGGGTGTTTTGCCACTTCTTATCCTGCTAAAACTTTCCTCTAATTGCGCAAGGGTAAAATCATCCGCATACATGGTTTCCAGTCCATGATCCGAAATGCGGCAGCCGGCATCATGAAAAAAGTTGTGACGTTTTTTTAATGCATCCAGCAACTGCCGGTAACTGCCGATCGTAATGTTTGCAGAAATACCTAATCTGTCAATATAGCTATTGTATGTTACCGGATCTTCCACGGCCATGGCTTTATCCGGCCGGAACGCAGGCAGCACTTTAACCTTCAGCCCGCTTTGCTTTATTTGGAGGTGGTAGCGCAGGTCATCGCAGGGGTCGTCCGTGGTACAAAGGGCTTCAACGGAAAAATAGTTAAGCAGCGCATGAACCGGCAATGTTGCCAGCTTTTCATTGCAATGGTTATATATCTGCTCCGCAGATGATTCATTTAATAATGCGGTGATGCCGAAAGGATTGCGCAATTCAAGATGCGTCCAGTGATACAGCGGGTTGCGCATGGTATAAGGCACTGTTGCGGCCCATACTTTAAACTTGGTATAATCATCGGCGTTACCGGTAATGTTATTTTCATCAATGCCGTTGCTGCGCATGGCACGCCACTTATAATGGTCGCCTTTTAGCCATATTTCGGTAATGTTTTTAAACTGCTTGTTGGTTGCTATTTCATCAGGCGGCAAATGATTGTGATAATCAATGATGGGCATTGTTGCGGCATACTCATGATAGAGTTGCTGTGACGTGGCGCTTTGCAGCAAAAAATCTTCGTTAAGAAAAGGCTTCATAATGGCGTATTAAAACAGATGCAAAAATGGACGGGTATTGTATTTTCAGTGGTTAACCGTGGATTTATGTTTTTCCCTTTTCAATATATTGCATGATCTTTTTGATATGGCCGGTTACCAGTGCATATTCGCCATTTGCCAGCCATTCTGCCGGGAAAAGCTGCGATCCGATACCCACAGCGGCAACACCGCCTTTAAACCAGTTACCGATATCTTCCGCGGTGGGTTCAACGCCGCCTGTGGCCATAAACCGCATGGCAGGAAAAACGGCTTTTACCGCTTTAATAAAAGCCGGGCCGCCCAATTGCCGGGCCGGAAATATTTTCACGGTATCTATTCCCCAGTATTCGGCCAGTCCGATCTCTGAAGCTGTGGCGCAGCCCGGTATCCATAATTTTTTATGCGCTGCGGCAACCTGTTGTATTTCTTCAAGTATCAATGGAGAAATCAGGAAGTCGGCGCCCGCACGGATAAATTGATTGGCCTGCTGTGCGTTTTTTATGGTACCAATACCCAGCACCATTCCCGGCAACTGCTCGCTGCAATATTTGCGCAGCTCAATAAAGATATCAAATGAGTTGGCATTGCGGTTGGTGAATTCAAATAAGCGAACGCCTGCATCGTAAGAAGCTTTGAGCACATTGCGGCATATGCTTATATCGGTATGCGTAAATAAGGGAACAAATCCTGTTTGTTGTACCAATGATGCTATTTGCTGTGGATTCATAATTATTTAATTTGGGTGGTGAAAGGCATAGGGTTAGGGTATAGGATATAGGGTGTAAGGCATAAGGTATAGGGTACAATGGACAAACAATAAACTTTAAACTACAAACTACTTATCTGATAATTCTTCCACTTCCGCTTTGCTGTATCACCGTATCAATTTCCTGTTTCGTGGCTGTATTAAAATCGCCGGTAATGGCATGTTTAATTACACCACAGGCGGTAGCAAATTCGATAGCTTCGTTTAGGCTGCTTTTTGTTTTAAGTGCATGAATAAGCCCGGCCATAAAAGCATCCCCGGCCCCAATACGTTCAGCAATGTGCTGCATATGGTAAGCTTGCGAAGTGTATATTTTCCCTTCATTCCATAAGTAGCCGGTATATTGGTTCGAGCTGGCGCTTTCCTGCTTGCGCATGGTCATGGCAATGTGTTTTACATTGGGTAAAGCCTTTTTTAAAAGCGTAAAAGTACTTTCAACAAGATGGGCGGCATCGGGTTCAATGCCAAAGTACAGCTTGGCAGTATCAACATCCGCCAGCAGCACATCGCAATACTGTAGCAGTTCGGGCATTACCTGGCTGCAATGTTTGCCATATTTCCAAAGGGTGCTGCGATAGTTAAAGTCTGCGGAAATGATCAGCTTGTTTTGTTGTGCAGCCTGCAATGCTTCCCTGCAGGTATCGGCAAGTTGCTGGTTCAGCGCGGGGGTAATGCCGCTCCAGTGAAACCAGTCTGCCGTTTCAAATATCGGGTTCCAGTTAAGCTGCCCGGGTTTGAGGTAACTGAAAGCAGAATGTTCCCGGTCGTAAATTACTCTTCCCGGTCTTGCGCCCTGCCCGCTTTCATAATAATAAGTTCCTGTGCGGCCATCTGCAGTACGCATAATATGGGTTTGAACACCATATTTATATAACTGGGAAAGCCCGGCTCTGGCCAGTTCATTATCCGGCAAAGCCGTAATATATAGCGATGGGCTTCCCAAAATAGCTAAGGAAACCGCGATATTGGCTTCGGAACCCGCCCAATGCATTTCGAGCGTTTGGGCCTGAACTAATTTTTGCTGCTGCGGTGGAGTAAGTCGGAGTAAGTATTCACCAAATAAAGCAATCTTTTTATTCATAACCGGCATCTGTGAGCCGAAAATAAGGCAAATCGGCGAAAGGAGACGCCGAAGATTTGCCGGACAATAAAAAAAGCCTCCTGTAAGGAGGCCTTTTTTGCAGTTGGTTTTGGGGCTATTATTGATTATACTTGATAAAAGGAACAACCAATGAAGATTGCCCGTGTATGTTCTTAATATAATACAACCCCGGCGATAAGTTCAAAATGTCCACACTAACAATTGTAAGGTTTCTGGTATTTATCCATTTTACAACTGAACCGCCTATATTGACAACTGCTAATGTGGAAATGCTGCTTGAAGCAGGTATTTTTATAAATATTTTTTCCCGGGCGGGGTTAGGATATACTATAAAAGCAGTTGAATCCGGCAAAATAACAGTTATTGTTTGTGAATAAGAAACGTCCCCATCGGTATTAATGATCCTCAAGCGGTAGTAATTATTGCCGTAGAAAGGCTCTTTATCAGTCAGTTGATAGTTAAAAGGATAAATGTTAGTAGCGGAAATGAATGAAGAAATGGGTTCAAACCGTATTCCATCGGCACTTTTTTCAACAACATATCCTTTTGAATGGGTTTCACCCGGCGTTGTCCATTGCAGCACTATGCTATTCCTGTTGGGGTATGCTTTCCATTCCGTTAACAGTATGGGCAGCGGATTGTTGGGGTAAGCGGTTGAACCGGCAAGGGTAAAGCTGCCGAATTCGTTTATTGCACCGCTGGTTATTGAACCATTGGATCCGGGTGTTCCTGCAGATCCACTGGTATGCATATCTGCCCATTGAACGCCGGTATAACGGGCTACCCGCAGCGCGTTCATATCGGTTACGCCACCGCTGTTAGGATCGTAAAAGGTGAGTTCCACACTTGCGCTACCCGTTCCTGAAATGTTCCAGTATTCAATATGACTAACATGATGAATGCCCGCTCCCATAGCGGCGCCCATGTCAAGATAAGGATCGCTTCTTTTATATACCGCGGTAAAATCGCCGGTGGCATTATGCAGCAGTACCGGTCTTAGCTTGCCATCTGATCCAACCGGGAAAGCAAAACCGGCATTGCTTAAGCCTAACTTTTGAAGGGGGCCTTCTACATAGGCATTGTCGCAACCCATATTTGTATAGGACAAATGATGGTAATCGTGCATACAGGTTTGAAGGCCGGCTGTGGGGCCAAGGGTTAACAGTGCGGATGCGGATGTTTGTATGATGCCATGTTGCATATTCAATATACCGGTTACGGCTGCATCACGATCTAATTGGGCAGAACTATTATTAATGGTAAGGTTTTTAATGGTAATGGCGCCTGTGCCTCCACCTGAGCCGATGGTTTGACTGGTACCCAACAATTGTACCGCACCGGGCATATTATCGCTTCCTATATCAATATAGGCAGCGCCTTCACATATAATATTGCCATAAATATTAAAGTTGCCGGTATGAGAGCCGTTTGTATTGGGCTTAAATGAGAAAAACCCAGAGAGCAGTCTTAAATCGTTTTGAATAATGCAATCTCTTGAAGACCCGATTCCGCTGAAATTCAGGTTTCCATCAATATACAAATGGCCAAAAGTTCTGCCTGCAAGCGATGAGCCCACGCCATTTCTCTGGTATTTATAAATGCTGGCTGCATTAAAAATGGTAACCGCGTTTGGCGCAGTGGCTCCAAAAGGATTGCCTCCGGCTTTATTAATATATTGTGATCCGCCTTCAAACACCACCGAATTTAAACTCGTTGTTCCAAAAGCGTTGCCGTCAAACCCGGTGTTAGCAGTAAAGATTGCCCCGTTTTTAAACAAGAGTGATGCGACAGAACCCGCTGTTAACCGGTGTGCTCCGTCGTAAAAATCTATGCTGCCCCATACTTGCCCCGAATAATCCGCTGCCATATTCAATGCAACCGCATTATTTCCGGTTACACTTAATGCAGCGCCGGCTTCCACTGCAAAATGTGGAGCGGCTACCGTTGAATGGCCAATGGTAATAATGCTTGCAACTGTGGTACTAAGATTTACTACGGCATTATTATGCAGCCGTAGTTTGCCAATACTTTCCGTTGCGGGCATATCCGTAACGGTGGCATTCGCAGAAAATTCAAGCACATCATTTACTGCGGGAGTACTTCGTGCTGGCGTCCAGTTGAGCGGGTCGGTCCAGGAACCGGAAGCTGTGTTCCAGGTGTAAGTTTGCTGTGCAAACAATAGCAATGGTGCTGCAAAGATGCAGGTGAGCAGGTGTTTTTTCATTTGTATTCCTTTTTTACGTGATAGATTAGCTACGCACAGGAATTGAATTTTAAGATTAGCGTTAGAAAGTTAATAATTTTTTTGAATACATATCAATAATTTTAGGCTTGTCAATACACAATTGTATTTTTGAGCGTTTCCATCATCCAGCATAAACTATTTCATGTTTGCAATTTGTAAAAAAGAGCTCCGGCAGTTTTTTAGCAGTTTAACCGGGTACCTGGCTATTATTGTTTTTTTGTTGCTCAGCAGTCTTTTCCTTTTTGTGTTTCCCGATACCAACCTGTTCGATTACGGCTATGCTACGCTGGCTACTTTTTTTGAGATAGCTCCGTGGATACTGTTGTTGCTTATTCCCGCCATTACCATGCGCAGCTTTGCCGATGAATTTAAAGCGGGTACTTACGAAATTCTGGTAACCCGCCCGCTCAGCAAGTGGCAGATCATTGGGGGGAAATACCTGGCAAGTCTTATTATTGTTGCCATAGCCCTGCTGCCAACGTTCATGTATGTGCTTACGATCAAAAGCCTTTCAACCGGTGGTATAGATGGCGGTGGAATAGCGGGCGCCTATATCGGGCTGTTTTTTCTGTCTGCCGCTTTCACCGCTATCGGCATTTGCTGCAGCAGCTTTACCAGTAATGCCGTGGTGGCTTTCTTATCGAGCGCCTTTGCCTGCTTTATTTTATACAGTGGATTTACGGCTGTCAGCGGTATTCCATCCCTGCAGGGGGGCTGGGATTATTTTATAGCAATGATAGGGATTGATTTTCATTACCGCAGCCTCAGCCGCGGCGCTGTAGACAGCCGGGATATGATTTATTTCCTGAGCATAATTGTTTTGTTTTTGTTTATTACACGAAAAAAATTACTGAACCGGTAGGCGTATCATGAAACGCCAGCGTAAGCTTTTTTACATAGGATAATCTGTAAAGGCGTTCCCTGTCTGCCGACCAGGCAGGCATCCGGCAAAGAAATCAGCCGCTGAAAGCGGCAAACAAAAAATATACGGATGAAAAAACTGTTGCAATCTCCCTATAGCCTGATATTCGTTATTGCCGGGTTGGTGCTGATCAACTGGCTGGCATCGCAATGGCATGCCCGGCTTGATCTTACCGCGGAGAAACGCTACACGATATCTTCCGCAACCCGGGAACTATTGCAGTCATTGGATGAGCCGGTAACCGTTACGGTGCTTTTAGATGGCGATCTGCCCGCAGGATTTAAAAAGCTTGCCGGCAGCACCCGCGACATGCTGCAGGAGTTCAGGGAGATCAGCGGCAGTAATATCCAGTTCTTTTTCCGGCAGCCGGGGCAGGGGATGCACGATACATTAAAAGCGGAGCTGATAGATTCCCTGCACAGCATGGGCATTAACCCAACTAACGTACGGGCACGAACGAAAGCGGGGGAAGGGGAGGAACAGCGATTGGTATACCCCGGTGTTATTTTTGAATACCAGGACAGGGTATCGGCTGTTGACCTGCTGCAGGGACAAAGTTCCGTTGATGGCATCAATTCATTGAACAATGCAGAAGCTTTATTAGAATACAAGCTGGCCGGCGCTATTGATAAAATAAGACGGGATAAGGTTCCCGTGGTGGCCTATCTTACCGGTAACGGACAACCGCAGCGCTATGAAGTATATGATTTGATAGAGAGAACATTAAAGCCTGACTATGGGTTCAGTATTTTGCCTGTAGACAGTGTGCCGGTTATACCTGATGTATTTGACGCGTTGCTGATCGTGAAACCGCAAACCGGCTTCAGTGAAGCGCAGAAGCTGAAAATTGACCAGTATATTATGCGGGGCGGCAAAGTAGTATGGATGATAGATAAGCTGTATGCCAGCTTAGACAGCCTGCAGCGCAGCCAGGGCAGTTTTATAGCGTTTGAGATAGGGCTGAACCTTGATGACCTGTTGTTTAAATACGGTGTGCGTATTAATGCCGACCTGGTGCAGGACCTCAACTGTACGCAAATTCCGCTTGCTGTAGGATCAATGGGCAACCGGCCGCAGTTGCAGTTGATGCCCTGGGTGTATTTCCCCTTGTTATCATCACCCAACGATAATCCCATTTCCAAAAACCTGGATTATGTGCTGTCGCAGTTCCCGCAATCCATTGACACCATAAAAGCAGAGGGCATTGATAAAACCATATTACTGGCGTCTTCAGTTAATACCAGGATACTAAGCACGCCGGCAATGGTGGAGCTGAACAGTGTGAAAAATGAAGAAGATATGAAAGCCTTTACAGCCGTTCATATGCCTGTGGCGGTATTGCTTGAAGGTAAATTCAGTTCCCTGTTTACGAACCGTATTACTTCGGGTGCAAAAGACAGTTTGACGGATATTTATAACAGTCCTTTTCAACCGGTTGCCGATAGCAGTAATAAAATGATCGTGATATCGGATGGCGATATGGTAACTAATTTTGTTTCGCAGGAAAAGGGACCCTTGCAAATGGGTGAAAACCCGTTTACCCATTACCAGTATGCCAATAAAGAATTTTTTCTCAATTGTATGGAATACTTAGTGGGCAACCCGGGGATCCTCGAAACCAGGGGCAAGGATTATACCCTCCGGCTGTTAGATAAAAAGCAGGTGGATGAAAGCCGATCCTTTTGGCAGGCGATTAATATTATGTTGCCGGTTGTGCTGGTGATATTGTTTGCGTTGATATATGCTGCGGTTAATAAAAGAAGGTACGCGGGACAAAAAAGCTACCGGAAATACTGAATCCGACAGATGGTATATTTTCTTTGAAAGTCAAAAATAATTGAAGTGAAAATTTAACCTGTGTTGCCTTTACCCCGGCAGGCAGGTTTGGCAACCCTATGCTCTTTCATTTCAATATTCACCAATCTCCAATCTTTCTACTTCCCGTTTTCTGTAACCGCTTTATATATCGCATCCTGTATATTGGTCCTCGTATTCAGCCGGTACAGCTTTACGTTTGTTCCGCCTTCAGGGTTTACGCGGTTGCTCAGGAAAATAAAAGTAAGGTTATGCTTCGGATCTACCCACACGCAGGTGCCTGTATAGCCCGTATGTCCGAATGTTAACGGTGAGGCATACCTGCATGGATATGGCTCTTTGCTAATGGCATTGTCTTTTTCCGGCTTATCAAAGCCCAGCGCCCGCCGGCTTATTTTGCTGCTATAAGCTGTAAACAATTTGATGGTTTCGGGTGAAAAGAAATAGTATCCGTTGAACTTCCCTCCCTCCAGCAGCATCTGCATCATCACTGCCAGGTCGTAGGCATCGCTGAACAGGCCCGCATGGCCGGCCACTCCGCCAAACATGGCGGCGCCCGGATCGTGCACGGTGCCGCGCAGCAGTTGCCTGCGGAATATTTGCTCGTGTTCGGTAGGTGGAATGCGCTGCTCCGGGAATTTTTGCAATGGTAAAAAACCGGTAGTGGTTAATCCTAATTTGCGGTAGAACTCCCTGTATACATATTCATTCAGCGGCATGCCGCTGATCGCTTCCACTATCTTTCCAAGGAAAATGAAATCGTTGTCGCTGTAAATATATTTATTGGGCGGACCAACAGGACTTTCTAATATTCTTTTGTATATAGTATCTTCCCAGCTATTGCGCATATACATGGTATCGGCAACTTTTATATGGTATTGCGGCGTTTGTGCGGTATTATAAAACCCCGCAAGTGGAACACCCGTAGCCATATCAATGGTTTCGCGGTAAAAGGGGATGAAAGCTTTAAGCCCCGCCTGGTGCAGCAGGATATCATCAATTTTTAGGTTTTGCTTATTGGTACCTTTTACCCAGGGCAGGTAATCGCCCAGGGTTTTATTCAGGTCCAGCTTTCCCTGGTCGTACAGCTTCATTACCGATAAGGTGGTAGCGCATATTTTAGTTACGGACGCCAGGTCGTAAATGCTTTCTAAGTTTACTCTTTCCGTACTGTCGTAAGTATAATAGCCATAGGCCTTATGAAAAACGATCTTTCCATCCTTTACAGCCATGATGGCCATGCCGGGGGCGGCGTGTTGCCGGATGGCTTCGGTTGCTAAGGAATCTATTATTTTAAATTTTGCTGCGTTAATATCCACGCCGTTTGCATAGCTAACCGGAGCTGTAACGGTGCTGATCCCGGTTCCGGAAGGAAACGCATCGCAAACCGTAACGGGCAATTTTCCTTTTGTAATGATGGCGCCTTTTAACACATCCGCGGCTGCCTGGTGCGTAATGGCATCATCTTCATAACAGGCTATCATATTTTTAGCATCGCAGAAATTTTTAATGATGTAGGGATTGCCAAAAACAAAGCTGATTGTTTTTTTGAGTGGCTGAAGGTGCTGCAATAATTGTATGGCCGGTGTGCTGATACCAAAATTACCGGCTGGGAAGCGATTGTAATGATGAATGCCTATAACTATTGCATCATACCGGGTTTCGAGTAATGCTGCCAGCGTTGTAACGCGGGAAGCGTCTTCTTTATAGCTAAAATAAAAAACATCGGCGTTATAATTGCCCCGCATGAGGCGGGCAAAAGCATTATCATTATTAATGCCAAAGCCTATGTATGCCACTTTTGGCTCTTTTCCTGTTTTTGTTATATCCCGCAACGGCAAAAGCGGAATAACAGGATCATCAAGGCGCAGCGCGGTAATGGCGTTTTCCGCAATGGATTTTGTTATATCAGGCGTTTGGGCATTCAGGTCACGTACAAGGTTATGCGTATTTACCGGTCGCCAGCGACTCAGTCCATGCCGGTATTTTGCCTGTAATACTTTTTTCACACGTTCGTCAACCTGTTCCCAGCTCAGCTTTTTCCTTCTGATCGCTTTTTTTATTTCTTCTATACTGGCCGGAATATCGCCCGGCAGGCATAGCATATCATTGCCGGCAATCAGCGATTCGGCCGAAGCTTCCCCATCGGGAAAGAACTTTTTCACACCCTGCATTTCCAGCGCATCGGTAAATGTAAGCCCCTGGTAACCCAGCTCTTCCCTGAGCAGTTTGGTTACATTGTTATACGAGAGGGAGGTGGCACGGTTAGCCGTGTTATCAATTGCCGGTATAAAAAGGTGGGCGATCATCACGCTTCCCACACCTGCTTTAAACATTTCACGGAAGGGGTATAATTCAAGCGAGTCCAATTGCTCACGGGTTTTATTGATTACGGGAAGATCATAGTGAGAATCCACCGCCACATCGCCATGACCCGGGAAATGCTTGGCGCAGGCCATCACACCCACATCCTGCATACCTTTCATATACATAATGCCATGTTCGGCCACTTTGTATTTATTTTCTCCAAATGAACGGTCGTTAATAACGGGGTTGTTGGGATTGTTGTTGATGTCAACTACAGGCGCATAATTTACCTGTATGCCTGCGCGTTTGCATTGTTCGCCTACCCACCGGCCATACGCGTAAATCAGTTGCGGATCCTGCACGGCGCCCATCATCATTTGCCGGGGTAAACCTGCTACACTGTCCATGCGCATGCCCAGCCCGTTCTCCGCATCAATACAAATTAATAAAGGTGTTCTGGCCATTGCCTGAAACCGGTTAATGTATTCAGCCTGCGTAACAGGGCCGCCCTGGAAAAGACAAATACCGCCTATGTTATATTTGTTAATGGCTTCCGATACCGCCTCGTCATAAAAAGTAACCTTACGGTCGCTGCCAATAGAAGAAAGCCGCACTACCATCAGTTGCCCCAGTTTTTCATCGTTGCTCAAGGTGGCGAATACACTATCTACCCAGGCTTGTTCATCAAGCTCACTGATATGCTGTGCGATGGTGGATAAGCTTATACAACAAATAACAATTGCCGTGAGTATCTTCTTCATGATCAAAAAATTGTTCAGTAATACATACCTCAGGCGAATTTATTATCATTGAGGCGTTCATGCAAATCAAATTCCTCACCCCCTCCAACGAAACGTTGTTCCCGTCTGAATGATTCATTCAGGAAGGCGGGTTCCTGCCCTCTCTCGTCATTGTGAGTTTTCAATAGGGTTCCTTTCATCACTAAGGCAATGCGTTGAACGTCATTATAAGACCCTGAACTGATCTGAATCGATGCGTAATGATTTTTTAGAGTTGAAGTAATCACCAATGGCGGATACGGATTATATTATTGATGGTTTATGGTTGCTTTGAACTTAGAATTTCCGACTTCGGATTTTATCCTGTTACTCCGCTCCGCTTCAGGCGGCTTGCTTCCGCGTGGATAGTTGCGCTAACTTCCAGTATCCGTTTACGCCTCGCAAAGACGGGCCTTTTACCGTATTTTTGTGGTTAAATTAAAAGGTTTTGTCAGACAGCATCCAGTTATTACCCGATAATATTGCCAACCAGATAGCGGCGGGCGAAGTGATACAGCGCCCGTCGAGCGCGGTAAAGGAACTGTTGGAAAATGCCGTAGATGCCGGCGCAACGGAAATACAACTGATCGTTGCCGATGCCGGGAAATCGCTGGTACAGGTGATAGATAACGGCAGCGGCATGAGCGAAACAGATGCCCGAATGAGCTTTGAGCGTCATGCCACGTCTAAGATCAATAATATTGATGACCTGTTCCGGATCCGCACCATGGGTTTCAGGGGAGAAGCGCTGGCCTCCATTGCCGCCGTGGCGCAGGTGGAGCTCAAAAGCCGCCGTGCGGAAGATGAAACGGGCACTTATATTGAGATAGAAAACAGCCTGGTAAAAAAACAGGAGCCGGTTGCTTTTCCGGTGGGGACGAGCATTGCCATGAAAAATGTTTTTTTTAATGTGCCCGCCCGCAGGAATTTCCTGAAAAGCAATGCCGTTGAAATGCGGCATATTGTTGATGAGTTTACCCGGGTAGCCATGGCATTTCCGGAAATATCCTTTTCGCTTACTGCTAACGGCCAGGAGATATACCATCTTGAAAGCGGTTCCCTTAAACAACGGATCGTTCATTTGCTGGGGAGCAATTATACCGCCAAGCTGGTAAATGTGCAGGAAATCACCGATTACCTGAATGTATATGGCTTTGCCGGAAAACCCGACATCGCAAAAAAAACAAGGGGTGACCAGTATTTTTTTGTGAATAACCGTTTTATCAGGAGCGCCTACCTGAATCATGCGGTAATGAGCGCTTACCAGCAAATGATACCAGCTGATAGTTTCCCCATGTATGTGCTATTTATTGACCTGGATCCCGCGCAGATAGATATCAACGTGCATCCTACCAAGCAGGAGATCAAGTTTGAAGATGAAAAAATTATTTATGCCTTTGTGCAGGCTGCTGTAAAACACGCGCTGGCGCAATTCAGTATTATGCCCACCCTTAATTTTGATCTTGATCCGGGTATTCAGCAGTTAGATGCGGTAGCCCGCCCATTTACGGAAGAAAAGAAAGAGCATGCCGCGGCTTCGGCGCTGTACAATACATTCACACAAAAAAACCAGGCACACCTGATAGAAAGTAAAAGCGGGTTAAAACACTGGAAAGATTTTTTTCCTGAAGCCGGTAAAACAGTAGTACCCGGGCAGGATGCCGTTGCCGTTAAGTTTGAATATGAACAGGCTGGAGCTATTGCGCATGCTGCCGGTACAGGGCAACCGTTACAATTGCTGGAGAACACAGACCTGCTGCAAGTACACGCCACCTATATCGCGGCTTCCACCAACCAGGGCTTTATATTGATCCATCAGCAGGCAGCACATGAAAGAATCTTGTATGAGCGGTATGTTACCGCTGCCAAAGGGAAACCCATTGCAACACAGCACAGCTTATTTCCGTTAACCGTACCACTTACCACGGCTGATGCCGTATTGCTCCAGGATCTTTTGCCCGATCTGCACGTACTGGGATATGAAATAGAACTTTTCGGGAAAGATACTTTTGTGGTACAGGGCACACCTGCCGACGTTGAGCAGGGAAATGAAAAAGTAGCGATTGAGCAAATGCTGGAGCAATACAAGCATTTTAACAGCGACGTAAAATTTTCCAAACGGGAGAAGCTCATACGCAGCATTGCATGGCAACATGCGGTAAAGCCCGGCCGTTACCTTGCACAAAAGGAGATGAAGGCATTGGCGGAGGAATTGTTTGCCTGCGATCAGCCCAATATTACCGCTTCCGGAAACCCCACCTATATTGCGTTTAAGAACGATTATTTAGAGCGGATGTTTGGGAGATAGTTTGAAAACAGGTGTTGCAGGTTACAGGTTACAAGGATGAAATACCAAAAGGCAAATCACAAGAACCAAGCTTGTCCATCGTAGCAGATAAAACCTGTATGCCTTAACAGATTCCAAATACAAGTTGTGAAGTTTGAAGCGAAATGCGATGACAGCCTGCACCTTGCAACCTGTAACATCAGTCTTTGCTTCTCCTGAACCACCAGTAAAACGGAATACCTAATAATATCAGCGTTAATCCTATTCCTGCTTCACGTGGCCGCTCAATAAGCGTATTGCTTACCAGCAAAATGCAGAACAAAATGAATAGCGCCGGCACAACAGGATAACCCCACACTTTATAGGGTCTTGGTGTATCGGGCATCTTTTTTCTTAAAATAAATACACCTAAAGTGGTGGCTCCATAATATATAAAGGCGGCAAAAATAAGCATGTCGGTTAGCTGGTCGAAAGTGCCCGACAATACCAGTAAACATGCCCATGTGCCCTGGAACCATAACGCATTGCCCGGAACCTTTGCTTTATTTAGCCTGGCTACTTTTGAAAAGAATACTTTTTCCGTTGCCATAGCATAATATGTACGTGCATTGCTCAAAATAGTGGCATGCGTGCAGCCCAATGTAGTTACCAGTATTAATAGTGAAATAAGAAATACGCCGGTGCTGCCTGCAAAAGTTTTTACGGCTTCTACAGCGGCAATCGTATTGTTGGCGGCATGTACCTGTTCCATGTTTGGTGTGGACAATACGGCGAGATATGTCATGTTAACCAAGAAGTAAAGTGTAATCACCAGCAGCAAACCAATGGTAATGCTTAACGGCACGTTGCGATGCGGGTTTTTGATCTCACCACCCAGAAATCCAACAGAGTTCCATCCTTCATATGCCCAAAATGCAGCCAGCATAGCAGTAAAAACGGCGCTCATCGTAACCGGCGATGCGTTGGATGTTTCCAGGCTAAACACTGAGGGAAGGTTTGCCTGCGAACTGCTCAATCCGGATACTACGATCAGTGTTATGCCTGCTAATACCAGCAGCATAAGCACGGTGCTTAGTCCTGCACCGGTTTTAAGTCCGGTGGTGTTGATCCAGGTGAGCAGGGCAATCAATACAATAGCTGCGAACTTTACATTAAAGCCTGCGAAAGGGTAGAATACGCCAGCAATATTGACATCGGCCCATGATGCTAATAGCGGTGGAAGTTGTACAATGCTGTGCAGCGATTGGGCAAAAACATAGGCAATGCCGGCCACCGCGGCGGTTTTAATGGCCGTAAAATTAGACCAGCCATATAAAAAAGAAAAGAACCGGCCGTAGATCTTTTTATAATAGGCGTATTCTCCGCCTGTATTGGCCAGCATACTGGCAATTTCGGCATTACAGAGCGCTCCCATAAGGGTAATGACCCCACCCAGCAGCCAGCAGATCAGTACCCATCCGGGTGAATGCAGTTCGGCGGCCATGGGCGCCACCTTTTTATATACACCTGAACCGATAATATTACCCATTACCACTATAATGGCTATACGTAAACCAAGGGTCCGGTTCAGTTGGGAGGGAATGCTCATAAACTGGTTTTGAAATAATAAAGCGGTTAAAATACAAATAAAGACGGGAAGTGAGCCGATTTACGGAAGAGAATTTTAATGGGAACTTATCCGGAGGCGTTCCAACGCACTTTAACGGAGGGCTGCAATGTGCTGCAAACCGTTAAGGTCGAAAAACTTGAAATGTTTCCCCCTGAATTTTATCAAACCAGTTTGTTGCAACTCAGTAAGCATCCTGGATACCTGTTCTCTGGTAGTGCCGGAGAGATCGGCCAGGTCCTGCCGCTCTAAGTGAACGCGAATGCCATTGCTACCGGGTTGATACTGGTATAATGCGGCGATGTGCAATAAGGCTCCTGCTACCCTTTCTTTAACGGAGAGATGGGTGAGGCGCACGGCATGCAGCTCAACCTCCCGTATTTCGTTCAGCAATGATTGCATCATCCCGCTGTGAAGTGCAGCACTCTTTTCAAGTAATTGATCATAGAGGGCAAGGCTGATATGGCATACATATAAATCTTCAACCGCTTCTACCGATAAGGGTTGTTCATTATTACTGCCGCGTATCCGGTGGCCCAGAACGGAACCTGCTCCTGCAAGACGAAGGATCAGCGGGCGTCCGTTTTTACCATTCACTTCTATTTTTGCTATGCCCCACCTGATAAAATAAATACCTCCTCCGTGTTGTCCTTCAATGAGGAGGCGCTCCCCCTTTTGAAAATAAAGGTATTTCTTGTTGTCAGATAATGTTTCGAGCATATCGTTCGAACAGTTGCGGAGTACAGAACAATTTCTAACCCGGCAGGTATTGCATCTTGGATTAGGCTGGGCCATATGTGTATAAACAGGAAATGCCGGAAAGAACAGACATAGGGTTGTGTTCTCCGGAGCCTGCCATCAAAGATTCTATCTATATGCTTTTAAAAAACTGACTCCTGTGGTAAAGTATGTTGATTTTTATCATGTTTGATATGCTGCGGAACGAAATTCCGGAAGAATATAACCGTATACGAAACGGGAGATTTTATATAGCGGCTGTTTGTTGTTTTATGTTCCGTCGTATACTACGCCGCTGGTAGGTGTTTCGCGCAGCTCTATACGGGCAAGCGGCTGCAGCAGGGGCTTTAACCGTTGCCATATCCATATAGCAATCAGCTCGCAGGTTGGGTTTTCCAGTCCGGGTATGTTGTTCAGGCATGTATGATCTAATTGTTCCAGTATAAGATGAACGCTTTTTTTTATTTCACCAAAATCAATAACCCATCCCGATTGTGCGCCGGGGATACCTTCTGCGTAAATCCTGAGATGATAGGTATGGCCGTGAAGCGTTGCGCATTTATGCGCAGCGGGAAGCCCGGGAAGGAAATGAGCCGCATCAAATGTAAAGTCTTTAAATATCAGCATAGAATAACAGGTATGTTACTAATAGGAGCAGGTATAATAATATTTACCGGTTCCGGTGCAAGATAATACGCGCTGTATTTTTGAATATGCGAAAACGCAGCTACTGGCGTTTTTAGCAGTGGCCTGTAAAATGTATACGCAGCGAAGCGCATAATTTTGCTGCAATTTTTACATTTGATTGTTTTAGCAGATGAATATACAAACGAAACCACTGATCTATTCCTGCTCGGGCTGTTCCAGTGCGGCGCAGATGGCCAATTATATTGCAGTTACTGCCGACAGGGCAGGAGACGCGGAAATGTCGTGTATTGTGGGCGTGGGAGGTAATGTAAAAAAATTAGTAAAAACCGCTTTGTCGGGAAGGAAAATTGTTGTACTCGACGGTTGTCCTTTATCCTGTGCAAAAGCATGCCTCGCTAATCATGGTATTGAGCCCACGGTACACATAGAGCTTTCGAAGCTGGGAGTGAAAAAAATACAGCATGGCAACTTTGATCCGGAACAGGCGCAGCATATACTGGCATCCGTACGGGATACGCTGAGCAACATATAGCATTTATTATCCTGGTTGAACTTTGGGCAGCAAAGCCGAGCAATACACCCGCTGCTTGTCATTGGTAATTATATATAAGCGTGTGCGTAAGCATTTTGAAACTTCAACTCCTTTGGAGTTACTCAAAACTTTTCCCGTACGATACAGACTTAACATTTTTACATAGCTGTTGATGGCTTTATTCGTTATATTCGCAGTTGGTGAAAAAACTATTTTACATATCATCTTTTAAGCTCACGGGAATGCCCGATCTAACGGCCAAACCGCTGTATGCCCGTGAGCGGATGTATTTCTTCTCCAATTTCAAAGACTTCAATACGTTAGCCCCGGCCTAATATGCTTCCGGCACGGGGTAATCATTTTTTTATTGGAATACCATCCACATTTGTTGCGGTTAATCTGTTAAACAGGTAATGCTGTTATAGATTTTACGGCGTGTTATTATTTTCCAACCATTCATTCCGCAATGGATAACCTGCTATGCAGGCTACTCATTGCAAATAAACATACAGGCTACCTGGTATGTATAAAATGTATCAATCATCTACTCAATAATTATCATCATGAAACAAACACAAAAGCCAATGCTTCTGAAAGAAGACGCAGATACGCTAAAAAAATTATTAGAAAGTGGAATAGATCTGCCCGGGTCGGATGCCATAAAGGAAAAGCTGAAAACTGCAGAAATAGTAGACCAGTCCGATTTTGCTTATGATATTGCGCGGCTCAATTCTTTACTGCTGTTAAGAGATAAAACAGGAAGAAGAAATTTTCAATACCGGTTAGCCGTACCTGAAGCCGGCACAGCGGTTATCAATACCGATAATGTATTCCGCCCCTTAGGCGCCGCGCTGCTTGGCATGAGAAAGGGAGATGAGCTAAAATGGAATACCAGCAAAGGGGTACGCTATTTTTTTATTATTAATGTGGTTACGCCTGTAGAAGCGTTTTATTGATGAGCAGGCAGGAAAAGGTAAGTATTTTTTGGAAGGGAACGAAGGTGTTATGTTTAACGCCTTCGTTCCCTTCATTTATTTCATACAGTCTTCAGGAATTAACCCGGGTATTTTTGCATGCAGGTATTTGCGATTGGCTCTTATCCAAGGTATCGCTCAGCCAGTATTTGCTGGTGGTGCTGCCAGTGCCCAACAATAATATAGCCGAGACTCAGCACGGTAACGGGCTTGCCGCTTGCTATGCCTCTTGCCTGTAACATATCACCGGTAAAATGCTCAAATAATAATATGGACGATTTTCTTTGTAACAATAGTTCTTCCGCCAATCCATTTAATGAGCGGTGCTGAACCGGGGCATTTTCTGCATACAGGTTTTCATCAAAGGAAGGCAGCGGTTGTTTTTCGCCGCGGGCTATACACATGGCACGGTAGGCAAAAACCCTTTCGGAATCTATACCATGCTGCAAAACCTGCTTCACCGTCCATTTGTTCTCTGCGTAGGCATAATCACTTTTATTTTCGGGTATAGATTGCAGAAAGCTTTCTATATCAGAGAGGCTAGCAGCAAGCGCCTGCTTAATATCATCGCTCTTTACCAATGAAACATAGGTTTCATAAAACGGAGCATAGTCTGAGGGAAGTGGCCGCATGATGATGGATTTTGAAATAAGCGTAATTTATAGGGTAAAGGTATAAATGGTTTTTGATAGCAATACCGGAAATAGAAGAAGTTTGGGATATATCCAATGTTATTCACAGCCTCAGCTGTAGTATTTCACACATAGGATCATAGGCACATAGGTGCACATAGCTTTTCTTATTTTGTCTACAGTGTTCCTATTGTACCTATGTGTTTACCTCTCTATACTTTGATAAATATTTTTTTCCTGTATAAAAAGTACAATAACAACCAAACCAATATCAGTGAGCCCAGCGCATTGCAGGCCGGCTGCCATTTGTCAGCTATATGCATATACCATCCGCCAAAAAGCAATTTTGAACTGTAATCAAAATCTATAAAACGGGTGCCGAGATAGATGACAAGTGAATTCATACCAATCACTTTAAAAAAGAAGGCCCATTTACGGTAACCCAGCACGTCTATGGTCCAGTAAAAGAATGCAAGGAAAAGAAAGGCCATTCCGGCGGTAAGCAAAATGAATGAGCTTGTCCATAAATGTTTATTGACAGGGAAAAAAGTGCTCCATAGCAACCCCAGTCCAATGCCTGCTATCCCTGTTATGCCCAGGTATTGTAGTTTTTTGTATTCAGATTTTTTCATCTGAAGGATATCGCCTGCAAATGCGCCCAGAACAGTGAGGCAGTGTGCGGGCAACTGGGTAAGCAAAGCATTTTCATCGTAGGTTTTTTGCAACAGGCGGCCGGGCATAAAGGTACGGTCGAACCACCCCACCAGGTTTCCTTCAAAAGAGAGATCCCCCGCGCCATGGCCGGGAACGGGTATTAAAAAGAGGGCGGCGCAATAAGCCATCAGTATGCCACCTACCCAGTAAAGTCTTTGTGCGGAAGAAAGATTCAGGTAAAGCAGGGTGGTAATAAAAGTAGCAATGCCTATACGCCCCAATACGGTGCCATAGCGGATTTGACCGGGATCGAATATATTCAGCGGAATGTTTTTATCTAATATGCCCAGCACTATAAGGATGAGCATGCGGCGGAATGCTTTCCTGTACAATTCTTTTTTGTTCATGCCCCGGCTTAACCCCGATTGTATGGAATATGATAGGGCGATCCCTGCCGTAAATAAAAAAAGCGGGAAAATGAAATCATAGAAAGTGAAGCCGTTCCATGCAGGGTGGGTAAGCTGTTCGGCCACCTCATCTACCCATTGTAAGCCGGTAGTGCCTTTAAGCCGCACTAAAAAAGCGCCTCCCCCGGAGATGAGCAGCATGTCGAAGCCTCTGAGGGCGTCAACAGAAAGCAGCCGTTTTTGTTTTTCCATACCCTTTTTATAATAATAAACGGTTTAGGTTTATGAAGATAAAAAATGAAAACGACCCCTGCTAATAAAGGAGCGCTAACTTTTTTCCAGCGCCTGTACAATGTCTGCTATGATATCGCTGGCATGTTCAAGTCCTGCGGAAATACGTATGAGCCCCGGCGTTATCCCAACCGATTCCTGCTCTTCCGCGCTGAGCTTGGAGTGGGTGGAAGATGCGGGATGCGAAGCAATGCTGCGGGTGTCGCCTAAATTAGAAGTGAGCGAAAGCATCTCCAGCGCGTCCATGAATTTTTTGCCGCTTTCAACGCCGCCCTTTAAATCGAAGGTAACCAGTCCGCCGCCGCGTGTCATTTGCTTCCTGGCAATGGCATACATGGGGTGAGTAGGGTGAAAAGGGTATTTGATCCAGTTCAGTTTTGGATGGCCATCCAGGGCCTTCACCAATGCTTCGGCGTTGTCGCAATGCCGGTGTATGCGTACATCCAGCGTTTCTAAGCTTTTGCTTAACACCCATGCATTGAAAGGGGATAGTGATGGTCCGGTATTTCTGCAAAATAAATACAATTCATGGATAAGGTCTTCCCTGCCCACTACCACACCGCCCAGCACGCGTCCCTGTCCGTCGAGCCATTTGGTGGCGGAATGCAGTACCAGGTCGGCGCCGTATTCAGCGGGCTTTTGCAGGATAGGCGTGGCAAAGCAATTATCCACGATGAGTATAATGCCATGCTTTTTGGTCAGCTTACCCAACCATTCCATATCCACAATGTCGAGTCCCGGGTTAGTTGGGGTTTCTACGTATATCAGTTTGGTATTTGGCCTGATCAGTGATTCCCATGTTTCGGGCCTATTGATATCTGCGTAGCTGTAATCTATTTTCCAGCGATGGAGGTATTTGGTAACAATGGTATGTGTAGATCCAAAGATTGATTTGCAGCTCAGCAAATGATCGCCGCTGTTTAAAAAAGCCATAAAGCAGCCAAAGATGGCGCTCATGCCCGATGAAGTGGCAAATCCTGCTTCAGTACCTTCGAGCGCGCACATTTTATCAATAAATTCCTGAACGGTAGGGTTGCTGAACCGGCTGTAAATATTGTTGTCATTTTCTCCTGCAAAAGCGGCGCGCATTTGTTCGGCGTCTTCAAAACAAAAACTGGAGGTAAGGAATAAAGGGGTACTATGTTCCATTTCTTTGGTACGGGAAGTTTGAATACGTACAGCCTGCGTAATAGGATGTTGCTTCATCTGCTTGATTTTTTTAAATTACCTTAAACTGAAGGACGAAAGACGGGTATATAGTGGGCAGCACATTGCGTATAACGGCTGCGCTGGTGCCTGGTTTCACATTTCCTGTATCTGCATATTATAGTTTTACCTCCGTTCCGTTCACCACAACCTTCCATTTTAATGCTGCTCCCGCCTGGCGTAAGGTAGCGGCAACGGAGCAATATTTGTTCATAGACAGTTCTACTGCACGGTGGGCTTTTGCAGCATCAACTTCTCCGGATAGCTGAAAAGTGATCTGTACTTCTTCCCAAAGTGAAGGTTCTTTACCTTTTTCTCTTTCCCCGTCTATATCAATAGAAAAGTCTTTTATTTGCTGCTTTTGCTTTTTTAGTATGCTCACCACATCCACAGCGCTGCACCCGCCTAACCCGGCAAGCAATAGTTGCATAGGACGAAAACCTTTGCTGTTTCCTCCCTGCTCCACAGGAATATCAATAGACAGGTTATTGCCTCCCGAGTCTGTAGCGGTAAACCCATAATCATTTTGCGTGCGGTGTAATTGCATTAACGGCATTGCTCTTTAAATTTGGGTGCAAAGGTACAAAGCAATCGGGTTTTTTTAGTTGGTTTGTAACGAATGTTATAATATCCCTGCAGATTTTAGCAGGATCCTGAGGCTCCATATAATAACCATCGTACCTACAGCTATGAACATGGTTTTGGTAGGTAATTTACCCACCAGCCTCGCTGCCAGCGGCGCTGCCACTACTCCGCCAATGATGAGCCCAACAATAATCTGCCAGTGGCTTACGCCTATCATCGTAAAAAAAGTGAGCGCGCTGGCAAATGTTACAAAGAATTCGGTAATGCTTACTGAGCCTATCACAAAGCGCGGGCTCCTGCCCTTAGATATCAACGTACTGGTAACCAGCGGGCCCCATCCACCACCGCCAAAGGAATCCAGGAAGCCTCCTGCTCCGGCCAGCCATCCTACCCGTTTTACCTTTTTGGGTTTCTTCGTTTTCTTTCTGAAAGAAATGATAAGGATACGCACACCCAGCAGCATGGTATAGCAGGCAATCAGGGGACGGATGTATCCTGCATACTCCTCGCCGAATTTTGAAAGCAGGTAGGCGCCTAATACGGCGCCTACTATTCCGGGAATTAATAATGCTTTAAACAGCTTTTTATTTACGTTGCCAAATTTGTAATGCGTGTAGCCCGATGCGCCGCTGGAAAACATTTCCGCCGTATGTATGCTGCCGCTTATGGCCGCAATATTGATGCCGAGCGACATCAGTATGGTGGTGGATACCACGCCGTAGCCCATGCCCAGCATGCCGTCTACCATTTGCGCCAGAAACCCTGCCGCTATCATCCAGTAAAACTTACTGTCTAATTGGAGGATACCTTCCTTTGCCGAATCAACAAGACTTGCTAATGGAAGATAGGATAGCACCAGGTGACCGGCAAACATAAAAAAGAACGCAAATAAGCACCAGGTTACAATACGCCGCCATCGTTTTTCACTATTGCTCTTTGGTTCCGGGAGATCCTTAACGGAAAGCACTTTAGTGATATGATTAAGCTCATGCACCTTTCTTGCAAAATTGCCATTCATTTTTTTACGGATGGCTTCCATATTATGTAATACATCGTCTAATTCTTCCGGTAATATTTCATTAAAGGCTTCCTTTAAGCGTTTGGCAATGGTAGGTGATTTGCCATTGGTGGAAATGGCTACTTTCAGATTGCCTTTTTTAACAATAGATCCCAGGTAAAAATCGCATAAATCAGGCGTGTCCGCAACATTCACCAGTAAGCCTCTTTCGTGCGCATCTGATCTTATCTGTTCGCCCAGGATGCTGTTGTTTACGGCAACGATCACCAGGTCAGCATCGTTTAAAGCAGCTTTATCATAGGCGCCTTCCACGATGGTTATATTAGTATGTTTTTCAGCGAGGATCTTCACTTCCGCCTTTATTTCCGGTGCAACAATAGTAACAGCGGTAGCGGGTGAATTTTGCAATACCGCGTGCAGCTTCTCCAGTCCCACATTACCTGCTCCCACAATCAGCAGTTTCAATTGCTCCAGCTTTAAAAAAACAGGGAAGAGCTGATTGGTTTCCTGTATGGTTGTTGTTTCTGCCATTACGTTGTTTAATTGAAAGCTGTCGTGGTTTATAGTTTGTTGTTTATAGTTTATGGTTCAGGGTACAAGGTTGTCAAATTTGCCTGCGATCTGACGCTCCTGCTTCGCGTACCGACCGCCACATTTTCGTATTCCCCACATTTCCACATTTTCATGTTTCCATATTTCCCACATTAACTTAATACTCCACCCATTTCACTCTTTTGGCAAAATCGCCAAAGGTTTCACCCTCATTTCGTTTGCCGCTGTATACTTTGAATAAACCATCCAGTTCCTCTATGATGCCATCCTCATTTAAGCTTTCCTTATATAATTTATTTAACCTTGTGCCTGTTCTGTCGCCTCCAATTTGCAAATTATAGTATCCGTAAGCGGTTCCGATGAGCGCAATTTCCGCTGCGTATGGTCTGGCGCAGCCATTGGGGCAACCTGTCATGCGCACGCTGATGTTGTCGTCTTCCAGTCCGTATTTATTTAATAGCGGTTCCATTTTGGAAATCAATCCCGGTAAAACACGCTGTGCTTCCGCCAGCGCCAGCGGGCAGGTATTGAATGCTACGCAGGCCATAGATTCCTTACGAAGCGGACTAGCATTGCTGGTATGATCAATGATCCTGTATTTTCTGAGTATCGCGTCTATCTCTGCTTTATCGCCATCGTTTACATCGGCTATAATAATATTCTGATTGCAGGTAAACCTGAAATTCGTTTTATGCAATTGTGCGATTTCGAGAAATGCGGTTTTTAATGCCTGTTGTTCATCATCAAGCACCCGTCCGTTTTCCACAAAAACGGTATAATACCATTTGCCTTCATGATTTTTGTGCCAGCCGTAAAAATCTGTGCGGCCGGTAAACTGGTAAGGCCTTTCGGGCTCAAGCTTAAATCCGCAACGTTTTTCCAACTCGGCTTTAAAGGCTTCCACGCCCATATTGTCGAGCGTATATTTCAGCCGCGATAATTTCCTGTCGCTGCGGTTGCCAAAATCGCGCTGAACCGTAATCATTTCATAAACGGCTTTTAGAACTTTTTCTTCACCCGAAACAAAGCCTAATACAGTGCCCAGCCGTGGGTAGGTGGCGGCATTACCATGCGTGGCGCCCATGCCGCCCCCGGCAGCTATATTAAAACCTACCAGCTTATCATTTTCCAATATGGCAACCAGTCCGCAATCATTGGCAAAAACATCTACATCATTGTTGGGCGGAATGGCAATGCCGATCTTAAATTTGCGCGGTAAATACCTGTCCTGGTATAAAGGATCTTCTTCCTCTTTTTTATCTGCGAGTGGTTTTTCATCTAACCACACTTCATAATAGGCTTTTGTTTTGGGCAAACCAAGCTGGCTAAACTTTTTGGCGTAATCGAATATCTCCTCGTGCACGGGAGAAAACTTGGGGTGGGCCGCGCATATTACATTCCTGTTCACATCGCCGCAGGCCGAAATAGAATCCAGTTTGGCAGTATTAAATGCTTTTATGGTAGGTTTTACATTTGATTTTAAAATGCCGTGCAACTGGATGGTTTGCCGGGTGGTTATTTTAATTACGCCGGTAGTATAAGCTCCTGCCACGTGATGGAGCGCTTCCCACTGCTCGCTGGTGATGAAACCGCCGGGAATGCGTAACCGGATCATAAAGGAATAGAGCCACTCTAATTTTTTTTCACTTCTTTCCGCTCTTCTGTCCCGGTCGTCCTGCTGGTACATGCCGTGAAACTTTACCACCGACCGGTCATCTTCCCGGATGGCGCCTGTTATCTGATCTCTCAGGCTTTCTTTTAAAGTACCCCGCAGACCGTCGCTCTTCATTTTTATATGTTCGGTTGACGACAGGTTGTTTTTTTCAGACATACAATATTTGAAATTTGATATTTAAGATTTGAAATTATTCAACTGCAATCAGCGCAATATGAATTTGATCCTTATACTGATTCAGGTTTTGATTTGCCTGAATCTCAAATTTTAATACACATCCAGCAAATACCTTCCTTCTTCTTTCAGGTTTTCAACAAATGAAACGGCTTCGGTTACCGATTTGCCGCCATAATGCTGTGCGATCTGTATCAGGGCGTTTTCTACATCGGTGCTCATGGGTGCTCTGGTGCCGCATACATATACATACGCGCCTCCGGTAATCCACTGCCACAGTTCGGCCGCATGCTCCAGCATACGGTGTTGCACATATATTTTAGATTGCTGGTCTCTTGAAAAGGCAAGATGCACATTCGTTAATACGCCGGTATCGGCCCAGTTCTGAATTTCCGTTTGGTAAAGAAAATCGGTAACAAAGCACTGGTCGCCGAAAAAAAGCCAGTTACGCCCGTCAGCACCTGTAGCATCTCTTTCAGCAAGGAAAGACCTGAACGGTGCAATGCCTGTGCCCGGCCCGATCATGATAACATCTTTGTTCGCGGCGGGCAATTTGAATTGTGCGTTTTTATGTACATAAAAATCAATCGTGGAATCGGGCTCCAGTTGCGACAAAAAATCCGAGCATAAGCCATATTTTATTTCTCCGTTGATGCTGAACTTATCCCTCGCCACGGTAATATGCACTTCACCGCTATGTGCTTCGGGCGATGAGGAAACGGAATATAACCGGGGAGCAATGGGCTCCAGTATGGGTATTACCTGTTCAAATTGCGTTGCGTCTTTTACGGGGTAAATGCGCAGCAGGTCGAGCAAATCTATACGCGTATCCGGAATTTCCTGCTGGATAACCGATGCGTATTGTTTTACTACTCTTTCCGGGAGATGGATGATATTTATTTTCCGGGTAAGCGCTTCGGCTATGGTATGCCGTTCTTTCCTGAATTCAATAGTGGCATCCGGATCAACGCCGGTAAGCGCTATAATGTTTTCTACCAGTTCCTTCCTGTTATGCGGGATCAGACCGATGGAATCCCCGGGCTCATACTGGATATCTTCATCAACGGCAATTTCAATGTGATGGGTTTGTTTGTTGGAACCGCGGTCGTTAAGATTAAGGTTGGTGAGTATAACGCCCGTGTAGTTCTTTTTGCCTTTTGGTTTTTTAGCGGGAACTGATGCCGTATTGCTGCTACTTCCCTCGCTCAATGCTTTCATTACCTGTGAAAACCAAACAGCAGCTTCTTCGGCATATTCCGTATCACATTTTTGTAAAGGCACAATACGTTTTGCGCCCAGCTTAGTCAACTGGCAGTCTACATCTTCACCTGCCTTGCAGAACAGAGGGTAAGAGCTGTCGCCTAACGCCAGCACACTAAATTTCATTTTATCAAGCGCAAGCGGCTGCTGGTGTATATGGTCGTAGAATTTTTTTGCTGTAACGGGTGGTTCGCCGTCTCCCTGTGTACTGATCACCAGAAGCACATATTCTTCCTTAGCCAGGTCGTTTATGCGATACTGGTCAATAGCGCTGAGCTTTACATTAATGCCGCTCTTTTTGGCCTGCGTGGCAAATTCGGTGGCAACCTTTTTTGAGTTCCCGGTTTCCGTGCCAAATAAAATAGAAATTTTATTAACGCGGGGTGCGGTATTAATTTTTTCCGGCGCCCCTGTTCCATTGGCTTCGGATGCTACCAATCCTGCGATAAACCCATTCATCCATATCAGCTCCTCGCGGGACGACTGGGTAATGAGATCCTGGAATGCTTTTAGTCTATGCTCTGCTAACATGTGCTTGCTGATTGTGAGTATTATTTTGCAATGACGCTATTGATTTAAAATATTGTGCTCTTTCCGGCGCGTTGGCAAACCATGCAAACTGCTCATGCAGGGCTACTACTTTTCCTATAATCACCAGCGAGGGGGAAATGAAGGACATGTCCCGGAATTGTTGTAAATAATCGTAAATGTTTGCGGTATGCACCTGTTGTAAGGGGGTGGTGGCCTGTTCTATTACCGCAATATGCTTGTCCCTGCCCACGCCATAGCGGATCAGTTTGGACACGATACCTTCAACGGTTTCGGCCGACATATAAAATACCAGCGTATCGTTTGTGCCTGCAATTTCCTGCCAGTACTGATCGGGTACCACGTCTGATTTATAATAGGTAAGCAGGCGTACCGCTGTGGAATGCCCTCTTGCTGTTAAAGGGATGCCCGCATAGGCAGCGGCGCCCAGGGCTGCGGTTACACCGGGTATGATTTCATAGGCGATATGATGTTGCACCAGTACCTGCAGCTCATCCAGTATGTTGGAAAAAACGGATACATCTCCACCCTTTAACCGAACCACTAATTTACCCTCTGAAGCATAGTCTATCATGAGCTGATTAATGGTTTGCTGCGGCGTGGAATTTCCGCGCCGGCATTGTTTGCCTACGTATATGACTCTGGCATGCGGGTTAACGTATTGCTTCAATATATCGTTGCTCACTAAGCGGTCTGTTAATACCACATCCGCCTGCTGCAGGTAGCGTACAGCCTTCACCGTTATTAGTTCGGGATCGCCCGGACCCGCAGCCGCCAGTATCACTTTACCCCCTTTGGTTATTTCCCCCGGTATCATTAGTAGTTAACTTATTTTGTAGACTTTTAAATAAATAAAAAAATTATTATACCTCTTTCATTTTATCCTTTTGTATTATGCCGCTATGATTTTCCACCATTACGTTGGGTGGAACGGATTGGGTTAACCACACATTTCCACCGATAATACTGTTTTTACCAATAAGCGTTTCACCGCCTAATATCGTTGCGCCGGAATAGATGATCACGTTATCTTCAATGGTAGGGTGGCGTTTACCGGTAACTTTCTCCCTGGAAGTGCTTAACGCGCCAATGGTTACTCCCTGGTAAATTTTTACATGCTTTCCTATTACGGTAGTTTCCCCGATAACAATACCCGTACCGTGATCAATAAAAAATGATTCGCCAATGGTAGCGCCCGGATGTATATCAATGCCTGTTTTGCTGTGCGCGTATTCGGTAAAGAGGCGCGGCAGCATTTTTACCTGCTGTTTCCATAACTGGTTAGAAAAACGGTATATGGCTATTGCGTAAAAACCGGGATAGGCCAATACTATTTCTTCCGGAGACTGGGCTGCCGGATCGTACAGGAATATGGCCTGCGCGTCTTTTTGTAGAGTGTGGTACAGGCCGGGAAGCGCGTCAAAAAAATCATCACTGGCTTTTTGCGCTGCCTTACCATCTTTTACTACTTCATACACTAAAGTAGACAGGTGGCTTTTCAGGGATTCGAAAGCTTTTTCTAACTCGTATTGATTCTGCTGCCTCAGCGTAGCAGGAAGAAAGAGTAAGCTAAAAAGGTCGTCAATAAAAAGCGTGGCCAGTTCCTTATCCGGAATGGCCGAAAAACTTTTATTTTTCCATTCGGCTATTTGCGCTATGAATGCTTTCTGAGACATGATGTTGTGCCCTGGGGCAGTACGTTTATTTATTTTATGAGATGAAATTATTTCATTGCTGTTATTGAATCATGCAGGCCCCTACGGTTACATTGCTGGTTTCATCAATTAATACAGCCCCTCCGTTTGCACGCAAATCTTTATAACTATCATATACCACGGGGTGGGCGGTTTTAATCGTTGCTTTTACAATGTCATTCAATTCTACCTGTGCCGGACTGTCGTTTTTTTGTAATGAGTTCACATCCACGCGGAACGCGATATTCTTTACCACGCTTCTTACCCTTGTGCTGTTAATTTGCAGTAAATATTTATTACCCGCAACCAACGGCTTCGTATCCATCCAGCATATCAGCACTTCCAGTTCCTGCGCGGTTTGAGGCAAATCGCTGTTCAGCACAATTACATCGCCGCGGCTGATATCAATATCGTCTTCAGTATGCAACACAACAGCCTGTGGCGCAAAGGCCTCATCAACCAGCTTTCCACCGTCTATTTCTATGGCTTTGATGGTACTGGTTGCTCCTGAAGGTAAAACGGTTATGGCATCGCCTTTTTTGTAGATCCCGCTTATAATTTTACCGGCGTATCCGCGGTAATCATGTAATGCTTCCGTTTGAGGACGAATTACATACTGCACGGGAAAGCGTGCTTTGTCGAGGTTAATCACTTTTTGCACTTCCACGTTTTCGAGCAGGTGAAGCAGCGGATCGCCTTCGTACCACTGCAGTGCTGCAGAACGGTCTACTATGTTGTCTCCGTTCAGCGCGCTGATGGGAATATAGGTTACATCATTTAATTCCAGTGCCTTCGCCAGTTTGGCATATTCGATAACGATATTGTTATACACGTCCTGCGAATAATCTACCAGGTCCATTTTATTAACGGCAACGATCACCTGCGGCATATTAAGCAGGGATGCGATAATAGAATGCCGGCGGGTTTGTTCGGCAACGCCGTTGCGTGCATCAACCAGGATAATGATCAGGTCGGAATTGGAGGCGCCTGTTACCATATTGCGGGTGTACTGAATATGCCCCGGTGCATCGGCTATAATAAATTTACGTTTGGGAGTAGTAAAATACTTATACGCCACGTCAATCGTAATACCCTGTTCTCTTTCGGCACGCAGTCCATCCGTAAGCAGGGCCAGGTCAATATCGCCTTCAGCCCTGTTTTTGGTTTGCTTTTCCATGGCTTCCAACTGATCTACCATAATGTTTTTACTGTCGTACAGCAAACGCCCTATTAACGTGCTTTTGCCATCATCCACACTTCCCGCTGTTATAAATCTGAGTATGTCCATTAGTGTATTTGTAGTTTGTAGTTTATAGTTTGGAGTTTACCGTGTCTTACTACTTACTCCTTATCCCTTACCACTTAAAAGTAGCCGTTCTTCTTCCTGTCTTCCATAGCGGCTTCAGACACTTTATCATCAATACGTGTTTCGCCGCGTTCACTTGTTTTAGTGGCGATGATTTCGCTGATAATATCCTCTATGGTAGAAGCTTCAGATGCCACCGCAGCAGTACAGGTCATATCGCCTACGGTACGGTAGCGTACTTTTTTCTGTACAATTACATCGGTTTCATCAATCCGTATAAAATCAGATACGGCTACGTATTGTCCTTCGTATTCCAGTACTTCCCGGTTGTGGGAGAAATAAATAGAAGGCAATGCTATTTTTTCGCGCCGTATATAGTTCCATACGTCTAATTCGGTCCAGTTGCTGATCGGAAACGCTCTTACGTTTTCCCCTTTATGAATTTTACCGTTATAAATATTCCACAGTTCAGGGCGTTGCCGCTTGGGATCCCATTGTCCAAACTCATCGCGCACAGAAAATATCCTTTCCTTTGCCCTTGCTTTTTCTTCATCCCTTCGGGCGCCGCCAATGCAGGCGTCAAAACCAAATTCTTCAATGGTGTCTAACAGTGTATAGGTTTGTAACTGGTTGCGGCTGGCGAATTTTCCTTTTTGTTCTGTAAGCCGTTTTGCTTTAATGGTATCTTCCACATGGCGCACGATCAGTTTCTCTCCGATCTGCTCTGCCAGGTAATCGCGGAATTGTAAAGCTTCAGGAAAATTGTGGCCGGTATCAATATGTACCAAAGGAAAAGGAAATTTGCCGGGGCGAAATGCTTTCAGGGCAAGATGTACTAATGTAATAGAATCCTTTCCTCCGCTGAATAATAGGGCGGGTTTTTCAAACTGTCCTGCTACTTCGCGGAAAATATGTATGGATTCCGACTCCAGTTCGTCTAAATAATCTAAATGGTAGTTATTCATCTATTTCAGTTAATTGCGTTATAGTTAAAGGTCATTCCCACAAATCATTTATAGTTTACAGTTTATAGTTAAAATCCCTTCATGTTCACATTCTCACAACTGCCTGCCGGCAGGCAGGTTTTCACATTTTCACATTTTCCTCATGCACATGCAACCCACATTCCTTTTTTGTTGCATCTTCCCACCACCACCTGCCGGCGCGAAAATCTTCTCCCGGCTTAATGGCCCTGGTGCATGGTGCACAGCCAATGCTTACAAAGCCTTTGTCGTGCAATGGGTTATAGGGAATATTGTTGTCACTGATAAATGCCTTTACTTCAGTTGTTGTCCAGTGAAGCAGCGGGTGGTACTTGACGATATTATTGGCGCCATCCCATTCAATTTGCTGCATATCGCTGCGGTTGGGAGAATGCGCTGCGCGTATACCGGTGACCCATACTTTTTTATTTTTGAGCGCTCTTTGCAGCGGTTCCACTTTGCGGATAAAACAGCATTGTTTGCGGTTGTCAACCGATTCATAAAAGCTGTTAGGGCCTTTTTCGGCTACGAATTGCTGTAGTGTTGAGCTGTTGGGATAGAAGGCTGTAATAGGCTGGTTGTATTTTTCCAATGTGCGGCTCCAGGTAGAATAGGTTTCCGGGAACAGGCGTCCGGTATCTAAGGTAAATACCTGTATTTGCAGTGCTTCATTAAATATTAAGTGGGAAATTGCCTGGTCTTCCCAGCTAAAGCTGGTAGAAAAAACTACTTCACCGGGGTAGCGCTCCAACAGCGCCCGGAAATTTTGAACAATATCCGGCGATTGCGTAAGCTGTGAAATGCTTTGAATTTCGCTTTGAGGAATCGGCTGAGTCATAATACACTTAAATTGATAGCAAACAAAAGTATCCGTTGAACTGTTTATTCCCTGCGGGATTGTGATATACCGTTACAGGCGACAACAACAGCAGCAACTATATTTCTTATTGATTACCATCAAAGCGATCTGCATTACTCTATTAAACTGGTGGACAAAGATAGTACAGAATTTTGTTTGGCCAATTTATTTCAGCAACAATTTATTTTTTTGATTTTTCAGCCGTTTTGATATTATCTTTGCACCAGTTCTTATTATTATTACTTATCGAGAAAGGCTGAGGGACTGGCCCATCGAAGCCTTGACAACCTATTTCATAGTGTTATTAATTACAATATGGGAAAAGGTGCCAATTCCATTTCCGCCCGGGCGGAGCAGATAAGTCGGATGAAAAGCTGATTACTCTTAAACTGGTTATACTATCAAAGCTCTTCCCGCTGCTGCCGGAAGGGCTTTTTTATTTGCTGCCAGCCGGGAAAATGATTCCATCCGGCCGATAGCATTCCCTTTTTCTCGCCGGGTATTATTATACAGAACAGGTTTTATTTGCTGCATGTGTGGTTGTTTGGAATAACGGCCTGTATAATCCGGGCATGCAAACAAGTACTGCCGGGTGTGCCTGAATATATAGTTGAAATTAACAGCCCCAAAATTGGGAATGATGGTAAAGTCTATTAATTTTACCTGCTTTAGAAAGTATATGTTATCCACCGCTGAACATAGCATTTACCCCAATACGCCCCTGTGTATTGTTTGTTGTTGTATGCCGTAAGGCATACCGTTTAACATATAACCCACTTTAGGTTAATTACCTCCTGCAGTATTCACAGCGCTTCTTTTGTATATTTAATATTTTATTCATAATTCAATAAATTCATTTTTCATGAGTAATTATCGTTTTGAAACTTTACAGTTGCATGCCGGTCAGGAAGTTGATCCCACTACCAAATCAAGAGCGGTGCCTATTTACCAAACGACTTCTTATGTCTTCAATAACACCGAACATGCTGCCAATCTTTTTGGCTTAAAGGAGTTTGGCAATATTTATACCCGCATCATGAACCCCACTACTGATGTATTTGAAAAAAGGGTTGCGGCGCTGGAAGGTGGTGTGGCTGCGGTGGCTACTTCATCGGGGCAGGCTTCTCAACTGCTGGCGCTGCACAATATTTTGCAGGCAGGCGAAAACTTTGTAACCAGCTCTTATTTGTACGGCGGTACATATAACCAGTTTAAAGTAGCATTTAAACGTCTTGGTATAGAAGCCCGCTTTGCTGATGGGGATGATATAGAAAGTTTTGTGAAGCTTATTGACAAGAATACAAAGGCCATTTATCTGGAAACCATAGGTAATCCGAGGCTGAACGTGCCCGATTTTGAAAAATTCGCCGCACTGGCGAAAGAATATGATCTTCCCTTAGTTGTTGATAATACTTATGGCGCTGCCGGCTATCTTTTCCGTCCTATTGAATGGGGCGCCAATGTAGTGGTGCAGGCTACCACAAAATGGGCAGCCGGTCATGGTACAACCATTGGCGGCATAGTAGTAGATGGCGGAAATTACAATTGGGGTAATGGTAAGTTCCCTCAATTTACAGAACCCAGTGAAGGATACCACGGATTGAAATTCTGGGATGTATTTGGTGAAGGCAACCCACTGGGCTTACCCAATATCGCTTTCGCTATCCGCACAAGGGTAGAAGGGTTAAGAGACCTGGGCACCTGCCAGAGCCCGTTCAATGCTTTCCTGGGCCTGCTTGGCTTAGAAACGCTTTCATTGCGCATGGAACGCCATGTACAGAATGCACTGGCACTGGCACAATGGCTGGAAGCTCATCCCCAAGTAGAGTTTGTATGGTATCCCGGTTTGGAAAGCAGTCCCTATCATACGCTGGCCAAGAAGTATTTGCGGAACGGGTTTGGAGGTATCTTAAACTTTGGTATTAAGGGCGGAAAAGAGAATGGCCGCAAATTTATAGATTCCCTGCAACTGGTAAGCCATCTTGCCAATATGGGAGATTCCAAAACGCTGGCTATCCATCCGGCGTCTACCACGCATGAGCAGTTAACCGATGAAGAGCAGAAAGCTGCCGGCGTTGAACCCAACCTGGTGAGAATAAGCGTAGGTACGGAGCATATTGATGATATAAAAGCAGACTTTGAGCAGGCATTTGAAAAAGTGTTTACATCAAAAGTTGCCTTAAACTAAGTAAATAAAGAAACGTGAAGCTTTTGTTTCACGTTTCCTCTTTTGTAATGAAAGCGATGCAAGAATAATAAGTTGCTGCAAATATGTCTACACAGGTGTATACACATACGGAACCTTTTATACTGGAAAGCGGTGAAACCATTGCGCAATACCACCTGGCATATACCACGCTGGGCAGGCTCAATGCCAGGAAAGATAATGTGGTATGGGTGTTTCATGCGCTTACCGCTAACAGCAATCCTGCAGACTGGTGGCCCGGACTGGTAGGGGAAGGAAAGTTGTTTGATCCCGCTACATGGTTTATTATTTGTGTTAATATGCCCGGAAGCTGTTATGGCAGCATTGGTCCGCTGGAAATTAATCCCGCAACCAACGAACGCTGGTATCACGATTTTCCGCTGTTTACCACGAGGGATATGGTAAGAACCTACCGGGCGTTGAAAGAGCATCTCGGCATCAAAAAAGTACATACAGGTATAGGAGGTTCTATGGGCGGCCAGCAGCTATTGGAGTGGGCAATTGAAGAGCCGGAATTATTTGAGCATGTAGTGGCATTGGCCACCAATGCGCAGCATTCGCCGTGGGGGATAGCCTTTAATGCTTCACAACGCATGTGCATAGAAACAGACGTCACCTGGAAGGAAAAAATGCCGCAAGCGGGCTTGCAGGGCATGAAGGCGGCGAGAAGCGTTGCGTTGCTGAGTTACCGCAATAACAATACGTATAATCTTACCCAGCCCAGGGATAAGAAAACAGCGTGGCCTGTTTCTCATCCTTTTGGGGGAGAGGCGGCCGAAAGCTACCAGCGTTACCAGGGTGAAAAACTGGCCAAACGGTTTAATGCATTCAGCTATTACCGGCTCAGCCAGGCAATGGATGCGCATGATGTGGGCAGGGGCAGGAATTCTGTAGAGGAAGCTTTGGGCCGTATACGTTCTAAAACTTTGGTGATCGGCATTACCAACGACCTGCTTTTTCCGCCAGACGAACAGAAAAAAATTGCAGATCATATACCCGGGGCTGCCTATCATTTAATAGAATCGGCATACGGACATGATGGCTTTTTGCTGGAATATGAAAAAATTGAGCGGGTATTAAAATCTTTTCTGAAAGAAGAAAGGACGAGTTATTTAAAAATTGTAAATCAGTAAAATACATGAATACACACCGGCAGTTGAATATCGGGTTATTTGGTTTTGGCGTGGTAGGAGAAGGGTTGTATAAGGTGCTGGAACAAACGCCCTCACTGCATGCCACAATAAAAAAAGTTTGTATAAAAAACCCTGGGAAAAAAAGAAATGCACCCGCCGCCCTGTTTACTACAGACAGGTTTGAATTGCTGAATGACCCGGAAATTAATGTAATTGTGGAAGTGATCAACGAGTCGGAGCCGGCATTTGAAATTGTGTCTGCCGCGTTAAAAAATGGTAAAGCGGTAGTAAGCGCCAGCAAAAAAATGATCGCGGAGCATCTTACAGAAATACTGGCCATGCAACAGCAATATAACCAGCCTTTTTTATGCGAATCGGCCGCGTGTGCTTCTATACCGGTTATAAGAAACTTAGAGGAATATTATGACAATGATTTACTGCATTCCATACGGGCTATTGTAAACGGGTCAACCAATTTCATCCTTACTAAAATGTTTGAAGACAAGCTCGACTTCAAACAGGCATTGATACTGGCACAGCAACTTGGTTTTGCTGAAGCGGATCCCTCATTAGATGTAGACGGGTGGGATGCATTGAACAAGTGGACCTTCTTGCTAACCCATGCCTATGGCATTGTTGAAAAACCGGAAAATATTGTTTTTAACGGAATTCAGAATATTAAGCTGAGCGATGCTGCGGTGGCCCGTGAAAGGAATTATGAAATAAAATTAGTGGCCCAGGCAAAAAAATTAAACAACGGTAAAGTGGCCGCTTTTGTATTGCCCCAGTTTGTAATGCACGATGATCCGCTGGCATTTGTGAAAAATGAGTTTAATGGCGTGGTCATTGAAAGCAGCTTTGCCGACAAACAATTCTTTTATGGCAAAGGCGCCGGAAGCTTTCCTACCGCTTCCGCGGTGCTGAGTGATATTTCTGCGCTCCGGTATGGGTACCGTTATGAATATAAAAAACTATATTATCATACGCCTCCGGTGCTTACCAATGATTTTTTTGTTCGGGTTTACCTGAGTTTTGACGACTGGAAAAATATACCGCGTGAAAAATTTGAGTGGATTGAAGAGTGGCATGCCGGTGAGCGGAAGTATCTTTCCGGCGTGTTACATTTTAACCATCTCAAAACCGCTTCCTGGTGGAAAGAGAATAATGTATCGCTGATACTCGTTCCGGATGCTATTATTGAAGATATCGAAATAAGAAAGCTTAAAAAGAAAAGCTTGGAGCTGGCAGGAATACTGGATTGATGCTTTTATTTTATCTTTAAGGGATTTATAAATTATTCCAGAACCTAACTGCTTGGCCTGCTCCAATATGTGTATTAAGCGTTTTTATTTTTTGAGTATGCTGCTGCTGTTTCACGCCTGCGTACTTGCGCAGGGAGAAGCTTACCAGTTCATGCGGCTTGATTTGCGCCATGGACTTTCGCATAGCCAGGTAAACTGCATACTCAGGGATAGCAGTGGTTTTATGTGGTTTGGCACCATGTCGGGTCTGAACCGCTTTGATGGCTACGATTTCAAGGTATTTAAAAATGACCTGCGTGATTCCGCTTCACTTAGTGATAATTATGTTGAAAGGATATTTGAACTGCCCGATAGAAAACTATGGATAGCTACCCGTAATGGCAATAATGTATATGATCCTGTTACAGATAATTTAAGCAGGAATGATACCCGGTATTTATCGCAATTATCGCTCCCTCCCGGTAATGTATATTCCGTTGTAAAAGACCGCCAGGGTAACTATTGGTTCGTGTATCAAAACAATGCCGGTGTATACCGGTATTCGCCGTCAACAAAAAAAATAATGCCCCTGCAGCATGATCCCGATGATTCCTTAAGTATTGCCACCAATGATGTGGCGGCACTGGCGCAGGATGCGCATAACAATATCTGGATCGTTCACCGCAATGGTATTATTGAAAAGCTTGATGCAGCTACCTATCGCGTAGTTCAGCGAACCAGCCAGATGAAGCACAGTACAAAAGGCAGCATCCAGAATTACACTTTATTTATAGATAGCGATAATGAGCTTTGGATGAGTGTTTTGTTAGCCGGCAATCCCGGAGGTGTATTTTATTACCAGCCTGCCGGCGACCGGTTATCGCACTTTTCAAAAGAAAAGGGTGATATGCGGCTTAATACGAATATTGTTACAGGTATAACACAGGATCAGGAAGGGATAATATGGATTGGTACGGATCATGGCGGCGTAAACCTGGTAAATAAAAAAAGCAAAACCGTTCGCTATTTGCTCAACGATGCAGAAGATCATACCACCATCAGCCAAAACAGTATTTATTCGGTATATAAGGATAGCAGCAATATTATATGGCTGGGTACATACAAGCAGGGCATTTGTTATTACAATAACCGCATGGCCATGTTTAGCCTGTTCAGGCATAAAGTTTCTGATGTTAACAGCCTGCCTTACGAAGATGTGAACAGGTTCGCGGAAGACGCAAAAGGAAATTTATGGATAGGTACAAATGGCGGCGGATTAGTGTATTATGACCGCCTGCGGAATAAATTTTCGGTTTTTCGTCATGATCCTTCCGATCCGAACAGTTTGAGTAATGATGTGATCGTTAGCCTGTTGGTGGATCATGAGCAAAAGCTATGGATAGGTACTTATTTTGGAGGGCTGAATTGTTATGATGGTAAAAAATTCAGGCATTTCCGCCATAACCCGGCCGATACGAACAGCATTTCAGACAACAGCATCTGGGAAATATTTGAAGACAGTGATCATAATTTATGGATAGGAACACTCAGCGGCGGGCTTAACCGCTACAACCGGGAGAAGCAGGTCTTCCACCATTACAGGGTAGAAGACGGGCGCTCATTGCATTCCAATTATATCTCCGCCATTATTGAAGATAAAGCGCATAATATATGGATCGGCACATCCAATGGTATTGATGTATTTGACAAAAAAAATAAGCTGTTTCGTTATTTGGGGCATGATGACGGCGACAGCAGTTCATTAAGCAATAATAATGTAATTACCCTGCTGCTCGACAGCCGCCAGATGTTATGGGTAGGCACACGTGAAGGGTTGAACCTGTTAGATAAAGAAAATAATACGTTTACCGTTTTTCGCAAGGAAGATGGGTTGGCCGACAATACGATTCTTACCCTGCTGGAAGATAATAAGGGTAACCTTTGGGTGGGTACGCCTAACGGGTTAAGCAATGTAGTGGTAAAAAATGTAGCCGGCAGGGTAACCATACAGGTTGAAAATTATGATGAATCCAATGGTTTGCAGGGAAGGGAATTTAATGATAAAGCCGCATTTAAAACCCGCGCAGGCGAGCTGATCTTTGGCGGACCTTATGGGTTTAACCTTTTCAACCCTGATAAATTTCTTGTGCAGAAAACCATCCCCCGGATAGCATTAACCGAATTTCTGCTGTTCAACAGGGCGGTAAGCGTAGGAGAAGAGATCAGGGGGCATGTAGTATTAAACAAGTCCTTCACCGAAACGGAAGCAATTACATTGCGATACGACCAGAATGTGTTTTCCATAGGATTCACTGCGCCGGGCTCCATTCAATCGCTGAAGGATAAATTTATGTATACGCTGGAAGGTTTTAACGAGGGATGGCTTACTACCGACGGGAGGCAGCGAACCATTACCTATACCAATCTTGATCCGGGCGAATATACATTCAGGGTGAAAGCGGATGGCGAATTTGAGGAAACGAATAACGAAGGCATTGCATTGCGCATCACCATCCTGCCCCCGTTTTGGAAAACCTGGCCTGCTTTTCTCCTGTATATTGTTTTTGCGGCAGGCATCCTGTTGCTGGCGCGGAGGCTCACTATTCAGCGTGCAAAAATGCGCTTCCAGTTTGATCATCAGAAAAAAGAAGCGCAGCGCATACATGAGCTGGATATGCTGAAGCTTAAATTTTTCACCAACGTGAGCCATGAATTCAGAACGCCTCTGTCGCTCATTATTACCCCCGTGGAGAAAATGATGAAGCAAGCGGAAGATGAAGGGCAAAAAAAACATTTTCAGCTCATATACCGTAATGCCAAACGGCTGCTGGCATTAGTTAACCAGTTGCTCGATTTCAGGAAGCTGGAGATGCATGAATTGCGCCTGTATCCTTCTTTGGGTGATATCGTGGGTTTTGTAAAAGAGCTTACTTTTTCCTTTAACGACCTTGCGGAAAAAAAGAATATCAGTTTTACTTTTTGTTCTTCTGCAGAATCGCTGGAGATGTTGTTTGACCCGGATAAGATAGAGCGTATTATGTTCAATCTGTTGTCGAACGCGTTTAAGTTTACTCCCGAGAAAGGAAGCATAAGCGTGGATATAACGGTTAAGGAAGCTGCGGATGCGGGGAGTTGTATTGAAATTACGGTTAAAGACAGTGGCATAGGTATTCCGGAGGAAGAGCAGGATAAGATTTTTGAACGTTTTTTTCAGCATGAAGCACCTGGTAATATACTGAATCAGGGCAGTGGTATCGGGTTGGCCATTTCACGTGAGTTCGCCCGTTTGCACGGAGGCAGCATCCATGTTAAGAGTAAAGCGGGAGAAGGAACGGGGTTTACCGTTAGCCTTCCTGTCAAGCTCCGGTTTGCTGATGCTGCCGGCGATAGCACAACCGAAACAGCTATTGTAATGCATACGGCACATGATACCCTCGCGGAGGAAATACCGCATAAGTCGTCACGGAAAAAAGAGAGTGTGCTGGTAGTGGATGATAACGATGATATTCGTTTTTACATCAAAGACAATTTACGTTCCAACTATACCGTATATGAAGCGATGGACGGGAATGAAGGATGGAAAAAAGCGCAGGAATTTCAACCGGATATGGTGATCAGCGATATTATGATGCCGGGTATGAGCGGACTGGAGCTATGCCATAAAATAAAGAACGATGCTCGCACTTCGCATATCCCTGTAATATTGCTAACTGCGCGCAGTGCTGAAGAGCAAAAGCTGGAAGGTTTTGAAACAGGCGCAAATGATTATATCACCAAACCGTTCAGCTTTGAGATGCTGCAATCGAGGATTAAAAGCTTGCTGGCACACCAGGAAACCCTGCGGCGGCTATTTCAAAAACAAATAGAAATAGAGCCCAAAGCCATCAGTGTAACGCCGGTAGATGAAAATTTCATCAGGCAGGCTGTGGAAGAGGTGGAAAAGAATATAGCGGAGTCTGATTTTTCTGTTGAAGATTTGAGCAAGGCAATGTTCATGAGCCGGGTGGCTTTGTATAAAAAATTACTTTCGCTTACGGGCAAAGCGCCTTTAGATTTTATTCGCGCCATCCGTATGAAAAGAGCGGCGCAACTGTTGGGAAAAACACAGATGACGGTTGCCGAAGTAGCTTATGAAGTAGGCTTCAGCAATCCTAAATATTTTACCAGGTTCTTCAAGAAGGAATTTAATATGCTGCCTTCTGAGTATATTACTGCCAACCGGGAACGGGCGGCAAAGAGATAAAATAGCGAAGGTTCAAATCGTTGGGTAATGATGGGCGGGATCAATATTACGCAAACTTCTGTTTCCTCAACTTTTTTTAGTTTTCGGTTCAATTGTAATTGTTCTTAATCTGCGGTTAAATAGTTCCTTTTAGTGTTATACATCAGCAAATACCCTCTCTTGTTCGCATCACTTAAAAAAGAACGGCTCAGCAGGGTCTCCATAAAGGGCTGATTTTCTAAAAATGGATTCAACAATTTTTCAACTCGGCCTTCCGTTACGCCTATTCTTTTGGCAAATTCTGTAAAGTCGCTTTTAGAAGGATGTCCGTTTTTTTTGTATTGCTCACTTTTAAAACCATCTTCAAATAGTCCTTTAGCAAGCGCAAAATCTGTATCGTCCACATGCAGCTTTGTATTTACCAAATCATAAGCAGGACTTAATAAATAATCTCCTTTAGTTGATTCAAGCAGCGAAAAGTTTTTTAAGTGAGCATCTCCATTTGAAAACAGGAAATTGAAAACCACTAATGAAAAATATTTCTCTATTTCCACCCGCCATGCCGGAACATATTTTTGTATCAGCATCCCAACTTCCTCATAGCTGTAGTCATATTTAAAATTGGCACCTGCATTGTTTTTGGTTTTACCTGAAAGCGTTGCAAAATCTTCTTCGCCCCATTTGCCACCATCTTCTTTCACATCAAACCGTTTAGTTATGTAGGCAGGCGAACCATTCTTGAAAAATATCATGGCATTTTCGGCCGTGTTGAGCCCGTAAACCTGTTTTGCTATTTGCATAGTCAGGTGTTCGTTTGCAGGAACCTGGTCAACTTTCTTCAAATCTCTTGGTATGGGTTTTAGTATGTAAGTTCCTTGTTCTCCTTCCTTTGTTAAACGCAACAGATTTTTTTCGAGAAGAAAACTTAATTTTTCCTGCACACCCGATATGGATATGCGTTTGCGATTTTCCATAAACTGTTCAGCAACTTCTTCGCTTTGCTGCGGCTGTTCATAAGGCAAAATATGATTTACCTTTTTGCCACTGAACAAATTCCGCAAACAACCTGGACTGTAAGTGGTAAAACCTTCAGCTAAAGTTCCGGGGCAATATTTCAATTCATCTAAGTTCATTTCGCTGCTATTGGTTTTACGGTTACTGCTCCTATGGTATCATGCTGTGCTGTTGCCATCAGTAACCCAAAATTGTCTTCTTCATCAATCCTCAATTGTGTGCTTTGCAGTTTCCTGTTTACGCCTTCACTTAGCATGTTAAAGAAAAACGGGAATAAAAATTCGCTGCTGTATTCTTTTTGAGTTTTTGGAAGCGTTAAACTGACAGCCGGTTTATTGGCGTCATTAAAATAAGTGTCGTCATACCTGAACACAAAATGCTGACGGTTTTCTTCTGTCAGCGTTCCGGCTAATGCTCCATTGCGATATATTTCCATTCCTCTCATTTGCTTAATGCTTCCCTGCCTTGCTGGCCGGCAGGTTTTTCACTTCAAGGGTTAGTTCCATTCCCAAAATTTCCACCAGTTTATTCAACACTTCCAATGAGGGATTGCCTTGTCCCCGTTCCAACTTATATAAAGTATTGGTACTCACTTTTGCCAGTTCAGCTAAATGTGGTTGAGTAATATTCAACTCTTTTCTTCTGTTTTTTATGGTTTCACCAAGTTCCTTGGCTAACATTATAGTGTGATTTTAGAGGCAAAAGTAGGTTTTGTCTCTCAATTATGCAATTGAAATCACAATAAAATGTGATTTTACTATGTTTATAAAAGCCAGTTCAGGTAAATCCATGCTCCGGTAAGTTTCAAAATAAGTTTTCGCAGCATATAGTGTTGTATCAACCCTCGTTTCCCCGGTGAACTGTCCCGCAGATTCCGCAGATGATCGCAGAGAACACTACCGCTCAGCGAGTATCAATGTCATCGGCGGGAAATTATAATACGATACTTTACTGTTGACATGACACTAGTCATTTTGATGATCGGTGTATACAAATTACTTTACATACTTCGCAAAAAAATCCAGTGTGCGCTGCCAGGCTAATTTTGCCGCGGCTTCATTATAGCGCGTAGGGGCCGTGTTATTATGAAAAGCATGGTTCACGCCTTCATACATATATTTCTCGTAGGTAATGCCGGATTTTTTCAACGCTTCCTCGTAAGCGGGTATGCCCGCGTTAATGCGTTCGTCGAGCGCTGCATAATGCAGTTGCACCGCCGCCTTTATTTTGGGAACATCAGCCGCATTGGGTTGGCCGCCATAAAAAGCAACTGCCGCCTGTAGCGAAGGCACATTTACCGCTAATTTATTGGCCATGCTTCCGCCCCAGCAAAAACCTACGCAGCCCGTGTGCCCGTTATAATCTTTACGGCCGGGTAAATAGTCAAATACTTTAATGAAATCAGACAGGCTGTCTTCCGCGTTTAACTGCTGAAACAATGTACGGGCATCATCTTCACTGGCAGGCGTGCCACCCAATGGCGATAAGGCATTAGGTGCAATGGCCAAATAGCCTGCGTTGGCCGCACGGCGGGTAACATCCTCAATATGGGCATTTAATCCGCGGTTTTCATGAATAACAATAATAGCCGGGTATTTTGCCTCTTTTTCAGGCCGCGCTACGTAGGCCTGCATATTTCCTTTTGCACCGGGATAGCTGATGCGCTCCGTAAATAAACCGGCTTCCTGCACCGTTGCTGCATGTGCGTAATTCAATTCGAGCATGGGCAGTAAGGCCATAGCTGCTGCGGTTCCGCCTGCTAATTTTGCAAGGCGCCCCAGAAATTCCTGGCGGCTTAGCGGCCTGTGTGTGTACTCGTCGTAGAGATTGATGATTTGCTGATCCATATAAAATTGATTTAGTGATATAAAAATGAAGCGTTAAATCATGATAATATGGTTCAGGGCTGGCGTTACTACTGTTTTTTTGGTGGCAGATCAAATGCGATGGCTTCATGTTCAAAATGCCCCTTGTGAGATGCATCGCAAAAGGGTTTGTTTTTAGAAAGTCCGCAACGGCAAATAGAAATGATTTCCCTGCCGTTTAATCCATATACATTGCCGGCTTTATCCATAATTTCAAAATCGCCTTCTACTTTAAGAGAGCCATTGCTGTTTACCGTAATTTTTGTAGCCATGATATAAGTTAAGATTTAAGTGCTAAAATAACAAATTAAACCTGATGGGAAGATGCTGCTATTTAAAGTGGGGTAATATAGCATAAAACATCACCCGGTGGGAAAAAAATTACTCAATAGCTGGTTTTTTAAAGGAGTTATGTCCCTCTCTTATTGGCATGGTATTCGTTTTTTTTACATAAAGCAAATGTTATGGATAAAAATGAAAAACGCATGCTCATGGATAAAGTGCTTCGTGAGCTGGAAGATACCAGGAACACAGAGACATCCGTAGTTAAAAAGCTGGCACAGTTAGAAAGTGAAAATATCAACCTGGGAGACCGTTTACTGGAAAAAAAATTGCCCGAAATATTTAATCTTGTAGATGATGCATTAAGTGCCACGATTGATTTGCAATCTGTATATACAGCGGCGAGGGATAAGTTTGTAAAGGACAATAAACTGGATGAAATTCATGAAGAGCAGTGAATAATTAGCAGCAAAGCGTTTCAATTACCAAAATCTGAAACGCTTTGCCTGCTGTTTTCATCCCTTTACTAAAGGCATAGAAAGAAGGTCTTTGCTGTTGATCAGCACTTCAAGAAAATAGTTGCCGGGAGACATGGTGCCGGTTCCCTCCAGTTCGTAAGTATTAAGTCCTTCATTGCCGGCGCCTTTTCTTTTAATAACCTCCCTGCCTTTTTCATCGGTAACTTTCATAACAATATAAGCACGGTTTTTCAGTTGCACATTAATGTGCAGATCTTTTAACGCGGTATTAGGCGTTACACTTACCATAGACAGGTCGTCTGACTGGTACAATTGAACCACCATTGTTTTCGAATATTTTACATTGCCTTTGTTGTCTGCTATTTTTAAACGGTAGTAGTTGGTATTGCGCAGGGGATTATTGTCCGACAGGGCAAATTCCGCAATTTGCTTATTATCAGAAAGCGTTGCAATGGCCGAAAAACGTTTGCCGTTGCTGCTGCGTTCCACTATGATGTTATAGCAGCAGTTGCTTTTTATTTTGCAGAAAAGATCTATCTTCTTATTGTTTGCTGCAGACTGTCCGCTGAAAGAAACAATTTCTACAGTTGCGGGAGGGTCTGAGGCCTCAGTAACATTTTGTTTAAGTTTACTGCTATTGGCATCTGCTGCAAAAGGTACAACTGCAAATAGTATGCAACAGCAGGTGATCATTGTAATGTTCCCGGTAATGCGTTTCATTGTCTCTTGTTTTAGTTGATGAATAACAGATACGAACAGGGATGATTTCCTGGTTACCGGTTTTTACGCAAAGGAGATAGAAATTGGCGGATTGGGGTAGAGACTAATGAATGGTATTTCGGGGGGTATAGATATTAACTGTTTGCTTATAATAATAACAGGAAAGTTTTTTTAAAGGCCCCTTGGACAAGGGGCCTTTTTCCGATTAGGAATTTCACAACCTCTATAAACTCTTTTTTAAAATATTTTATAATGCTGGGGAAACTGTTTTGCTGAAGGCATATCCTTCACTGGTATCCACCTGCTTGATTCTGTATATTAATTTTTTTTCCTTTACACCTTTAAGCTCATCCCTGAATACATAATGCTTTACTTCATTGCTGTCGTTTAATGTAAACACGATGGCTATGGTTTTAAAGGTTGTTCCATCGGTACTTCTCTGTATTTCAAATTGCTTATTGTTTTTTTCGGTTAGGGTAGACCAGTTGATTTGTGCCTTATTGTTGATCAGTTTTACGGTCAGGTCTTCAAAATGTACAGGGAAATCAATAGCTGTTTTGTCTTTTCCGGAAATTGGCGCAACAGGGTGGTTAGGTTCCGCAGCCTTTGCATATCCGAACAGGAGTGTTGCAGCCGCTATATAAATCAATACGATCAACTTTTTCATTGCTATAGATTTGTGAAGTGTACAATCTTTTTATCGTCACAGGTGGAACGCGGTTGGTTTTTGAACTGTGATATTGAAAAAGCGGATTATAAGGATACGGTATTATGCTGTATATGGCTGTACAGAGGATAAAGCGGATTACAGTAATAAGGGTGGTTATGATTAAAGCCCGAACATTTATTAATATACTACAATGGCTGTTCGCGGATGAGGAATGTGTGGCTTTATGCAGGAAGCTCCCGGCATTAAGATAGCTGCGTATCTGCTGCCGGTGGATTGTTAAAACAAAATTAGGGGAAGCAATGTAATAAAGCAGGGTTTATTGTGTGTTTTTAGTTGATATACATCAATAAAAAAAGGGCGCCGGCTGCGCTGCATAATGCCAGTTGTTTACGTATATCCATTACTGTGATATATGAAATAAATAAAAAGGATGCCGTTTTAAAGCATCCTTTATGAGATATCAGGTATGAGCTATCGGCTATCAGCGATCAGCCGTGAAGCATACTAACAATGAGCTAATAACTCCTTTCACTTCTCACTTCTCCCAAGCTGTCCAACATTTCCCACTTCCCACTTACTACTTATCACTCATCCGCCCTACACATACTGGGTTACGCCGGGTACAGCTACCGGGTAAAAACCATCCGCATTGGGAACGATGGGGGGTGTTGCAGCCCAGTCGTATACTTTTGGATGAATATCAATACCCGAGTTAATGGCTTTGTCCCAGTCAATAACCTGCCCGCTATAGGTAGCCATACGGCCAAGGATAGAGGTCATGGTACTTTTAGCGCCGTTTTCGGCATCCGAAAATTTAAATTGGCCTTTGGCTATCGCTTCAAACAATTCGTCATGCTCCGATTGGTAAGGGTTGTTTTCCGTTTTGCGGTCAAACTGGTATAATACTTTTCCTTTATGATCAACAATATTTGCCGCTCCTGCAAATATTTTCCCTTTGGTACCTATAAGCAATTCATCAACTTTGCTCATGGTTTTGGGCTGATGCCGGCACTGGCTGTTAAGGATAGAGCCATCGGCATAATGAAATTCTACATAATGGTGATCGAATATTTCGCCATAATCTTTTCCTGTTCTTACTTCTCTTCCGCCCATGCCCTGTGCTTTAACAGGATAGCTGCCTTTGAACCAGTTGATCACGTCTATATTGTGAATATGCTGTTCTGTAATATGGTCGCCGCACAGCCAGTTAAAGTAGTACCAGTTGCGCATCTGGTATTCCATTTCGGTTTGGCCTTCTTTGCGCGGGTGCACCCATACGCCATCGCCATTCCACCATGCCTGCGCAGCAGTAATATCGCCTATGGCATCCTTGCGTTTAAATAATTCGCGGTAAGAATTTTGATAGTGACGCTGTAAGCCTACCACTACGTTCAGCTTTTTCTGTTTGGCAATAGCAGCTGCGGCCAGTACTTTCTGTACGCCTGCAGGATCTGTTGCTACAGGTTTTTCCATGAAGATATGCTTGCCCTGCTTTACGGCTTCTTCAAAATGTATAGGGCGAAAACCTGGAGGGGTAGCCAGTATAACCACATCAGCTAATGCTATGGCTTTTTCATAGGCGTCAAATCCTACAAACCTCCTGTCTGCCGGAACATCTATGCGTTTGGCATCTATTTCCTCGGAAATAGATTTATATGCATTATCCAGCCTGTCCTGGAAAGCATCCGCCATGGCAACAAGCTTCACATTTTGTTTGGTAGATAAAGCCTGGGATGCAGCGCCCGTTCCGCGGCCTCCGCAACCTACCAATGCTATCTTAATGGTATCATCTGCACCTGAAAAATAATTGGCTTTTGAAAGCAAAGGGGCAGCCAGCAAGCCTCCGGCCAGCAGCGAAGAGTTTTTCACAAATGCTCTTCGTGTGGTTTGATTTGTGGAAGAATTATTCTTATTCATACAACGTGTTTTATATGTGAGCGATCATTTATTTAAATATTTATTATAAAATGCTTCAGCTTCTGCTGCTGTTGGCTGCTTCTCAGGACGCAGAATGCGAAACCCTACGAACATGCCATCGGTTAACCACCAGCGGCTTTTGGGTATTTGCGGATCCCTTTTGTTCCAGGAAGCTTCCGAATGCTGGCGGCCGGCACTTCTTAATCCTGCCGCATCATCTAAATAGCTGCCGCCTCTTATGCTCCTGGGATAACGGGTTGCCGGTGGCACAAGCGGGTCGGTGGCATTCTCCCCTAACTTCTCAAAATATTTGTCATCGTACTGGTCCAGCGTCCACTCCGATACGTTGCCCAGCATATCATACAGCCCCAGGGCATTGGGTAATTTTTCCCCAACTTTATGATACTTGTTTTTGCTGTTACCCTTAAACCATGCGTATTTACCCAGCTCTTTTGGATTATCGCCAAAAGGATAAGCCGTTGTGCTTCCCGCACGGCAGGCATACTCCCATTCCGCTTCGGTGGGTAAACGGTAAAAAATACCTGTTTTTTTATACAGCCAGCGGCAAAACATCAGTGCGGCATCCTGGCTCATGCTGTTTACCGGGTAGCCGCCTGTTTTACCCATGCCCCAGCTCAGGTCTATATATTGCGGGGTAGGCCGTGTAACCGCATCTACCTGCGTGCCAACAGGGGTGCCTTCATCGCGGAAAAAAGCATCGAATATGTCGTGCGTTACTTCATAAGCGCCCATCCAGAAGGAAGAAACCGTTACTTTTTTGGCGGGTATTTCATCCGGCTGCTTTAATTTGTCGGCAGCATCGCTTCCCATCATAAATGATCCTCCTTTTACAGGAACCATCTTCACATTAAACTGTGTGCCGGGAACTTTTTGATCGTATGCATTAAAATCCTGCGGGGTACCGTTTTGTGCATGCGTAATAAATGTCAGATTGATCAATACACATGCAAATCCAAGCTTTCTCACTATTTGTAATCTTTTTTATATAAAGGAAAGGTAAGAAAAGAATTAATATCAGCATTCATTTTCTTCGTATGCAGGCAAATTACAGAACCGCAGTGTTATTGCTGTTCTGTCCTGTGCTATCATGAGCACCAAATACAAGGTTAACCGATAAAGCAGCTACCTGTTTTATCACTTCAACTATTGTAGCTTGGATAAGCCATCCAATATTAAAATAATGCAGAAATGCCTGAGCAAAGAATAACTTCCCTTCATGAAAACCGGTTCGGGCTGGTTTTGCTGAATGGGCAGAACACCGGAAATACAGTAGTGTAGCAGGTTGTTATACAAAAACAAGAAAGGGCTATTGGAAATAGTGAATGTATATTGATACAGACCTGTAACAACAAGGCACAGGTCTGGCTAACCACCAAACAATGCTACCAGACCTGCGCCAGTGTGGAATATACAAGAAATGTCGGGTAAATATCTAAAATACAGAAAGTGGAGGAGGAAATTGTTACAGTCACCATTTCACCAAGTGATCTGAAGCTTTCTATTTATGCCTTTGAAATTTATTCTTTAGATCTTCAGGTGCGGAGTGCTCATATATTGTATAGAATTTCGTTTTAGAAACGTTTGTATATTCCAGTATAAACTTTTTTTTCCTTAAATACGGGGCAGGTTTCTGAATTTCTTGATCAATCATCATTCCGCTTCCTTTAAATTTTGTCTTAAATGTGGCTTTGAATGTTAACCGATCGTTTGACTTTATGGGTTCAAGATGATCAATTTTTTTATCTAATTCAAAATTTTGGTCAATATTCGGAAATAGCAATTTGATATTGTATGCATCATATTTACTATTGTTTCTAAAATGCATTGTGTAAGTCCAGGTTAACTCATGCTTAAAGTGTTTTTCAAATGATACAAATGTGTTTTCATCCAGATTAAATGCAGATTGTGATCCTCGATCAAATGAAATGAATATTTTCGGTTGATTCCAAAACTTTTCACATAGCTGCTTAAGAATCAAGGGCAACGTCGTTTTTAAAAAAAAAGAGATATCCATAAAATGATAAAGGTTATGTTAAGGGAAAAAGAGGTCTAACGTAACTGAAGCTGCCTCTGATAGAAGGCAATGTAACATGGTTAAGATTTAAAGAGGGAAAATAATTCCGTTTATTATCTTTCAGGGGGGATAGCCTTCAATATACTTAGAATATTATTTACTTCTTTCCTCGTTTCATTCAGCAATGATTCAAAATTTTGTTTAGCACCTCCGTTATCAGTTAAGCTATCAATTCTATCATTTCTAACTCCTAAAATTTCCTTTATTGAATATTCTACACTTTCTTTTTCTTCGAATGTAAGATTCAGTATTAGCTCGTTTGGCTTACCGATTGCATGAAGTGCAAGTGTTTTTTTGACTTCTTTAATAACTCCTGTAATTGCGGCTTTCTGAAGATCAGTTGTTGGAGAGTTTTGAAGACTGATCTTATCCCTTGCAATTTCGATCCCTTTAAAAATTGTATCTCCCATAAAAGTTTTTTTTTAAATGCATCTCAAAATTACGTACTGACCTTTTAATAGATGATAGGAGATATCTACGGTATGTTGATATCTTATAATTTGTTGAAATACTGTATTTTATCATTCTTTGACGGAAAGGATGGCCCTACGCTATTTGCCCATGTTGGTGTTCCCCCGTCTCGCCGTTGTTGTATATTTTAAGCCCGGTTTCTGATAAACTTTTAGTCTTCTAAGAGCAGATTATTTTATTTCGTCTTTTCAGTGCGGTTTTCCTTTCTTTACCCATGTATTCCGATATTCTACAAAGAAGTCTTTGCATACCTCTTTAGAGGAAAAATGCTGATTATCTTCTCTAACATAACCGTACCAATCCGAAAAACCGGAATCCGGTGCTACTGACGTTAGTTGATAAACTGTTTCATTACCTTTATTGTCTTGGGCTGCAGAAAATACATAGTTAAAGCCTGTTAACTTTTTCAATTCGGCTAATAAAGCCTTCCTTTAAAGTCAATTGTATTATTCATCCCTTAAAATTTTAGGTCAAAATTGCTCAAGTGGTTTTAAACGGAATGCCTTTATATTTCCACATTGTGGAAGTTTAGACATGGTTATGCTACCGTGAAAACCCGGATATTCAAGAAAATAGAATGTAAATTATTTTTCCCTACGTTGGTGTTCCCGGCAGCCGCGTCGTTGTTGAGTGTTTGCACCAACCCGTCCGACCAGGTCATCCGGGCGGGCAACCGAAGCATGGCAAAAGCTGCATAGCATCGTTGTAGTACAAGAGTGCGACGCAACAGATGCTTAATAGCACTACCAAAGCTAAGTACATCCACTTCATAACCCTATACCCTACGCCTTACACCAAACCTGATGGCTCATAGCTGAAAGCTGCTATATACCACTGTCCGGAACCCCTCAAAGACAGGTATCAGAAAAATGTTTTAATTATTGATGTGGTTTGTTCTATTTTTAACCCTTAAACTAACGATCACTATGCAACGCAGAAATTTTTTACAAAAAGGAATGCTGGCCGGCGCTTCTACTTTAATAGGAACGGCGGGATTTGCCACAGGAAATAAAAATGAGAAAGATGGCGGACCGCTGGCAGAAAAAACGTTTAACCTGAATTACGGACCGCATGACGGTATGTTTAAAAATAGCGGGGGCAATGATTTTATTGACCAGATCAAATATATGTACGACCAGGGCTTCCGTTCCATTGAAGATAATGGAATGACGGGACGGAGTGTTGAGCAGCAAACTAAAATAGGTGAAACGCTTACTAAGTTAGGAATGGCAATGGGCGTTTTTGTGGTGCCTAAAGGGGGTAACGGACAAAATACACTGGCTGCAGGCAAGCAGGAATATATAGATATTTTTTTAAAAGGCTGCCGCCAGTCGGTTGAGGTGGCCAAACGGGTTAACGCGAAATGGGTAACCGTAGTGCCCGGCGATTTTGAGCGGTATTTACCCATTGGTATCCAAACCGGTAATGTAATTGACGCGTTAAAAAGAGGCGCCGAAATTCTGGAGCCACACGGTATTATCATGGTGCTGGAACCGTTGAGCGATACACCCAATCTTTTTCTGCGCACATCAACGCAAACCTATGAGATTTGCAGGGGCGTAAACAGTCCTTCCTGTAAAATATTGTATGATATTTACCACATGCAGAAAAATGAAGGCAATCTTATTAAGCATATTGAATTAACCTGGAACGAGATCGCTTATTTCCAAATTGGCGACAATCCCGGCAGAAATGAGCCTACCACCGGGGAGATCAATTATAAGAATGTATTTAAATACATTTATGAAAAAGGATACCGTGGTGTTATGGGCATGGAGCACGGCAATTCCAAACCCGGCAAAGAAGGAGAACTGGCGCTGATAAAAGCATACAGGGAAAGCGATAATTTCCTGTAAGCAATGATAGCATTGAAAACCACGATAAGCGGAGGCTTATTTTTCCGCGTCTCCTGTCTCTTCTATATTTTCATCTTCCACGTTGGTCAACACCACATCCGACATCCGTTTCATAGGATTGGAACGGTTTTGGGCATATTCGTACTGCTGTTGTAAAATGTCAACAGCAGTATATATGGATTGCCGGAAGGAGGTTTCATCGGCTTTGTCTTTCCCGGCAATGTCAAAGGCAGTGCCATGGTCGGGAGAAGTTCTTACGCCCGGCAAACCCGCAGTATAATTAACACCTTCGCCTTTGGCCAGCGATTTGAAAGGGATCAGCCCCTGGTCGTGGTACATGGCTAATACCGCATCAAATTTTTCATAGCTGCCCCTCGCAAAAAAAGCGTCTGCGCTATAGGGGCCAAAAGCAAGTATATTATTGTGTTTGGCTTCCTTGATGGCCGGTTTTATGTGTTCTTCTTCCTCTTTACCAACAAGTCCTTCATCGCCTGCATGCGGGTTAAGTCCGAGTACGGCTATTTTAGGTTTATCTATTCCAAAATCTTTCTGCAGGCTTTCTTTTAAGATGAACAGTTTTTTAAGGATGGCCTGCCGTATGATGTGCTGGGCGATATCCTTTACGGGCACATGTTCCGTTACCAGCCCTACCCGCATATTATCGGCGCACATCAGCATCACTACATCATCTACAGCAAAAAACTGTTTTAAGAAAGGTGTATGCCCGCTGAAATTGAATTCGGGCGACTGTACATTTTTTTTATGGATAGGCGCTGTAACCAGTGCCTGTATATGTTTGGCTTTTAAGGCTTGTACCGCTGCCTGGAGCGATTTAACGGCATATCTTCCGCCAGCGTCTGTTAATTGGCCGGGCGTAATATTCACCTCTTCTTCCCAGCAGTTATATAAATTGATTTGCCGGGGGTAGGGTCTTGCCGGGTCCTTCAGGTTTTGAAAGCTGAAGCTGGCCTCTGGCAGTGTTTTCCTGTAAAAGTTAATGAGCTTGTTGGAAGCAAAAATTACGGGGGTGCAAACATCCAGTATCCTGGTGTCGGAAAAGGTTTTAATAATCAATTCTATTCCAATACCATTAATATCGCCGCAGGAAATACCAATAGCCGGTTTGCTGTTCTGAGTTGACATACTACGCTGGGTTAATGCGCGAATTTACGGTATTGTAACTGGTTTTCGTATTTTTAGGCCTTTCAATGTATACATTAAAGAAATCATTAGGCCAGCATTTCCTGCGCGATGAAAATATGGTGCTCAGGATCATAGCTGCATTGCAGGAACGGCCCTTCCGGCAATTGCTGGAAGTGGGCCCGGGTGGCGGGGCGCTTACAAAGCACCTTATTCAATTGCCCGGCATTGACTTTAAAGCCATAGAGCTGGATGAAGAAAAGATCCGCTTTCTTGAAAATACCTGGCCCGCGTTAAAGGGGAAACTCATTCATCAGGATATACTGGATGCGAACCAGCCTTTTGAAGGGAAATTTACTGTGGTGGGTAATTTCCCTTATAACATATCTTCGCAGATCCTTTTTAAAATATTAGACTGGAAAGCGGATGTGGAGGGTATGCTGGGCATGTTTCAGAAAGAAGTGGCGCAGCGCATCGCCTCAAAACCGGGTAATAAGGTATATGGTATACTGAGCGTGCTGGTACAGGCTTTTTTTGAGGTAGAATATTTGTTTGAGGTGCATGAACAATGTTTTACACCACCGCCAAAAGTAAAGAGCGCTGTTATCCGGTTAACGCCAAAAACCGAACCGCTCCATATCCATAATGAAAAGCAATTCTTTTTGCTGGTAAAAACGGCGTTCAATCAAAGACGCAAAACCCTGCGCAATGCCGTTAGGAATTTGTTTGATGAGGAAACACTGAAAAAACCGGTTTTTGATAAAAGAGCAGAGCAGTTGAGTGTGACTGATTTTGTGGAGTTGGGATTTATGATGAAATGAGTGGTAAGTAGTAAGTGGAAAGTGGTAAGTGGGCAGTTGTCAGGTGTAAGGGGATTCCCTGCGACTTGCAACCTGTAACCTGCAACCTTCTCTTCTCACTATTCACCACTCCCTAATTTAAATATATGAGAAAAGTAATCGTTACCGCCAAAGTGCATCCGTATCTCTTAGACACCTTGCAACAAAAGCACTATACTGTTGTGTATGCGCCGCAGATCACCTATGAAGAGCTGAGTGGTGGGATAAAAGACATTGAAGGCTTAATTGTTACCACCCGGCTCAAAATTGACCGTGCCATATTAGATAAGGCGCCGCATTTAAAATGGATCGGCCGTTTGGGCAGTGGCATGGAGCTGATAGATGTGGCCTATGCTGAAAGCAGAGGCATACAATGCGAAAGCAGTCCCGAAGGGAACCGCAATGCGGTGGGCGAGCATGTTTTGGGCGTACTGCTGGGTTTGATGAATAAAATTTGCAGCAGCAGGCAGGAAGTAGCGGATGGCAAATGGATAAGAGATGCCAACAGGGGAACGGAACTTACCGGCAAAACAGTGGGCATTATAGGTTTTGGCAATGCGGGGGGCGCCTTTGCCAGGCTGTTATCTTCCTTTGATGTGGAAATACTGGCTTACGATAAATATAAATTTGGTTTTGCCGCAGGTAAAATACATGAAGCCGGCCCGGAACAAATAGCGCGTTACGCAGATGTAATAAGCATGCATGTGCCTTTAACAGATGAAACCTTTCATATGGCAGATGACGCCTTCTTTTCATCTCTTCAGAAAACCCCCTGGTTCCTGAATGCCTGCCGCGGAAAGGTGCACGACACCAGGGCTGTTATTAATGCCCTGAAAACCGGTAAAATTGCAGGGGCAGGATTGGATGTGCTGGAAAATGAAAAGTTAGACACTTATAGCCCTGAAGAAAAAGAACAAATGACCTGGCTGCTGGCGCAGCCCAATGTAACTTTAACCCCCCATATTGCAGGCTACAGCCACGAAGCTTTTTTTAAAATGTCGAAAGTGATATTGGAAAAGCTGAAAGTGTAAAGCTGAATATTTGCAGGCTACAGCTTTGTTTGGCATGATTTTTTTGCTATTTTTGCCATATACATAATGGCAACGCTTCAGACAACCGTTTGGAGCGTTGTTATTTTTTTTATTTTAACAATCTAAAACGGAGTCAGCCATGAGTGAAGTAATGTACGTTACCGCCGAAACACTGGAACAACTGAAAAGCGAGCTGCAGAAGATGAGAAGTGTGGAGAGGCCTGCTGCTTCAAGAGCTATTGCGGAAGCCCGTGAAAAAGGTGATTTGAAGGAAAATGCCGAATATGATGCCGCCAAAGAGGCGCAGGGAATGCTGGAAGCCAGGATCGCCAAGCTGGAAGGCGAAATTGCCAATGCACGTATTATTGAGATAGACAGCATTGATACCAGTAAAGTGAGCATACTCACCAAAGTAACTTTAACCAATCTCAATACAAAGAAAACCGTAACCTACCAGGTGGTTTCCGAAAAGGAAGCCGATCTTAAAGTGGGAAAAATTTCAGTAACCTCTCCCATAGGCCGGGGCATTTTGGGGAAGCAGGTGGGTGAAGTGGCAGAGGTAAAAGCACCCGCAGGCTTATTGAAATTCAAAATAGAAGAGATTGCTATTTAATAGAATACATTCATGAAAAAGGTATACAAAGAAGCGGGTAACACCGCTTTTTTTGTGGGGTAAAGCTTGCCTTTTGTATTATGCCTGGATTTTGGTACGGGTGGAATTCGTCTCCGCAATGAAACGACACACCAGGCAGTTTAACATCTTACCTATTTTCAATAAGGTAGCCGTTTGGATATTTTATATATCATGTTGCGGCTTTATTCTATGCAAATAGAGTTCAACCTTAAAAAATTCTTGCATATAGTGGTAGAAAATATATAATTTGTGTCACTCATATACCGAACTGCTGCTGAAAAAGATTGTAACCATATTCATGCTTGCTGTATACCTGTTTAATTTGACAGGTTATTCCCTCCTTTTCCGGTTGCTCATCAATCACAGCAACAAGCAAGCCGCTACTGTAATCAATAAAGGGATTTATTCGGATGATGAGCTGTTACATATAAAAATACCGGTACTGCTACCCTATAGCACCAGTTGGAGCGATTATGAGCGGTACGATGGAGAAGTGGAGTATAAGGGCATCTATTACAAATACGTAAAACGTAAAATATATAACGATACCCTTCACCTGCTTTGTTTACCCGATTTTAAGCGTACCCGTTTGCAAAGCGCTGAAAGTAATTATGCCCGGCAGGTAAATAATGTGGGCGCTTCTTCCAATGAAAGAACAACGAGCCTGGCCAAAAAGAATACACCGGCATCCGAGTATGAGCAACCTAAATTCTCTTACGCATTGTCACCCATAATTTTATCCTTGCCTTCATTCCCTGTTTTCTTCTCTGTTTTTTTATCAGATGCAGACAGGGACTCTTTGATCCAGCCTCCCGATAACATAGTATAATAATTTATTTCTTATGCTGCTTTTGTTTCGTAAACACTAACGGCTGCAGTTCTGTTCATTATGCCTGATGTGGAAACTGTGCGATGTGGAATACTTGTATTCAATCAATTCCGAATATTATCATGCCTTATATAACATTGGAACCTCACCTGCCGGGTATTACCGGCCTGCTGGAATATCGTAAAGATTCAGCGCAGCCTATCCGGGAACTAACACAGTTCCTGCTCCGCGGACCTTCCTCTTTATCGGAAGGAGAAAGAGAGCTCATTGCTTCCATAGTAAGCTCCGGTAATGAATGCCGGTTTTGCACTACAGCGCATACCGCTGCCGCCAATTTGCTTTTGGGTGAAAATGAAACTTCGGCCCGGGTGCTTGAAGATATTGCTACAGCGCCTGTAAGTAATAAAATGAAAGCCTTATTAACGATTGCGGCCCAGGTGCGGGAAAGCGGTAAGCAGGTAACCGGGGATGCCATTGCCGCGGCAAAACTGGCGGGAGCTACAGACATTGAAATTCATGATACCGTACTTATTGCCGCATTGTTTTGCCTGTATAACCGCTATGTTGACGGACTCAACACTTTTACGCCGGCTGATCCGCAGTACTATGTCAACCTTGCCGACCGTATTGTACATCATGGTTATACCCGTCTTCCGGAAGGGTACGATCATTTAAAAAAAACCATTCCTTCATAAATGTTACAACCAACTGCAATGAAAAATTTTCTTATTATAGTTCTGTTATTCGTTTCTACCGGTCTATTTGCCCAACAGGTAAAAATTACAGGCACGGTAACTGCTTCAAATTCGGGTGAGCCTGTTGAAGGAGCCAGCATCAGCGTTAAAGATAAGATCAGCGGCTCCGTTACGGATTCAAAAGGAACTTTCACACTTTCGCTATCTAAAATCAAATTGCCTTTTACCATTATCATTTCCGCAGCCGGTTATGTTGATGAAATAGTTGAAATAACCGGAGACCAGCAAAATATAAATGTGAAGCTGCAACAAAGGGAAGGCTGGCTGAATGAAGTTGTTTTTGCTGCATCCCGGGTGCAGGAAAGCATTCTTCGTTCGCCCGTAAGCATTGAAAAAATGAACCAGAAGGCGATCAGGGAAAATCCTTCCTTCTCCTTTTACGACGGGGTACAAAATCTCAAGTCGGTTGAGGCTGTTACCAGCAGCGTTACCTATAAGCAAATCAATACCCGCGGCTTTAATAATACAGGCAACCAGCGCTTCCTGCAGCTGATTGATGGCGTAGATAACCAAACACCCGGTTTGAACTTCCCTGTGGGTAACCAGTTTGGCGTTTCTGATCTTGATGTTGAAAGCGTTGAAATTATTCCGGGCGCTGCTTCCGCTTTGTATGGCCCTATTGCTTTTAACGGCGTGCTGATGATGCATACCAAAGATCCCTTTCAATACCAGGGCTTGTCGCTGCAGGCCAAAACCGGTATCAATCATATAGGCGAAGATGATGTTAAACCACACGGCTTATACGATTTTGCTTTGCGTTATGCAAAAGCGTTCAACAACCGTTTCGCATTTAAAATAAATGCCGCTTACCTGGGCGGGCTCGACTGGTATGCGAACAATTATGATGATGTAGATCCGCAAACGCCAGAAAATTTACGCGGACCCAATAATCCTGCAAGGGATGCCGTGAATATATACGGCGATGAAGTAGTGCGTACCATTGAAGGTATCGGTCGTATATCAAGAACCGGTTATGAAGAAAAATACCTGATGAACTACAACGTGTACAGCCTTAAATTAAACGGATCGGTGCATTACCGCATTAATAATAATATGGAACTTTCTTACCAGTATGATTATGGCAAAGGAACCGCCAGTTATACGGGCAGCAGCCGTTTCGATCTGAATAATTTTGTGCTGCAAAGGCACCGCGCCGAGTTGAAGGGCAGCAATTATTTTTTGCGTAGCTATGCCGTTATTGAAAACTCGCACGATTCCTATAATACCCGTTCGCTCGCACAGTTCATTAACCGTACCTGGGTAAAAGACCTTGCAGGCAATACCGTAGCGCCCAACCTGGCTGATGATACATGGTTTGAAAGATACACGGCGGCATATAATGGTGATATTGGAAGTGTAGCCGCGGCTAATCACACTGCCGCGAGGGCTTTTGCCGATGAAGGAAAGCTGGCGCCGGGGAGCGGGGCTTTTGAAGCGGCTAAAGACAATCTGATCCATAACTATGGATTAAGCGGTGCTGGTGTTTTCAGCAACAGCAAGTATTACCATACCGAAGGACAGTATGATTTCAGCGATAATATCAAAATATTTGAACTGCTGGCCGGCGGCAACTTCCGCTATTACCACATGTTCACCAACGGTTCTTTGTTTGATGACAAAGACCAGGATATTACCATTAAAGAATATGGCGCCTTTGTGCAGGTGGCTAAAAAATTATTCGATGACAGGCTGAAAATAACCGGTTCGGTACGCTACGATAAAAATGAAAATTTTAAAGGCAGCTTTACGCCCCGCATATCGGGTGTGTACACGGTTGCAAAGAATCATAATTTCCGCGCTTCTTATCAAACCGGCTTCAGAAATCCTACGCCTGTTGACTTATATATTCACCTTAACGTGGGCCCTATCACTATTCTTGGCGGAGCGCCCGATAACAGTAAGGGCATGAATGTGTATGAAAATTCCTTCACCGCTTCTTCGGTGGGCGCCTTTGGCGCTGCTTTCGGGCAGGCAATGGGCAATGGTACCCCTTTCCCGCAGGCGATAGCTGAAAACAAAGGGTTACTGGAGAAATCGGATGTATCCTATATTAAACCCGAAAAGCAGAAAGCATTTGAAATAGGATATAAGGGGCTTATTAATAATAAGCTGATGATAGACCTTAATTATTATTACAGCACTTATACCGACTTTATTATTAATACAGTGGTCATCCGCCCGGAACATACCATATTGGCAGGCGATGGTACAGTCAGCAATGAAGCTGCCATGGATATACCCAACGGCGATATCCAGGTTTTTCAATTGTATACCAATGCATCAGATAAAGTATCATCGCAGGGTATTTCGGCAGGGCTTACCTGGATGATGAACCGGGGATATACAGCAGGGGCCAATATTACCTGGGCCGATTTTAACCTGAAAGATGCCAATCCCAATAATATCCCTGCTTTCAATACGCCCGAATATACTACCAATGTAACTTTTGGAAACAGCAATGTGTACAGGAACTTTGGCTTTAACCTGGCATGGCACTGGCAGGATGCGTTTGACTGGTACGGGACCTTCAATGGCAACCGCCCCGGCCGCATCAATGCCTATTCGCAGCTTGATCTGCAGGTCAACAAAAAAATACCTTCCGCCAATGCTATAGTAAAGCTGGGGGGCAGTAATATTTTAAACCACAGGGTATACCAGGCTTTTGGATCTCCCAGTGTTGGAGCGCTGTATTACGTATCGGTTGTATTTGACGGATTATTGAATAAATAAATAACAGGTAATGAAGAACGGCATAGCCAATAACGAAGCGCAAAAAATAACTGCGTATCTCTGGGTATTGTTTGGAGTGTGTTTTATCAGCAGCGCCTTTGGGGGTACGGTATCTACCTTAATGTCGGTTTACCTCCCTGTTGTAATTAAGGATGTACAACTGTCATCAGACACCGGCGAACATGCCCGCATCAGCGCTTACATCAATGCGGTATTCATTTTTGGATGGGCCATTGGCGGCTTTGCATGGGGGGTGATCAGCGACCGGATAGGCAGAAAAAAAGCATTGCTGCTTGCTATAGGATGTTATGCGGTGTTTACTATTTTAACCGGCATGCTGCCCAACTGGTGGAGCATTGTATTGTGCAGGGTGTTGAGCGGGTTTGGCGTAGGAGGCGTGCTGGTAATTGGATTTACTTTCATAAGCGAAGTATGGCCCTCAAAAAGTAAAGCCGTTTTCATGGGTATTTTGTCTATTGCTTTTCCTGTGGGCATTTTTTCTGCCGGTTTAATTAATTATATGGTATCATCGTGGCAACAGGCTTTTTTATCAGGGTTTGTACCATTGATCCTCGCTATCGCAGGGATATGGATCATAAAAGAATCAGCAAACTGGAAAACAAGCAAGCAGCAGATCCTGCAAAACAATAACCCCGCTGAAAGCCTTTTTTCACCGGCATTCCGGAAAGATCTGCTGATCGGATCCGTCACTTTTGGTTCTATGTTAATTGGCTTGTGGGCAATTTTTTCGTGGCTGCCTACCTGGGTACAAAGCTTAATTACAGATTCCAATGGGCAGAAGGAAAGAGGTTTAACCATGATGCTGCTGGGCATGGGCGGCTTAACAGGCGGTTTTTTCTCGGGTTGGTTCCTGAATGCTGTGGGTACACGAAAAGCGATGCTCATGTGCTTTGCGGTGTGTTCGGTGCTGTCTTTTGTACTGTTTAAAACCAATACGGTCTTTACACCCTTAGTGTATATAGAAACGGGCATTCTCGCTTTTTTCTTTGGCATAAGCCAGGGTGTGCTGTCTTATTATATACCGCAGCTTTTTCCTACGGGCATCAGGGCAACAGCAACGGGTTTTTGTTTTAATATAGGCCGGTTGTTTACCGGCACGGCTGTTTTGTTCGTAGGCATACTGGTAACGGTGCTGGGCGGTTATGGCAATGCCATATACCTGTTTTCACTGGTGTTTATAGTAGGATTGCTTGTGGTATTACTGATCAGAAAGATGGAGCATAAACTTGTTTAAATCAGCTTAAAAATTATTAACCAATGGCACACATCAACGTTCCGGAAGGCGTACCCGGTATAAGAAGCCTGGTAATGTTCCGGCCCGAAACCGGAAAACACTTATACCAACTGGCACAGGTGCTGCTGCGGGAAGATTCCCCGCTAACCCCGGCCGACAGGGAACTGATAGCGGCTTACGTATCGCACAGGAACAATTGCATGTTTTGCAGGAACAGTCATGCTGCCGCTGCAAGATGTTTGTATGAAGAGAAAGCAGCAGCTGTTGATGAAGTCTTTTTAGATATGCAAAATGCCCCTGTAGGTGAAAAATTAAAGGCTTTACTCAACATAGCAGGTAAGGTGCAGATCAGTGGCAAAGCGGTTACTGCCGAAGACATTGAAGCGGCAAGACAATTGGGCGCCGGCGACAGGGAGATACACGACACGGTTTTAATAGCGGCTGCTTTCTGCATGTTCAACCGGTATGTGGACGGACTGGCAAGCTTTACACCAACTAACGCAGATGAATATGCGGAGATGGGAAAAAGAATGGTAGAAAAGGGGTATGTGCTGCCGGGGCAGCCAGGATGAAATGCATGGGCTGCCATCTGCATAGATCATATTCATTGAATAAATTAAAACAAAAATGTTATGAAAATCAGAACAGAACCAATAGGAAGCATTCCCCGGCCGGTTGCATTGATTGAAGGAATGGCAGCGCATGCAAATGGTGATCTTGATGAAAAGGGGTTGAGTAAATTATTTGAATCGGCTATAACGGATACCATAAAACGTTTTGAAGCTACAGGTTCTCCTGTAATTACAGATGGGGAGCAAAGCAAACCCAGTTTTGCTACTTACCCCATTGCAGGCATGAAGCAACTCGATCCTAATGGAGTTATTATTCCTTTTGCTGACGGGCATATCCGCCAGTTACCTAAAATCACAGGAGGACCTTTTCGTTACCAGGTATACGCCAGTACATATCTCGAAAAAGCAAAAAAAATGACGAACCTGCCGGTTAAACAGGCGGTCATTGCTGTATCGGCAATAAGTTTATTGTATCCGCAGGAAGGTATTGAAGGGTACACGCATGATCAATTCATAAATGACTTACTGAATGAAGCGGAGACGGATATAAGAAGAAGCCTTAACAGCGGCGCGTATAATGTACAGATTGATTTTACGGAAGCCCGGTTAGCATTGAAATTAGACCCTTCCGGCAATTTGCTGAAATCATTTATCGCTCTCAATAACAAGGTACTTACAAGGTTTACAAAGGAAGAGCGCCAAAAAATAGGTGTTCATTCCTGTCCCGGAGGAGATCATGATTCAACGCACAGTGCAGACATATCCTATGCTGATCTCTTGCCTTTGCTGTTCGGGTTACAGGCTGGTAATTTTTACCTGGAATACGCCGGCGAAAGAGACAAGTCTTCCGTGCTGGCAGTTATTAAAGAAAATCTCCGGCCGGGGCAAACAGTTTTTCTGGGTGTTACCAATGTGCTCGATCCGGGGATAGAAACTCCTGAAGAAATAAGGGACCGCATATTGGAAGCCGCGGCAGTGATTCCTGTTTCACAGATCGGTACAACAGATGACTGCGGCTTTTCGCCATTTGCAGATGATACTTCTACATCGAGAGACATTGCATTCAGCAAGATAAAAGCACGTATTGACGGTACCCGCCTGGCGGAGGCAGTACTCAACAAAAAATAATTTGATCTTATGGCACATATTAATTTAAACAACAACTTGCCGGGTATTAGAGGCCCCATGGCATACCGGCCGGAAACAGCAAAGCCCCTGAATGAATTGGCGGAAACATTACTGCGTGATGACAATAATACGCTGAGCAGGGGCGATAGAGAACTGATCGGGACTTATGTATCTTACCTCAATGATTGCTTTTTTTGCCAGAATGTGCATGGCGCGATGGCGCAGCATTATATGCAATGTGATATGCAATTCATTGACAGTATAAAACACGATTTCACCACTGCCGCTATTTCGGATAAAATGAAATCCCTGCTGGCCATTGCCGCGGCTGTGCAAAAAAGTGGTAAACATGTAACTGCTGCATTAATTGAGCAGGCTAAGGAACAGGAAGCCACCGACAGGGAAATACATGACGCGGTATTGATCGCTGCCGCTTTTTGCATGTTTAACCGGTATGTGGACGGATTGGGCACTGCCGCGCCGCAAGACAGGCAGTTGTATATTAACCGTGCGCCGCAAAGGGCGGAGGAGGGATATGCGGGACTTGATCTGTATAAATAGGTATCAAATGTAAAATCCGGGGGAGGCTATCAGCAATCGGCTATGAGCAATACAAGTAAGAAGGAGTAGCCGTTCTGTCGTTAATAGTATCTCAACTGATAGCTGAAGGCTGATTGCCAGATAAAGCCTCTGTACCGTGGGAATACCCGTCCGCCCGTAATAGCGTATTTCATACATAGTATTTGCATAATTTTGCTGCATGACCATCTTTTCAAAAATCATAGCAGGCGAAATTCCTTCTTATAAAATAGCGGAGAATGAAAAATGCTATGCTTTCTTAGATATATTTCCATTGGTGAAAGGGCATACATTGGTAATTCCCAAAATGGAAGTTGATAACCTTTTCGATCTTCCCCTGGATTATTTAAGTGAGCTGCTGGTTTTTGCGCAGCCCATTGCCAAAGCCATTGAACGCTCTTTTCGTTGTAACCGCTGCGGCATCAGCGTTGTAGGTTTGGAAGTGCCGCATGCGCATATTCACCTGGTGCCCATCAACAGCATGGACGACCTCAATTTTACAAGGGGTAAGCTAAAACTATCGCAGGATGAATTAAAGGAAGCGCAGCAAAAGATATTATCAAATTTAACGAACCCACCCGGTAAGTAAGCATTTACAGGTTTTACGAGTGCTAAGTCAGGCAAATTACGCCTGTATATTATCGTGAAAAGTAAAAGGAGTGTTTCAATTCTCAGGTTTCAGGTTGGGCGCATTTCAAATTTTCGCAGGTAGGTGGCGACACCCACCTGTAGAACCCGCTACCGGTCGGTGTTTCACCGACCGGAAAGTTGTACATGGAGCGAAAAAATGAAATACGCCCTTTCAGGTTTGACACAGCAGTAGTACTTTAATTAACCTAACTTTAAGGTACCGCTAAAACCAGGCAAATGAAATATCTCTTTGTTTTTAGCACTGCTTTCCTCGTCTTATATTTAACCTCATGTGCTAACAATGCAAAAACCAACATGCAACAACAGCAACAAATTACAGAAGAGCTTACTCAAATAACAAGGCTGCTCCGCGATAGCAGCTTCGCGCTGAACATGGCAAAAAACCAGGAAGCTGCTTACTACAAGGCGCAGGGTGAACCGGCGCCGGAATTTTTACCTGAAAATGGGGAAGCAGGCACGGTAGAAAAAAGTATAAGAGACGAAAAGATTGCAACCAGCATAGCGGCCTTTTATGCACTGGAATGTGCTGTTGGTGCATTAATGGAACAGGAAGGCGGAACGCCGTTGGAGTGGCTGAATAAAATAAAAACAAACCAATTGGATTCCTCCGGGGTGTTATTGGTAAACCGCTTTGCCAATGCTACCTGGAAAGCGGGTCAACCCTTTCGCGGGCTGGAACGTATTACACGCGAGGTTTTTGTTTCGCCGGTATTTCTACCGGAAGCTGAAGTAAAAAAAGATTACGATCAGGTATCCGCTGCTGCAGAGAAATTGACGGAAGCCATGCGGGATGTGAAGGACGCATCAAAAGAAAACCAATTACAAAAGCTGAAGGCGTTGCTGCAGGATAAATCATTTGCGCTGGAGATGGCGCAGCATATGGAAGCCGCATACTATACCGCGCAGCAACAGGAAGCACCTGTTTTTTTGAAACCTGGTGAAGATACCGCCACTATTACCAAAAGCCTGAAAGAGGAAAAGGTAGCTACGAATATAGCCGGTTTCTATGCCCTGGAATGCGGACTGAGCTACCTGGCAACGGCACAGCAAAAATTGCCATCCGTAGTGCTCCAGGCTATAGTAAATGATAGCCTTGATGCAAAAAACAAAAAGCTGTTTGAACGTTTTGCCAACGCTACCTGGAAAGCGGGCCAGCCCTTCAGGGGTTTGGACAGGATCACCAGGGAGGTATTTATTCCTTTTGACCTGCTCTCAAAAGAAGCGCAGGAAAAAGACTGGGTACAGGTTAAAGCGGCTGCGGAAAAATTGCTGCAATCTTTATAATCACTCCACTGAATGCTTTAAAATAATCTTCTCATAGCCAATGTAAAACCATTGCAATTGGTTTTGCATTTTAGCAAGATTTAAATAACCTGTTTTATTACCTTTTTAATAGTCCCGCAGCCGTAAAATATATCAATCCCACCGTTGAATAAATACCATTAAATAAAAATGGCGCTAATCATTAATTCTGTATTCGAAATACATTTTTTTATTTTAAACGCCGGGTTATGAAAAGGGTATCATTGTTTTTAATTGTATGCATATTCTCTTTTAGCTGTAAAAAGAATAAGGTTGTCCAACCTCTTTTAGAACATTATCCGCAATCGTGGATATTTACTATTGACTACTCAAATGACGAATATCTTTATTTCTATACAAAGCCCAATAACATGTACACGGATAATATTCAAAAATCCTATTCTTTAGCCGAGTTGGAAAAAGATGTGGATTGCAGGTTTTATCTTAACCTCACCAGGGGCGCAGATGGTAAAGAATACGTTTCTATTCAGTTGGACAACAATAAACACAAATGGCTATTTGCAGGCGAGTCATCTAACCGGCAGGAAAAACACATGGGTGTATCCAACAGGCAAAGTGAAATAAATTTGGATAATGATGAATATAATTACATGTTCAAAATACACAAAATTGATCATTCCAGTGGCGTAAAAACAGTTGCGATTGAAAGCGTAGCTTACCCTGGTTATTTTATTTCATCTGCTCCTCCGGGGTTTAACTATGCTAAAAATCAGCTCACGCTTGAGCAGGCAAGTGGCGCTGAAAATGCTACTGCCTGGCAATGCAGGTAGTGTTGCGGGATGCTTGCAAAATGTTTATATTAGTATTAGTTGAAGCGGTTTCCACTATACAGGTTATTCTTTTTGTTACTGGCGCATTGCATCGGGAACGAAGCTGTGGCACAGCCGGCCGAAAGGTATACCTATCAATACCTAACCACCGCCGACGGGTTGCCTTCATCTGAAATTATTTGCCTTCTCAAAGATCAAAGCGGTTTTCTCTGGTTAGGTACTACCGCAGGTATGAGCCGGTATGATGGATATGCATTTCAAAACTACACCTATGCATTATCACAGGAGTTGATTGGACATGTGAATGTGATAAGGATGGATGCCGCGGGCAGGCTATGGATTGGGAGCACAGCAGGTTTGTATTACCATGAGGGTAGTAGCATTATTAAGTTAAGCGCAGCATCAACAGAAGCCATGAGCGTTAATGATATTTTTATTGAAGGCGACACTACTGTCTGGCTTGCTACAGAAAACGGACCCGCTAAATTATCTGTTAAACAAATTGATTTTACCGGGAAGCGGAAAACTTCGCTTGAACAGAATATTTTAAGCGGATGGATTTGTCCGGAAGATTCTATAGACCAGCGAAGCGTTTTTCTTATAGGCAGATCCGGCGATGGAGCGGTATTTTTTTCCGGGCGAAACGATCTGTTCCGGCTGATGAACGGTCAGATAGAAAAGTTATATACTACTGCCCGAAAAAGAGATCAGATACAATCTATTTTCCCGGTGTCTCACTCAAAAATATTTTTTGACGGCGCCTCTACCGAAATGAATCTTTTTGAAAGGGGAACAGTCACTGCCATTCCTTATAAGAAATTTTATCAGCGCGATGTGCAACAAGGTTTACCGGGTTTGTGGTACGTAGGCACAAGGGGCGCATTTTATTTTCATCCGGAAACGGCTACTGCTTCTATGCATTTGAGCTTTTCCGATGCTTACACTATCTGGCCTTCGGCGGTTCTGCAGGATATTGATTTCCTATGGGTAGCAACCCATGATGGGCTGGTAAAACTGAGGCCTGTAATTTTTTCAAAGCCGGTAGTAAACGATTTTTATTCGTTGCTCGAAAAGAAAAATGGCACCCTATTAATTGGCGCCAACAGGGGATTTATTTTTGAGCGCAGCAGCGATTCTTTAATATACTATCAACAACACGTAGTTCCCGATGCTGAAGTGAGGGCAATGTATGAAGATGAACAAGGGAGTATATGGACTGGCACTGGTTACCAGGGACTGGTATTATTAAACAATGATACGCAGAGGCACTTCACGAAGGCGGATGGCTTGCACAGCAATTCATTGCTCTGCTTTAGCAAAACAGGTAATGGCGGCTTTTATGCAGCAGGAGATCGTGGCGTAACCAGGATCAATATTGATCAAAAAAAATCAATCTCTTTTACACCATATTTTTATTCACCCAATGTATCACGGCACGCAAAATTTTTTTCTATGATAGAGTCGCCGGATGGCGTGTTGTGGATGGGTGGAGAAGAAGGCCTGGTTTACCTGCAAAACGACTCGCTGCATTCTTTTACCATTGGCGGAAAAAAATATGCAATACAGTATATGATAAAAGACAGAACAGGAAATGTGTGGATAGCAACTGCGGGCAATGGTATACTGGTATGTCGTTTTAATGCTGTAAACATGCTGGAAGTAGTGCGGCAATACAGTGAAGCTGATGGTTTAAATAGCCTGCATTATTTAACGCTGCTTGCCGATGAAAACAACAATATATGGGCAGGAAGTTCGAAAGGCATTTCGGTTATAGGGCGTGCTGGTAAATTTACCGGAAGGGTAATGAACTTTGATACGGTTGATGGTTTTATCAGGCCGGGATACAGCTATATGCGCCTTTTGCAATCTCGCGATGGCAATATTCATGTAGTAACCACTTATGGTGCAAGTGTTTTTAATCCGTACACTATTCCACTGCCTGATGTGCCGCCGGTGGTTTACATCAGCAGCGTAACGCAGGCGCGCAGCAATGGAAAGGCTGCAACGGAGGAATTACAACAAACGGAAAAAGAACATTGGTTTAGTTATGTTCAAAATTCATTTAAATTTCGGTTTATAGCACTGGATTACTCAAATCCTGAAGGGCTGCGCTATTATTACCGGCTTAAGGGAATTGATACAGTATGGATAAATAGCGGAAAGCTGCGTGACGTGAGTTTTGAAAATCTTCCTCATGGAAATTATTCCTTTGAAGTAAAAGCCCTGAACAGCAAAGGAACCTGGAGCACCAATAACGCGGTATACGCCTTTGTAATCGCCATGCCTTTCTGGAAAACATGGTGGTTTTTACTACTGGTATTATTATCTGGCGCGGCGCTGATTACTTTATTGGTGAGAACAAGAATACGCAGGGTAAGAACAAAAGCCGAAGCAGAAGCCGTGATGCAGCAACGCAGAGCATCTGTTTACAAGGAACAGTTGGAGATAGAACAGATAATCAATCATTTTGCCGCTTCTATGAATGGTCTTCGAAGTGTAGACGATATACTTTGGGACGTGGCGAAAAACTGTATTTCAAAATTGCGCTTTGAGGATTGTATTATTTACATGAAAGAAGGTAAAGATGACTTATTGATTCAAAAGGCAGCCTGGGGTCCCAAGATGACGGCTGAAAATACCATCGGGCAACCGATTGAAATTAAACCCGGTCATGGCATTGTAGGAAGTGTGGCACTGACAGGCAAGGCAGAGATTGTTAATGATACCACTATTGATGACCGTTATATAGTAGATGATGTAAGGCGAATGTCAGAAATAACAGTTCCCATCATCAGCGATGGAGAAGTAATTGGTATTATTGACAGTGAGCATTCAAAAAAGAATTTTTATACCGACAGGCATTTACAGATTCTTGCTACCATATCCGCACTCTGCGCTGTAAAAATTAAAACGATAATGACAGAACAGCAGATGATGGAAAAAGAAATGGAAGTATTACGCCTTAGCAAGGACTTCGCCACCTCACAGTTAACAGCATTGCGGATGCAGATGAATCCGCATTTTATTTTCAATGCGCTCAACAGTGTGCAACATTATATACTCAAGGGTGATGTAGTTGAGGCTACTAAGTATCTTTCCCGGTTTTCAAAACTACAAAGAGAGATACTGCATTTCGGCACTCAGCAATTTATTAGTCTGCAGGTGGAAATGGATATGCTGAACCGTTACCTTGAACTGGAGCAAAATCGTTTCGGCGATAGTTTTACTTACAGCATACAAACCACAGATGAAGTAGAACCAGAAGAGATAAGGATACCACCCATGATGCTACAGCCGTTTGTAGAAAATGCCATATGGCATGGATTGATGCCGAAAGAAAATGATCGTTCACTGAATATTTCCTTTGGACTGTATGATGATGATATATTACTTGCCACTTTAAGAGACAATGGCATCGGCAGAGCTACATCGGCTAAATTGCGCCTGGGTATGGGAGGAAATGCTTCAACTCACCAATCCCGTGGAATGTCTATTGTGCAGGAGCGGCTTCGCCTGCTGCAACAGCAGTATGGTAAACCATTTGATATAAAGATAACTGATATTACGGCTGTTGACGGAACAGTAACCGGTACACAGGTAGTGCTGAAAATATATATTGGAGATAAAAATTTATGAGCAGTATAAAAGCTTTGATTATTGATGATGAAGCAACAGCTATCGAAACGCTTTCGCTGATGTGCCATCACTATATTCCTGAAATAACCGCATTAGAAACAACTACAAATCCGGCAGAAGGCATACTGCTCATCCGGAATTTCAATCCCGATATTTTATTTATTGACATACAGATGCCGCGCATGAGCGGATTCGATCTGCTGAGGCAAGTGCCTGATCCGGAGTTCGGTATTGTTTTTACCACTGCGCATGATGAATACGCCATTGATGCTATTCGCTTCAGTGCATTAGACTACCTGCTTAAGCCAATTGATGCGGAGGAACTTCGTAATGCCTTTGACCGGTATATGTTAAAAAAAAGAAATCTGCAGACTGATAAATCATTGTATAAAAATTTTATGCATAACCTGCAGGTAAAAAACACGGCCGATTTCAAACTGGCACTACCCACACTGCAGGGAACATTTTTTTATAAGCCGGAACAGATCATCCGCCTGGAAGGCGAAGGAAATTATACCCGTTTTTCCTTTACTGACGGGCATTCATTACTTGTAGCATATACTTTAAAGAACTATGAGGTAATGCTTACAGCTCAGGGATTTCTACGGGTGCACAAATCACATCTTGTAAATGCCGCTCATGTAAAAAGCTATAAGGATAATGCCTTAATTATGGCCGACCAGTCCACCGTTGAAATATCGCGCAGAAGAAAGGAGGATGTTTTGGAAGCGCTTAAAAAAAATGTTTGATGACAATAAAATTAATGACCTCTATGTACAATTTGTCATATGCCGAACTTAGTGTTTTAATCAACCTGTCTTTAACTGGAAAGCGGGCCAGCCTTTCAGGGGGTTGGACAGGATTACGAGAGACGTGTTTATGCCATTTGATCTTCTCTCTAAAGAAGAACAGGAAAAAGACTGGGTGCAGGTTAAAGCGGCTGCGGAAAAATTGCTTCAATCGCTTTCTTTATAACCATTTA
>CALMQS010000096.1 GCA_937871285.1 uncultured Sphingobacteriales bacterium | reverse complement strand
CCGTTGATCAATACTTCCCGTAGCCTGTTTGCTATAAATATATTCCGGGTCATCTATTGCTTTTGTTTTGTATTTGTTGGGTATACCAACGTTACAGATCGGCGAAGCGCGGGTAATAACGATCCGGTCCATCGGACATACCAAAGTTGATTATTGAGATACAGTACAAGTTATAGATTTTGCTGACAGCATTGGGATAGCCGAACAAAGTACCAAAAATTGATGGGCACGATCTGAGTGCCGGGTATTTATATCAAGCTGCATTGTTAGGGTTACAGAAATAATGTTTGTAAGCTACAATACTTGTCTCCATTTTCTTTATACGCGATATACTGATACTTAAGTTTATTATTATCCCAACTTGCTGATATGAAGGCAAAGTAACCAATCATTCGGTTGTATTGAGCAAAGTCCTCAATAACATAACGCCAATGAGTGTCATTATTAAGAATATCTTGTTCAAATGAACCCCGAGTAATTAGAATTTTAAGAGGGGCATTCAAATGAAGCAATTTTTTTATCTCGTTTGCAATATCGCCATCTGGGTCGTTTTCTGACTCTATAAATATGAATGGAACATGATACTTATTCTCACCGACTTTGTACATTGTCATATCAACTCGTAGATACTCTTTCTCGGATAAATTTAGCTCCAGACGTTCGGAAATTTTTTGAAATAGTTTTTGTTTATAAAATTCAGTCATTTTGGTTTTATTCAGCAAAAGTTCATGAAGGGAATTTTGAGTTTGAAAAAATTTCAAACTGTCTTTAAAAAATTTTTCAAACTTAAGCCAAAGTTGCTCAGATTCTAATTGATACATTTAATTACTTTGATTTTTAAAATTACTGCTAACGATTCCCTTCTTGCTAATAAACAATACAAACCATTTCCTGTTAAAGAAAACGGTTTGTATAATAAATCGCTTACGTTTATTTTTTCATTATCCGCTGTACATACAATACCACATGTACGGCAGCAAAAATGAGTGAAAAATAAAAAATAACAGTGTCGGCTCCATCGGTAACATGATGATGTATAAAAGCAACGATAATTAAGCATACAGCCAAAATCAGCCCGCTTAAACCCCCTATCCTGTTTGCCTGCGCCACGGTTCCGGACTGCCCGGCGGAAAGCTTACTGTGGTAAATACCATACCACAGGTAAATATCAAAACCTATGATCATCCACACTATTAAACGGATCCAGGTATCCAAAGGCAAAAAAGCCATCATAAAAAAGCAGGTAACCACACCTAAAATCGGAACAAGCGGTACCAGCGGCGTTTTAAATCCGCGGGGAGCATCAGGCATTTTTACCCGCATCACCCATATACCGATGCATACCAGGATAAACGCGAACAAGGTACCAATGCTGGTCATCTCACCTACTACCCTTGCCGGCACAAATGCGGCAAACAAGCTCACCAGCAGCATAAACATTAAGTTGCTTTTGGCAGGAGTTTGAAATTTGGGATGTACGTTAGAAAATACTTTAGGTAATAAACCATCCTTGCTCATGCTGTAAAATACCCGGCTTTGTCCCATCAGCATCACTAATATTACAGAAGCGTAGCCGCCCAGGATGGCCACTATGATAGCGCGGTTGAGCCACGGATAATCCGGATGAATTACACCGGCGCTATCCGCTTTGCCCATATGATCAATAGCCACCGCCACGGGCGCAATACCATCCTGGCCTTTGAAAGAAGTATAACTGGTAACGCCTGTCATTACGTGCGCAAAAAGTAAATATAATATAGTACAAATGATTAAAGAGCCTAATATACCAATAGGCATATCCTTTTTCGGATTTTTGGCTTCCTGCGCCGCCGTACTTACCGCGTCAAAACCAATGTAGGCGAAAAAAACTACAGCCGCCGCCCTTATCACCCCGCTAAAACCAAATTCACCAAAATTGCCTGTGTTTTCAGGAATGTAGGGCACATAATTTTCCTTATTGATATATTGCCATCCTAAAATAATAAACACCAATACCACACCTACCTTAAGCGCAACGATAATGGAATTAGCCCATGCGCTTTCCCGGGTTCCTCTGATGAGCAGTAAACTCACCAGAATAACGATAAGCACAGCGGGAAGGTTAATGATCCCTCCATCCCATGGGCCGGCAGTAAATGATGCGGGTAAAAAAATATCAAACCCTTCCAGGAACCTGGTCAGGTATCTGCTCCAGCTTATACTTACCGTGGCAGCGCCAACGGCATATTCCAATACCAGATCCCATCCAATAATCCAGGCAATGAACTCACCCATGGTGGCATAACTGTAAGTGTATGCACTACCGGCTACGGGTATCATGGATGCAAACTCTGCATAGCATAAGCCTGCAAAAGCACAACCCAACGCCGCCACAACAAATGAAATGGTAATGGCAGGCCCCGCCTGGTTGGCAGCGGCAATGCCGGTAATAGAAAATAAGCCTGCGCCGATGATAGCGCCGATGCCTAAAGCCACCAATGCCCAGGGACCTAAAGTTCTTTTTAAGCTTCCGGGCCCCGTTTCCTGGGCCTCGGCAATTAATCCTGCAATTGGTTTCTTTACAAATAAACTCATAGCCTTAGTAGGTATTTAAAGTGAAATTTTTAAGGGCCGGGAAATTAGGGGGAAAAGTAATGATTTCTGCTCAAATCAGGAGAAACTTTGCCGGTTTTATATCGGTATACATCAAAAAAGAACAGTTTCTTTTTCATTAACCGTAAACTTTCTGTTAGTTTTGAAATTTACCAGCCCGTTTTAGCATTATATATGAATACCCGCAGCTCAGGATTATTAGCGCTAGCTCTTTTCACCATTATCGCGGCTCTGCATTTTTTTCATTTCGAACACTGGATAACCATTCCTGAAAAAGTACTGTTTACAGGCCGGTGGCTTTTAATTATAAGCCTGGTATTATTTGCCTGGTTTAAAAGATCACTTACCACCTGGATATTCGTTGCTATGACCATTGGAGTGGAAATAGGGCTCGACTTTCCTGCTTTCTCTCAACATCTCCGGTTCCTGAGCACCATCTTTTTACGTCTGGTAAAAACCATTGTAGCGCCCCTGCTGTTTGCTACGTTAGTGGTAGGCATTGCCAGCCATTCCAATCTCAAACAGGTGGGACGTATGGGCTGGAAATCTATCTTATATTTTGAGATCGTTACTACATTTGCCCTGATTATCGGACTGGTGTTCATTAACATCACCAAAGCGGGTGTAGGTATAGATGTTCCCGCCGCTTTACTTAAAGAGCTGCCTGTTGCAGTAGAAAAAAACTGGCAGGATCACATTGTAGATATCTTTCCCGAAAACATTATAAAATCTATTTATGAAGGCAGTGTATTGCCCATTGTAGTATTTAGCGTGCTGTTTGGCATTGCGCTGGCCAAACTGGCTCCCAACCGTAAAAAGCCAATGCTGGAATTTTCGGAAAGCCTGGCTGAAACCATGTTCAGGTTTGTGCATATCATTATGTATTTTGCTCCTTTTGGCGTAGGGGCCGCTATTTCGGTAACCGTGGGTCACCTGGGCCTCGACATCCTGAAAAACCTGGCTTTACTGCTGATGACATTGTATTTAGCCCTGTTTGTTTTTTTGCTGGTGATATTATTGCCGGTGTTGCTTTTTATAAGAGTGCCCATCCGGAAATTCATCCAGGCCATAAAAGAGCCGGTTTCCATTGCTTTCGCTACTACCAGCTCCGATTCGGCGCTTCCGATTGCTATGGAAAATATGGAAAAGTTCGGAGTGCCCCGGAAGATCGTAGCCTTTGTTATACCTACCGGGTATACTTTTAATTTAGACGGCACTACTTTGTATCTCTCTTTAGCCTCGGTATTTGTTGCGCAGGCGGCAGGCATTGATTTAACAATAGGAGAACAGTTAATGATCGGGTTTTCGCTGATGCTTACCAGTAAAGGAGTGGCCGCAGTACCCAGGGCATCGCTGGTGATTCTGATTGCTACGGCTTCAACCTTTGGTTTCCCTATTTGGCCCATTATGGCAATTTATGGCATCGACGAGCTCATGGATATGGCACGCACCTCAGTAAACGTAATTGGAAATACCCTGGCAAGTTGTGTAATAGCACGCTGGGAAGGCGAATTTGATGATGAAAAAGCATTGGCATTTCAGCCCGACTAATCATTTTTAACCTTTCTTTTTTAATATTCTATTAAGAAAGCAAATAAAACTGATCATTTATTTGTACAGATAATGCAATTTTGCCACCGAAATAGAAAAACTTCAAACCATAAGTATGATCAAAAGAATTATTGGTACGGCTATTTGTATTGTAATGAGCTGCGCGCTATTTGCACAGGAAGAAGAAATAAAGTTCCAGATCCTTAACCAGTATGAAGAAACACTTAACAGCGCTACCCTTACCGTAGGCGGTAATACCAACGAACACCTGGCAGATGATAACGGCTATTTTACCATCAAAGCACAGCCTTCCGATGTTGTAGTAATCAGCCGCAGCGGATACAGTGATTTCTCATCATCCATAGCTGAACTTAAAAAAGACCAAACCATAACGCTTCGTAAAGATTTTTCATGGAAGGACCTGATGAACCCTATGTTTTATATTATTAATGGAGGGCTCTGGCTTTTATTATTCATTGTATTTGCCGAAACAGGTTTGTTTGCAGGTTTTTTTCTTCCGGGCGACAGCCTGCTTTTTGTTGCAGGCATATACAGCAGCAACCTCGTGCATGAGTTCTTCAAAGCTTTTGGCATAGGGCATATCCGGAACGAATGGATAGACCTGTTGCTGATGACAGTGCTTATTTCTATTGCAGGTATTATAGGCAATATGGTAGGCTATTGGTTCGGAAGAAAAATAGGGCCCGCCATGTACAGTTGGAAAGACCGCTTTCTTTTTAAAAGAAAATACCTGAATGACGCTCATGATTTTTATGAAAAACATGGCGGAGGCGCCATCATATTCGCCCGCTTTTTACCCATTATACGCACTTTCGCACCTATTGTGGCAGGCATTGTTCAAATGGACAGGAAGAAGTTCATGTTCTATAATATAGTAGGCTGTATAGCATGGGTGGTGAGCATGATATTTGCCGGACATTTTTTGCAGATATGGGTAAGAAAACAATTTGGCTTTGAATTAAGAGATCACCTGGAGATGATTGTTATTATTATTGTATTGGTAACCACCTTCCCTGTGGCATGGAAGTTATTGTCGGGCAAAAAAAAACCAAAAAAAACCGTTTAAACCCAGCATCCCATGCCTCAACCCAAAAACACAATTTTTAGTATTGCCGTAATCGTAGCGGCGCTGGGTTATTTTGTTGATATATATGATTTACTGCTTTTTGGTATCATCAGAATTGAAAGCCTGAAAGACCTTGGGCTTTCCGAAGCAGCATTACTAACCGACGGGGAAACGATTTTGCAATGGCAGATGTGGGGGTTGCTGCTTGGCGGCATTATATGGGGCGTAATGGGTGATAAAAAAGGAAGGATCAGCGTATTGTTCGGTTCTATTATTTTATATTCCCTGGCCAATATCGCCAATGGGTTTGTACAAACGGTTGATCAGTACAAATGGATACGGTTTATTGCCGGGTTAGGATTGGCAGGAGAACTGGGTGCCGGTATTACCCTGGTATCGGAGCTCACTTCTAAAGAAAAAAGAGGTATCGCCACATCAATGGTTGCGGGGCTGGGCTTAACAGGCGCCGTAGCCGCATTTTTTATCAAGGAAAATTTTCACTGGCGCACCTGTTATTTTATTGGCGGCGGATTAGGACTTTTATTGCTTTTGCTGCGGATATCTGTTTTTGAATCGGGCATGTTTCACGAGGTAAAAAAAATGAATGTAAAACGCGGCAGCCTGATTATGTTTTTCAATAACGCGGAGCGGTTTAAAAAATACATTATTGCTATATTGATAGGCTTACCTACCTGGTTCGTTATTGGTGTGCTGGTTACTTTTTCAAGTGAGTTTGGCAAACATATGGGCATTACTGAAAAAATTGATCCCGGAAAATCCATCATGTTTGCCTATGTGGCTATTTCGCTGGGTGATATTATTATTGGATTTGTAAGCCAGTGGTTCAAAAGCCGGAAAAAAGCGCTGTATGTTTTTTATATGATTACGACCTTTTTTATGATCCTGTATTTTACCGTTCAATGGAATGGCACTGCGGCACAAATGTACTGGATATGTGCAGGATTGGGCTTTGGTACCGGGTTCTGGGCTATATTTGTTACCATGGGGGCAGAACAGTTTGGTACGAATATAAGGGCAACGGCAGCTACAACCATACCTAATATGATCAGGGGAATGCTGGCTATCTTTATTCTTCCCCTGTTCCAGGGATTACGCAATGTTACCAATTTTTATACCGGCGGATGGATTTCGGCCATTATCATTATGGCTATTGGTACCGCTGCTATCATTCTCACAAAGGAAACCTTTAACAAGGATTTGAATTACGTGGAGGAATGAGGTGTGAGCTACCAGCCTTCAGCTATGAGCTACCAGCCTTCAGCAATCTATACCAAATTTATTTGTAGATTGACTATTGAGCCTTCGGTTCTAAGCTATCTTTATAGCTTTATATGCCTATTGCTCATTACCTTTTCCACCAATTAACTAATCCACCGTTCATGAAATTTCTTATCATTCGTTTTTCTTCTATTGGTGATATCGTATTAACCACACCTGCTATCCGTTGCCTCAAACAACAAATCCCCGGCGCTGAAGTGCATTTTCTGACCAGGGCAAAGTTTAAAGCGGTTACAGTTGCCAATCCCTATATTGATAAGTTCCATTATTTTGATAAGGATATTAAACAAACCATAAGAGACATCAGGCTTGAGCGGTATGATTATATCATTGACCTGCACAAAAACTGGCGTACCCTGCGCATTTTCCTTGAAACGGATATAAAAACAAAATGGCTGAGCTATCGTAAACTCAGTGTGCAAAAATGGCTATTAACCAAACTGGGCATTAATACCATGCCCGGCATTCATATTACCCAGAGAAGCCTTAATACCCTGCTGCCATTGGGCGTAAAAGATGACGGAAAAGGACTGGATTATTTTATACCCAAAGCGGAAGAAGTTGAAATAACCGAATTGCCTTTATCGCATCAGATGGGCTATATCGCCATTGTTATCGGGGGTTCTTATTATACCAAAAAACTGCCGGCATATAAACTACAGGAGCTTTGTTTACAAATACAACATCCCGTGGTGTTGCTGGGTGGCAAAGAAGATATACAGGAAGGAACGGCAATAGCTGCTGTTGACCCGGTAAAAATATACAATGCCTGTGGTAAGTTTTCGCTTAATGAATCGGCCGATATTACCCGGAAGGCCAAACTGGTTATTTCGCACGATACCGGTTTACAGTATATTGCCTGCGCTTTTCAAAAACCGGTATTAGCTGTTTGGGGTGGCACTTCGCCTAAATTGGATGTGGAGCCTTATTACGGCAGCGCATCAACACAAAAGCACACTAATTTTATTGTGCCGGCGCTGCCCTGCCAACCCTGTTCTAACTATGGTACAAAAAAATGCCCTAAAAAACATTTTAAATGCATGCATTTGCAGGATGTGACCGCCATAGCGGATAAAGTAAAAGGTATGATTTGAATAACCGGCTATAAAGTTATTTTTATAAAGCCCAGGTAATCCAGCAGCAGCACGGTGCAAAATGTAAGAATAAAAAATACTAACGCTATTTCTCCCCACCTGCTATAGCCGGGCTTTATGGAGGACTTAAAAAGCAGTCCGGCGGTTACCTGTATGAGTACACCCAAAGCAATAATGGATAGGCCGAGAAAAAGAAACTGTTCAAAGGTAAATACAGCAATAAATATACCGGCCAGCATAAGTAAGCTGCCTGTGGCTTTCAAAGGTGAATTAAGATATTTTAGCATAGCGTAGGATTACAGGATGAAGATTGCCTGTTAAAAGTATCCCTTTCGCCGCATACTGTCAACAACAGTGGGTAGTCATTGGCGGAAATCTATCTTACATCAACGCACATTGTGGCTTTTTAGCAAATACAGCAATGCCAATGTAAACAGGAGAAGAAGTACGGGTATTTACCTGGCGTAGTCGCCGGTCCATTCACTCTCCTTGTTAAACAGGTTAATACCGCTATCAGAATCAGTACAGGCAAAAATACCGGTCCATTCATCATTCAAATCAAAATAATTGTAAGTGTTATTGTCTGTTTGAATCATATAACCGGTCCATTTCCCTTTCAGGTCAAAACATAGCATCACCAATTGATCCCCCCGCACATAGTAGCCCTGGTGATTACCTTCTTTATCAAACAAATAATATCCCAGCCAGTTACCATTCATCAACGGGTTCAAACTCAGTGAACGCAGCGGGTTCAGCAATTCATTATAGTGGGGGTTGATCTTTGTGTTTAATTTAGGATTGATCAACGCGTTACTGCCCGGGTTAATGGCGGCATTGGAATAAGGGTTCAAATGCCAGTTAAACAGTGGATTGATCTTCAGGTTTTTTACGGGGCTGATCCGTTCATTGGAATAAGGAGATAAGGTTTGATTGAGCTGCGGGTTCCTGTTAAAGGGAACCTGTGCATAAGCGAACAGGGAGAGGGTTACGAATGTAAAAAGTAAAACCAGCTTCATACGCGTTGATTTAAGTTTACCGGATACAGTTTAGGATACGGAATGAGGACCAAAGGTTGCAATACGATATTGGAAAACTTAAATATAGTTAGAAATGGCTTGGTAAAAAAATGCCGTTACAACAGTATGCGCTACATTCAACAGGTGAATGCATATAGCTTAAGAAAATCTCCCGTGAAGCCTGTTTTATGGAACATCCTGCACGGGAGACCATTGGAAGCGTAAAGTATAACGCGCTTATAATGTATTTAAAACGTTATTCATGTTTCTTACCGCATCGGCCGATTTACTGAACAGGGCTTTCTCTTCATCATTCAAATTAAAATCAATAATCTTCTCCCACCCGTTTCTGCCTATCGTTACGGGAACGCCCATGCAAATATCCTGCTGACCGTATTCTCCTTCGAGGTACACGGAGCAGGGTATCAGCCGCTTTTCATCCCGCACAATTGCCCTTACCATATCGGCACCGGAAGCGCCCGGAGCGTACCAGGCCGAAGTGCCTATCAGGCGGGTAAGTGTTGCGCCACCCACCATCGTATCTGCAGCTACCTTTTTCAATGTTTCAGGGCCGGCGTATGCGCTTACGGGGGTACCCTGGTAAGTAGCGAGGCGGGTAAGCGGAATCATGGTAGTATCGCCATGCCCGCCTATAACCACCGCTTGTATATCGTTGGGCGAAGCAGGTAAGGCCTGGCTCAGGTAGTACTTAAATCTTGAACTGTCTAAAATGCCACCCAAACCAATGATCTGGTTTTTAGGCACCCCACTCGATTTTAAGGCCAAATAGGTCATGGTATCCATTGGGTTACTTATAATAATGATCACCGCATTGGGTGAATGCTGGAGAATATTATTGGTAACGCCTTTAACAATACCCGCGTTAATGCCAATCAGCTCTTCACGTGTCATGCCGGGCTTGCGCGGAATACCTGAAGTAATCACCACTACATCACTTCCTTTTGTTTTTACATAATCATTGGTGCTACCGGTAATCTTAGTATCAAAATTTAATAACGCGGCAGTTTGCATCATATCCATCGCCTTGCCCTCAGCCAGTCCTTCTTTAATATCCAGCAAAACCAGTTCTTCGCAAAGTGCTGCCCGGGCAATATTATCAGCACAGGTTGCGCCTACTGATCCGGCGCCTACAACAGTTACTTTCATTAGTGAGTGTATTTAATAAATGAAGAATATTATTCAGCAAAATAAAGGTATTTAGCCGAATGTTAATTCGGGGCAGCTCAAAACGCCCGGCAACCGATGCTGTTTATTACAGGTATTTTACCAGGTCTTCCAGTTTGGTGGAACCTTCAAAAGTTTTAAGCAGCTTGTAGTTTTTATCATAAATAGCAAAAAAAGGCAGGTAATGCACTTTGAAGTAATTGCTAAAAAAGAATTTCGGATCACGCCCTACTGTAATATTTTTAAATTTATGCAGCTCAAAATGTTCATAAAACTCCTGCATTTTAGCAAAGGGCATGGGCGTTACCATTACTATCTGGGTACCGCTGAACTGACTGATGTTCTTTTTTATTAATTCGGTTTCATGTTTGCAATGTTCGCAGTCGGGACTGAACAGCATGATCACCGTTTTCTTTTTCCTGGGCAGATCGTTTTTGGTATACCAGGTTACGCTATCGGTAAGTAAAATAGAAAACTGGGGTAAAGGATACTGGGTATACAATGGTGCAGTTTTTGCCGTATCGTGCTGGGCGGTACTTTGTTTGTTACATACACACAGTACGAGCAGGATAAAGAGATATCTCATTGTGGTTAAATTTAATTAAAAATAGCAACGGAAATGTAAACCACAAGTTAAGCAACAAGCTTGTTAAAAAAATGCAGGATCAACCACAATTTTAACGTTGTTGCTTAACAATATGTAAGTTTGCACAAACGTTGTAGCAGGCACAGGAAACGAAATTACAATGCAAAAGCTTTACACTTTTTTATTTATATTGGGCTTCGCATCAGTGGTGCAGGCGCAGAACAGTACCACTCAGGCAGCAGTTAAGGATGTTTTGTTGCTCAAAGAAACCCGGTATGATTTTGGAAAAATCCAACAGGGAAAACCGGTAACCCATATCTTTGAAGTGGTAAACACGGGAAAAGAACCGCTTCAAATTGAAAACGTTCAGGCGTCCTGTGGCTGTACCACTCCTGAATGGAGCCATGACCCGATAGCGCCCGGAGCGGCAAAAAAAATTACAGTAGGTTATAACGCGGCGGCTAAAGGAACATTTGAAAAAGCAATAACTGTTTTTTATAATTCAGGAAAAACAAAGTTGCTGTATATTAAAGGAGAAGTGTGGGAAACGCCTGCCGACCCCGCTCCTGCTAACGCGAGTGTACAATTATTAAAAAATATAAACCATTAAATATGAAGAAACTGTTGTTTACAATGGCAGCCTTTGCCATAACTTCCTGGGCCGTTGCACAAAAAACCGAAGGCAAACAAAAAGCCGAAGACCTGATCAGCTTTAAAGAAAAAAAACATGATTTTGGAAAAATCAAGCAGGGATCTCCTGTTACTTATGACTTCGCCTTTCAGAATACCAGCGATAAACCGGTTGTAATAGAAAACGCGTGGGCTTCCTGCGGCTGTACTACACCCACCAAACCTGAACAGCCCGTTGCCAAAGGAAAAAGCAATGTGATTAAAGCAGGATTTAACGCTGCCGCGGCTGGTCCTTTCGATAAAACTGTGTATGTAAAAGTACAGGGCATAGACATTCCCCTTGAATTAAGGATTACAGGAAATGTGCTCAACGCCGAAGCCTATGCGAAATACGAATCGGAAAATAAAAAAAATAAAGGCGGTAAATAATTTACAGGCCGGCCGGTAGTATACCGGATCCGCTTTTTCATACTTCATCCCCTTTGCAGGAAAGCAAAGGGGATTTTTTTGCGCAGGCAGGCATATCAAAAACATTTACTCAATCCGGAATATTTTAAAATAGAGAGAAATGTTAACCCCTAAATTTGGCAACCTCATAAGGCGCTATTAATTTTGTGTTGTGATAATTGCAAAGAACATACCATACCTCCCTTCCGTCCGACGCTGTTCCACTCTATAATTCCATCGGGTTATGCGCTAATTATTCCCGAAATTCAAAATGAGCGTACCAGGACTTGTATTTTCAAAAAATCGTTCTATTTAACAGAAAATAATGGCAACAAATATAGCATTCAGTTGTGTTTCAACGGATGAGCACATGGCAGCATCTGCTATTCCCGGCAAGCTAACTCATCCATTACAAAATGGTCTTTACCAACCGCAATCCACCTTATCCGGGCCCCGGCTTCTAACAGATAAATCAAGGTTAAAGGAAATATATAGGTTGCGTGTAAATGTGTGGGAGCATTCGGGTAAAAGCAAATTTGTAAACAGGCAGCTTTTTCCCAATGGGTGGTTTGATGAATTAGACGAAACAGCCTTGCACTGGACCATTATGAACGATCAAAATGAAATAGTTGCAGCAGCCCGGCTTAATGTATTTCACTCCCTATATGAATTTCCCTATCACCAATCTATGAAACACCTCGTTCTTCCGGTTGCTTTTCCCTTTGCCTTTTACAGCCGTTTGGTTGTTGATCACAGGTATCACGGAAATGGATTAAGCAGGCAACTGGCCAAAAGCAGAATGTCTTTTTGTGAAAAAAACAGCATAAACTGGTGTATGGTTTTTATAAACAATACGCATATTTTAAAGTTATTTGAAAAATTAAATTTCAAAAATACAGGACAGGCATATGTGAGTTACCATCCATCTTTACAACCCCATTCCGTAAATGTTCTGATCAAAAACTAAGCTTATCGCTAAGTGGCAGATGTTCTGGTACCTAACGCTCCGTTATAGCGCGTCACGAAAACATTTGCTTAACAATGACGGCATAAACGACCACCTTGAGCAGCAGTCTGTATAAGCGTATAACAAATTTCATTATTTTAAAAACTACAGTTATGAAAAAGATAGGATTAACAATGCTTATAGCTGCCCTTATTTGTACTGCTTCATTTGCCGATGGTACCCATAAAGCAAGTAAACAAAAAGCGACCTTTATGTCAAAGCAGGATTTTCAATCGGATTTTCCCAACATAAAAGGCGAACAATGGAGCAGGGATCAGCAATACAGCGAAGCTACATTTATGCAAAATGGCATACTTATGCACGCTTTTTACGACTGGAACGGTGAACTCGCAGGCACTACGCATGATTTTGCCTATAGTGATTTGCCGGAATCCGCACGTAAAACAATTGCAAAACAGTTTAGAAATTATAGCGTTGAAAACACCATTGTGTATAATGACAAGGAAGACAACCTCAATGATTTATTCCCGCTGGTGCCTTATGAAAGTGATGTCAATTATTTTGTATCATTAAAAAAGAACGACCAGTCTGAATCCATTATATTACAGGTAACGCCTGATGGAAATGTATCTTTTTTTGAAACCATGCGGTAAATGAATGTCACAGAATAACATAAAAAGGAAAAGCAGCTAAACAAACCAGCGCATATACAATTGTTCTGGTTTGTTTTATTTTTCAATCTTAGAAAACCCGGCCAGTAACGTAGTACCTAATCCCAGGAAAGCGATCAGGGTAAAAGACCATCTCAGGCTAAATGCCTGTGCTATTAATCCAATGGCCGGCGGACCAAATAAAAATCCCAGGTAGCCGATAGTAGAAACAGCCGCCAGCGCAACACCTGAGGCTATTTTTCCTGACCGTCCGGCAGCGCTGTATACCAGGGGCACAACAGAAGATACCCCCATACCTGTGATCAGGAAACCTATAGTGGCAGGAATTATATAAGGCAGCGCTACTGCCAGCATTAACCCGCTGGCAATCAGCAAACCACTTATTCTGATCATATTTTTCCTGCCCAACCTTACCGACAGCCAGTCTCCGGCAAACCGGCCTCCTGCCATAGTGGTCATAAACGCTACATAACCCAAAGTAGTAAGCGATTTGGGAGCCTGTACTTCTTTGGCGAAATATATGCCGCTCCAGTCGAACATGGTTCCTTCGCATACCATGCAACAAAAAGCAATCAGCCCTAATTTCAATAAGGTGCCATCGGGTTTCGCAAATACCGGAACGTTGCTCCCCGAATGAACATCTTTTACCGGCAGGTATTTATATACCACAAAAACAATACTCCATACCAAAACAGTAATAATACAAAAATGAAGAAAAGGGGAGGCAGAAAAAGCCAGCATAAGCATGCCGATAGCGGCTCCGCTAAAACCCGCTACACTCCATACCCCGTGAAAAGAAGCCATAATAGACCGGCCATATGCATCTTCTACATTTACAGCCTGGGTATTCATGGAAATATTAAGGAGGTTGCCGGCAAAACCAAAAAGGAACAAAACCATTGCCAGTTGCCACACAAAAGAAACAACACCTAAAAAAGGAAGTAAAAATGCATAAACCACGCCTGCAATAACAACGGTTCGCCTGCTGCCATAACGTGCCACTAAGAAGCCGGATACGGGCAAACTCAGCATCAGCCCCACCGGTAATGAAAGCAGTACCATACCCAGCCCGGCCTCACTAAGCTGCAGTTTTTGCTGTATAGCAGGAATTCGTGAAGCCCAGCTTGAAAAGCAGAATCCGGCAGAAAAAAATAAAGCACTAACGGCAATGCGTGCAGTTCTTGCCGGTGATTGTACTTGTGTTAACGATGGCATATTAAAATGCTAAGTTATGGTTTGAGCAGGATAAAAATAATTTGTGGCTAACAATATGAGCTCCCGGTATTCAGGAAATATTTTTCAGGGCAATATTTTTTTATTAATTTGTTCTTCAAACACCATTTAATGAAAAGCGCTAACCTGCTTACCGTGGCATGGCTTTGCCTGTCCACCGGTGGTTTTACTCAAACTACACATAGTCCCTTAGTATCTTACTGTTTTTCTTCAGGGGCATATAGCAAAAGCTTCCAGGATGCATTTTCCGTTATATCCAATATCGGGGCACTGTCAACACTGAAAAACTTCCATGCCGGTGTATATGGCGAAAGAAGATTTATGCTGGCAGAAACCAGCCTGTATACTGCTGTTGCCACCATACCGTCAGCATCCGGAAATTTTGCGCTGCAGGCTGATTATTCCGGGTATAAAGATTATAGCGAATCCCAGGTAGGCATTGCCTATGGGTTAGCGTTGAGCGAAGATATAGGCATAGGCGCTAAATTCAACTATTACCATCTTCGCATACCTTCCTACCTAAGCGCTTCGGCAGTAAACTTTGAAATAGGATCGGTAATCCATATCAGCAAGCAGGTGCATACCGGTGTATCGGTATACAATCCTCTAAGCAGCCCTTTAGGAAAGCATACCGGTGAAAAGATCGCTTCGGTATACAAAGCCGGCATCGGGTATGAAATGGCTCCTTCCTTTTTTACACAGGTAGAAATAATAAAAGAGAAAAACAGGGATGTGAATGTGCACGCAGGCTTTCAATATAAGCCACTGGAGCAATTGTTTGCAAGGGCGGGCATTTTTACCGGCACATCATCCGGCTACTTTGGCGTGGGTTACCTGTACCGGCAACTGCGCATGGACATTTCCGTTAGTTTTCATCAGCAGTTGGGCATATCACCCGGCTTACTGCTGCTATACCAGTGGACCAAAAGCACTAAAGAATGAACCGGTGCAGCCTCATATTGTGCCTGTTGTTTCCCCTGTATGCACAATGCCAGGAGCAGCCGTCTTTTGAAGCGGAACAGCAATTAGAAGCCATAACAGAAGCGGCAGAAGATGGGGAAACTACGGATGATAGCTGGTGGCAGCAATTAGAATACCTGAAAAAGAACCGGCTCAACCTTAACACCGCTAATGCAGCCGAGCTTTCGGAACTACAATTATTATCTGCTCTGCAGGTGAACCAGTTCATGAATTACAGGAGGTTATTAGGTAACCTGGTTAGCATCTATGAATTGCAATCGGTGCCCGGCTGGGATGTACCACTTATTCAAAAACTGCTGCCTTATATTGCGCTTACAGTGCCTGCCTTAACAAAAGACAAACTATTAAAACAGCTTAATGGCGGCAACCATTCTATAGCGCTGCGTTATTCACGCGCTATAGAAAAAGCAAAAGGATACCTGCAAAAAGACAGCTCGGGCAGTGCTTATGCAGGTGATCCTTCGAGATTGATGCTTCGCTATAAATACCAGTATAAAAATCTTATGCAGTACGGGTTAACACTTTCGAAAGATGCCGGGGAACCTTTGTTTGATAAGACCGCAGGTTTTGATTTTTATTCTTTTCACTTTTTTGCGGGAAATATGGGTATAGTTAAAGCAGTTGCATTGGGCGATTATACTATTAATATGGGACAGGGGCTCATTCACTGGCAGGGACTCGCTTTTGGAAAAGGGGGCGCCGTAATGCATATTAAAAGGCAATCTGCTGTATTGCGGCCATATAATTCTTCAGGCGCATTTTATTTTCACCGGGGCGCTGCAGTTCAGGTTGAAAAAAATAAATGGCAGGGAGCAGCCTTTCTTTCTCTGAGGAAGTTAGACGCCAAACTAAATAAAGGCCCGGCAGAAGAGGAAGACTTTGTATCGTCTATTCATACTTCGGGATACCACAGAACACAAAGTGAAAGATCAGACTACGGCACTTTACACCAACTGGCATATGGAGCAACCCTGAAGTTTAAAAAAAGCAATTGGTATGCCGGGTTGAATATGATACAATATCATTTTAACCGGCCCATTCAAAAAGAAGCAGCGCCTTATAACCTCTATGCCCTAACGGGAAAGCACCATAGTAATTATAGTATAGATTATGGTTTCACTTTTAAAAACATGCATACTTTCGGAGAAACAGCTATTGACAACAATGTAAATATAGCATCCATCAACGGGGTATTGGTAAGCGTTCACCCTAAAGCCAGCATCTCCCTGCTGAACCGCAGCATTGCAAAGGCTTACCAGGCCTTTTACGGTAATGCATTTACAGCCAGTAACACGGTTTCTAATGAGCAGGGGTTATTTGCAGGGCTTTCCCTGAAGCCGGCGCCGGCGTGTAATGTAGATTTGTATGCCGATGTTTTTCATTTCCCCTGGCTAAAATACCGCACGGATGCCCCTTCCTATGGCAAAGACTATTTTATTCAGATCAGTTACCAGCCTTCAAAACTAACGGATATGTATAGCCGGTACAGGAGCCGCCGGAAATCCATTAATCAAAAAACGGAAGCTAATGTTATGAATGAAGTAGTTCCATTTTTCAACCGTTCATGGCGCACGCAGGTCAGCCACCGGCTTAGTAAAACTTTTTCAGTAAGACACCGGTTTGAGCTGTTGTGGTATAAGCCGGAAAAAGCAAATGAGGAGAAAGGTTTCCTGGCTTTTTTTGATGTTTTTTACAATCCTCCGCAAAGCCGCCTGCGTATAAATGCACGCCTGCAATATTTTGAAAGTGACAGTTACAACTCCAGGCTGTATGCGTATGAAAATGACGTGCTGTATTATTATGCAGTTCCTGTATTTTACGATAAGGGAACACGCTATTACATTAACGCCAGGTATAAGCTCAGTACCTGTATGAATATGTGGATCAAATGGGGGCAGGTCATTTATAGCGGAAAACACGCTATCGGCAGCGGTCAGGATGAAATAAAGGGAAACAAAAAATCGGAGATAAGAGTACTGTTGTCGGCAACGTTTTAATACGCATCAAAGTCTGCGGTATTTGAAAACCGTCTACCTATTTATAAACATAAAAACAACGGCTATGGCAAAAAAAGAGTTGCAGCTTTTGGTGGCAGAACAAAAAGTATTGAATAAGATGTATGCAATACGTGGTGAAAAAGTAATGCTGGATAAGGATCTATCGGCAATGTATGGCGTAGAAACAAAACAAATGAAAAGGCAGGTAAAGAGAAATATAGACAGGTTCCTCAAAGACTTTATGTTTGCGCTTACCAGAAAGGAATTTGAAAACTTGAGGAGCCAAATTGGCACCTCAAGTTGGGGTGGTGTAAGATATATGCCGATGGCTTTTACAGAACAAGGCGTTGCCATGTTATCCAGTATTTTAAATAGTGAAATACCGGTTTTGATAAACCAATTGGAAATAGCGAGTGTATATTGATGAGGAATTTGGTAACAGTAAGGCACAGGTCTGTCTAAACACAAAGCAATGCCTCCAAAGCTGCGCCAGTTCGGGGAAAAGCACAATCCCATTTTTTGAAGCGTCAAGCTATCCCTCTGGCTGATCCAGTGACCCGATCATCAAAGCGCATAAAAGGGTTAATATAGCATGGATTTCAGGCTCCGCGTCAGGGATGGTGAATACCTTTTCAACATCCATTTGCATGATTTCAATTATTTGCGGAAGATCACAAAAAGCGCCCTTCTCAAGGGAAAGTAACAAAAATATTCATCGCTTCCGGTATCAATAATGCCATCCGAGCAGTGAATTTTAAAATTAGGTTTTTGATTAAACTAAGAATATCTTTAGTTCAAATTCTTTATTTAAATGGAACAGCTGCTTGTCAACGACATAAAACAGGGCTCTTATGATGCTTTTAAATTTGCATTTTCTTTCTACCAATCGAGACTGCATAATTTTATTTATACGAAAACAGGCTCTGCATATTATGCCAATGAGGTAACACAGTTAACTTTCATTAAATTATGGGAGTACCGTGAAAGTTTAAGTGAAGAGTGGCAGCTTTCCACGCAAATATTTCGCATAGCTAAAACAACGCTTATTGATGTGTTGCGCAAAACAGAAAGTGAAAGGTTAAAATTAGAAGGCTTCGGTAAAAGCGGGTTAGAAGAGGTCACTGGTAATCTTCCCATGGAAACCTACGATGTTAATATAATATTGCAAATTATAACAGAAAAAATGCCACCCATGCGCAAAAAAGTTTTCAGTTTAAGAATAGAACAACGGTTGAGTTATAAGGAAATTTCTTCCTTACTGTCTATCTCTTTAAAAACAGTTAACAAGCATATGGAACTTGCTTTACCAAAAGCAAGAGCGAGGTTTAAATCACTTCGCTAAGTGCTGACCACCATTATATTATAATACTTAATCGGTTTGAACGTGATTGAAAAATTAATAAAAAAATATTTTGATAAAAATTCTTCCCCGGAAGAAAAAAAAAGCATTTATGAATCTTTGATAGATAGCCCGTCTGAATATACGCAATATTTTTCTGAAGAAGAATGGAATGCTTTTATTGATAGTAATGAAAAAGGGAGGGAACATGAAGCTGAACTTTTGAACAGGAAATACAAAACAGCTAATGCTAAAAGGATTGTTTTTTATAAGAGGATGGGTTATGCCGCAGCCTCTGTCATCATATTGTTTTTATCCTTTTGGATGATTAAAGTGTATTTTCCAAACAAGCAACCACAAATTTCTGCCCGAAAATTCACCGAATCTCCCGGTTTAATCGTTCGGTTCAATGCTTCCCCGGTTGCAGAAAAAATAGTATTGTCAGATAGTTCTGTTGTTGAATTATCTGCAGGCAGCAAAATAAGTTATCTGAGAAACTTTGAACCTGGCAGACGCACTATACAATTGGAGGGAACTGCTATATTTAAAATTTTTAAAAATCCGAAACGGCCTTTCACCGTTTTTTGCAAAGAAGTGGCTACTACTGCATTGGGTACAAAATTTAGAGTAAGCAATAGTAAGTCGGGGAAAGTGCTGGTAGAGTTAATGGAAGGTAAAATATTGGTGCGCCGATCTGGTAAGGAAGAGAATAATAGGAATGAACAATATTATCTTGTCGCCGGCGACGTCATAAGTTTTGATCGTCCTAAGAATATGTTCACTAAATATAGCACGATTGCTAATAATGAAGATAAAGCACCTTCAACGGCTTCAGGTAATCGGAAAACAGCATCCTTGCCAAAAAATGTAGAGAGCCTTTCTGACCGTCGTATCGAAACAGAGTCAAGCATACAATTTAATGGGGAAATGCTCCCCAAGGTTCTGGACTATATGTCTGTTGTTTATAAAGTGAAAATAATATATCCTACCAAATACATTTCACGTATTCGCTTTGTAGGCAGTGTACGAAAAAATGAGAACATTCATCAAATATTGCAAAACATTGCCATTATGAACGAACTGCAATTGAAGCAGGATACGGCTAATAATGTTTTTATCATTCAAATTCCATCCAAATAAGCTGTACTTAATTAGATGCTTAAAATCCCGGGTGTAAAACTCGTAGATAATGCCTGCACCTTGAAAAAGTTTTTTTCGAATTCTCCTGCACTAAAAGGGTTAAAATAAAATTAGAATGCGTTAGGGAATAACGATTGCTGCTTTCGTATAACATAATGGCAACAATATATTTCATTTATTTTAATTTAACCAACTCAAAACTTATGAGTAAAAACTTGAAAAGGCCTCTTTTTTACTTCTTTATGTGCATATGCTGTAGCATTAACCTGGCGGCACAGGAAAGGGTACCTTCTGTTACCGGATTGGTCCGGAACGCTTCGGGCACGCCCCTCCCTTTCGTAACAATAAACGCTTTAGCCAGCGACAAAATTTCACATCAAACTACCTCCGACACTTTAGGAAAGTTTAAGTTTGATCAACTTCCGGCAGGCAATCTGACCGTTGAAGTTTCTTCGGTGGGATATACCTCCCAAACACTTACCGGGTATAAAATCGTAAATGGCCAAACCATCTCCATGCTGGTGGATATGCAGCCGGCCCCCGGCAGTTTAGAGGAGGTAGTGGTAGTAGGTTACGGCAACCAGAAGAAAGTAAATCTTACCGGTTCCATTTCAACAGTGGCAGGTGTGGAATTGGCTAATAAACCGGTCGGACAAACATCAACAGCCTTACAAGGTATTGTGCCCGGACTTACAATTATGCAGCGTACCGGCCAACCGGGTTTTGATGGCGGCGTCATACGCATCAGGGGCATCGGTACCCTTGGTGACCCTAACCCTTTGATAATATTGGATGGTGTAGAATCTGATATCAACAATATTGAACCTAACGATATTGAAAGTATTACTGTATTAAAGGATGCCTCTTCAGCAGCCATATATGGCGCAAGGGCCGCAAATGGCGTGATTCTGATCACTACCAAACGAGGCAATAAAAGAGGGGTTGCTGTAAACTATAATTCCTATGTAGGAATTCAATCACCTACCAGTCTGCCGGATGTTGTTAACGCGCTTGATCACATGGAGCTTACAAACGAGGCTAGCGTTAATGTAGGCAACTCGCCTATTTTTTCACCACAGGTGGTAGCTGATTACAAAGCAAACGCTGCCGGCAATCCCGATAAATATCCTGATACAGACTGGCAGGATCTTACCTTGAAGAAAAATGCGATGATGCAAAGTCATTATATAGGCATCAATGCAGGTGGTGAAAGAGTGAAAATGATGGGTTCATTTAGTTACCTCGACCAGGACGGAATTATGCCGAATGTTAATTTTAAAAGATATAACGTACGCTTCAACACGGATATACAATTAAACAGACAGTTTAGTGGAACATTAGATCTTTCATTGCGTCGTACAGATATCAAACAACCTCCTTCAGGCGCCCCCTATATATTCCAGTTCCTGCGTTCGAACAATGCCACCAACCAGGCGATCTTATCCAATGGTTTGTATGGTGAAGGTAATAATGGTGAAAACCCGTTGGCACGTGCAGCAATTGGAGGGTTGTATCATGAGCAAAACCTTATGGCACTTTTAAACCTTAGTGTAAAATACAAACCGGCAAACTTTTTTTGGGCCGAGGTAAACTATGCTCCCCGTTATAGTGATCCACGTGTGAAAATCTTTTCCCATATTATTCAGATGTACAAATCGGATTTTTCTAAAGGCCTGGCCATACCGGGTATCAATTCATTAAGCGAACAATTTTCACGTAGCTGGTACAATAACCTGCGTGCTACCGTCAACTTTGATAAAGAAGTGGCACCAAATCACAGGCTAACGGTACTTGCCGGTGTGCAACAGGAAGACCAGTCGGATAGTTATATTTCAGCCTACCGCCAGGTGTTTACCTTCCCGGATTACCAGGTGATCAATTCAGGAAACCAGTTAAACCAGTCTAACGCAGGTTCAGCAACGTCATGGGCTCTGCGTTCGGCTTTTGGTCGCCTGAATTATAACTACAAAGAAAAATACCTGTTTGAAGCAAACGCCCGTTATGATGGCTCATCGAGGTTTGCTGCCGGAAATAAATATGCCTTCTTTCCCTCCGTGTCTGCGGGTTGGAGAATAAGTAAAGAAGCGTTTATGGATAACCCGTCTTCTGCGATAAAAGACTTGAAATTACGTGGTTCCTGGGGCCAATTGGGCAACCAGAACATAGGCTTGTATCCATATGTATCGTCAGTAAGCGTTGGTAGCAGCAATTATCCTTTTGACAAGACAGTTTTTGGTGGCGCTGCAATTAGCAATATGGCCAACAAAGATATTCAATGGGAAACTTCAACTGTTAGTAATATCGGTTTAGATCTTAATCTCTGGTCTAAATTAACGATCACAGCAGATTATTATTACCGCAAAACAACAGGTATCTTATTGCAATTGCCTATCCCTGGTATGCTGGGCCTATCTGCTCCTTATCAAAATGCAGGCGTAGTGGAAAACAGGGGATGGGATGTATCTGTAAATTATCGCAACCGCGCGGGTGCGTTTACTTACGGTGTTACCCTGGCATTGTCTGATGTTAAAAATAAAATATTAGATATGAGGGGTAGCAGAACTACCGGGCTTCTGGTGAATTTTGAAGGGAGTCCTATTGGAGCTATTTATGGTTACGAAGCAATTGGCTATTTTACAGATGCTTCCGATGTATCAGAGAACGCTACTCAATTTGGAAAAGTTGCTGCCGGCGATATTAAATACAAAGATTTAAATGGTGACAAGGTCATCAACAGTTCCGATCAAAAAACAATTGGTTCCACTATTCCCCGCTATAGCTACAGCGCCCATGTTGATCTGGGGTATAAAGGATTCGACTTTTCATTGTTCTTACAAGGGGTAGGCAAAGCTGATGGTTATATGGGTGGCCGTGGAATCATGCCTTTCTGGCAAGGTGGTACCGCGCTTGAGATCCACAAAGACCGCTGGACTCCCACACACAAGGATGCTGCGTTTCCACGCCTGGCCTACAGTGAAATTAATAACATCCAAAACTCATCTTTCTGGGTTAAAAATGCGGCCTATATGCGGGTGAAAAACATTCAGCTGGGTTATTCTTTCAAAAACGTTGGGTTTAAGAAAATACAGCAAGTGCGCCTGTTTGTTAGCGCGCAAAACCTCATCACCTTTGATAAATACTGGGATGGTTATGATGTAGAAGCGCCTGTAACAACTGAATATGGATCCGCTGGCTGGTATCCGCAAATGAAAGTGATTACCGCAGGTTTAAATATTAATTTCTAACCCATCAAAACATGAAGACGATGAAACAGGTAAAATTTATAATTATTTTCCTTGGTGTAATAACAGCAAGTTCATGCAGCAAGAAATATTTGGAGCGTTTTCCACTCGATAGCCCCTCTACGGCAACATTTTTATCCAATGAAGCAGAGTTGGACATGGCCGTTACCGGTAGTTACCAACCATTGCAATTTATAGGAGAAGATGCGGTGCCTTTTATCTTAACGCTGGAATATGTTTCAGATAATGGCTGGGAAAGAAACCCCAACCAGTTGCAAATTATCGGAAAGGGAATAGCCACCTCTGATAATGGGTATGCCAAAACGGTCTGGGATGCTTTATATGTGGGTGTTAGCCGTTGCAATTTTATTCTGTCTAATGCCGATCGGTTAAATGGCGTGGTGGCAGCGGATAAACTTAACAGGGTGTTGGGTGAGGTACGTTTTCTCCGTGCCTACTATTATTTCTATTTAAATGAAGTGTTTGGTGGCGTTCCATTATTAACCAAGACGGTTTCGCTGGCTGAATCACAAGTGGCCCGTAATACCAAAGAAGAAGTAGTGAATTTTATTATTTCTGAAATGGATGCGATTGCTTCTGCACTTCCAGTTGTTGCCGGTCAAATGGGCAGGGTCACAAGAGGCGCCTCTTTGGCACTTAAATCAAGGGCAGCGCTGTTTAATAAAAAATGGGATGCTGCTGCAAAAGCAGCCAGCGACCTGATGCAACTTGGTTCAAACGAGTTGCACGGCAATTATGGCGAAGTGTTTACTTATTCAGGTATGACCTCCCCTGAAATCATATTCGCTATTCAGTACCTGAGGAGCATGGGTACTCATGGTATTTCACGGCGCTTTTATTCCAGGACAGCTAACGGCTTCTCCAGTAAAGTTCCGGCCCAGGTGGTGGTAGATTCTTATGAATGTACGGATGGATTAACGATCGACAAGTCGCCGTTGTATGATCCCACCAAGCCATGGGACAACAGGGATCCCCGTTTAAACTTTTCGATAGTGCTGCCGCAAACCAGGTTCATCGGCTACGTATTTGAAACGCACCCAGACAGTTTGTTAACATGGGATTATAACGGATCGGTGCCCCAACGTGTGGCGAATGCAGATGCTATAAATCCCCTTGCCACTTTTACCGGTTACCTATGGCGCAAATATGCTTCACCCGAAGATTTGAACAACATTGATCAACCCGACATCAACGTGATTGTATTCCGCTATGCAGAAATATTACTGAATTATGCTGAGGCCAAAGTGGAATTAAACCAGATTGATCAATCGGTGTACGATGCCATCAACCTGATTCGCCAAAGACCTTCCGTTAATATGCCACCCATTACAGCCGGTAAAACACAGGCCGAAATGCGTTTTATTGTTCGCAGGGAAAGAAGGTCTGAACTGGCAGGTGAAGGAGTGCGATGGTTTGACATCCGCCGCTGGGAAATAGCAGAAACTGTGATGAATGGCCCTTTGCTTGGAAGGATACGCGATCGTTTACTTTCCAATGCGCCAAGAGTAGATGACAATGGGCTTCCTCATTATGAAAATGTAACGAATGCGAACCTGATGCGTGTAATAGAAACCAGAACCTTTAAAAAAGACAGGGATAATGTGTGGCCCATTCCCCAATCGGAATTGGAAACCAATAAGGCATTAGAGCAGAACCCGAATTATTAAACAAATGATATAAGCACGCATTCATAAAAAGCGTCCCGATTTTGAGACGCTTTTTATGAATGCGCTATTTTGCGTTGAGGACCCCCAATGCATTCGCTTGCTATCAGCTGCCGGCTCTCGGCTCGGTTCGTGCAACCTCTGGAGTTTTCAAAACCTATAAGTTTGACCGCGGGTTGTAACATCCCTCCAAAAACCACCTATATCTAAAAACTGATCGCCAAAAAACAATACACCAACCAAACCACCATCATCGGTGACAATTTTTTTAAAGGTTAAAGATATCGCTGCTTTTAGTTTGTTCTTTTAAAAGATTGTACGCTTAACCGTCAAGAACTCTCAAAAATTGGTTTATGAAAAAGCACCGACAAATGCCCCTTTCCTTCTTCGAAATCTAACCGGGGGGAAAGAAGAAAGGATTTTTACTTAGATTAATGGCATACAATCTTGGTGGTAGAACTTTGGCCCAAATACTCAATCATTCATAATGGTGCAACAAAATAAAAAAGGTCAGCGATGTATTTTTCATCCCTGACCCTTTCCCTGTTTAATGTACCGGGATATTAATTCAATATTTCACCCAGCTTTTTGATCAGGTCTTCCCCTCTCAGGCTTTTGGCAATGATCTTTCCTTCCTTATCTAATAAATAATTCATGGGTATGGCTCTAACCTCATATAAAGCGGCCACATCACTCTCCCATCCTTTAAGATCCGACACATGCGTCCAGGTAAGATTGTCCTGCTTAATAGCCTGCTCCCATTTGTCTTTTTTCTCATCTAAAGAAACGCCCAGGATGTCGAACCCTTTTGATTTATAAGTATTATATGCTTTCACCACGGCCGGGTTTTCCTGGCGGCATGGCCCGCACCAGCTTGCCCAAAAATCTAAAAGGATATACTTTCCTTTATAGGCGGCTAATGAAACGGGCTTACCGTTAATATCGTTCAATATAAAATCCGGCGCCTCGCTTCCGATAGCTGTGGCTTTTGCGGCATCTAAGCTTTTCTTAACAGCCTGCCCAAAATGAGAGGATTTAATCTCTTCATCCAATCCATTATACAATGGCTCCAGGTCTTCAGGCACCGCATCGTAGCCAAAAGTTTGCGCCAGTTGAAAAGCGGAAACATAAGAAGCGGGATTCTCTTTAACGAACTTTGCTACCAGCGCTTTATTTTCACCTTCCAGCGCTTCATATTGCCGCTGAATTTCACCTGCTTTCTGTCCATCGCCCGACATAGAAGCTACCTGGTACGCTTCATATAATTGTTTCTGTTTCTCTTCTATAGGCTTACGCAATGCATTAAATTTCTTAAGCTCTTCCTGCGCGGCAGAACCTGTGATCTCCGCTTTATACAATGAATCTAAGGTTCCTTTAATGTTTATTTTTCCTCCTTCCAGGAAGAATCCCAGCGGAAACCTTTTTTGCCCGTGCTGGTCATAACCCAAAAGCACGAATTCAGGCTGAACCGCCGTTCCTTTAAATGTAAAGCTACCATTCACAATTTCAGCAGAATCGGGTATTTGCTGTTCCTTTTCCGGATGATACAAATAAGCCCATCCATTATCCAGTCCATTAATATTACCGGTTAAGAGGAACGTAGTGTCACCCGCTGTTTTTCCTCCGGCGGAGGATTTGCCTTTATCAGCGCAGGATGCCAGTATAAAGGCAAAACTCAATACAATAAGTAGCTTTCGCATTTACAATATTTTTAATTAAGGCGTAAAATTAAGCATTAAGCGCCTGCCTGCAGCCGCAATGATGGCAAAACATTGTTATTATTTTATAGCCTGCCGGGTGAACACTTACCACATACTACTTACCACTTACTACTGATACTGAATATATATCGGCCGCGGCTTTAACTGCAGCACTTCTTCGGGCGTCATAGTACGGCTGTTGGGTTCCCTGAAGTCGTTTTTGTAAAAAATTTTGAATCCTGCATAATGCACAGGTTCTTTATAAATGTATTGTCTGTAGGTATTGATTTTGCGCGCCTGCAGTCCCCAGCCATCCATATCCATTACGATCTGAACTTCGGGGCGCGTTTTGATTTGCTTATGATTGGTTACCATTCCCTGCGTGAAGCGGTGTATTACTAATATTTTAGGAGGAAGGTTATGTTGTTTAACCAGGTTGGCCAGGTAGCCCGTAACATAGTTGATATCATCTGCATTAAAAGTACCGATAACCGTGCCGGGCCGTTGCCCGCCCTTCATTGAAAATTCGGGATCTATACCCAAATGTACATTGGGCATTATTAAATACTTTTCTAATTGCGGGATCTCCTCCTGCAAAGTGCTTAATCCCACCTGCACATCCAGGAAAGTAATGGCATCAATTTGCGCGGCCATGCTCAAAACAGAATCCACCTGGTGAAAAGGCATGCGCAGCCTGTATTTTCCACCTTTTCCAGGGCTTTCCTGAGCGGTTACCGCTATATAATGCAAAGCCGGTAAAACTTTAGTGGTGGTGTCTGCAGCTTCCCACTTATCCACTTCTTCCCTTAGCCTGGCTAACATTTCAGCAGGCGGCAATTCGCCTAAGATCCCCATCCGCTTCGAATACAGGTTGCCATAATAGGAAACTACTCTCTTAAAAGGAAAAATAGCACCCGGAAGCGGATAAGGCGCATTTACCGGCCACAAGCCGGAACTGTCGCCATTGGCCAACTGTATATTTTTCTGATTATACAATGCAGTATCAATCGGTGCGGGTGCATCCTGTTTCAGCGATACATCTTCCCGGAGCTCCATTACACTGCTATCTTTTGCCTGATCCGTTTCTGAAAAACTTTGCCCGCAACCGGCGGAAAGCAACACAAAAGCAAATAAACACACCAAAAACGCAACCCGTTGAAAATAATGAAAAGCAGAACCGCATCCTTTCACAGCAATGTTTTCCACAGCTTTAACCAAAACATGACGCATAACACAATTAATGTTTATAAGTGTCTAAAAATGAACAGGCAAAGTAACATCCTATTCTTCCAAAAACGTGATAATCAGGTAAATATTATCAACAATTTTACATTATTTTTTTAAGGCTGTGCCTGAGTAGAAAAAATGAAAATTATTAGTCTATAAATTTTGTAGACTAATAAATCAACGCTATATTTGCTTCATGATGAACAGTTTTTCGCATCTTATCACTAACTCCATGGCGCGATGTTAAGTAGCTGACGATGCGCATTTTTCTCTATCATTTTTTCTTCCTCATCTTCCCGTTATGAAATATTTCTTTAGCCCGTATTGGTTGGCCTGCATATTACTATTATTAATTACTCCGGGAGCGCTTCATACAGACCCGGTAATTATAGCTGGCAAACTGGTGGAAGAGGGAACGGGTAACCCGGTTAACGGAGCCTATATCTGCATTGTAAGTGGTGAAGAAGAAACGATAAGCGGCAGGGATGGCAGCTTTATTTTGAAGACCTGGCAGCGCTTACCTGTGCAATGTACAATAGAGCATAAGGATTTCACTGAAAAAAAATTAACCATGGAGAAAGGAATCCATGAAATGGTAGTATTGCTTAAGGCACAATAAGGCATAAGCGGTTTTGACAGGCACAACATATGAGTTACGTGGCCGAGCGGACAGGCAAAGGCGGGCAAGTCCTTTTACGGTGGTTCGATTCCACCCGTAACTGCGGAGTCATAAAGCAAGCAATCACTAACGCCCTTTCGTTTCTACGGAGGGGCTTTTGTTAATAAAAATGCAAACCAGATACGAAAACTCCCATTCAACTCTCACGTTCCTGTTCTCACATCTCACCTCTCACGTGTCACCCCTCAGCCCGTGAAACGATAAACTATTCACCATTCACCGTTCACTTCACAACATTTTTCTTAACCCAAATATCCTAACACCTCTTCCCCCATTGCGGTGGTGCCTAAAATTTTATCAGCCGGTGTTTGCGCATCGGCAATATCCCTGGTACGAAAACCCGACTTAAGTACTTGATCAACGGCATTGATAACCGCATCGGATTCGGCTTTCATTCCAAAAGAAATATCCAATAATAAAGCAGCCGATAAAACGGAAGCCAGCGGGTTGGCAATGCCTTTGCCGGTAATATCATGCGCGGAACCATGGATGGGTTCGTACACCCCTGTGCCATCACCAATAGAAGCCGAAGCCAGCATACCCATGGAACCGGCTATCTGCGAAGCTTCATCGGTGAGTATATCGCCGAACAAATTGGCCGTAACCACAACATCAAAGCGGCGGGGATCTTTTATGAGCAGCATGGCAGTAGCATCTACAAACTGGTGCTCCACTTCAATATCCGGGTATTCCAATGCTACCTTTTGCACTACTTCTCTCCATAAACGGGAGGTTTCAATTACATTGGCTTTATCAACCGAGCATAATTTTTTTCTTCTTGTTCCGGCCGATTCAAATGCCTTACGGGCAATGCGCTCTACTTCATAGCGACTGTATTCCGCCACATCATAAGCTGTATCGCCATTGTTCTTTCTTCCTTTTTCGCCAAAATAAATATCGCCGGTTAGCTCCCGGAAAAACATAATATCGGCGCCTTTCAATATTTCGGGCTTAATGCTGGAAGCGCCCAGCAATTCGTCAAATAATTTAATAGGACGGATATTAGCATACAAACCCAGCTCCTTGCGCATTTTCAGCAAGCCCTGTTCCGGTCTTACTTTAGCCGATGGATCATTATCATATTTGGGATGACCTACAGCGCCAAACAACACAGCGTCCGACTGCTTCATTTTTTCCAGCGATTCAGCGGGTAGCGGATCTCCCGTAGCTTCAATGGCCACATGACCAATCAATGCTTCATCATAGGAAAAACTGTGGCCAAATTGAGCTGCAATTTTATCTAATACTTTTTTACCAACTGCTGTTACTTCCTGTCCTATCCCATCGCCGGGAACAATTAAGATTTTTTTGGTTGCCATTTTGTTTTATTTATCCATCAATGCTATTCAACATCTTTTGCGTGGCTTTAATTGCCGACACGGTTTGATCACTGTCGAGCCCGCGCGTTTTGAATTCCTTATTATTGTACTGCCATGTTATGATCGTTTCACACAACGCATCGCTTCTGCCGCCGGGTGGTATGCGAACCGCATAATCGGTTAAAAGCGGCAGCTCCAGCTTTTTTTGCTTATATACTTTCTTGAGCGCATTCATAAACGCGTCATATTGCCCGTCGCCCTGCGCATGCTCTTCAAACAATTCGCCTGCTATCATAACCTTTATTGTTACAGACGGATTGAGGCCTTTGGAATGTGTTAATACATAGTTCTCAATTTTCACTGTTTCTTCCGTAACATCACTGTTTAATATATCCGAAATAATATAAGGAAGATCTGATTGCGTAACATCTACTTTCCTGTCGCCCAGTTCTATGATCCGTTGCGTTACTTTTTTTAAATCGGTATCAGACAGGTGTATGCCCAACTGCTGCAAATTGTTTTCAATATTGGCTTTGCCGCTGGTTTTGCCCAGCGCATATTTTCGCTGGCGGCCAAAGCGTTCCGGCATCAGGTCGCTGCAGTATAGCTTATTTTTTTTATCGCCGTCTGCATGAATGCCTGCCGTTTGGGTAAATACGTTTTCTCCCACTACCGGCTTATTTGCAGGAATGCGAAATCCTGAAAATGTTTCAACCAGCTTACTCACCGTATAAAGTGATTTTTCAGCGACCGCAGTTTTTACTTTCGGCATAAAATCGTTCAAAACGGCTATAGCACTGGCCAGGGGTGCATTACCTGCCCTTTCACCCATACCGTTTATAGTAAGATGAATGCCATGAGCGCCTGCCCTCACCGCTTCCAGCACATTTGCCGTTCCCAGGTCGTAATCGTTATGCGCATGAAAATCAAAATGGATGCCGGGATACCGCGCAACGATTTCGGATACATACTGATACGTTTCCGAAGGGATCAGAACGCCCAGTGTATCGGGCAACATTATTCTTTTAACAGGCTGGTGCTGCAGGAAATCAAGATATTGAAAAACATACTCTTTTGAATAACGCATGCCATTGCTCCAGTCTTCAAGATATACATTACACGCTATACCTTTTTTCGCGGCAAGAGCGATAACGGCGGCAACATCGGCGAAATGCTGTTCCGGTTTTTTCTTCAGCTGGTGCGTTAAATGATTTAATGAGCCTTTGGTAAGCAGGTTCATTACTTTTGCCCCGGCTTTCTGCATCCATTGCACGGATACGTCTCCGTCAACAAAAGTGAGTACTTCTACCCTGTTCAGATACCCGTTGGCTTTCGCCCATTTGGTAATTCTTTTTACCGCATCAAATTCCCCTTCCGACACGCGGGCCGAAGCTACCTCAATCCGGTCTGCCTTTACTTCCGACAACAAAAGTTTGGCGATCGTTAATTTTTCTGAAGCGGAAAAAGATACGCCGCTGGTTTGTTCTCCATCCCTGAGCGTGGTATCCATTATTTCAATATAGCGTTGGGCTGCCGGCATTTTCAGGTAAACTTTTAGTATAAACTTGTGGCTGCAAATGAACGGATATCTGCTTTCATTGCCTGGAGGTAATCAATATCATCATAACCATTCATGAGGTTATTTTTCTTATACCCGTTAATGTCAAACGATTCCGATTCCCCGGTGGAAAGGATGGTGATGGTTTGTTCGGGAAGGTTTATTTCTATTTCATTTTTGGGGTTGGCTTCAATAGCAGTGAATATCTTATCTAAAAATATTTCACTTACCTGAACCGGGAGGATGCCCACGTTGATGGAATTGTTTTTAAAGATGTCTGCAAAAAAGCTCGACACCACACAACGAAAACCATAATCGTAAATGGCCCATGCAGCATGCTCACGGCTGCTGCCGCTACCAAAGTTTTTACCGCCAACCAGGATTTTGCCGGTATACAACGGGTTATTCAGCACAAAATCTTTTTTAGGGGTATTATCGTTGTTGTACCGCCAGTCGCGGAAAAGATTATCGCCAAATCCTTTTCTTTCCGTTGCCTTTAAAAAGCGGGCGGGGATGATCTGGTCGGTGTCTACATTTTCAATAGGCATAGGCACCGCGGTGCTTTTAAGTACTGTAAATTTATCGTAAGCCATTTCGGAGTTTTGTAGTTTGTAGTTTTTTGTTTGTAGCCTTATACCTTATACCCTATACCTCATGCCTTATACCTCACACCTTCTCCTCAGCAATCAATTCTCTTGGGTCTGTAACCACCCCCGTAACTGCTGCCGCTGCTGCTACCAACGGACTGGCCAGCATTGTTCTGGCGCCGGGGCCCTGCCTGCCTTCAAAGTTCCGGTTGCTGGTGCTTACTGCGTATTTACCGGCAGGAATTTTATCATCGTTCATTGCCAGGCATGCCGAACAACCGGGCTGGCGCAGCTGAAATCCCGCATCTAATAAAAGATCCAGAATGCCTTCTTCTTTTATCTGCTGCTCTACTACGTGTGAGCCCGGAACGATCCATGCGGTAACATGATCCGCTTTTTTCCGGCCTTTTATAATGGAAGCAAATGCGCGAAAGTCTTCGATACGGCCATTGGTGCAACTGCCTATAAAAACATAATCTACCTTTTTACCGAGCATAGATTCTTCTTCCCGGAATCCCATATAATCGAGCGATTTTTCATAGCTCGATTTTCCGCTTCCAGCTTCTTCCGATACGGGAATGCGGTTGCTGATACCCATGCCCATACCCGGGTTAGTGCCAAAAGTGATCATAGGCTCTATATCTGAAGCATCAAAATGATATTCCCTGTCGAAGCTGGCGTCATCATCCGTTTTCAACGTTTTCCAGTAAGCCAGGGCCGTATCCCAGGCTTCCCCTTTAGGCGCCTTATCTTTTCCTTTAATATAGGCGAATGTTGTTTCGTCCGGCGCTATTATTCCGCCTCTTGCCCCCATTTCAATACTCATGTTGCATACCGTCATCCGGCCTTCCATGCTCATTTGTTCAAAAACGTCCCCGGCATATTCAACAAAATAACCGGTAGCGCCTGCGGCCGTTAGCTTTGAAATAATATAGAGCACTACATCTTTGGGCGTAACGGCCTTCCCCAGCCTGCCGTTAACGCTGATACGCATTTTCTTTGGCTTAGGCTGCATAATACATTGGGAAGACAGCACCATTTCTACTTCGGAGGTACCGATGCCGAAAGCAATAGCGCCAAAAGCGCCATGGGTGGAAGTATGCGAATCGCCGCAAACAACGGTCATGCCCGGCTGGGTAATACCGTTTTCAGGACCCACCACATGCACTATACCATTTTTGGGATTACCGAGTCCCCAATGCGAAATGCCGTATTTGCCGGAATTGGTTTCCAGCGCTTTTAACTGGTTGGCCGAAAGCGGATCCTGCACGGGCAGGTGCTGGTTAATGGTAGGCGTGTTATGATCGGCGGTAGCGAATGTTTTACCGGGGAACATTACCGTTAACCCTCTTTGCTCCAAACCCAAAAAGGCCACCGGGCTGGTTACTTCATGAATAAAATGACGGTCAATAAAAAACACATCGGGTCCATCCTCAATTTTTCTTACCACATGGGAATCCCACACTTTATCAAATAATGTTGCCGGTTTACTGCTCATTTTTTACGAGTTTAAAAGAGAACCGCAAATTTCTTAAATTATAGCCAGATAATCAGGATTTATCCGGTTTAAATTTAAATCTTTAGCAATTCCGGCTCATGATGTCTTCACTCCCCTTATGTCGAACGGAGTTTTCAGAGCCAGACTATGGATCAAAATAACCTTTTTCTATAAGACCAGACAGCAGCGGATCAAGGCTTCTTCAATTGGTGATTAAAATGGCACAAGGGGATCTTCATCAGGGCTGTGCACCTTAATATGGCTTCACTTTCCTGCTTGTATGTCGTATCCGCAATACTAATATTGTGTTTTTACTAACACGATAGGAAACACGATAATGAAACCTCGTAAAAGCCCGGTAAGAACCGTCATTCTGCCGTTTGTACTTATCTGGTGGGAACTTTTCAGGGTTCTTAGCGGTAGCATTTACCCGGGCTACGATGGCATCTACCACCTTCTCCGCCTGCTGAAAGGAATCTTTTAGGATATATTCGAAAATACCGGATAATTGTTTTTCAGCATTCTTACCTCAAATTATTTGGAATGTTTCTTTTTCCATCCTGCAATCCTTTCCTGCATTTGATCGTGGGTATAAAACTCGCCTTCCAAAATAGCCTGTTCAGCTTCCTTAAGTTCGTTGTTGTAGTTTGAAAAAGTTGTTCCGATTTCAGGAACTACAGGCACTTCAGTAATAATGTAACTTTTTACTACCTGTAATACAACTTCTTTCTGCCCGGGACTAAGTTTAGGCCAGTATTCCTTTATTTCTTTGTCAGCAGGCAACGCTCCCATATATTAACATTAATGGTTTGTTCAAAGTTAACCATTTTCCGCCAAGAGTTCTGCAGGCCTACTATAGAAATTTTCCGCATACTGCCTGTTACTAAAATTCGAAATCCGAAGGAGATAGAACAAAAGGGGTTATACTGTATCTGGACTTGCAGAACGAAAAAAGGGAATACCAAACAGTACCCCCTTATATCTTAATACAGAAAATATACTATACTCCTATTCTTCCGGCGTTAAATACCGGGCATAGGCATAGCCTTCTTCCCCGTCATCGGTTCTAATCAGCCACCACTGGTCGTTTGCCTTACTCACCAGCGTTACCAGCTCATTGTGCGCCGCTTTGCCAACAATGGGCTGATCGGTACCGGGACCTTTACGGATATTCAGATTAGACGTTTCGGTAGTTACTTTAGCCTTAGCGCCTGCCACGGCAGTTGCTACATTTACATTCATTACCACATCTCCCGATAAAAAATTGGGGTCAATTTTCCCGTATATATCCCACAATTGATCCTTTACACTGCCCGATGGCGCTTCACCATCAATATATAATACGCCATCCTGCTCTCTTACCTGCAAATTGGCCACACCCGAACCGGTAGCCGTATCTACTAACTGTTTGTATTTATCCTGTAGTGCCATATATGTTTAGTTTTTTAGATTAGTTAATTTTTAACGCGGTGGCGTCTACTTTCTTAGGCTTTAAGCCATCCAGTGTCATTTTAATTTTCCTCCAGTTAGCCGCCGTGGTTTCGCCGGTAACGGTAATGATGCCATCAGCAGCGGTGGCTTTAACCGTGGGGAAATCCTTAAGCGCATCTGCAATACCTTTCGTTAAAGGATCATCTGCCGCAATTTCAACAGGAGCGGGCGGAGGAGGCGGAGCGATGGTGGTATTGTTGATAACCTGCTTCACGCCTTCTATACTTTTAACGGCAGCTTCACTGTCCATTTGATCGGCCTGGTCTTTAGCTTCCCCGCTAAGCGTAACTACGCCATCCTGTACGGTAGCCACAAGATGTGATAAAGCGGTATTGGATTGAATTTTGGCTTCTATGTCCTGGTCGCTTATTTTAGGTTTACACGAAAAAAGCCAGATGCCGGCCATAGCAACAAACATAGTACCCTTAAGCAAACGAAAAAGTGTTTTTTCCATACAAGTGTTGGTTTTAAGAATAAATAATATTAAGACTCAAAAGAAAATCATGCCAACTAAAAAATTGCCTGAAATTAAATTTTTAAATTGAAGGTTATTCAATGCCTTTAACCCTTAGCCTTATTTATGTATGATATACGTTGCTCCTTCTATGGCTAAGTCTGTATTGGGAAACACAGCCCGGGCTTCCGTAACAAAATCATCCAAGGTTTCATAGCGGCTGCTGAAATGCCCGATCAGCAGCTTGCCGGCATTGGCTTTTAAAGCAATAGCCGCAGCCTGAACACTGGTGGAGTGCATACGGCCGGCGGCTTTTTCTTTTTGATCATCTAAGTAAGTGGCTTCATGATATAAAAGATCAACGGCCTTACATTTTTCAGCAATGCTTTCATCATAAACCGTATCCGCGCAATAGGCATAACTTTCCACAGGCGGTACCGGCAGGGTGAGCCACTCTTTTTTTATAACCATCCCATCTTTAGTAATATAATCTTCCCCTGCCTTAAGCCGCTGGTAAAAGGAAGAAGGGATGGCATACTTCCTCAGTTTTTCGCTATCCAGCTTTAAGGGTTTGTTCTTTTCCTTAAACATAAAACCCCAGCAGGGTATACGATGATTTACCGCAAAGCAGCTTACCGTTATCTTCTTTTCATCAACCAAGATACCTTCCTTTTCGATGACAACAAAGTGTAAAGAGTAAGGTAAAACCGTATCGGCGGCTTGCAGTTGTATATCAATGATTTCCCTGAGCAGCGGCGGTGAAAATATCCACAGGTCTTCCGTACGTCCGTTTAACCCATAACTGGTGAGCAAACCGGGTAATCCAAAATAATGATCGCCGTGTAAATGGGAAATGAATATATAGCGGATACGGTTACGGCGGATCTTATAGCGGTTCATTTGTATTTGCGTGCCTTCGCCGCAATCCACTAAAAACAGATGCTCATCATAATAAACCACCTGGGCAGTGGGATGCCTGTCGTGCATTGGAAGCGCCGAGTTATTGCCAAGTATGGTTACTGCAAACACATTGTTACGATTAAAAAGTGAAAAAGTAGTGTTAAGTTAATCATAATATGCCGTATCAAAGGGGTAAGGAATAGGGTATAAGGAGTAAGTGTCTTTCACTTCTCTCGTTTCTTTTCTCACCATTCATGTTCCACCTGGTGAAACGATAAATGATAACCGTGAGACTACCCATTCACCATTCACTTCTCACTATTCCCTTCTCTCAAAATCGAAAAGTGTTGCTGTAAAAACCCCATCTTCTCTTTTTTTAAAGATCACATCCCAGTTGCCCGTGTAGCGCAATAACTTCGGAACCAGGTAACCATTCGCTTTTGTCATCTCCACCTGCAGCTGCACCTCAAAATCGTATACACCCGCTTTATAGCTCATAGCATAATTCCTGGCCAGCACCTCAAATGTATTTACACTAAACCAGGTGGTCATTTCATCAATCACTACCCGGTCTTTTTTTGCTCCTTTTAATCCCGCTCTGGCTTTTATAACAAACAAATAGCACAGCTCGCCAAGGTGTTCCTGCAGATCGAGATGATAATCGTAGAGGGGCGCCATATCTTCTTCAAAAATGGCCGTTTTGCTGCCAATAAACGGCAGTCCGGGTATGGCTTTGCCGGGGTTAAAAAAAAGCATTTTTAATTGTTCCTTACGTTTAGCCATGCCCGATTTACCCTTCAGGTTCAGCTCCGTTCCTTTTACTATATTGGTTTCACCGCAAATGGTATCGGGGGCAAAGAAAAGACTGGCATATAATTCAGGCGTGTAATAATTATACTGTTGGTTGCTGCCATACATATCCCCTGTAACTTCTTCCTGTACAATGCTGGTATGACGGCAGCCCTTATCGGCCCATTGCGTAGTTTTGCTGTATAAGGCGGCTTTCACCTTTCCTTTTTTATCAAACATGCGGATGTCATTCAGCGAAGTGAAGTTCAGTATACGCAGGTTGCGGAAAGCCTTGTAAAAAGTAGTATCGTTTTTTACTCTTTCAATAAAGGAAGGTATGTCTATATTATTACGGATGATGATCTCCGACAGTGTAATCACTTTTTTATCCACCGTCACGGTATCGTTCTGCTGGGCAGGGAGCAACACGGGAAGTAAAAAAAACAACAGCAGGAGTTGCGTTATATGCCGGTATTTACTTTGCAAAAGACATTTTGTAATCAACATTCACTTTTCCTTTCGAAATATCGTCGAGCTTACCTTTCATTAACCTGCGCTTAAAAGGTTTCAGGTAATCAATGAATAATTTACCTTCAATATGATCGTATTCATGAAGGATGACCCTAGCTGTTATTCCGTTAAATGTTGCAGTGCGGGGCTCAAATTGTTCATCCACATACGCGATGGTTACTTCCTCATTGCGGTAAATATCTTCCCGTATTTTGGGAATGCTGAGGCAGCCTTCGTTATATGCCCATTCCTTACCATCCAGTTCCTTAATATGGGCATTAATAAAAACCTGCTTAATTCCGGGCGTATCCGGATATTTATTACGCTCTCCATCATCCATACCCGCAAACACCTGGGTACTGTCTATAATAAAAAGGCGGATATCGCGGTTAACCTGGGGTGCTGCCAGGCCTACCCCGCTGGATGCATACATGGTTTCCCACATATCCTCAATCAGCTTACCTAATTTGGGATAGTCCGGCGTTATATCCTTACACACTGTTCTCAGCACCGGGGCGCCATATGCTATAATGGGTAAAATCATGGGTTTTACTTATTGATTCGCTTATTTTATGGCTGCAAATTTAGCTGAAATTCCGTAAACTAATATTCCTGTTCACCGGCATGATCCAAACTTACTTAACCGAGAATTTATATACGGTTATCTGGTGATATTTTTCACCCGGGCGCAAAATACTGTCGGGGAATGCAGGCTGGTTGGGCGAATCGGGGTAGTGCTGGGTTTCGAGGCAAACACCTGCGTGCTTATGGTATGGTATATTAGCGGGTGTGTGCTGCAGGCTGCCATCTAAATAATTGCCTGTATACAATTGCACCCCCGGCTGTGTGGTGGCGGTTTCCATAAGCCGGCCGCTGGCGGCATGATACAATGTGCTGATGGTTTGCAGCTTACCTGTATTATTACCCAGCACAAAGTTGTGGTCGTAACCATTTCCCGTTGCAGCAATGTCCTTTCCGATCTTTTTAGGAGAAGTGAAATCGTAAGGGGTATTTTTTACCGGAACCAAATCGCCCGTAGGAATAACCTTGTCGTTGGTTGTGGTGTAATAACCCGACCGCAGCATCAGTTCATGATCCAGCACAGTGGCATCACTGCCTGCCGATAAATTAAAATATGCATGATTGGTAAGGTTAACGGGTGTGGCCGCATCCGTAACCGCTGTATAATCAATGATGAGCTCACTTTCTTCTGATAAAGTATACACAACAGTAACAGTAAGATTGCCCGGATAACCTTCCTCGCCATCAGGGCTCTTATATGTGAGCTGAAGCGAAGCACTTTCGGGGGTAAAAACGGCATCCCACACTTTTTTATCAAATCCTTTTATGCCCCCGTGCAGGGTATTGCCATTGTTGTTCGGCGCCAGCTGGTATACTTTGCCATTTAACGAAAAACGGGCGTTGGCAATGCGGTTGGCATACCGTCCAACTAAGCAGCCAAAAAAAGGATTGTTCTTTTGCAGATAACCTTCCAGCGAATCGAAACACAATATAACATTCCCTTTTTCACCTGTTTTGCCTGGCGTTATGATATCGGTGATGGTGCCTCCGTAGTTCAATATTTTTACCGTTACACCCTTCTTATTAGCCAGCGTATACTGCAGCACATCTTTTCCTTCCAGCTCTCCCCATTTTTTTACCTGTTCGTTAACCATTATAAATCCATTTAAAAGATAATAGATGAAGTTATGACCTAAGTTCGAAATAAATAATGTAACTGAAGAAAAATACAGTCCTGCCTTCCTGTATGATCTGCCCTGATACCTGTTCATTAATTTCCACCAAACCCTCCCCTGAAGCCGATACGAACCGCGGAAGTTTGGAACCCCTGGTTGCCAAAACCCCATACATAATCAATTCTCAGGATTTTAAGTATGTTTTCGATACCACCAAAGGCCTCATAATAATAATTATTCTTGTTCACTACAAACGCATTGGCGCCTCCTATAAGATGCAGGTTGAGCGTTTTAATGAATGGTATTTTATTGGTGAGGAACCCGTTGAAATGATGCTCTATATTTAAGGTAGCATACAGCCTTTCGGTAGTTGAGCGGGCATAATAGGGAGCCAACTGAAAACTGTTCAGGTATTCCGTTGCTACCAGCATCCGGTTACCATTGAAATGCTGGTAATCGGGTATCTCCAGCCTGCGGTTATTAAAAAAACCGCCTACTGAAATGTTATAATCAAACATGCCGGCCAGCTTTACATTAATATCATCCTTTACGGAAAATTTCCAGCGGTCATAATCCACATCGCTGCCCAGTAAGCCGTTAATGCCTTTGGCAAAGCTTACGGTAAACATCGGATACTTAGAACCCAGGTTAATTTTCCGCTCGGGTAGCTGGATATATTTTGTTCCGGGCCGGTAGCTAACCGTAAATGCCGCTACCAGTGCCTGGTGCCGCTGAAAGTTCTCTGAAACCAGTTCCACCGGGTAGTTGGGCGTTCGGCGGGTGATGTTTTTAGCTTTTCCCCAATAGGTGTCATCGGTGTTTTCAAGCGGCATCCTGTCCTGGTAGCTGATATTCGCTTTTATGGTAGTGCCCTCTCCCACTCCTCTTGTATATAATATTTCGGCAAAGGCCGCCTCATAAATTTTCAAATAGTTGCTTCCAAACAGCAGGGTATTGTAAGAATTAACAATCGGTTTTACCGGGTTGTTATTGTTGATCTGGAATACCTTTTTACCTCCGGCAAGCGCAATCGAATTCATACGCCATTTCCCGAAAGTATATTGTGTGGCAACATCGGCATTCAGGTGACGGTTGGTAAATCCATAACGCACCGTGGGTGTAATGGAAACAGACCGGTTTTCTGTAAAATTCCTGGCATAGGTTGGACCTAAATTGATATTGAACCCTTCCACCGTGTTAAAGTTCGTTATTTCAATCAATGGCGGATAACTGAAGGATGACTTCTTGCTTTGCCGGTTAAAGGTTTGTCCGAAAATTAAAATACCGGCAGGAGTAAACCTGTTCTTTCTCCTGTCAACAGAATCAAGGTAGCGGGGGTCACGCCGTACGATCTCCAGGCTGTCTTTTTTCAGGTAATCCATTAGTTCATCATCCAAAAGCGGCACCGGACGAACGGTATCCCAGTAAGCACGCGGCTTTTTATTAGACCCGGTGTCGTATGCGAGAATGATATTGCTGAAAAATTTTTTATCAAATTCCGGATCAAGCGTATAATCCGAATACACGGTTACGAAACTTCCTTTGGCATCAAACCCAAACATTTTAACCGCGGGATATACTACCTGGCTGTGAATCATCCATACGTCTTTGGAAACGGGCACATAGAGGTGCTCAATACGCAATGTATCTGCCAGCTCCATCTGCGATCTTTTGGTAAGCATCAGGTCCACGCTATGAATCCGCCACTCCTCCTCAACAATATTGATATAGCCGCTGAACAGGGGCTCATAACTTCGTTTGGGCGTAACCTTTATATGATTGATCAGCCTGCCGTTCTCCGTAAAGCTGCCCATGAATTGATAACGGTAAAAATTCAGGGCGTTTTCAGCAATGGGAGAAATAAAACCACGCGGATTAAGCGCATTGCTGATCTGTATATTGTTATCATAAAAAGTAACGTATCGCGGACTGCCGAATCCAAAACCTTCCGCCTGGCCGCTTACCCTGGTGGAAGTAACTTCTACCTTTTCCTTTTCGGGTTTTTGAAACGAATAGGTAGCAATGGTTTCGGAGAGATAGATCATTTTATTTTTCCCTGTATCTCCATCGGCAAAATCAACTTTTTGTCCGAAGATCGTTGCAGGATAGTCCTGCAGCCTGAGCTGTCCCTTGATATATACCTGGCATTGAAAAGCATTTACCTGGTTTTTGTAAAAAGATCGCTTTTTTATGGCCTGACGTATAATTTCATAGGCGGGATCTTCCACCCCATCGCCGATTACAATTTCCTGCAGTGTGAGTTCCTGTAAAAGAAGCGTGAAATCAATTTGCAAAGGTTGTTGAAGCACCGTAACCTCCTTCTCCATCATCTTATACCCCACATGCATACATTGCAGTATATAGCTGCCGGCAGGAAGGTTCAACACATACTTTCCCTCATTATTAGCGGTAGTACCCAGTATGCCGCCTTTAACTATTACGGAAGCAAATGGAAGGAGGTTTCCCTTATTGTCTTTTACTGTTCCCGTAACAGGAACAGCCAGCGCAAGCAAATGAGAGCCGGTAAGAAAAATAATAAGGAGCAAGTATTTTTTCATGCAACAACATTCCCTCAACGAAAATAAGGCTTTGTAAGTAAATGAAATTGCAAAACCACTCAGAACAGCCGGCGAAGCAGAGAGCCGCTGAGTGCCGAAAATGCAGCTACCAACCCGCCAATCAAAGCCGTTAAGCCAATCAGCAACAACGGGCTATCGGCTTTTATTACCAGCACAGCAATTTTATGCGCAAGCAAATGATCATTGGCGGTACTGATCCACCAGGCAAGTCCGCCCCACAGCAATAAAAGCGCAACAAACCCTGTTATAAAAGCCATGTAAGGTTTTTGAATGATGATGAGGGGTATTAAAAAAGAAACCACCGCAATGCTCCACCAGGGAAGATACAGGCAGGCTACAAAACTCAGCAATGCGGTTAATATAATGGAGGCTGTAAATTTCATGTTGTTGATTGTTATGCGTTAGTCAGTTTGCTGTCTGATCAGATGATTGGTTAATTAACTGGTTGCCCGGTTGATTTGCCGGTTAGTTGCTAAATGTTCGTCACTCACGACAGACTATTCATTATTGACTATTCACCACTGCGCCCCTCACTCATTCCCAAACTCCATTTTCCATACCAGCCTGTCTCCCTCCTGTTCTCCTCTTTTCATAAACCAGGCCTTATAGTATTCACCTGCCGCCCATTTATCTACAAATGAATCGTAGTATAGGCTGCCGGGATTCCCCGACTGTCCGCCAGGGTATATTACATAAGCATCCGTTTCTTTTGTTAGTTCAATGACCATGCGCCAACTGGGACCATGATTGTGCTGCATGGCGTTAATGATATGCGATCCGCCGCCTACCGGCAATCCTGTTCTTGCAAAAGGCATCATGGCAGCACCCAGTAAATGATAAATGGATGTGTTTTTATTAGCGCCCCAGGTAAGCTGATTGACAGCGCTGAGCGAATCCGCAGCTTTTGCAGCCTGTTTATAAGCATTGGTTATTACATCGGTAATGGTTTCCTGCTCAGGCGTATTAATATTATCAATGTACTTAAACGCCGTATCGCGCAGCAAGGCTTCCGTTAATGTTTTTTCGGAAGGACGGAGCCCTGTAACGCCGGCTTTTTCAAATTCATCATCCCATACCTGCTTTTCAAGATTATCGTACCACAGCTTGAAGATAGTAGCGCCTCTTTCATTAATATTATTGTATAACGACCACCCGCTTACGATGTCAAGGTATTTTCTTTCATTTTCATTCAGGCTGCTGTCGTTAACATACTTCAGCAATAAGGGTCTTGCAGTTTCCGCAAATACATTGTAGTTATCGTTTTGCAGCTTCATCATATCATCTGCGGTAACGTCATCTATGGCATACAACTCCCTGTTAATGGCAATACCCCTGTACAGGTCATAGTAGCCCGGAATAAAATAAGGATAGGTGCTGTCGGCCGGACGCTGGTTAGCGCTGCTCACAAACCCTCTTTCGGGATTAAGGATATGCGGGTTTTCATCTGCGGGAATAAACTCCTGCCACATATAGCTGCTGTCTTTTCCCGGCATCACATACAATCCCTGCCTGTTCCACAGCGCGGGAAAAACGCCCTGCTGCCAGATGGCGATATCGCCGGCTTTGGATGCAAAAACAACATTATGCGCCGGGTTGGTAAAATATTGCAATGCATTTTTATAATCTTCGTAATTGTTGGCCCGGTTTAAATAATACCAGGTTAGCAATTCGTTCGAAGGATCATGCGCTTTCCAGCGCAAAGCCAACGCTGCGCCGGGTTCAGTAGCAGAAGGAAAACTTTCATCGTATATAACCGGGCCGAAAACAGTATACGCAATCGTATCATACACTATCGGCCTGCCTTTTACTTTAATCGTTTCAATTCTCAGCCGGCTGTTTTCCCAGCCGCTGCCGAACCTGTACTGCGTTTTGGTTTTGTCTTTAAACTGTATGGCATAATAGTCCATTACATCTCTTTCTGAATTGGTAAAGCCAAAAGCGATACTATCGTTGAAGCCTATAATAACCCCCGGTGCTCCCGGAAAGCTTACACCGTAAGCGTTCATAGTGGGTGTGGTTACCTGCATTTCGTACCAGATGGAGGGAAACGACAGATCTAGATGCGGATCATTGCAAAGTATAGGCGCGCCACTTCGTGTTCGCGCGCCGCTTACCGCCCAGTTATTACTCCCATTGTTGGGGTTGGGCTTTTCTATTTCCTGCAAGTTTCCCGTAATGTTATTAATATATACCGAATCGGTAAGTGCGGGTGCAACCGGAGTAACAGAAGCAGGGGGGAAAAGCGTGCCTTTAGGTATTACAGGATCAAGCGAATCGCTTACCTGGGGAAAAAGAATACGCAGGGCTTCATCACCAAAAAAAGCTTTGGCTTTTGTTAAAGGCAGATCATCCGAAAAGCCCGACAGCGTTTGAGCCATCTGTTTTACAAACAGCGCGGTTTTCAGGTTGCTCCATTTTTCCGGTTTATATCCTAATAGTTTATATTCTACCGGCAACCGGCTTTCGGGCAATGACGTTATATAAGCGTTCACTCCCGCTGTATAGCTATCTACCTGCGCTTTGGAAAGGGGGTTGACTTCTATTTCCTTCAGCATATTTTCCGCTGCATATACCATTCCCAGCCTTCTTCTGCCCTTATCAAAATCCAGCGCTTTATCGCCCACGATCTCACTGATGCGCCCTGCCGCCGCATAGGTTTGAAATTCCATCTGCCATAAGCGGAAACGGGCATGGAGGTAGCCCTGTAAAAAACAGGCGTCTTCATCATTATCTGCCACAATATGGGGCACCAGGCGATCATCAAGATATACCGTGGATTTTCCCTTAAGTTCAGAAAAGTGCAGCCGGGCATTAAAATGCTGCTTCACAGGTTCTGCATTTTGCCATATACCATGCTGGGGGCTTAAAAAGCTGCCCAAAGGAAGTGGTAGCAAGGTGTTAGTACCCAGGACAATAACCATTGCCACCGTTATGATACAGGAAAGACAAAAGAAGACAATTCTCATGGTTTAAAATTAAGGGCTTGAGGCGAAAGTCGGTAAAATATTTGTGGTTATGGATAAAGCACGAAATCTAAAATCCTAAATCCGAAGAAATACAAAGCACCAAAAGACAAATAACAAGAACCAAATAAATTTCAAATGCCAGATTCGAAGATGGAAATCCGAAGTTCGAAGTAATGCAACATAAATCACAAACCTAAAATTCCGAAGCCGGAAAACCGAAATTCGGGGGAGAAGAGAAAAAGATGAAAGAGGGAGTATCCGCCCTATCCCCGGTAGTTACCTCACCTGATCTGACGGCTGATCCCTGACACCTGACAGCCATCTGAAAAAGTTGTTTTTCTATACATATATTTTATATACCTTTGCACCCCGCAAAAACGGGTGTACTTGGTTTACTGCTTTGCAGCAACAAAGTGCAAATTGCCCCAAAGGCTCCATAAGTGTTCCGTCTGTTCGGGACCGCCCCACGGGTATAACATAAATACTTTTACTTATATGCCAAAGGTTAAAACCAATTCCAGCGCAAAGAAAAGGTTTAAAGTGACCGCCACCGGCAAGATCACCCATCAAAAGGCTTTTCGCCGTCACATTCTTACCAAAAAATCAAAAAAACGCAAACGCGCCATGAGAATTGATGGACAGGTACACCAGTCTAATATGGATTTCGTGAAACGCCTTTTGCGTTTAAAATAGGCTGGTTGCTCCCTGTATGGAGACAGCAGACCGTATATTAACAGAATAACATTTAAAAAACAGTTTACGTACGCCCGGAGCGTACTACAACTTAAAACTTAATAATTATGCCACGTTCAGTAAATGCCGTTGCATCCAAGGCCCGCAGGAAAAGAATATTAAAAGCCGCCAAAGGCTTTTATGGCAAACGTAAAAATGTATTAACCGTTGCCAAAAACGTAGTGGAAAAAGGATTAACCTACAGCTATGTTGGACGGAAACTGAAGAAAAGAGAATACCGTGCTTTATGGATAGCGCGTATTAACGCCGCTGTGCGCGAAGAAGGGCTCACCTATTCGGAGTTTATCTTTAAATTGCGCCAGAAAGGGATAGAACTTGACCGCAAGGTTTTAGCCGACCTTGCGATGAACGAAGCCGAAAGCTTTAAGAAGCTGATTGCTTCCGTTAAATAACGATAAACACAGGGATGAATTGAATAATTTTTCCAGATAATTACACGTAACCGGTAGTGAAAAAAATTCACAACCGGTTTTTTATTGGAAAAAGCACCAAAAAACTACATTTGTATATTTATTGCTCACCCTTACAACATTTCTACAGTAAAAAATGAACAAATCATACACCGATCTGGTGAAACAAACCTTCTATTTTCCACAGGAAGGTTTTGATGTAACAGACGGCTACCTTCGCTTTAACGGATTAGACCTGAAAGCACTTATTGACAAATATGGCACACCCCTTAAGCTTACCTACCTGCCCAAAATAGGCATGCAGATAGATAAGGCAAAAAAGATGTTTAAAGATGCGTTCAAGAAACACCGGTATGAAGGCAAGTACTTTTATTGCTACTGCACCAAAAGCTCACATTTTGCTTTTGCGGTTGAAGAGGCGCTCAAGCATGAAATTCACCTTGAAACCTCTTATGCATACGATATAGAGATCATTAACCGGCTGTATGAAAGAAGGAAGATCAATAAAGACATTCATATTATCTGCAATGGCTTTAAACAAAAAGGATATACTTCGCGTATTGCCAGGCTGCTGAATACCGGCTTTAAAAATGTAATTCCCGTTCTTGATAACAAAGAGGAGCTTGATGCTTACCGCCGTTCGGTAAAAGTGCCGTTTAAGCTGGGCATACGTGTTGCCGCTGAAGAAGAGCCTACTTTTCCTTTCTATACTTCCCGGTTAGGCATGAGGGCAAGGGATATACTGGAATTTTATGTAGATAAGATTGAGGGAAATGAACACAAGTTCCAGTTAAAGATGCTGCACATCTTTCTCAATAAAGGCATCAAAGATGATATTTATTACTGGAGTGAGCTCAATAAGATCATTCACCTGTATTGCCAGTTAAAAAAGATATGCCCTGAGCTGGATTCCATTAATATTGGCGGCGGTTTTCCTATCAAGCATTCGCTCGGGTTTGAATACGACTACCAGTTCATGATCAATGAAATTGTACGTAATATTAAAAGCGCCTGTAAAAAAGCCAAAGTGCCCATGCCCAACATTTATACAGAGTTTGGCAGCTTTACGGTTGGGGAAAGCATGGCACATATTTATAGCGTAGTAGGACAAAAAGTACAGAACGACCGGGAAACCTGGTATATGATAGACTCTTCTTTTATTACCACATTGCCCGATACCTGGGGCATTGGCGAAAGATTTTTATTGCTTCCCATTAACAAATGGGAAGAAGAGTATCAACGGGTGGTACTTGGCGGTATGACATGCGATAGTCACGACTACTATGATTCTGAAGAACATATCAACGAAGTATTTCTTCCTAAAATTGTGAATGGAGAACCCCTGTATCTGGGCTTCTTTCATACCGGCGCATACCAGGATCAGATCAGCGGCTACGGTGGCATTAAACACTGCCTTATCCCCTCTCCAAAACATGTTATTGTGGAATACGACAAGAACGGTAAACTGGTTGACTGGCTATACGCCAAAGAACAATCTTCGCAAAGCATGCTGAAGATACTGGGGTATATTAAGTAAGGGGTAAGTGATTCGCAGGTTACAAGTTGCAGGGTGGTAATAAACTACCCTGTTAAAGCTTAACAAACCTCAGTACATAACTGTTTTTCCCGGCAGTTATTCTCACTATGTACGTTCCTGCGGCCCAGTTGCCGGTATAAATCGTTTTGATTAGAAGCGTGCCGTCTGCTTTTCCCGTATACACGGGTTTCATATCACTGCTTAAAATTTCAATAGTGGCATTAGCAGCAGGCTTCCCAAAATGAACCGTAATACTATTCCCTGCCGGTACAGGATATAGTGAGGGTTCAGGGCCGGTGCTCCCTGCAATGTATACTTCTATAATTTTGCTGTAAGTGCTTTTTCCATCCAGGTCTACCTGCCTTATGCGGTAATACATTTTTCCCTTCCGGGGCTGCAAATGAAAATATTCATAATCTACCGCTGTATTGCTGTTACCTTTTGAAGGCAATGTGCCAACCGTAGTGTAACCCATTCCATCGGTGCTCGCCTGCACTTCAAAATGGCTGTTATTAAACTCCATAGCGGTTGACCAGCGGAGCTTTACGTTTCCATCCTTATTTACAGCTTCAAAGCTAAGCCAGCTTACAGGCAAAACAGCATCTAAAGCACCCACTGAAAACCCCGAAAAACCCGTATTAAAAACAGCCTGCACAGTATGATCTTTACCAAAACGGCCATGCCCAACCGCTGCATTTATTTTTACCTTATCCGCTTCAGGGGTTGCCGGCGTAACAGATGAAACAGGAATTTCTGTTTTGATCATTTTTACATCGGTCCAGCTTTTACCCGTTGCCGTTTCATACCCCCTTTTTTCCGCATCGGTATAATAAAGGGTTATTTCGTAGTTTCCCGAAGCGTTGTTATTTTGGGGTGCAACAAAAAATGTTTTACGCGCAAGGGATTGAGCCGGTGTGTTGTTCCAAAATGGTGCTACGCCTTCGCCTTCCCTGTCAATACTTACCGTTGTACAACCATAATCCCATGCGCCCAGGTTTTTAATTTTAGCCATAATTTTCTGTGGCTGCAACTTATCATAGAAGTATACCTCGTTATACGGACCAAGATATTCTTCTTTGGATTCACCCATTGAATTTCCCGCCGGATTACCCTGTATGGTATAATCCAGCATAACAACAGGTTTTACACCATTCCGGTAAAAGCTCACCAAAGCAAAGCTTTGTGAGCAATTCACGGTACCATCCTCTATCATGCTCCCTTGTTCGCCATCGCTTCCATCACTATAAGCATGTACGATATCCGCGGCCCCGGCAGCCGGCGTGCCGTTATCAAAACAAAGTTCTACCGCAATGTTACTGGTACCATCCCAGCCAAAAGGCTGTTCAAGCGTGAAAGTATTCCAGCCATTTACCGTAGCATATGATGCCAGCGATAATACGTTTGTCATATTGCCGGCAAATTGGATACTGCCATTTTCCGCGAGATGAGCAAGAGTAGTCTGCGCCATCTTTATGCGCAGGTTCTTAAAAGCCCGGCTGGTATTCTTTTCTACAAAAAACCGTAACCCGGTAATGAGGCTTCCTGCGGAAAGTCCTGCTGCTGCAAGCTCACCCGACTTATAAAGGATCTGTGTTTTTTGTTTTGGAAGCGTTGCATCAAAAATTTTAGCGTTATTGATATGGTAGGTTGGTGAACCGATTGTTGCGATCGCAGTCCCACCCGGAACTACGGGGCTATAGTCCCGGGGTTGAATATTGATATTCATTACCGGGGCAGCACTTCCCCTTTCGGCAATTCCTCCTCCGCTATTAACAGAAAAATTCAGGCGTAAAAGCTTTGTTTCGGCGGAACTGCCATTATCGTAAACCCGCAATACAAAAGGTCTGCTGCTATTTGAGCCTGCAGGGAATACGATATTTTTCCCTGAAGGAAAATCAAAGTCGCCATGTTCAATCGCCGTGGATGCCGGGTCAACAGCAAGCAGAGCAGTGGCATTTTGCAGCGGATCGCCACCAATGGTAAGCTTAAAAACATGGTCGCGGTATTTCAGGCATCCGCTTACTGTTGTTGCTGTTTTGGGAAGCTCGGCGCTTTGCTGTTCAAAATTAATTTTAGGTGTGCAGGAAGGACTTGCATAGGTAGGAACAGCACCTGCGGATGTAATAAGGCTGTTTCTGTCTTCTAATAATACACTTGCCTGCATACGGTCTCTTTGCCCGGGCGTAAAAAGCGTATAACAATTGGTATAATTCATGAAATTACTTTCCGTACGGATATTATAAGGCTGATCAATACAGGTATTATTGCCCGTACGACAGGCAAAATCAACTACCCCTAAAGCACTGGTATTAAAGGAAACAGGATCTGTATCGTCAACATGATCGCCTTTACCTATGGGGCATTTGCTCATATTGGAAGAGCCTTCAAAAGGATGATAAAGATTAAAAGCATGCCCTATCTCATGCGAAAGCGTTTTAGAGCCTGCCTTCATTTGCGTAGCCAGCATTACCGTACCATCTACCACGCTGGAAGTAGGGAAATAGGCGTACCCGGCAACAAACTGACCCGTAGTTCCATCCTGACCATTGATTTTATTGACTACATAAATATTATAATATTGTGACCGGTCCCATACTATAGGGGCTTTCATAGCAATGTCCTCGCTAGTATTACCACTGCTGGCGCCATTGGCCACATACGCAGCATTGGAAGACATATCAACCCGGTGAATACCAGTTGTTGGATTACAGCCAGGATCTCTTTTAGCCAACACAAAGCGTAAGCCCAGGTCACCGGCAGCATCGGTACCCGCAGGAGTTAGGGAAACATGTGTGCCATTGTATATAGCATTCAAATACTCAATTGCAGCAAGTATCTGTTCATCGGCAGGATTAAAAGGCGTACCAACCGGTTCGCCCGCATGCAGTACATGCACTACAATGGGAATGGTGAAAATACCCGTTTCTTTTTTCTGGTATTGCCGTTCGGCTTTTCTTTGCTGAAGAAGCTGTTCGATCTTTTGTTCATTTAACGTTACATGGAGTTTATAGGCGGGGTCTGCCTGCCGGAGGGCATAATCAGACTGGTCGAAGCCACATACAGGCTGGGCTAAGATTTTGGCGCTACTCAGCAACACACAACAAAAAGCAGCGATTACGCCTCTCATAGCAGCATTTTATGACCTAAATGTAAATAATAAAGTAAATACTATGATCTTTAACCGGCCAATTTTGTTCACTCAGTGTTTCTCTGTATGCCCTGCTATTTTAACCATCAAAGTTCTTCAACGGATGCCATCCCCTAAAGGAGCGTTTCAATTATTGGTCATTATTATCCTGGCGGATAATTCCTTTTGAATAATATGGTTTATTAAAACGGATAATACCCAGCCATTTAAAAAAAAGTATAACCGGGTAAACAGGATCCACTTCATGCCAGCGTTTTCCAAAATTAACGGAAGATGGATTTTTGTGATGATTGTTATGATACGATTCTCCCAGCATTAAAACATCAACCAAAAATAAATTGTGCGAAGTGTTTTTCAGCCTGAAATTTATATATCCGTATTTATGGGCGAACCAATTAATAATTGCACCATGAAAAGCACACATCGTAATTACTACGGGAAGCAATAAAAACCACCATGCCGAGGAAGCAAAAATGATAAAGAAACTAATATAAAGCAAAATCCATAAAATTTTTGAAGTAGTAGAATTGGCCCACTTATCAAAACCATTCCATTTAGGAAGATTTTTGGTAAACCTCGATTCCACAGGCAAGGTTCCTTTAAGTATCCCAACATAAATATTCCGGGTACGCCACATCATTGAAAAAATATTCGATGAAAATTTTGGCGAGTGCGGATCCTTTTCCGTGTCGGTATAAGCATGATGCATGCGGTGCATTACGGCATAGGAACGCGGACATGAATAAGAAGATCCCTGCATGACGTAAGTAAAAATGAAAAAAAATCTTTCCCAGAATTTACTCATCTTAAACGCGGCATGCGCAGCATAACGGTGCTGAAAAAATGTTTGTGTAAACAAAGACATGTACCACAGTGATACAAAAAAAATAAGTATAGTCATAACATTTGATTTTGTTCCCAATCAATCAGAAGGTAGCTTGATGAAATACAGGAATTATTTTTTGGGAAACATGCCGGAGGAAAAAACGAGTTCTTGAACTGGCGGGGAAAACGATTGACTGTATTAACAACTGCTTTAAAGTTACGTACAATTATGTTAAGAAATACACAACGTATGTAAGAATTATTAATGGGAAAAGCAAAAATGTAATGAATGCTTCTCCGGCTTCTGATTTTTTCACTTATTTTTGCATCATGAATAACATTAGTGTATTGACAGATTTTGAAGCATTGACCAATACTATCAATTTTAAAAAGCTGCCTTCTCCACCCGGCTTAGAAACGTACACTATTTATGCCGGCGGCAATTTCATTTTTATATCAAATGCCAGAAACCGTACCATCCGCTTTAGCCTCGCCAATTTCAGTACCAGCGACATAACCAATACCGGGATCCAGGAGTGGATTGACCGTATTCATAAATTATATCCCAGCTTTTAAGTTTAAGTTTAAAAAAAAGGCCTCATTGCTGAGGCCGATTGTTTTTGGAGGTCCCGAGCGGATTCGAACCGCTGTACGAGCTTTTGCAGAGCTCTGCCTAGCCACTCGGCCACAGGACCTTTTTATCTTTTTTTCCGGGTTGCAAAAATAGGATATTTTTATGAACAACAACTATCTTACGCATGCAATATATTGCTGAATCTGAACTAATTCTCAATAAGCGGGGAGCTGTTTATCATTTAGATCTGCTGCCCGAAGAATTAGCCGGTATTATTATAACAGTGGGCGATCCCGGCAGGGTAAAAGAAGTAAGCAAACATTTTGACGAAATAGAGTACACGTGCCAGCACCGCGAATTTGTTACCCATACCGGGCGTATAGGCAATAAGCGGCTTTCTGTTGTATCAACAGGTATTGGAACCGACAATATTGATATTGTGATGAATGAACTGGATGCACTGGTTAATATTGATCTGGCTGCCAGAACAGTGAAATCACCGCTTACCACATTGCAGGTTATCCGGATTGGCACTGCCGGGTCTTTGCAGGAAGATATCCCTGTTGATCATTATGTTGCCAGCACACACGGAATCGGGACAGATAACCTATTGCATTTTTATCGTAATGAAAACAATGACGAAGAGAATCAACTGATCCAGTCTTTTATTACCCAAATCCAGTTGCATAATCATACGGCATCGCCCTATATTAGCAGTGCCAGCGTAGGTCTCCTCAAGCATTTCGTTGAAGGGTTTCACCAGGGTATTACCGTAACCTGCCCGGGTTTTTACGGCCCGCAGGGAAGAATTCTGCGACTGGGGTTAAGCAACCCGGCTTTTATAGACAGATTGTCTGCTTTTAGCTTTGGTACCCACCGGATATGTAATTTTGAAATGGAAACAGCCGGTATTTATGGCATGGGGAAACTTTTGGGACACCATTGCCTTAGCCTTAGCGCCATTATAGCTAACCGCATCAGCAAACAATTCAGTAAAGACGCCAATGCGGCCATTGACCGGCTCATTCAAAAAACGCTTGATATTATTTCCGGTATATAAGTGTTAAAAGCACCAACATAACAACCATGAGTCCATTTAACTTATTTAACCTTTTAACGCGGTCAAGCAATAACTTTGCACCATAAAAGCAGGAGATGGATATACATTTTTACAAATACCAGGGAACGGGAAACGATTTTATTATATTAGACAACCGCGACAATGCTTATGCTTCTCTCACTATAGCGCAGGTAAACTTTTTGTGCAACAGGCGGTTTGGTATAGGTGCAGACGGGCTGATGCTGTTGAATAAACACAAAGACTATGACTTTGAAATGGTATATTATAACGCCGATGGAAAAGAAGGCAGCATGTGTGGAAATGGCGGGCGATGCCTGGTAAAGTTTGCGTTCGATTCCGGCATAAAAAAAACCACCTATCATTTTATTGCCACCGATGGCCCGCATGAAGCGGAGATAGACGTTCAGGGCACCGTTCGTTTAAAGATGAAAGATGTTCAGGAAACAACAGACAGGAAGGATCACTTCATTTTGAATACGGGCTCTCCGCATTATGTGCAATTTGTACAAAACCTGCAGAAAATAGATGTAATAGAAGAAGGCAGAAAAATAAGGTACAGCGATGGTTTTGCAGCGGAAGGGATTAATGTGAATTTTGTAGAAGTATTAGATGATCATAGCATTTTTGTGCGTACGTATGAACGGGGGGTTGAAAACGAAACATTAAGCTGCGGCACCGGTGTAACGGCTGCCGCATTGGTTTCGGCACACCATGAAAACAGTTTTAATGAAATTGCCGTGGAAACCAAAGGAGGAAAGCTGAGCGTGGAGTTTAACCTGTCGGAAAAAAAACATTACAGTAATATCTGGCTTTGCGGTCCTGCAGAATTTGTATTTAAAGGAGAGATTGGGATATAATAAATGTGAAAATGTGGGAAATTTGAAAATTTGAAAATGAAGAAAACGGTTGGTAAGCGACGCAGGAGCGTCTGACTGCATACAAATGTGGGGAATGTGGAAATGCCTGCTTCGTCCTACTGAACAGGCGGGAGTAAATAAAACAGAATTTCCGGATAGTAAATAAACAAGCGCGGTGGATGATCTGGTGGTATAAATTTCAAATTTTAAATCTAAAATCTCAAATTATAATACCCCTACCTTTGCGCCGCAATGATTCAATACTTCAAAAATATCAACGGGGTAACTACCGCAATAGAAAAGGCGGATAATGAAACCTGGGTAAATATTTTGCCACCACTGAAGCATGAAGAATTTGCAGAAGTGTCGGAAGCACTGGAAATACCCATTGAGTTTTTACAGGATTCCTTAGATATTGATGAGCGCTCAAGATTTGAGCTGGAAGACAATGTGAGGCTGATCGTTATCAAAACGCCTACGGAAAATAATTCTTTCAATGAAAGCGATTCCTTTTATATTACTATACCTATCTGCATTATTCTCACCCATAACCAGATCGTAACCGTAAATTCCTTTGAGAACGGAGCTATTAAAAAATTCCTGAATACGTTTCAGAACAGGCACGCCGATAAAAAAAACATGATGGTGGTTAAGATCTTTGAGAAGATCACGCAAACCTATATGGAATATCTTAAGGAAATCAATCACCGCAGGAATATACTGGAACAGCAGTTGTATGCTTCTAACAGAAATGAGGAACTCCTGGATCTGATGCGCATACAAAAAAGCCTGGTATATTTTGTTACCGCACTACGTTCCAACGAAATGCTGCTGATGAAATTAGTTAGAACAAACTTTCTTGGACTGAATGAAGAGGAAAAAGAAGAGCTGGATGACCTGGTGGTTGATACTTCTCAGGCGCTTGAAATGGCCAATATCTATACCAATATTCTCAGCGCTACTTTAGATGCTTTTGCGAGCATTATTTCCAATAATCAAAACTTTGTATTAAAGCGGCTCACTTCTATTACCATCATTTTACAGTTCCCTGTGCTGATAGCCAGTATTTACGGCATGAATGTGCCCATTCCCTACCAGCATCAACCCCACGCATTTTATATTCCCATTATATTAGCCCTCTCTGTTTCTATTATTATGGGCGCTTATTTTATGAAAAAGAAATGGTTCTAACCCTATCACTTACCTCTTACCACTTACCTCTTTTCACCATCCCCGCCACCACCTTATCTATTGGCAGTGTTACGCTTTCTTCAGAAAAATCATTCCAGTTAATAAAGCGAAATGTTTCCGTTTCACCGGTTTGCTCATATACCTTCATTTGCCGCCCGTCAAAATCAAAAGGTTTGGATCTTAGCGGAACAGTAATGTCTGCCAACGGCTCAACAAAATAATAGATGGAAATAATTTGCTGATCCGGCGTAAATGCCGACATCTGGAAGAAATCGGTGGTGTAAATATGAGATGCTACCTTCACCTCAAGATCCATTTCTTCCATAAATTCCCGCTTCAGGCAATCCCTTGTGCCCTCGCCAAATTCGAGTCCGCCACCCGGGAACTTGGTATAATAGCTGCCCCGGATAAATTCATCACTTACCAATACCTGTTTCTTTTCATTCGTAAGTATACCGTAAACCCTGAGGTTGAACATTGAAGTTTGTTGTTTATAGTTTGTTGTTTATAGTTGTGCATCCGTTCAACCCTCAGCCCCGCATACCCACAACTATATTCTCATATTTTCAAATTATCCCTCCATCGCCGCCTGTTTCATTCGTATAGCCGTTTCCTTACCCACATATTTTTCTATCCTGTATTCGGCAAAATAAATAAGCGGAGTAAGCAAAATGGCTATGGCAAATTTATACATATAATTTACGCACCCCACAGCAATTACCTGCGCCCATGTCCAGTTACTGCCCAATTTAAAGGCAATGGTTAGAACGATAAAACTATCAATCAGTTGTGATACCAGTGTAGAGCCGGTAGCCCTCAGCCATACTTTCTTTTCACCCGTTGCTTTTTTGATGCGCTGAAACACCGCTACATCTACCAACTGGCTCACCAAAAAAGCCACTAAGCTTCCCACAATGATCCACATTCCCTGCCCGAATATGCCGTTAAAGGCTACCTGCAGGTCGGGTATCCCGTCGCCTGCTTTTGATGCCGGCCACCAGTCGGCATAGGGAATATGGATGCTGGCATAAAACATGATAAAAGCATAGGATATTAATGCAACTGCTGTATAGCTGATCCTTTTTACCGCTTTGGGGCCGTAATATTCATTTACAATATCCGTCATCACAAATTCCAAAGGCCATAACAGCACGCCACAGGTAAGGCTAAACGATAACCCGCTCTGACCGAAAAGTGTAAGATTAACCGGATCGAAACCGAATAGTTTTTCCAATGAAAATATCTTACCGCCTATACATTCTGCGATCAGCGCATTGGCCACAAAAAAAGCCGCAAAGCCGATAAATAGTTTAGTTGGCCGGTCTTTGAGTATTTGCTGTATCATATTATGCGTTAAAATTAAAGGGAAGATTAAAAATAACGTTAATTTGCCGCCTTAAATTTGAAATTCTTTTCGCGGGAAGTTTTGCTTTGGCGACCCTGATTATGATCAGTATTAAAATATCTGAAAGTGAAAAAAATTAATTTTAAAGCGTTTGTGCCTCACCTGGTAGCTATAGGCATTTTTTTAGTGGTGTCTGTAATTTATTGCCGGCCTGCTTTAGAAGGAAAGGTGCTGCAGCAGAGTGATATTGTGCACTGGGAAGGTATGTCGCACAATTCTTTTGAATATAAAAAGGAGCATGGACATTTTCCCCTATGGAATACCCATCTCTTCAGCGGTATGCCCAATTACCAGGTAGCTATGGAGGCTCATTCTTTTTTACCGGACTTTCATACCCTATTCACATTAGGACTGCCTAAACCTATCAATTTCTTTTTTCTTGCCTGCCTGTGCTTTTATATCCTTTGTTGCGTTGTTAATATAAAACCGGTTCTGGGTATCATGGGCAGTCTTGCTTTTGCATATGCCAGTTACAATCCTATTTTGATAGCAGTGGGGCACGAAAGTAAAATGTGGGCAATAGCCTATATGCCGGGCGTGCTCGCGGGGTTATTGCTGATCTATCAAAAAAAGTATTTGTTAGGACTTGCCGTTACCGCCATATTCGCCACCTGGGAAATAGCGTTTAATCACCCCCAGATCAGCTATTACTTTTTTATTACCGCAGGCATTATCACCCTTGGGTATATTGTACAATGGATTAAAGCGAAAGACTGGAAACACCTGGCTATATCGCTTGCCCTGGCTGCAGTTGCCGGCTGTGCAGCACTTGCCAACTCGGCCATGAGTTTACTTACTACCGCCGAATATGCAAAGTATACCATGAGGGGCGGTAAAACTCTTGAAACATCCGGGGCGGAAATAAAAAAAGTAGATACAAAAGGATTAGATAAAGATTATGCTTTCAGCTACAGCATAGGCAAAAGCGAAATACTTACTTTTTTTATACCCGATATATTTGGCAGCAGCTCTTCAGACCATTTCGATGAAAACTCCAAATTGGTAACTGCACTTACAGAAAAAAACATACCCGAGAACAACGCAGTTCAACTCGCCTACTCCCTCCCGCGTTACTGGGGCGGAATAGAAGAGGGCACTGCCGGTACTATTTATTTTGGAGCGATCATCTGCTTTTTGGCAATTACAGGACTTGTTTTAATAAAAGATCGTATAAAATGGTGGATACTTGCTGCTACTGTTTTTACCATTTTCATGGCCTGGGGAAGAAATTTTTCGACCTTCAATTCATTTTTGCTGGATTATTTCCCGTTGTATAACAAATTCCGTTCACCCAATATGGCATTGGTTATTCCCCAAATGCTGTTGCCCTTGCTGGCTGTTTGGGGTTTGCAGCGTATTTTTTTTACGGTTAACGGCAAGGACCAGTTGAAAGCGTCTTTTAAAACTATATTATATTCATTAGGCGCTGTGTTCGGCGTTACATTACTGATTTATTTCTTTAACGATTTCAGCAGCGCTTTCGATGCCCGTATTGTGCAGGCCTACACCAATCCGCAGGATGGTAATACAGAAATAGGCCGCATGATAGTGACTGCTTTAAAAGCGGAACGAAAGAGTATGTTCAGTAGTGGTATTTTCCGTGCGCTGTTATTTGCCGGTCTGGTGGTCGGACTATTGTATTTATACCTGAAGAACATCATTAAACCATTGGCGGCTGTTATTGTTTTTACCGTGATCAATATGATTGACCTGCTGGTGGTAGACAGCAAATACCTGAATGCCGACCATTATATGGATAAAGACAGTTACCTGTCGGAAAATTTTACACCAACAGCAGCCGATACGCAGATTTTGCAGGACAAAGACCCGCATTACAGGGTATACCATTTATCGGGCGACAGGTTCAGCGATGCCATCACTGCCTATTTTCACCGTTCCATTGGCGGGTACCACGCGGCCAAGCTGCGTATATACCAGGATCTCATTGAAACGCAGTTGTCGAAAGAATCATTGAACATGGATGTGCTGAACATGCTGGATACCCGTTATTTTATTGTTCCATCCCAACAGCAGCAGGCGCCTGCAGTGCATAAAAATGATGAAGCACTGGGAGCGGCATGGTTCATTAAGCATGTTAAATATGTAAACGGTCCTGTAGAAGAAATAAAAGCGCTGGACCAGTTTGGACCAAAGGATACGGTGATTGTTGATAGCAGCTTCAAACCAATAACCGGCGCTGATCCTGTACCCGATTCTTCTGCTACTATACAACTAACAAGCTATGATAATGATGAAATAAAATATGCCACGCAATCCGCTACCAACCAGTTTGCTGTGTTCAGCGAAATATATTACCCTGCGGGATGGAACGCTTATATAGATGGCAGGAAAACGGATTATGCGAAAGTGAATTATGTTTTAAGAGGAATGCCCATACCCGCGGGTAAACATGAGATCGTGTTTAAGTTTGAACCGGCCTCTTATTCCAAAGGACAGAAACTGATTTATTTGGGCAACAGCCTGTTCTTTCTTGCACTGGCAGGAGGTATTTTTTCTTTATGGAAAAACAGGGAAAAGTTCACTGTATAATTTAGCAAAGAATTGAATGATAAATGTACTAAGTATTGTGTCGTATCGCTTTTTACCAGCCTTAATGGGCGGCGAAAAGAATATCAGCATATTTAATAATTATCTTTCAGGCCTGGTGAACCTTAGCTGCATTACTGTAAAAAAAGTGGAAGTACCCTATAAGTCGGGGTATGAAATACTTCCGTTATTGTCAAACAGCATTCTTCGCTATATTAATCCCTTTTATTTTTTCACTCTGAGAAAAATCATCCGGCAAAAAAAAGTCAATTATATTATTTTAGAACATCCTTATTATGGCTGGCTGGGCATTGCTTTGCAAAAATGGCTCGGTGTAAAACTGATCATACATTCGCATAATATTGAAGCTTTGCGGTTTAAAAGCTTTGGAAAATGGTGGTGGCGCCTGTTATGGCTGTATGAAAAAGCAGTGCATCGTCGCGCGGATATGAACTTCTTCATTACCCGGGAAGACATGGATTATGCCATTGCTCATTTTAAATTAGAGCAAAAAAAATGCACTGTTATTACTTATGGCATAAACTTCAACACCCCTCCTACCCCGCAGGCAAAAACAATTGCCCGTACAACCGTCTGCACTGCGCACCATATTGATCCTACAGACCTGCTGTTGTTTTATACCGGCACTTTATATTATCAGCCCAATTTAAAGGGTTTGGATATTATCTTGGATAAGATCAATCCCCTGCTGCAACAAAACGGAATTACATATACAATATTGATCTGCGGCAATCACCTGCCGGAACGCTACAACAATCTTGAGGCATATAAAAATAAAAACATCATTTACGCCGGTTTTGTAAACGATATTGATACTTATTTTAAAGCGGCGGATATTTTTATGAACCCTATCAGTGAAGGAGGAGGGATCAAAACAAAATTAGTGGAAGCCCTGGCTGGCAATAGCTCGGCTGTATCCTTTGCCAGCGGCGCCTTTGGCGTTCCGGCAGAACTAACAGGTGGAAAACTGATCGTTGTGCCCGATGGAGACAGCACAGCACTCTTTGAAGCCATACGACAGTCTGTTGCATTGCTGAAAGAAGATATTTCAACAGATTTTTACGAACATTTTTACTGGGGTAATATCGTACAAAAGGCATATCAGCATATACTTTCGATAGCCTGATCAGCAATGCAATGTTTACTTTTGATATTCCAAAGGATTATTTCATGCAATATAAAGAAAGGGTTCCGGACGAATTATTTTCCGGGGAGCATTACCTCGGCCGGCCGGCCGATATAACGGATAAGATCGTCAGGCGCCGCATCAATCTGTTGGAACAATATCCCGGGTTTACCGGAAAGCAATACACACATCTTGATATAGGGTGTGGCAACGGCGCATCTATGTTCCTGTTGTCGCAAAAAATGAGATCATGCCTGGGAATTGATATTGTAAATGATTACGAGCAGGACATTAAGGACTATCTCAAAAAAAACAATATCAGCAATTGCAGTTTTCAGTGCGTGGATATTGAAAAGGATATTTCACCCTTGCAGCAACAATTTGACCGCATTACCAGTTTTGAAGTGATAGAGCATTTGCACGATGAGAACAGTGTATCCATTTACCGGGAGCTTTTAAAAGATGACGGACTGATGGCAATCTCTGTTCCCAATAAATGGTGGATATTTGAAACGCATGGCGCAAAGCTGCCCCTGTTACCGTGGAACAGGGTCCCTTTCTTTTCGTGGTTACCCCGCTTTTTGCACGAGCGCTGGGCCAATGCCCGCATTTATACCAAAGGAAGGATTACACGATTGCTTGAACGCAACGGGTTTGAAGTGTTGCACAGCAGCTATATTACCGCACCCATGGACGTTTTAAAAGAAGGTAAGCTGAAAAATTTCCTTGTAAAACATTTCTTCAAAAATGATACGACCCGATTCCCTTTTAAATCAACAGCTATATTGGTAATTGCGCGGAAGAGGAAATAATAATAATGTCATTTCTTATTTCGTTCAACCATAGGTTGAGCCGATTCTAAGATATTTTAAATCCATTGAAAGGCATAATTGATCGAATAAACATCATATAAAATCTTTATTTCAATTATTTTTCTTTTATTTTTGATATATTAAAATCAAACACCTAAACTATGAATTTTAAAAACCCTTCCTTAATTATTCTCTCATTAAGCTTATTGCTCTTTACCAATTGCACAAAAGAAGAGATTATAAATAATAAAATTCCAATAGCTGAAGCAGGAGAAAGTCGAATTATTGAATTACAAGAGAGTGAAGGCTGGGCGACCCTCACAGGAACCGGTGCAGATGCTGACGGAAATGTAGTAGCTTATTTATGGAGCCAGGTATCGGGGCCCAATGCTTCGGAAATAGTGAATGAAGGGGCTGCTTCAACTGAAGTGCGGAAACTTATTACCGGAATTTATACTTATCAGTTAATGGTGATAGATGATGATGGGGCAACCGGCGTTGATACTGTTTCTTTAACTGTAAAAGGCCCGGTGTTTCTTACGCTCACTCAACAGCCCTCTAATAATCCCAATGAGGTACATATTTGGGGAAATTCATCCTCAAACGGATCAGGACCCGGACAACCTGAAATTGGCGCAGTTTCATGGACGTATCAAGGCAATACTATTGGAATGAGAGCAGCTTTTAAATTTGATTTAAGCAGCATCCCATCGACAGCAACTATTACAGATGCGAAATTATCGTTATATTCCAACCCGACCCCTATCAACGGACATCATCCCGATGAACTGAGCGCAAATTCCGGTAGTAATAATGCAATGCTTATACAACGCATAACAACACCATGGACGGCGGGTACTGTTACGTGGAATGATCAGCCTGCTTCAACAACTTCGCACCAGGTTATTGTTCCACACACCTCGGCAACTTTTCTTGATTTAATTGATATTGATGTTACAGAATTAATAAAAGATATGACAGGAACAAATACCAATAATGGGTTTATGATACGTTTACAAAATGAAGTCATATATAATTCCAGGGTATTTTGCTCAAGCTTTTATACAACAGCGGAGAAGCATCCAAAACTTATAGTGACCTATAAAAACTGATCTATCAAAATATTGAACTCTTAATCAGCCTTTTGCATTTTTAATTTTATCTAAAAAACTAAAAAAAGGCAGTTATCACAATTGAAACTGCCTTTTTCTTAATAGCCTCTTATACTTCTGAAAACCAGAAGTTATGGATTATTACGATTTTCTTCTTTCTCTAACCCTTTAAAATCTTTTAAGGTACAGGTGTATAACGTGTAGACTGTAAAATACTGAGTTTATCGAGCGCTGTTATACTTTGAAAAGAAGTTTCCGATATTTCTACCATATTCCAGATAAAAATCTGAGGTGTACTGCTATTACAAGAAGTTTCATATTGTGCTGATCTGCAGAGGTAAACTCCCATTTAGTAGCATAAGTAATTCCTGTTTCATTAGTGTAAGTTCCGGTACCCCGAAGTTCCCTAGGTTTTCAGCCGTAGGCGTATTCAATAAACTATTTCCAAAATTCAGTCTTATTAACTTAACTCTCTTTTTGTACAATTCTAAATTGGCTATAGGTAATACGTATAAATATTTAACTTTGCGCAATCTTATAATTATATGAAAGTTATAATATTTGCAGGTGGACTTGGCACAAGGTTGGCTGAAGAAACCGATACGCGTCCAAAACCAATGGTAGAAATTGGCGGGAAGCCTATTCTGTGGCATATCATGAAGATATACAGTCATTATGGATTTAATGATTTTATTATTTGCCTTGGCTATAAAGGCTATGTGATCAAGGAGTATTTCATGAATTATTTTCTGCATAATTCCGATATTTCAATTGACCTCGGCAATAATTCGATGCAGGTGCTCGGAAGCAAAAGTGAAGCGTTTAAAGTTACGCTGCTGGACACCGGCCTACATACCAAAACAGCAGGCCGACTTAAACAAGTACAGAAATATGTGGGTGATGAGGACTTTATGCTAACTTATGGCGATGGTGTAGGCAATATCAATCTAAATGAACTTCTTCAGTTCCATCATTCACATAACAAAATTGCTACGGTAACTGCAGTTCAGTTGGATGCCCGCTTTGGTGGCATGGATATTGGCACGAATGGCGAAGTTGTATCGTTTCGTGAAAAAGCAAAGGATGAAAGCAAATGGATTAATGCTGGCTTCTTTGTATTAAAGCCGGCAGTATTCCAATACCTAGATGCTGATATGAATGATATGATGTGGGAAGATGAGCCGCTGGAACAGCTTGCGGCAAATAACGAACTGGTAGCATTTAAACATACAGGATTTTGGAAGTGTATGGATGCCATGCGTGATAAGCTGGAATTAGAGGCATTATGGAAAAGCAACCAGGCAAAATGGAAAAAATGGTAACACGGGCAACACTCTCCGGATATTATAAACAAAAAAGAGTTTTTATTACCGGGCATACGGGTTTCAAGGGTGCATGGCTGATGTGTTTACTTAAGGAACTGGGTGCCATCGTAAAAGGATATGCGCTTGCACCCCGGTATAAGGACGGCTTGTTTGATCTTATCGCCCCGCTTGGTTTGGGTGAAAATGTGATTGCGGATATTCGCAATAAAGACCAGCTTTTCCATGAACTACAAGCATTTCAGCCAGATTATGTTTTTCATTTAGCAGCACAACCACTCGTACGTCTTTCCTACAGCATTCCCGCCGAAACATTTGAAATAAATGTTACAGGCACGGCCAACCTGCTTGAAGCAGTAAGCCGGCTTTCGCACCCCTGCACTATAGTTGTAATTACAACAGATAAAGTATATGAAAACAAAGAACAGGATATTTTATATAAAGAAGATGACAGGCTGGGGGGATATGATCCTTATAGCGGCAGCAAAGCCTGTGCTGAGATCGTAACCAGTTCTTTCCGGCATTCTTTCTTTAATCCCGGCAAATTTGAAACACACCAAAAAGCTATTGCAACTGCCAGAGCAGGTAATGTGATTGGTGGCGGCGATTGGAGCGCAGACAGAATTATTCCGGATATCGTACGTGCACTTAAGAAGCAAAAACCTATAGAACTCCGAAACCCTAATGCTATTCGCCCCTGGCAATATGTAATGGAACCCCTGACCGGATACCTATTATTGGGGGGATTATTGAGTAAAAATTATGAGGCTTTTTCTATGCCATATAATTTTGGACCTTTGCCCAATGATCATTTGCCAGTAAAATCATTAGCTGAGAAGGCGATTAAGGTTTGGGGCAGCGGCGAATGGAAGGATATTTCTACTCCTGGTCAACCTCACGAAGCCGGATTATTAATGTTAGATATCAACAGAGCAATCAATGAACTTCAGTGGCTTCCTAAACTTGACGCTTCTGCAGCAATAGAATGGACGATTAACTGGTATAAGCAACCTTTGCCGGAAAGAGCAGCGTTTACATTTCAACAAATCAAAGCTTATCTTGCTCTATGATCTTCTCCCCCACTCCATTACCAGACAGTTATCTAATTGACCTTGAGCCGTTTACGGATGAGCGGGGATGGTTTGCACGATTTTATTGTAAAAAAGAGTTTCAGCAAATCGGACATGAAAAAGAATGGGTACAAATGAATCATTCCTTTACTGCTCAGCAGGCAACCATACGCGGAATGCATTTTCAGGTGCATCCCTACGCCGAAATTAAGCTGGTGCGTTGTATAGCAGGAAGAATTTTTGACGTGATCATTGACCTTCGGAAAGCCTCGCCTACTTTTTTACAATGGTTCGGCATTGAACTTTCCGCTAAAAACAAAAAAATGCTGTACATCCCCGGGGGGTTCGCACACGGATTTCAGTCACTTACCGATAACTGTGAGCTGATTTACCATCACACTGAATACTTTACTCCTGAAGCCGAATCAGGCATACGATATAATGACCCGGGAATAAATATACAATGGCCATTACCGGCAGGATCCATTTCTGAAAGAGACACGGGGCACCCTTACATTGATAAAAACTTTAAAGGATTGTAGATTTTATGCAATGCAGATTTTGTAAAACAGATTTGAAACATACATTTATAGATTTGGTAAACGCCCCTGCATCCAACTCCTTTCTTACGAAAGAACAACTGAATGAGCCGGAGGTTTTTTATCCACTAAAAGTATATACCTGTCACCAGTGTTTTTTAGTGCAGGTAGATGAATACAAAAAGTCAGATGCTATTTTCAATAATGAATATGTTTACTTTTCCTCGTATTCAAAAAGCTGGCTGCAACATGCAAAGGCATATACGGAATTAATGATTGAACGATTTCATTTAGATGAAAGGTCCAGGGTTACAGAAATAGCTTCCAATGATGGCTACCTCCTGCAATATTTTCATCAAAACCACATACCTGTTTTAGGTATAGAACCAACAGCTAATACTGCGGAAGTGGCAATATCAAAAGGTATTGATACCACTATAGATTTTTTTGGAACGCGATTAGCCCAACAACTTGCCGATAAAAAGATATATGCCGATCTGCTCCTGGGCAACAATGTACTGGCCCATGTACCCGATATAGTGGATTTTGTAAAGGGAATGAAACTGCTGCTCAAAGACACAGGTATTATAACCATGGAGTTTCCCCATCTTATGCAATTGGTGGACAATAACCAATTTGACACCATATATCACGAACACTTCTCTTACTTATCATTTTTTACTGTTAAACAAATATTTGAATCGGCAGCACTGGAGCTTTTTGATGTTGATGAGCTACCCACACATGGAGGATCACTGCGCATCTATGCAAAGCACAAAGGAGGTATACATACTGTTACAGAGAATGTAGCATTGTTACTGGAGAAGGAAATTCGGAAAGGAATAAACGAATTGCTGTATTATGAAGGGTTTCAATCCAAGGCATTAATTGTTAAACTGGAATTGACCAGCTTTCTTATTGAAAGTAAAAAGAAAGGAAAAAAAGTAGCAGCATACGGAGCCGCGGCTAAAGGTAATACGCTACTGAATTATTGTGGCATCAAAAATGATCTTATTAGCTATGTGGTAGACGCCAATCCAAATAAGCAGGGTAAGTGGCTCCCGGCCAGCCATATCCCTGTGCTGTCTGAAGTGCAATTAAAAGAAGATAAACCGGATTATGTGTTAATTTTACCCTGGAATCTGGAAAAAGAGATTATGGAACAATTGTCATATATTAAAGATTGGAACGGAAAATTTGTTATTCCGATCCCCTCTTTAAAAATAATGTAGTGTGATGAAGGTATTGGTTACAGGCGCCAGTGGATTTATCGGCAATTATGTTGTGAAGCAGTTACTTCGGTTGGGGCATTACGTTATAGCAAGTTCTTCCAATCCGGAAAAAGCCAAAGCGAAAAGCTGGTTCAGAGATGTGACCTATATAAATCTCAATCTCTCGGATTATAACGATGACATAAACTATTTTGACTTCTTTTTTCGCCCCGATATCATGATCCATCTTGCATGGGAAGGGCTACCGGATTTTAAGGGGGCATTTCATGTAGATATTAATCTTCCACGACATAAAGCATTCCTTCAGAACATGATTTGTAACGGGTTAAGGAACCTTTCGGTAACGGGTACATGTCTTGAATATGGCATGCAGGAAGGAGCGTTGCATGAAGACCTTCCCGTTAAACCAACAACCTCCTATGGTATAGCTAAAAGTGAACTATGGAATTTTTTGTTGGAGTTACAAAGTATTTACCCGGTACATGTGAAGTGGATCCGTCTTTTTTATATGTATGGGGAAGGGCAAAACCCAAAATCCTTACTTTCGCAGTTGCAGATGGCATTGGATAACCACGAGGAAGCGTTTAACATGAGCCGGGGTGATCAGAGCAGGGATTATTTACCCGTAGAAAAAGTAGCAGAATATGCAATTGCAATCGCCCTGCAGCAAAAAGTAACCGGAATTATTAACTGTTGTAGCGGAGAACCTGTTACTGTGAAGCAGTTTGTAGAAAATTATATGATTGAAAAAAACCGATCAATAAAATTAAATACAGGCTTTTACGACTACCCCGATTATGAGCCCATGCACTTTTGGGGAGATAAAACCAAACTAAAAACAATTCTGTATGAATAGTCCTGTTCATGATTTTAATAACGAGCGGATAGAAAGAATAGCCAACAATGGAAAGAATGAGGACTTATTGGCCGCGGCAAAGTCGTTCAATACCGAATCGAATAAAACCTTCTACTCCTATAATTTCTCCTGGATGGGACGCCCCATCATTCAATACCCGCAAGATATGGTGGCAATGCAGGAAATAATATGGGATATAAAACCAGACTTAATTATAGAAACAGGAATTGCTCACGGAGGATCATTGATCTTCTATGCATCAATTCTGGAACTGGTTGGTAAGGGGCGCGTATTAGGCATAGATATAGATATCCGGGAGCATAACCGGAAGGAGATAGAAGTTCATCCGATGTACAAGCGTATTAAGATGATCCAGGGATCCTCGGTAAGCCCGGAAGTTTTAGAGCAGGTTAAAGTAGAAGCAAAGGGTTGTAACACGATTTTAGTTTGTCTTGATTCCAATCATACACATGAGCACGTTTTACAGGAGTTAAACCTGTATGCTCCGCTTGTCACACCAGACTCTTATGTTGTTGTTTTTGACACTATTGTTGAGCACCTGCCCGATGACTATCTCTCTGGCAGAAAAAGACCATGGGGGGTAGGGAACAATCCACATACTTCCATAATAAGCTTTTTGGAAAAGAATGATTCTTTTGTCGTGGATAGTGCAATAGACAATAAATTACTGATCAGTGTTGCGCCCGGTGGCTATTTAAGAAGAGTAAAATGAGTTTACAATTAGTTACTAGCATTGATTAGGTATCACACATGGAGAAAAGCAATAAGGTTTCGCAAAAGTTCAGTATTATTTTACCTGTTAGAAATGGTGGACATTTAATTAAAAACTGTGTAGCCAGCATTCTGGCTCAATCATATCAGAATTTTAACCTCCTGATTTTAGAAAATAAAAGCACGGACGGCACTTTTGAATGGCTGAAAACGATTACTGATAACAGGGTGATAATTTTACCTTCCGAATATCCGATGTCGATAGAAGAAAACTGGAGCAGAATAAAAGACATTCCTAAAAATGAATTTATTACTTTAATCGGACATGATGATGTAATGGATGAACATTTTTTAGAGGAGATGAGCGGTTTGATTGAACGTTTTCCTGCTGCGAGCCTTTATCTTTCACATTACAGCTTTATTGATCAAAATGGAAAAGCACTTACCCCATGTAAGCCGTTAAAGGGTCATTATTCTCCCGCCGAATTCACAAAGGCAATATTGGAACTAAAAATAGAGCCGATAGGTGCTGTTGTAAGATCATCCGACTATGATAAGGCGGGAGGCATACCTCCTTATCCCAATTTGCTTTTTGCCGATTACGCACTTTGGATAAGTTTGGCTTCTGTTTCCTCTGCTGTTGTTCACCCCGGCAGGTTGTTTTCTTATCGCATTCATCTGAGCACATCCAAAACAACACCGGCGAGCCGATACATTGACGCACTGTTCGATTTCCTGCAGTTTTTGCAAATGCAATCCGGGAAAGATGATGGGATAAAATCAGCCATCCTGGAAACTGCCCCGGGATTTATTCGCTTTTACTGTCAGTCTCTTTCGCTCAGGCTGTTGAAGACACCTTTTGCCAAACGGGATAACAAAACAGTAGATTCGTTTGTTTCAGCATGCAGAGAATGGGCTCAAAAGTTCTCCGGCACGTTATCTGCTTCCCGGTTAACAAAACTGGCTGTGTTGATAGACAAATCAGTAATGCTCAGCAATGTGTATCTTATACTGCGAAATATTTCTAAAAGAAAAACAATTTGAAAACCTCATTTATTATAAGCCGGACCGATATCTTCCGCAATCCTTTTTATTTCGTAAGGCTGAGGCTTTTTCAGGCCTTCAAACAATATCTTCCGGAATTAAAAGGGGATGTGCTTGATTTTGGATGCGGTTCAAAACCTTATGAAACCCTTTTTGTAAATGCAACGTCTTATACCGGACTGGATATTGAAGTGTCCGGCCACTCCCATATTAATGAAAAGATAGACGTATTTTACGATGGTAAAAACATTCCTTTTAACGATAACTATTTTGACAATGTATTCTGTTCTGAAGTGATAGAACATGTTTTTAACCCCGAAGAATCATTGCGCGAAATAAACAGGGTGCTGAAACGCGGGGGGAAATTACTGCTTACCTGTCCATTTGTTTGGCCGGAGCATGAAGTGCCGTATGACTATGCACGCTATTCAAGCTTTGGCATAACACACCTGCTTGAAAAAAATGGCTTTGAAATAATACAACGGGTTAAAACAGGGCATTTTGCAGAGGTTATTTTACAACAGATGATCTTTTACATTTTTGTATTATTACCTAAAAAGCCCCGAATATTATATCTTATTTTGCACCAGATATTCATACTACCACTTATTGTTTCCGGTGTTTTGACAAATGCCGTATTATTTGGAAAATTGAGAAGAAAAGAATTATTCCATAATAATGTGATACTGGCACGAAAGAGGTTTTAGACTAAAAGCGCATTGCTATAAAATCTGCAGAATGTTGTCCGACTGAACTTTTCTTTTGCTATCTCATAACTTCTTTTACCCAAAAGCGTTAGTTTCTTCTTATTTCCTATTAGCTGTTGAATTAGCTGAACGCCTTCTTCTACAATACCTGCTTCATCGGTTCTATGGATGAGCAAGCCATTGTTTTCATGGAGAATATAATCAGGGATTCCATTGACTGCTGTTGAAATGACAACTTTGCCATAGGCCATCATTTTCATGACTACTACCGGAAGTCCCTCATAAGCAGATGTGAGAAGCAATACATCAGATGTTGCATATATGGCTTCCATTTCCTGCTGATCTTTGATATTCCCACGGAAAGTGCAATAAGGATATTTGTCCGGGAAAACAACTTCTTCTACATCTCCAACAAAAGTAAAATGCACATTGGCGTTTTGCCGGTGTAGCTTTTCAGCAATGGCTGCTGCCAGGTGCACTCTTTTCTGTGGCGCCCCTCTCCCAATAAAGACTACTTCTATCCTTTGATTATACCGTTCCGAATAAGGAGGAATATCTATTGCGTTATCAATAAAATAAAGCCGGTCATAGTAACGCCCCGGAAGATGGTTCTCCTGGTACTGCGCTTCCACTTCCTTTTTAAGACTCAGTACGCTGAAAATCCGCATATCTATTCTGTCAATATGTCCTATGGTATATCCAATCCAGGTTGGCAGGTGACATAGCTCAACACGTTTTGTTTCTTTTTTTACATGCTGAAGGATTTTGTAAAAAAACAAACACTCTCCACCAAAAACCACCGGACTTTTATTTTTATTGATCCAGGCTGCAATTACTCCTCTGAAGAAAAAATTTACAAAATGGAACAGCTTATTGTCTATATAAGGAGAGAGGTCAATAATAATGGCATTGAGGCCTCGAAACTCTTCAATAAATAAATTGTTTTTGGGTTTCTTTGAGAAAATAATGATTGGTTTTCTATTCTTAATACATCTGGCAATATCAATGTTAACCCTCGGTGCACCACCGATATCCGCACTGGAGAAAAACAAAAATATCCCGGTATTCTCTTTAAGGGGTAAGAGACCTCCAAAAAATTGTCCCAACCAAACAAAAGGCAGCGTGGCCAGCTTTTCAAGGAAAAATTTTGTTTTTGCCTGTTTGTATGTCATCTGCCACCAAAATATTTGGCCAATACTAAATTAAGATAGTTTTCGTCAAAACGTAACTGAAGCTCGTCCGCAGCCTGTATAACTTCCGTTGTTTTTATTTGGGGAATACTTTTTTTAATCGTCAGATTATAGTCGGCCTTTTTATTCAATACTTTTTCCAGAGCGCAAACAATATCCCCCACGGAATAGTTGAGAGGATTAGCAACATTAATGATTCTGTTCACATACTTATTTTTCGAAATGAAATAGCTGCATAGCGCAACAACATCTTCAATATCGAGTATATTCCGGAAGGACCCTTTCCATAAATCAAACTTCTTTCCGGATTCAATACGGTTTACGAAAAAATTTATCAGCGTATGCGGGTTATCTGTTTTCCCAACAGGATTAGAAAGCCGAAAAATAAGATAGGGATTACCGGACAACCGGACAACCTCCTCCATCAGCAATTTATGGTTTATATAAAGAGAGCCCTTCAGGGATTCATCGTATATGCTGCAAGTACTGAAATAAACCAACGTACCCTGTTTTTTTTCAAGCACATCTTCAAGAAGTGAGCGTTCTCTTCCGAATTCTTTTTGGGAAATATTTCCTGAATCAGAAACGCCAGAAGCAAAAATATGTATCTCACTGCTGTCATGGAATTCCTTAAAAGCCCGTGCTAAAAACCCATCCCCTGTTATCATTCAAATACCTTTAATATAAGGCGCTGAAGTTAGGATATTTTTGTCCATAAACAGGGATTGCTCAATAACTCATACTATAAAAAATTTCAAATTTTATGGTAATGCATAGCTATGCGATACCTATAGCTTGCTGCAAACTCCGCCGTTTTGCCATCCTTGCCTCTATCAGCAACTATTACACAAAAAATTACGGAGTTGGCCGAAGGGGATATAGTAATTCTAAAAATAATATCTAAAAGTAATTCTGTAGCATCAATCTCTCCTCGCTACCGAACTGGCACCGCTGCTTTTAATATTGCGGGTGATGCCCTGTCCTTTGTAATAGATATCGCTGGCGCCACTGGCAGTTGCAGTAAGCTCCTTGGTAACCGTAATTTGTATATCGCTGGCGCCGCTGGCGCTGGCTTCGCAATAGTCTGCTGCCAGATCATACCCCTTTACATCACTCGCCCCGCTCACTTCAATTTTCAGGTTGGCTGTTCTGCCGCTGATGCGGGAATCGGAGCTGCCGCTCTGGTCAAGGCTTAAGTGGTTAACGTCTACCGCGCCTTTAAAATCACTGGAGCCTGAAAGGTTTATTTTCAGCGCATCGGCTTTAACTACACCGTTTACATAGACATCAGAAGCGCCTGAAGCCGTTAATTTTTGTATTGTTTTAAACGATACATAGGCTTTTAATTTCTTATTGCCGCTGCTCCATTGCAGTCCTTTATCGTTGTAATAAATTTTAAGCTCGCCATTTATAACTTCGGTCACGATCCTGTCGCGGTATTTGGTTTCAGCCGCGCTTACCACAACCACTTCTTCATCGCTTTGAGACAAATATAAATCAATGGAACCCGCAACAGAAATGGCGGAAAAAGAGCCCGCTACATTCCTTGGCTGGGCATTTCTATCATTCACAAACACTTTTTCGTCCTGTGCGTTAGCTGCAAAGCCAATGATACCGCATAATGCGAGTAGTAATATTCTTTTCATGTGAAGCTATTTATGGATGTATTGCTCAAATAATGAATAATTATCTTCAGTTATCCCCAGTAATACGATAAGGATGCTTAAAAGTTACACCATTTGGATAATATTTTAAAAGTCCGTTATCTTTGCATCACAAACAACCGTGGTTAAAGTTTATTTTAACCTCAGTGATTCCCGGGGTGTTTTGTTTCGCTTGCAGCGGAACAGGACTGAGATCAAACCCGTAGAACCTGATCAGGGTAATGCCTGCGCAGGGAAGGACGAGTCTTCACATCTCTCCTTTCCTGTTTTTGTAAACCCGGCTAAAGACAAGTGAGTGCAATAAAAACAAGATGCACGTCTGAAGCTGATAACAAAAACAGAAATGAAAAAAACATGTTTACTATTGATGATGCTGGCAGTTGGTATTGCAGCTTTCGCACAGCACCCCTTCCATGGAAAAATTATTGAAAAAGGCTCACGGCAGCCCCTTGCCAATGCAACCGTTGCGCTATCTGAAAACCTGAACACGATTTCTGATGAAAAAGGGGATTTCCATTTCAGGAATTTAAAAAAAGGAAGCTATACGGTAACGATAAGCTCTATTGGCTTTAAAACGGCTAAAGAAACCATAGAGGTTCCATCCGCTTCGCCTGTAAGCATTGCGTTAGAACGGATTGACCTGATGCTGCAACCCATAGAAATAAAGGGCGTGAGAGCAGGTGAAAGAGCGCCTTTTACGAAGAGCAACCTGTCGAAAAAGGAAATTGAAAAAGTAAATATGGGGCAGGACCTTCCTTTTGTGCTTAACCAGCTTCCTTCCGTTATTGTAAGCTCCGATGCCGGCAATGGAGTGGGCTATACGGGGATACGCATACGGGGCACAGACGCCACCAGGATTAACGTAACACTTAATGGCATCCCCTATAATGACGCGGAATCGCAGGGCAGCTTTTTTGTTGACCTGCCGGATTTTGTTTCATCGGTTAACAGCATACAGGTACAGCGGGGTGTTGGCACCAGCAGTAATGGCGCAGGTGCTTTTGGCGCCACCATTAACATGACTACCAACGAGTTTATTGAAGAAGCTTATGCCGAAAGCAATAACAGCTACGGGTCTTTCAATACCTGGAAAAATACTTTAAAAGCAGGTACCGGTTTAATTAACGGGCATTTTACCGTGGATGCCAGGCTCTCCTCATTAAAAAGCGACGGCTATATAGACCGTGCGGGCAGCGACCTGAAATCATTTTATTTGTCTACTGCTTACTTCTCCGGTAAAGCTGCGGTGAGGCTAAATGTTTTTTCGGGCAAAGAAAAAACTTACCAGGCGTGGAATGGTGTACCAGAAAGTATGTTAAAAACAAACCGCACCTATAATTCGGCAGGAACGGAAAAGCCCGGCGAGCCCTATGAAAATGAAACGGACAATTACCAGCAGGATCATTACCAGTTGTTTTACAACCAGGATGTAAACAACCGTTTTAGCTTTAATGTAGCAGCGTTTTTAAGTCGAGGCAAGGGATATTATGAGCAATACAAAGCCTCCCGGAAGTTTAGCGATTTTGGGTTACCCGACCTTAATATTGGCGATTCGGTAATAAGCCGTACAGATGTGGTGCGGCAATTATGGCTCGACAATTACTACTACGGCGGAATTTTTTCCCTGCAATATAAAAACAAGGGAACACAATGGATAACAGGCGGAGGATGGAACCGTTATGACGGCGGCCACTATGGCAAACTAATCTGGGCGCAGGCGGGTATACCTAAGGATCATAAATGGTATGACTTGGATGCTTTTAAAACCGATTTTAATATCTACACGAAGCTTCAGCAAAAACTAACTTCCCACATAGAATTGTTTGGAGATATCCAATACAGGCATGTGAAGTATCAATTAGATGGCTTCAGGGATAACCCTGCATTGTTCGTGAATAATATGTATCATTTTATTAATCCTAAAGCGGGAATAAGCTATACGAATCAAAGCTGGTCGGGCTATATTTCTTACGCTTTAGCCAATAAAGAACCCAACCGCGATGATTTTGAGGCAGGCGCCGAACAACAGCCCCAACATGAAACCCTGCATGACCTTGAGCTGGGGATTGAACAGAAAAATTATACATTCAACTGGGGTGCTTCTTTTTACTATATGAAATACCATAACCAGCTAGTACTAACGGGAAAGGTAAACGATGTGGGTGCATACGTTCGCACCAATATCCCCGACAGCTACAGGATGGGTATTGAATTGCAGGCCAAATGGCAGCCCGCTCAATGGTTCAATGCTTCAGGCAATATTGCTTTCAGCCGCAATAAAGTAAAAAATTTTGTAGCCTGGTACGATAATTACGATGATGGCAGCCAGAAATCTGAAACATATACGGAAAGTGACATTTCCTTTTCTCCTTCTGTGACAGGTGGCGCCATTATCAGCTTTATACCTTTACAAAACTGGGAGATCAGTTTTTTGGGTAAATATGCTGGTAAACAATATTTGGATAATACCAGCAATGAAGCCAGAAAATTAGATGCTTTTTACGTGCAGGATTTCAGAACCATCTATACGCTCAATAAATTGCTGTTCAGCGAAATCAACCTGGTATTGCAGGTGAATAATCTTTTTAATAAAAAGTACGAGCCCAATGGCTATACGTACAGCTATATTTCCGGCGGAGCGTTAGTAAACGAAAACTATTATTTCCCCATGGCAGGTAGAAATTTTATGGTGGGAGTGAATGTGAAATTATAAGGTTCGCCCGCATATCCCTTACGGTTTGACGCTATGCGTACCCACCGTAAGGGATTAACCTTATCATTTAAATACCAGTGCTCCTAAAGGCGGGAGATGAACATTGATTTCAAAAATATTATCTTTTTTGTCAACCTCAACCGTTTTAACATCGGGATTAAATACATCACCGGTTCCCCAATACTTTTTAGCATCACTATTAAAAACTTCTTTCCATTCTGTTTTATCTTTTACCTGTATTTTCCAGTCGCGGCGCACTACAGGCGTCAGGTTTAAAACAACAAGCAAATCATCTTTGGGCTGCTTTCCTTTTCTACGGTATACGATTACACTTTCTGCCCTGTGGTTCAGATCAATCCATTCAAATCCAAAAATATTAAACTGGTTTTCATATAAAGCCGGCTCACTACGCAGCAGGGCATTCAGGTCTCTTACGCAATCTTTTAATAGCCTGTGACTATCGTGCTGCAATAAGAACCAGTCAAGCTCCGATTTATAATTCCATTCACTGGTTTGTCCAAACTCATCCCCCATAAACAACAGCTTGCCACCGGGGTGTGTGAACATATAAGTGTACAACAGCCGCAGGTTTGCGAATTTCTGCCAGTCGTCTCCGGGCATTTTATATATCATAGGGCTTTTGCCATGCACCACTTCATCATGGCTCAGGGGGAGCATAAAATTCTCATCGTAGTAGTATATCATACTAAAAGAGAACTTGTCCTGGTGATGCGGCCGGTGAATGGGGTCTAATTTAAAATAATCCAGCGTATCATGCATCCAGCCCATCATCCATTTCATTCCAAAGCCCAGGCCACCTTCAAAAGTGGGCTTGCTAACACCCGGCCAATCTGTTGCTTCCTCGGCAATGGTTTGCACGTCGGGAAAATCACGAAAGATAGTTTCATTCAAATCTTTTATAAAAGCGATGGCTTCAAGGTTGCCATCGCCACCATGCTCATTGGGTTCCCATTGCCCGGTTGTGCGGGAGTAATTTAATTTAAGCATGGAACTCACTGCATCTACGCGAATGCCATCGGCATGATATTTATCGAGCCAATAGCGGGCACTGCTGATCAGGAACGACTTTACCTCTCCCCTTTTATAATTGAATATATAACTGTTCCAGTCGGGATGAAAGCCTTTGCGCATATCTGCATATTCGTAGGTATGCGTGCCATCAAACATGAATAAGCCATGCGCATCATAAGGAAAATGCGAGGGCACCCAATCCAACAGTACGCCTATTCCTTCCCTGTGCAAGGCATCCACCAACTCCATGAATCCCTGCGGATTACCAAAGCGGGAAGTGGGTGCAAAATACCCTGCTCCCTGGTAGCCCCATGAGCCATCGAAAGGATGCTCCATTACAGGCATGAACTCTACATGCGTAAATCCCATTTCTTTTACATACGGCACCAGGCGTTCCTTTATTTGCGCATAGGTGTTATAACTTTCTTCGTCATTCCTGTCGGGCCGCATCCAGCTCGCCAGGTGTACCTCATACACACTCCATGGTGCATCCAGTGAATTGTTCCGCTTTCTGTCTTTCATCCATGCCGCATCATTCCAGTTGTAATCCAACGTCCAGGTAACTGACGCTGTAGCCGGTCTCTTTTCCCAATACCAGGCAAAAGGATCTCCTTTATCCTGCCTGCTTCCTTCATATCCATGAATGTGATACTTATATACTTCACCCTTTTGTAAATGCGGAATAAAGCCTTCCCAAATACCCGAATTGTCGAGCCGTACAAATAAAGGATGTGTTTCATTATTCCAGTTATTAAAATTACCTTTAACAGATATATAAGACGCGTTGGGCGCCCATACCGCAAAGTAATAGCCGTCGGTATCCAGTACCCTTGCAGGTCTTGATCCAAATAACGTATACAAGCTATAGTGCGTGCCCCGCTGAAAATTACTGATATCTTCATCGGTAAATAAAGAATAGTTCCATACCGTTTTGGTACTGTCAACAAAATGAATATCCTCGTATTTAACGCCTGTCACACTATTATGGGGGTTCATCACATTTTTATATTTGGTTGCCGATTGTTTCGTTTTTTTGGGTACTTCTTTTACTGAACCTGTTTTGGAGACTTTTTTTTGCGGGTTTATTTTTTTATTTATTGATTTTTCAGGTTTTGGCATCTTGCTGTGTTTATGTGTGAAAAGCTATTTCAAGTCAGATTAAAAGTACGGCTTATGAATTTAAACATAAATAATAGATTTTTTATACTTCACCTCTAATTCCAATAAATAAGCTTATGCGTCAATTGATCACCTGTTTTATTGCTATCCTGTGTATTGCATCAAAAACATACAGTCAGCAAGCATCCATTACCGGGTCTGTTTTTGACACCGCCAGCCAGAAGAAACTGCAATATGCAGTAGTTACACTGCTTAACCCGGCCGATTCGTCTATAATTGCTTTTACAAGAACTGATAAAGACGGAAATTTTATTTTGCCCAGGCTCTCTCCCGGAAAGTTTTCCGTTATGATCTCCTACCCTTCTTTTGCAGACTACGTGGATGAAGTACAACTGCAGCCCGGCGCTGTTGCCAACCTGGGAACGATCAGCCTCACCAATAAAAGTGTTTTGATGGAAGAGATCATCATCAGGCAGAACAATGCCATGCGTATGAAAGGTGATACGCTGGAATACGCTGCTGATAGTTTTAAGGTGAGCGCTAACGCAAACGCAGAAGAGTTATTAAAGGCGATGCCGGGTATACAGGTTGACAAAGACGGAAAAATTATTGCCCAGGGGCAGGAGGTGCAGAAAGTACTGGTAGACGGGGAGGAGTTTTTTAGCGATGACCCTACCGTGGCTACAAGGAACATAAGAGCCGATGCGGTGGATAAAGTGCAGGTATTTGATAAAAAAAGCGACCAGGCAGCATTTACCGGAATTGATGATGGCGAAAAAACCAAAACCATCAATCTTAAATTAAAAGAAGACAAGAAAAACGGCTATTTCGGTAAAGCTTCAGCAGGTGGCGGCTTAAAAGATAAGTTCAATAATGAAGCGATGATTAACTTCTTTAAAGGCAAAAGGAAAATCGCTGCTTTCGGTACCATGTCAAATACCGGTCAAACAGGGCTCAACTGGCAGGATAGCCGAAAATACGGAGTTAGTGAAGACAATTTTGAGTACGATGAGAACAGTGGTTTCTTTTACTCGTTTGCTCAAAATGATGCTTTCGAGTTTAACGGTAACGGATTGCCGAAAGCATGGACCGGCGGGCTTCACTTTTCAAACAAATGGAATGAGGATAAACATAATTTCAACGCCAGCTATATGTATAAGAAATTAGATGTGGCAGGTGATGGAGAAACCCGAACCCAATATATCCTTCCCGATACGCTTTATTATATCAATCAGCGCAATACCAGTTTTTCGCAGCGCGACCGCAACACCCTGAACGGCAAATATGAAATACAGCTTGATTCATCTTCTTCACTGAAGTTTGTGTTCAGCGGATATAAAGGCCGCACTGAAACCAGCAGTATCTTTTACTCCGAAGCGCTAAATGAAGATTCGGGACCGGTAAATACCAGCAACAGAAAAACCTCTAATAAAAACGAGGAATCTTCCCTGAATACCAACATCATTTACAGGAAAAAATTTAAAAAGACGGGGAGAACCATCACGGCTACGATGGAACAAAAGTATACGGATAATGATTCCCAGGGATACCTTGGCGCAGTTAATAACTACTACGGAGAAGCTGGAGAAATTTTCCAGAATGATACGATTAACCAGCGCAAATACAATCATAGTAAACTGTTTACTTTTAACGGGAAAGCAACCTATACCGAACCTATAGGGAATAATAATTATGTGATACTGAACTATGGTATTTCCAATACTACCAGCAGCGCCGACCGGTCTACCTACGATTATAACGATGGCAAATACGATGTGCTTAACCCACTTCTAACTAATGATTATGATTTTCTTGTTACCACTAATGCCGGCGGTATTGATTATCGCATAGCCAAAAAGAAATATAACCTTTCTTTCGGCAGCGACCTGGCTTCGCAGGCCTATACACAAAAAGATAATCTTAAAGATTCATCCTTTCATTACAACAGGCTGAACCTCTTCCCTAAAGCCAATTTTTCCTATAGCTTTAAACCACAAACAAGGCTTAACTTAAGTTACAACGGAAGTACGCAGCAGCCTACCATCCAGCAGATACAACCGGTGCAGGAAAACAATGACCCCCTTAATATTTTTACCGGTAACCCTGATCTTGAGCCCGCATTTAATCACCGCTTCAATATTTTCTTCAACGACTATAAAGTGCTCAAGCAAAGGGGCATCTTCGCCAATGCAAGCTTTAACCTTACCAATAATGCCATTACCACAAGCAATACGATAGATAAGTTTGGCAAACGCATATACCAGTCTGTAAATACCAGCGGTACATACAATTATTCCTCCTATATCGGCTACAATATGGAAGTGCCTTCTATCAAAACCAGGTTCTTCGCCAATATTAATACCTATGGAGGTAAGGGGATCAACTTCGTTAACCTTGAAAAAAACATCACGCACAACAATACTTACGCCGCAAGTGTTGGAGGTTACTTTTCAAAGGAAAACAAAATGGGTATCAATCTCCGGACAAATGTATCTTACAATACATCTTTAAGCTCGATCAATGAAGCTGTTCAAACAAAGTATTGGGTATATGGCTATAATATTGACACTTATTTTGCACTTCCTTACAAATTTGACTTCTCCAGCAATGCCGATTTTAATTTCAGGCAAAAAACAAATGTATTCGATCAGAACCGTAATACCATTATATGGAATGCCTCGCTGAGCAAGCGTTTGTTTAAAGAAACCTGCTCTTTGAAATTCTCCATCAATGATATCCTCGACCAGAACATCGGGTTCAGGCGGGATATACAAAGCAATTTCATTACAGAGAATACATATGCTACATTAAGACGGTTTTGGTTGGTAAGCTTTACCTGGAATTTTTCTCAAAACAATGCACAAACGCAAAATCCATAGTCATGAAACGAAGCAGCATCATCATTTTATCCATATTACTGGGCATAGTACAAATATCAAACGCACAGTTTATCCTGAAAGGAAAGATTGAGTTTGAAAAAACCGTTAATATCCATAAGCAGATGGACCTGGGCGATGACGGCTGGGCTACGACCCTTAAAAAGCAAACACCCGAATTTAAGCACACCTATTTCAACCTGGTATTTGCCGGAGACAAGACATTGTATGCACCCGGGCGCGAAAGCAATGAAAAGTCCGGTCCTTTTGGTGAAGGCCCTGCCTCATCTAATATGGTATATAGCGATTTTGCAAATCAAAGTACCGTAGCCGCCAAACAGGTATTTGATGAGTCGTTTCTTATACAGGATAGCTTACGTAAGTACCAGTGGCATCTTACAAAAGATACCCGTAAGATAGCCGGCTTTCAATGCAGGAGAGCCTTTACAGTTATTATGGACTCGGTATTCGTAGTAGCTTTTTACACCGATGAAATTGTTCCACCGGGTGGTCCGGAATCTTTCCAGGGGTTGCCCGGAATGATCCTCGGTGTGGTTATACCCCGACTGTATACCAACTGGTATGCTACCAAAATACAGCTTGAAGAAATAAAAGAAACTGCCATTGCTCCACCCAAAAAGGGAAAAACCACCAATTATTCCGGAATGGAGAAAACGATACAGGATAGCCTTAAGCGCTGGGGCAAATGGGGTACCAAATATATATGGCAGATTATGATATAAGGCTGATAAACAAAACAATATGAAGGCTTTATCCAGAACATTTTTAGAAGAGCCGCAATGATAACACACCTGATCGCATTGCATATTTGGGTACAATGGCTGGAAGCGCATATGCTTATCTGCCCATCGGTAAAATACTGGGGTATGATATGCCCCGGCTGTGGCATGCAGCGCAGCCTGATTGCTTTGCTTAAAGGAGATTTTTTGTCCTCTCTCCTATTGTATCCGGCCTTATTGCCGCTGATAATCCTGATCGCCTATGCCCTGCTTCACCTGAAATACAAATTTACGGGCGGCGCCAAAAATATTATCGTAATGCAGGTGGTTGTTGTAAGTATCATTACGGCACATTACATTTACAAAATTTATACACATCAAATATTTCTTTAAATGACAGCACAGGACAGTTCCATATTTGCCCCTCAATCACAGCGTTCACTGCCCAACGCATCCGCCGTGCTGGCGCTTGGTATTATTTCCATTATCGGCTGCTGCTGCTATGGCATTCCCGGGGTAGTATGTTCCATAGTGGCACTGATCCTGTACAGTAAAGACGCACAATTGTACCAATCCAATCCGGAGTGGTACACTGCTTCATCGTACAGCAATTTGCGTACAGGAAGATTGTGCGCCATTATTGGACTCATCCCCTCCATACTCTTTCTTGTGTTCTGGATATTTATCATGCTTACTGCCGGGTTTGGCATTTTTACCAACCCCCAGGATATTTTTAACAGGATATAAAAAATGGGGAAAAAAAATTTGAAATACGGACAAATGACCGTATATTTGGGACAAATAACAGGAATGGTCAAAAAGTACAGCATAGAAGAAGAACAACCTTTAAACATATTAGAGGATCCTGTAGTAGCCTATACTGCGATGGCTCCTTCCAGCCCTTTTCTTAGTCTGGTTAAGGGAGTTCTGCACCTGTTGGGTATATCAGGGCAAACAATACATTCCCCTATCCGAAACAATACAGATTTTATCGGTATTATCCGGGAAGGCGTTCCCCGAAAAGCCCTTGATCACCTTATGGAAAATACCGGTCTTACGGTGGCTGAAATATCCACCATTATCAGAACTTCAGACAGAACGCTCAGGAGATATACGGCAAAGCAAAAGCTCAATCCTGAGCAATCGGAAAGAATTATAGAACTGGCTAAGTTATACAGCCGCGGAGAAACGGCTTTTGGCAATATGGATAATTTTAAACAATGGATGAATAGCAGCATAATGGCATTAGGCAATAAAAAACCTAAAGAATTTTTAGATACTTCCTTAGGTATAGACTTACTAATGAATGAAATAGGAAGAATTGAACATGGAATATTTGCCTGATGAGAAGCGTATATCGCATCAGTAAATGCATGTATATAGACGATTTGAAAGGCACTGGTGCAGCCAGCTATTCCGGGCGGTGGCACAGCAAGGGGACTTATATTTTATATACCGCCGCAACGCCTTCATTAGCATTATTAGAAAGCGTAGTGCATCTTTCGGGCATACCCATAGAAGATTATTGCATGCTTTGCCTCGAAATTCCGGATAACAATATTCTTACTATAGCGATTAAGGATCTTCCTGAAACCTGGTATGTAAATCCGCCGCCCGGTTCCCTGGCGGCTATCGGAGATCATTTTATTCAAAGAAATCAATACCTTGCGTTACAACTGCCTTCGGCTATTATGCCAGAGGACAGCAACCTGCTTATCAACCCCAATCACAAAGATTTCGAAAAAATTAAGATAGCATATAAGCGGATTATCCCTATAGATAAACGGCTGCTTTAATACCAGCTTATTATTTATTCACCCAATATCTCATGTCCTAATTTATCTCTTTTGGTTCTAAGGTATTTCTCATTATGCGGATTAGGGTGAATTTGCAAAGGAACATTTTCAACAATATCCAACCCATAACCTACCAAGCCCACTCTTTTACGCGGGTTGTTGCTTATGAGCCTCATTTTATTGATACCCAGATAACGCAGAATTTGAGCGCCCACTCCATAATCTCTTTCGTCCATTTTAAATCCAAGGTGCAGGTTGGCCTCTACTGTATCCATTCCCTCTTCCTGCAATTTGTATGCTTTCAATTTGTTTACCAGCCCTATTCCACGGCCTTCCTGGTTCATATATAACACCACTCCTTTCCCCTCTTTCTCTACCATTTTCATGGCTTCGTGCAATTGTTCACCACAATCGCAACGCATGGAACCCAATATATCACCGGTAAAACAGGAAGAGTGCACACGAACCAGCACAGGTTCTTCTTTTTGCCATTCGCCTTTTACCAAAGCCATATGTTCTCCACTGGAAGGATTGTTCCTTTCCCTGAAAATGATAAGCTTAAAGTAACCATACTTAGTGGGCATATCTACCCTAACAATTTCTTCAATGAGCGAGTCGGCTTTTAACCGGTATTCTATCAGGTCTTTAATTGTAATCAGCTTAAGATCAAACTTTTTTGCTATCTCCTGCAATTCCGGCAGCCTTGCCATAGAACCGTCATCATTCATAATCTCTACCAATACTCCGCCATAAGGGGCATCAAACCCTGCCAGGCGCGCCAGGTCAAGGGTTGCTTCGGTATGACCTGCACGTCTTAAAACGCCACCCGCTTTAGCTTTTAAAGGAAATACGTGTCCCGGGCGGCCTAATTCGGACGGTTTTGTTTTAGGATTAATCAGGGCCCTGATCGTTTTAGAACGATCATGCGCAGAAATACCCGTTGTACACCCATGTCCCAAAAGATCAACCGAAACGGTAAAAGGTGTTTCATGCAGGGAAGTATTACTAAGCACCATTAAATCGAGGTTCAGTTCCATGCAACGCTCTTCGGTTAATGGTGCACAAACCAGTCCCCGTCCGTATTTGGTCATAAAATTAATGATCTCAGGAGTAGCATTCGCCGCGGCGGTAATGAAGTCTCCTTCATTTTCACGATCTTCATCATCCACCACTATTACCAGCTTACCATTCTTTATATCTTCAATCGCACTTTCAATAGTATTGAACATCTGCAAAATTTTGGCAAAGTTACGAATTCGGCAATTCGATTACGCATTTACAATTTTGCAGGCGGTTTTGTAACAAATCGTAATAATTACCATTACACTTTTCCGGGTTATACCGTACATTCTTCATTTCCACACCAGCCTGCCGGCTGGCCGCCCGGAAGATCCAGTCGGACGGGGCAGGTTTTCAAATCTCCACATTTTCAAATTATCTTCCCCACCCCCATTTCAAAAACTCCGGCATGGCCTTAGCCCAGGTGGCTACATTATGCCTGCCATCTTTGAGTTCAAGGTATTTAATATCGGCATGCCTGTTATAGCCTTTATGTTCCAGCTCTTCTATCAGTCCAATGGTATCGTCAATAGAATCAATGATGCCATTCTTATTACGATCTTCCGTTTCATCGAGTGTTCCGGTTTCGAAAAAGAATTTAAGCCCGGGATAATAATCTCCTTTTCGTATCTGCGCATGCATGATACGATCTGTATCTTCTATATATCCTTCATCAAGCCCCTTTGTTCTCCACCAGAATGATCCGCTGAAAACGCCGGCTTTTACAAATACTTCCGGGTGATTCCATACAATATCCAGGGCCGATAAGCCACCCAGCGAAAAACCAGCGAACGATTTTTCTTTAAATTCAGATATACCACTTTCGGCGCGGATAAAAGGAAGTAATTCTTCCAAAACAAACCGTGTATATAATCCCGCTTTGGCGCCTCTTCCTTTATAGTCTCTTACGGCTGCTGTTCCATACTCATTTCTCCGGTCTTCCCCGCAATATATGCCCACACAAAGTACAGGCCGGATATTATTTTGCCGGTACAATCCCGTAAGCAAATCCGCCAGTCCCAGCTCTTCCATATCCTGCCCATCGTTAATAAGCAACAGGCTCATCTCATCCTGCTTCACAGGCATGGATGGTGTAAAGCAATCAATACGCACATCGCGGCGGAGAAACCTGGACGGAAGGGAGTGATTTTTTACAGTTACTATTGTTTGATTTACAAGCGGCATCAACACCAAATATAACGGAAAGATTTAAAGATAATTTGATCTGGTAAAATAGTTTTTAGCTATCTTACAAGCACTTAAAAAGCTATTATAAATACCCGGGCAATACTGCACGGAGAAAAAAAACAGTATGAAAAAAATCGGAATCCTGCATGGTAAAGAAAGGTCCTTTCCCAATGCTTTTGTAGAGCGGGTCAACAGTAAAAAGCCTGACGGTATTATTGCCGAATCTGTATCTATCAATAAAGTAGTACAGGGCGAGTCAAGCGGCTATACAGTAATCATTGACCGCATATCGCAGGATGTTCCTTTTTACCGCGCTTTTCTCAAAAATGCAGCTATCAGCGGCACCGCTGTTATTAATAACCCATTCTGGTGGAGTGCTGATGAGAAATTTTTTAACAATGCACTGGCTACAAAGATAGATGTGCCCGTGCCTAAAACAGTTATCCTGCCTTCAAGAGATTTGCCGGCCGATACATCAAACGAATCGTTCGCTAATCTTACTTTTCCTTTGGACTGGGAAGGTATCTTTAATTATGTTGGATTTCCGGCTTATATGAAGCCTTTTGCAGGAGGCGGCTGGAAAAACGTATACCGGTTAGAGAATATGGAAGATTTTTTTGACAAGCACGGTGAAACCGGAGAACTGGTAATGCTATTGCAGGAAGAAATTGTATTTGATGAATATTACCGGTGTTACTGCATCGGCGGAAAACATGTACGCATCATGCCTTATGAACCCCGGAACCCGCATCATCTCCGGTACAGGAGCGATTTTAAACCTTCACCGGAGCGATACCAGCTTATGGAAGATATTGTTTTACGTATTAACAAATATCTTGGCTATGATTTTAATACTGTGGAGTTAGCTATCCGTAACGGTATTCCTTATGCCATTGATTTTTGTAACCCGGCTCCCGATGCGGAAGTAACCAGCGTGGGCGAAGAAAATTTTGAATGGGTTGTGGAAACATCTGCTCATTATGCTATAGAGCGTGCGCAAAACAACGATGAAACAAAGGATAACCTTACGTGGGGAGAATATGTGAAGCGGAGTATAGAAAAACAGCCGTTGGTATAAAGGTGGATACCCCCGATCTCATTAAACGATAAACCGACCATATGGCTAATCCGAATTATAAGCAATTTACGCTGGGCGTTGAAGAAGAGTACATGGTAATTGACCCTGAAACTTTTGAATTAAAAAGCCACGAGCAAAAAATCGTATCTGAAGGACAAAAGATCATAAAAGACAAAGTAAAGGCGGAAATGCACCAGGCGGTGGTAGAGGTAGGTACAGATGTGTGTGAAGATATAGATGCTGCGTATAATGACGTAACGCTTTTACGCAAAACCATAGCTGGTATTGCCAATGAACTCGGTTTTGGAATGGGTGCTTCGGGAACACATCCCTTTAGCTTATGGGAGCGACAGTTAATTACGGATAATATCCGTTACCATCAAATTGTAAATGAAATGCAGGATGCCGCCCGGAGCAACCTGATCTTTGGGCTGCATGTGCACGTAGGTATGGAAAGCCGGAGGATGGCCATACATATCGCCAATTCGGCCAGGTATTTTTTACCACATGTGTTTGCGCTCAGCACCAACTCTCCCTTTTGGGAAGGAAGGTATACCGGTTTTAAATCGTACCGGACAAAAGTGTTCGACAAATTTCCACGCACGGGCATACCCGACTATTTTGAAAGCATTGAAGCCTATGACAATTATGTAAACCTGCTCATCAAAACCAATTGTATTGACAATGCCAAAAAAATATGGTGGGACTTACGGGTTCATCCTTTCTTTAACACCGTTGAATTCCGTATTTGTGATGTGCCGTTAACTGCAGATGAAACCATAGCTATTGCCGCTTTGTTCCAGGCCATCTGCGCTAAACTGTATAAGCTCCGGATGGAAAACATGAATTTCATTCAGTACTCACGGGCATTAGTAAACGAAAATAAATGGCGTGCCAGCCGCTACGGGTTAGACGGGCACCTGATTGACTTTGGCAAAGAAGAAGAAGTAAATACCCGGGTACTGATCTATGAATTACTCGATTTCGTGGATGATATGGTAGATCACCTGGGATCAAGACACCGGCTCGCCATGGTGCAAAAAATTATTGAAACGGGTACGGGAGCCGACCGGCAACTGGCTGTTCATGAAAACACAAAAAGCATGACAGCCGTAGCCGCGTATATCCATTCGCAGTTCCTGGCGGATTTATGATAAACCCCATGGCCTACCCCTGCTGCAGATTGTGTATGCACTTTTTAAGACTCTCTTTCCACAATGGTATATTTACCCCATACTTTTCCCTGATCTTTGAGGTATCCAGCAATGAATAAGCAGGCCGTTTAGCAGGTGTGGGATATGCAGTAGTGGGTACCGGGTGAAGCAGGCAGTTAGCCCCTGTTAACTCTTTTATAGTCAGCGCAAAATCGTACCAGCTGATCCTGCCTTCATTGCAGTAATGATAGATACCGGGCAGCCAGTGTACGCTGCTTATCATTTTCATAATGGCATGGGCGAGATCAGGCGCATAGGTAGGAGCACCTACCTGGTCATCAACTATATTCAACTGCTCTTTTTCTTTCATGAGACGAATCATGGTTTTTACAAAATTGTTGCCATGCTCACTATAAACCCAGGCTGTTCGTATAATTATGGTTTCAGGATCATACGCTATTGCCCACACCTCACCTTTTGCTTTGGAAGCGCCATATATGTTTACAGGGTCAACCGGATCGCTTTCTTTATAAGGCACAGCAGAGGATCCGTTAAAAACATAATCGGTTGAAATATGTAAAAGTTTCGACTGCCTGCCTGCGCAGGTTTTTGCAAGTGCCTTAACGGACTCCGCATTGATAAGAAAAGCGCTTTCTTTATCTGATTCGGCTTTATCAACAGCCGTATACGCCGCGCAGTTAATACAAAACTGCGGTTGAACAGCTTCAAAAACAGCTTCCACTTTAGCATGATCATCAATAGGCATATCTGCTTTTGTTAGAAAAACAAATTCAAGCCCGGAATAAACAGGCGCCACATCCGCAATTGATTTAGCCAGTTGTCCGCCGGCGCCGGTTACAAGTATTTTAGGCTTTGGCATGGATAGTTATTATCCTTCGAATACAAAATGATTGTTACAAATCTTAAACGGGGGATGAGCAAGGTCTTTCTCAGACAAAATGATTTTATCAGGCGGAATTTTCCAGTCAATATGTAAAGAAGGGTCATTATAAGCAATGCTTCCTTCCGCCGCTTTGTCGTAGAGATTATCGCACTTGTAAAGCACGGTAGCATGTTCGCTCAGCACGGAAAAGCCATGGGCGAAACCGGCAGGAATGAGCAATTGCAGCTTATTTTCATCGGAAAGCTCTATGCTATATGCTTTACCATAGGTAGGCGATCCTTTTCGTATATCCACCGCAATATCCAATATTCTTCCCTGCAGTGTGCGCACAAGCTTTGTTTGTGCTTTGGGAGGATTTTGAAAATGCAACCCCCTGATCACGCCGTAGCGCGAATAAGACTGGTTATCCTGTATCCACTGATAGTCCAACCCTTCTGCCTGAAAAATGTTTTGATTATAACTTTCAAAAAAGTATCCTCTTGCATCCTCAAATACAACAGGCTGAAAAATAATAAGGCCGGGAAATTCGGTTTTTATAAATGGCATTAAAACTTAATTGTATTATCGCAGCAGACTATACGCTGCTAAATACCTATGAAGATACGAATGTTCTTTTATCGTTTTACATACTGCTCTGCATAAAACTGCTGGTATTGACCGGACGTAACATGATTGACCCATTCGTCATTATGCAGGTACCAGTCTACTGTTTTTTCCAATCCTTCTTCAAACTGAAGCGAGGGCTTCCATCCTAATTCCTTATTCAGCTTCGTAGCATCAATAGCATAACGCAGGTCGTGGCCGGAACGGTCTTTTACATAGGTAATCAGTTGCTCAGATTGGCCTTTGGGCCGGCCTAACTTTGTATCCATTATAGCACACAGCAACTTAACAAGGTCTATATTTTTCCATTCGTTATAACCTCCAATATTATATGTTTCGCCGGTTCTGCCTTTATGAAAAATAGTATCTATAGCTCTGGCATGATCTTCCACCCATAGCCAGTCTCTCACGTTTTCGCCTTTTCCATACACCGGAAGAGGTTTATTATGCTTAATATTATTGATCATTAATGGAATAAGCTTTTCAGGGAAGTGATGCGATCCGTAATTATTAGAACAGTTAGATATAACCACCGGCAGGTTATAGGTATGATAATAGGCCATTACCATATGATCGGAAGCCGCTTTGGAAGCGGAATAAGGTGAACGGGGATCATAGGGTGTTTCCTCAGTAAAGAAGCCGGTTTCTCCCAACGAGCCATATACTTCATCCGTAGAAACGTGATAGAACAGCTTATTGCTATAATTGTTATTCCAGTATTTACGACAGGTATTTAATAATACCGCGGTGCCCAGTACATTCGTTCTTACAAACCCGAGCGGATCCATTATAGAACGGTCAACATGACTTTCAGCGGCCAGATGTATTATACCGTCAAAATTATACTTCCCGAATAACGCATCCATTTTTTGTTCATCACAAATATCAGCGTGTTCAAAAGAATAGTTCGGCAACTGATCAATATCCTTCAGGTTTTCCAGGTTACCGGCATAGGTAAGCGCATCAACATTTACTATCCTGTACGCCGGATATTTTTTTACAAATAACCTGATAACATGGGAACCTATAAAACCGGCGCCCCCTGTTATGGCAATGGTTTTAATATATTCCGCCATTACAAACTCCAGTATTTGATATTCTTAAATTTATTCCTGTATAAGCCTTTAAGGTCTGCAAAAATAGCGTCAGGGTTGGTTATACCAAGCAGGTATTCTTCCGTTAAGTTTTTATATTCGTTATGCGGAACGCCCAGTATAACAGCATCATAATTCTTGCCTATAGCGGGCGAAAGCGGAAAACCATATTCGTGCTGCAGTTCTGCGTTATCTGCATACGGATCAACAATATCAACATTTAATGAAAATGCCCTCAGCTCTTTTATCATATCAATGATCTTGGAGTTCCGTATATCACTTACATTTTCTTTAAATGTTGCGCCCATGATCAGTACCCTTGCCCCTGTAGCTTCTTTAGCATGTTTAATAATATGCTGCACTATTTTTTTAGCCACGTACAATGGCATTTCATCATTAATTACCCGCCCGGCCAATATTACCCGCGATTCATAGCCGAGCTCACTGGATTTGTAGGTAAGATAATACGGATCCACACCAATGCAATGCCCGCCTACCAATCCCGGCTGGAATTTCAAGAAATTCCATTTGGTGCCTGCCGCTTCCAGCACTTCGTAGGTATTGATGCCTACCATATCAAAAATAATAGACAGTTCATTCATTAAAGCGATGTTCAGATCACGCTGTGTATTTTCGATGATCTTTGCCGCTTCTGCAACTTTTATGGAAGAGGCCTTATGCACCCCCGCCTTAACCACTATTTCATATGTTTTGGCAATTTCTTCCAGCGATTCCGCGTCTGAACCCGACACTACTTTAATGATCCGGGAAAGGGTATGCTCTTTATCCCCCGGGTTAATGCGTTCGGGAGAATAGCCTAATTTAAAATCAACATTCAATTTCAAACCACTCAGCTCTTCAATAATAGGAAGACAGTCTTCTTCTGTACAGCCCGGGTATACGGTAGACTCATATACCACATAATCTCCCGTTTTTATTACTTTACCAATTGTTTCGGAAGCTTTTTTTACCGGTAAAAGATCGGGCACATTGTGATCATCAACCGGCGTAGGAACGGCAACAATAAAGAACCTGGCTTCCCTTAATACCTCCAACGAATTGGTAAACTCAATATCACACCCTTCAAAAGCGGAAGCATCCAGTTCATTACTCGGGTCAACAGACTGTTTCATCATGTCAATGCGTTTGGCATTGATATCAAAACCAATGACGCTCACTTTTTTTGCAAATTCAAGTGCAATAGGTAATCCTACATAACCTAATCCTATTACGGCCAATTTTGCCTTTTTATCAATAATATCCTGGTAGATCAACATAAAAGTTATTTTCTAAATTCTTTGGGTAGCTTATATAATTCTTCCCTGGGTAAAGACTTAAAGTATTCGTATGTAATTTTCAACCCTTCCGCACGATTCACGTTAGGTTCCCAGCTCAATATTTCTTTTGCGCGGGTTATATCAGGACGCCGCTGTTTAGGATCGTCTGTAGGTAACGGTTTATATACAATTTTCTGATGCGTTGCCGTAAGTTTAATTATTTCTTCGGCAAACGCCTTTAAACTGATCTCATCAGGATTTCCAATATTTACAGGATAAACATAGTTGCTGTGCAGCAGCCGGCAAATGCCTTCAATAAGATCATCCACATAGCAGAAAGAACGGCTTTGGGAACCATCTCCAAATACGGTAAGGTCTTCACCCCGCAAAGCCTGTCCAATGAATGCCGGCAAGGCTCTCCCGTCGTTGAGGCGCATGCGCGGCCCGTAAGTATTAAAAATGCGAACGATCCTGGTTTCAACATTGTGAAAAGTATGATAAGCCATTGTTATGGCTTCCTGGAACCGTTTGGCTTCATCGTATACGCCGCGCGGCCCAACAGGATTTACATTTCCCCAGTAATCTTCCGTTTGCGGATGTACTAACGGGTCACCATATACTTCAGAAGTGGAAGCCACTAATATTCTTGCCCTTTTTGCTTTAGCCAGTCCAAGGCAGTTATGCGTGCCCAGCGAGCCTACCTTTAAGGTTTGAATGGGAATTTTAAGATAATCAATAGGGCTTGCCGGGGATGCAAAATGTAGAATATAATCTACAGGTCCGGAAACGTGAATGAACTTTGAGATATCATGGTGATAAAACTCAAACTGCTCCAATGCAAATAAGGATTCAATGTTCTTCAGGTCGCCGGTAATGAGGTTATCCATGCCAATAACATGATAGCCGTCATTGATGAACCTGTAGCAAAGATGTGACCCTAAAAAACCTGCAGCACCTGTTATTACTATTCTTTTTCTCATTTTTATATTTGGTTATTGAGCAACTACCGGGCGTCCTATGCTCTCATAATAGAAACCCAGCTCTCTGATGGCATTCACGTCAAACAGGTTCCTGCCGTCAAAGATCACTTTCCGTTTCAGATTAGATACGATCTTCAGGAAATCCGGCGTTCTGAACTCATTCCATTCTGTGGCAATTACCAGTGCATCAGCATCTTTTAAACAATCATACTGATTGCCGGAAAAGATAATTTTGTCGCCTACCAATTGCTTCACGTTATTCATGGCTTCCGGATCATACGCCGCAACCGTTACGCCTTCCTTCAGCAACGCATCAATAATTTCCAGTGCCGGCGCTTCCCTGATATCATCGGTATTGGGTTTAAAGGCCAATCCCCATAATGCAATTCTTTTTCCTTTCAGGTCATTATTAAAATACTTTTTTATTTTAGATACCAAATGTAATTTTTGCTTTCCGTTTACCTCCATTACGGCATTGAGTATTTTAAAGTCGTAGCTAACGTCTTCAGCGCTTTTTACCAGTGCCTGCACATCCTTTGGAAAACAGCTTCCGCCATACCCGATGCCTGGAAATAAAAACCGTTTGCCGATCCTGTCATCACTTCCTATACCACGCCGAACCATATCAACATCCGCACCCAGCTTTTCACACAACTGGGCTATTTCATTCATAAAAGATATTTTAGTGGCGAGAAACGAATTGGCAGCATATTTAGTGAGCTCAGCAGAGCGTTTATCCATAAAGATAACCGGGTTACCCTGACGCACAAAAGGAGCATATAAATCAGTCATTTTCTTTTTGGCCTTTTCGGATGAGGTGCCTATGACCACCCTGTCGGGCTTCATAAAATCATCAACAGCCACTCCTTCCCTCAAAAATTCAGGATTAGACACTACATCAAAAGCACCTGCTATTGTGTCCTTCTCCCCACTGGTAATTACGCCACCGGCACTTTCAATTATAGCCTGCTCTACCTTCCCGGCAGTTCCAACGGGAACCGTGCTTTTGTCTACAATAACCTTGTATTGACCGGGCTTAATGATTTTGCCCAGTTCTTTTGCAACACCCAGTATGTATTTCAAATCGGCCGAACCGTCTTCACCGGGAGGTGTGGGCAATGCTAAAAAAACAACTTCAGCATCTTCTACTCCTTCAGACAGGTTGGTAGTAAAATGTAAACGTTCTTCTTTAAGGTTCCGGAGAAATATCTTCTCAAGCCCGGGTTCATATATGGTAATTTCCCCGGCGGATAATTTTTCCACTTTGGTTTTGTCAATATCTATACAGGTTACGGCATTACCGGTTTCGGCGAAACAGGTTCCTGTAACTAATCCAACATATCCCGTTCCTACTACAGCAATTTTCATTGAAGTACGAATTTATTTATTAATGTACGCTATTACTTTTTGTGTAATGAAAGCAAGCTGGTTTTCCTCTAATTCCGTATGGATGGGCAGAGAAATAACCCTTTCCGTTAGCCAGTCCGTTTGAGGTAACTGGTAAGCTCCCCCCCCAAATGCTTCAAACATTTTTTGCCGGTGGGCAGGCACAGGGTAATAAATCATGGAAGGAACCTGGTGTTCTGCCAGGTATTTACTAAGCCCGTCCCTGTTTACATCATTTAAAATCAATGTATACTGATGAAAAACATGATTCGTATAGGATGCTATATAGGGAGTTGTAATTTTTGGATGCCCTGCAAATGCCTTATCATAATAAGCAGCAGCCTTTTGCCTGGCAGCAATATATGCATCTAACTTTTTAAGCTTAATATCCAATATGGCAGCCTGTAAGGTATCAAGTCTTGAATTGCAGCCCACTACTTCATGATAGTATTTTATCTTTTGTCCGTGATTAGCGATCATTTTTAACTGTTCAGACAACCGGTCGTCATCGGTAAATATAGCGCCTCCATCTCCATAACAACCCAGATTTTTGGAAGGGAAAAATGAAGTACAGCCAATAGTGCCTATAGTGCCTGTTTTCTTTTTTACACCATTGCTAAAGGTATAATCACAGCCTATTGCCTGCGCATTATCTTCTATTACATACAGGTTGTGCTTTTCAGCTATCTGCATGATCGCTTCCATGTTGGCGGATTGCCCGTACAAATGAACCGGTACTATTGCCCTGGTTTTTGGAGTAATGGCTTTTTCAATAGCTTCCGGCGAAATACAAAAGGTTTGTGTATCCACCTCAACAAAAACGGGCTTTAACTGCAGCAAAGCAATTACCTCGGTGGTGGCAATATACGTAAAGGAAGGCGTAATTACTTCATCTCCCGGCTGAAGCCCCAGCGCCATTAAAGCAATCTGGAGGGCATCGGTACCATTAGCGCAGGGTATTATATGCTTTGAACCTGAATAAGCAGACAGGTGCTTTGCGAAATCCTGAACGGGCTTTCCATTAATAAAAGCACAACTGTCGAGCACGCTATGGATAGCCGCATCCACATCAGGCTTGATGTGCTCGTACTGTTGCTTAAGATCTACCATTTGAATAGGCCGCATATATTCTTCTTTTTTATAAATGGGTGCAAAAATAGTAAAATATACAGAGGATAAACAATAGGTATTAGTTTTGTAACATATTTTAATCATTATAAAAGTGGTTACAACATTTTACAATTTGTTTATTGCGCTATATGGCTTTGCCATGAAACTGGCTTCGCAATGGAATCCCAAGGCGAAGCAATGGGTCAACGGGCGAAAAGGGCTATTTGAAAAATTGCAGCAAACGCTGGAAAATTTACCACATGATAACCGCCCTGTAATATGGATGCATTGTGCCTCTTTAGGTGAATTTGAGCAGGGAAGACCGGTTTTGGAAAAAATTAAGCTCCTGCATCCTCAGTCGAAAGTGATCGTTACTTTTTTTTCTCCTTCGGGATATGAGATCAGGAAAAACTATAAAGGTGCAGACGCGGTATGGTACCTGCCCTTTGATACGCCCTCCAATGCCCGGAAATTCGTGCAATACATTAATCCAACTTTAGTACTCTGGGTGAGATACGAATTCTGGCTGCATTATCTGGAAGAATTAAAAAGAAAAGAAATTCCACTCCTGCTGTTGTCGGGCACCGTACTAAAAAGCAGCCCATTTTACAGGGTATACCGCAGAAAGCTCTTTAGCTGCTTCACGCATCTTTTTGTACAAACCCAATTATCCGCTCAATATTTAAAGACCGAAGGCTTTGAACAAAATGTAACGGTGGCGGGCGATACCCGCTTCGACAGGGTAATTGAAATTGCGCAGGCATTTGAACCCATTGCCAAGGTAGAAGCATTTTGCGGGGGACACAGGGTACTGGTTGCCGGAAGCACCTGGACAGAAGATGAAGAAGAGCTGATACACTACGTTAAAGTGAACCCGGATATACGATTTATAATAGCTCCCCACGAAGTGGACGAAGAAAATATAAAAGACCTGCAAAAGGAATTTCCCCATTCGGTGCTTTTTTCGGCATTGCAGGCCAACTCTTTTAACGATGATATAATTGATGAATCAACGGTGATCAATACCCTGATTATTGACAATATAGGCATGCTTTCCCGTTTATATCAATATGCCGACATTACCTATGTAGGCGGCGGGTTTGGCGATTCGGGGCTTCATAATATCCTGGAAGCCGCGGTGTACGGCAAACCGGTTTTCTTTGGCCCGGTATACCAGCGGCACTTTGAAGCGGTGGAAATGGAAGAAGCGGGCGGAGCCATTAGCATCGAAAATGCACTGGAATTAGAAAATGAGCTCAATAAGCTGTGGAATGATGAGACTTTACTGAAAGAAAGAGGAGATGCCGCGAAACAATATGTGTATGCTAATGCCGGCGCCACCGGTCATATACTGGATTATATTTACAGGAACCTCCTTTTAACCAACTGATCAAATTGCTTTACCGCCGGGTGTTCCTCGTTCCATCCTAATTTAAGCTTCAGCTCACGCAATATCCAAAACTCGGCTTCAGGATAAATGGTAAAACGGTTAATAGTTTTAAGCGACCGTTCATACATGTCTTCATCGCCGCGAAAAAGTTCACTGATGAAAATAAAGCGGTCATTTACTCCCACTGCTTTTTTTATATCCTTCAGCGGCTCTTCTTTTAGCTTTTCGCCCAACTCCGTTCTTCGTTCAAATAACCTTTCATTAATAGAGGGTTCCCCTCTTCCTATTACTTCATTCAATTCTTTTACCTGTGGCTGGTGAGCCAGGGTAGGCACTTCCTCCAGTACGTTAAACCGGGGGGTGGCTATGGTTTCCTTATGATTTGATCCGTTTTTTGCTGGCAGTGCAATTGCCGGTATATCTCCTTCAGCTCCGATATCCAATCCGTCACTTTCCTTTGAGGTATTGTTGTTCACTCTACCGGAAGCTTGTTCCGCTGCAGCAGGTACGCCACCCGGCATCATTACTGCAATTTTTTTACGTTCGGGTGTATGTTGCTGCTGTTTGAGCAGGAACAGCTCCGTTTGTAACATCTGCACTATATGGATGATTTGCTCAGCGGGGGCATTTTGCTGATAGAGCTCCTGTAATTTGTTTATTAAAACGCCGATACGTTCCATTCGAATATGGTATTTTTGAGCGTTTGTTTAATTTAAGAATATATTATACATAAATTTCGGTGAAGTTACAAACACCTTGCCATAAAATAATCACAAATGTTTACTGAACCGCATATAAAAGGAGAAAGAAAAGGATGGATAGAAGTGATTTGCGGTTCCATGTTCAGCGGAAAAACGGAAGAACTAATCCGGAGATTAAAACGGGCGAAGATCGCTAACATGAAAGTGGAAATATTTAAACCCGCCATTGACAGGCGATACCATGAAACACAAATCGTTTCCCACGATGAGAACGCTATTTTATCCACGCCTGTTGAAAATGCCGGAGTCATTTTGTCTTTTTCGCATGGAGTGGATGTAATTGGCATTGATGAAGCACAGTTTTTTGATGATGACCTCCCGGCTGTTTGTAATCACCTGGCTTTGCAGGGTATGAGAGTAATTGTTGCCGGACTGGACATGGATTATTCGGGCAAGCCGTTTGGACAGATGCCCGGTTTGCTCGCTACGGCCGAATACATTACCAAGCTTCACGCCATATGTGTACGCTGTGGCAACATCGCTAATTATTCTTACCGCAAAACACCTAATGATGCACAGGTAGTAATAGGCCAAAGCGATATTTATGAGCCCAGGTGCCGCTATTGCTATAACCTGAAAGAATAATTGGGGTTTATGATTGCTGATTTTTTGATTTCTGATTCGGGGGTTGATAGCAAAAAATGTACTGTGCAACCTGCAAACTTATGGTGAGAAGTAAAACGTGAGAAGTGAGAGAATAAATCTTTCACCTTTCCCGTTTATCGTTTCCCGTCTCCGTCTCTCTCCCTGAAACCTGTAACCTGTAACAACCCCACCCCTTCCGCATTCCGCTCTATCCCCTAACTTTGCCGCATGTACAGACACATCATAACGCTTTTAAAAAAAGACCTGCTGCTGGAACTCAGGCAACAATATACGTTTTACGGTGTGTTGCTGTATGTTGCCTCTTCCATATTTGTATTATACTTAGCCATACAACAGCCCGAAAGCACCGTTTGGAACGGCCTGTTCTGGATGATCCAGTTGTTTATTTGCGTAAACGCTGTAGCTAAAAGCTTTTTGCAGGAAACGAAAGGGCGGATGCTCTATTTTTATGTGATTGCTGGGCCCCAGCAATTTATCATTGCCAAGTTATTGTATAATACTTTTATTATGCTGCTGATGAGCCTGATCAGCCTCCTGCTTTTTCGCGTACTGCTGGGCAACCCTTTGTTGCACTTCTGGCAGTTTACCGGTATTGTATGCATTGGTTCGGTAAGCCTAAGCCTTGTGTTTACCATGCTGGCCGCTATTGCCGCAAAAGCGCAGCAGCAGGCGTCGCTGATGGCCATAATGGGTTTCCCGATCATTATTCCGCAATTGCTGTTGCTGATGCGCATTTCCAAAGCGGGAATGGGCGAGGCGTTCCAGGCGGGCGCCCTGTCGGATATGGTTTGGCTGCTCCTGGGGTTAGACGCGCTGGTTATGGTTATGGCTGTTATCCTCTTCCCCTTTTTGTGGAAAGACTAAACTCATTGTCCATTCATTAAATTGATGTACGTTTGCTCTAATTAAATAATAAATCAAAGGATGAAAAAATCCTGGTGGAAGATACTCTGTATTATTTTGCTTTTATATACCCTCGTTGGCGGATTGTTATTAGAAGTGCCTCATAAAAAAATCCTCAACGAAACCATCCGCAACATTTATTTCCATGTGCCCATGTGGTTTGGTATGATGGTATTATTTACCTGCTCTGTTGTTTACTCTGTTAAGTATTTGCGCAAGCCCGATCTGCTGTACGACATATACGCCACGGCCTATGCCCGCACAGGTATGCTGTTTGGCATATTAGGATTGGTAACCGGTGCTATATGGGCAAACTACACCTGGGGCAAAGCATGGAGCAATGATATTAAACAACTTGGCGCTGCTATGGCATTGCTTGTTTACGCCGCTTATTTTGTGTTGAGAAATTCCATGATTGACATTGATAAGCGGGCAAGGGTTGGTGCCGTATATAATATTTTCGCGTTCGCTATGCTTTTTCCTGCACTTTGGATAGTGCCCCGGCTTGTAGAATCCCTACATCCCGGAGGCGCAGGCAATCCTGGTGCAGACCCGAGAGACATGGATGCACGTATGCTGATCATCTTTTGGTTTGGCGCTGTACCTGGTTTTATTCTTTTGGGTATCTGGCTCAGTTCTATCATTATTCGTTTTCGTAAAATAGAAGATAAAAATCTCTTACATGCTTAGTTCACCCGTAAAAAAGCTCCTGTTAGCTGTATTATTATTTGTTGCAGCACCATTTATCTACGCCCAGGAAAAAGTGGAAATGGCAGACGGATTACGCAGTAACGGTAAAATTTACGTAGTGGTAGCCGTACTTGCGATCATTTTCATAGGATTGTTCATCTTCCTCATTAACATAGACCGGAAAGTAAGCAGGCTGGAAAAGGAAAATCAGAAACCATAAAAACCATAAGTTTTCAGCCTGGTTATTATTCACCCACGACTGGTATTTTAAAAATATTGCGATATGACTGCTCACGAGGAGTATAGTTTCTTTGATGCTGTTTTAGCAAGCTTTGATAAAGCAGCAAAATTCACCAACTGGGATCCCGGAATATTAGAACAGATCAAGCTGTGCAATTCGGTTTACCGTATGCATTTCCCGGTTAAAATAGGTGATAAGATTGAAGTAATAAAAGCTTACCGCGTACAACATTCCCATCATAAAACACCCTGTAAAGGAGGCATAAGGTTTGCCACCACCGTAAACCTCGATGAGGTAATGGCCCTGGCCGCTTTAATGACCTATAAATGTGCTATTGTAAACGTTCCATTCGGGGGTGCGAAGGGCGGTATTAATATTGATCCTAAAAAATACACGCCGTATGAACTGGAAAAGATCACCCGCCGCTATACGCATGAGCTGATCAAGAAAAATTTTATAGGACCGGGAACGGATGTTCCCGCACCGGATTATGGAACCGGGGAAAGGGAAATGTCGTGGATATTAGATACGTATACCAGTATGAAACCCGGTGAAATTGATGCTTTGGGCTGTGTAACCGGGAAGCCTGTTTCGCAGGGTGGTGTGCGGGGCAGAAGAGAAGCAACGGGCTTGGGTGTTTTTTACGGTATCAGAGAAATATGCTCAATGCCCGGCCTGATGGAAAAAGCAGGACTGCCTGTGGGCATTGAAGGAAAAAAAGTAGTGGTACAGGGATTGGGTAATGTAGGTTATCATGCCGCTAAATTCTTTCGTGAAGGCGGAGCAAAAATAATTGCACTGGCAGAATACGAAGGCGCCATTTTTAATGCCGGAGGGTTAAATGAAGAGGAAGTGCGGGAGCACCGGAAGAAAGAAGGTACTATCCTAAATTTCCCGGGCGCTACCAATATCCTGCATTCATCTGACGCGCTGGAGCTGGAATGCGATATTTTAATACCCGCCGCCCTGGAAAATGTAATTAACGGCGACAATGCTTCACAAATAAAAGCCAAAATAATAGGAGAAGCGGCAAACGGGCCGCTGACCCCGGAAGCAGACGAAATTTTCATAAAAAAAGGAGTGCTGGTAGTGCCCGACATGTACCTTAACGCGGGGGGGGTTACCGTAAGTTATTTTGAATGGCTTAAAAACCTGAGCCACGTAAGGTATGGAAGAATGGAAAAGCGCTTTACGGAAAATCAAAACCGCAGCATACTTGCCCAAATGGAGGGTTTGACAGGAAAAACAGTAAGCGACAGGGAAAAAGAAATTATTATGCATGGCCCAAATGAAGCGGACCTGGTGTATAGCGGTTTGGAAGAAACCATGATGGGTGCAACAAAAGAAATAGTAGAAACCTGGATAAGCAATCCCGACATTCCGGATATGCGTACTGCAGCCTATGTAGTAGCCATCAATAAAGTAGGAACCAGTTACGCGGAGCTGGGGATATTTCCGTAAAATGAAAGCTAAGACTATTTTATTTTTACTATTGCGAAAATGGAAAAAAATTTTGTCAAAACAATTGATCTCTTATCTTTGCACTCCCTTTACAAAAAGAGGTAAAAAGAAGTTCTAAAAAAATATTGGGAGCATAGCTCAGCTGGTTCAGAGCATCTGCCTTACAAGCAGAGGGTCCGCGGTTCGAACCCGTGTGCTCCCACACAATACAGATAAGGGTTTCATGAAAATGAGACCCTTTTTTGTTTTTGGTATTTGCATACAATTTGACATACATATCCATTTTTATACAAAATGAAGTGGACTGAATAATAAGCGTATATTTGAAGTGCGAAGACATTTAGATGAGCCTGCCGGGTATACATAAGTATGTCCGGTTTTTTTATGTCCGAAATTTAAGATCTCCATTAAAAATTATCTTGGCTATCTTCCTTTAGCAACTATGGTCTCTATAGACCATTGACCATATAGCCGTAATCATCTTTAACAGAACATATTGAAAGCTGTGAGCGTAGAATTTACCCAACCATTCCCTTTGCTGGATCCGTTTACATTAACCATAGCCCGTTCATTTTAATCCTGGGATACTATTTCAGGTTAAGCATCCGTGTGCTGCAGCACACGGATGCTTACAAAAAAGCATTATCAAATAACTTTACTTGTCCTTTTTCCCGCCTGTACACTCAACTACTTTAGCTATGACAATTGCCATGTTGCAAGGGCAATAAATAGCAATCATCATTCAAACAATTATACAATGAGTGTACGCACCGATATCATTAACCTTAGTGTTAACGTAAATGGCAATAAGGCACAAAACGAACTCAATAACCTGAGAAAAAAAGCTGCTGACATTAAGTTTGAGATGCAAGCCTTAACAAAAGGAACCAAAGAATATATTTCAAAAAAAGCTGAGTTAGGTCAGGTTACCGGTGCAATGGATGCACTCAAAAAACAAATAGGGTTGGCAGCATTAAGTCAAAAGGAACTTGTAAGGGAACTTAACACCCTAAAGAACTTACGGGGCAGCGTAACGCCTTTCAGTGACGAATATAAAAAACTCGATGCCTCTATAAAACAGGTTGAAACCCGGTTACATAGTGTAAAAACCGGGATGCAGGGCTTCACTACTTTTACCAGTAAACTGAAGGATGAAATTAAATCCTTTGGTACCGTTGTAGTCGGTTACCTGGGATTTCAGTTTATTACCAGCCAGATCAAAAGCGTTATATCCGGACTTTCTAAACTGAGTGGACAATTTTCGGATATCCGAAAGGTTACCGGTTTATCAGAAGAAGCTGTAAAGGGATTAAATGATGAACTACTGAAAATTGATACCCGAACATCCGCCTCAAAACTCAGGGAAATGGCGGTGGCTGCTGGTAAATTAGGAAAGGAAGGCCCCCAGGCTATTCTTGAATTTGTTCGGGCCGCGGATCAGATGAGTGTTGCTTTAGGAGATGATCTTTCCGGTGGCACAGAGGAGATAATGAAAAACCTTGGTAAAATAAGCCAGGTATTTAAAACAGAGGAATTATTTGGTACTGAAAACGGGCTTTTGAAAATTGGGAGTGCTATTAATGAACTGAGTGCAGCCAGCAATGCCGGTGCTGATTATATGGTTGATTTCAGTAAAAGAATGGCCGGTGTTGCTCCATTGGCAGGCATTAATATTCAGCAAATTTTAGGTTTGGGTGCTACCCTTGATCAATTTGGACAAACGGCTGAAGTTTCTTCCACCGCATTGAGCAAGCTCTTTATAAAAATGGCGTCCGATTCAACGCAGTTTGCCAAATATGCCCGCATGAATGTTGGCGACTTCAAAGCATTGTTAGAAAAGGATTTTATGAGTGCTCTCATCCGGATGCTGGAAGGGGTAAAGAAAAATTCAAACGGTATTAATGAACTGGCTGTTTCTTTGGGGGATCTTGGTTTGGATGGCGGCCGGGTAATTGGCGTTTTGGGTACTCTGGCAAATAATACTCAGATATTGCGCAATCAGATCCAATTGTCAAATGCTGCATTCCAGGATGGAACATCTATAACAAAAGAATTTGGTATACAAAACAATGATCTGGCAGCAACACTTGAAAAGATTGGAAAAGAGTTCGACAAACTAAGAGAAAACAATGTTTTTAAAGACCTGCTTACTTCAGCAGCAAATGCGACTTTAAGATTTATACAGGCCTTAAAAGATTTACCTGCGCTTTTTGAGCGCTATAAGTTCACCATTATTGCACTTGCAGTATCCTTCGCCTTATTAACCAAAAACATACTATTAACTGCTGCTGCATGGGCGCTGGAAAAGGCGGCCATGATTGCTGATGGTGTTTTAGCCGCCCGAAGGATTGCAATATTGCTTTTATCAGCGGGGTATAACTTACTAACAGGTAATATAACCAGGGCTGCAGCAGCATGGACGCTTTTTAACCGTGCAATAAGTGCCAATGTCATCGGACTTATTGCAACAGCCTTAATTGCTGTAGGCTTCGCGCTGGATAAAATATTAAGCAAGACGAAGGAATTAACAGCAGCTCAGCGCGTGGGCGCCGAACTTTCCAAGAGGGTAGGCGAAGCAACTGAAGAAACTAAAACAAAAATTGAGCTGCTTACCAGGGTTGCCAACGATAACAATGAAAGTTTGGATAACAGAAAGAAAGCATTGAAAGCATTGATTGCAATTGCTCCGGAATATCTGAGCAAACTTACACTTGAAAACCTCAACACTGCTGAAGGTACAAACCTGCTTAAAAAATATATAGAGCAGTTGTCTGCCCGTGCTGAAGCTGAAGCCAAATACAGCTTACTGGTTGAAAAACGAAAAGCCAGGCAACAGGGATATGCAGATATAAGAAATATTGATGGAGGTGCCCGCAGCAATTTTACTGAAGATCAAATTACAACCAGTGTAAACTTTAACCGTGGTGTTGGTTTAGCCCCACAAATTTTTAAAGATGTGGCTAAACTAAACGATGAAATTTCAGCGCTTGAAAAATCAATACAGGATTCGGTTGTAAAAAATTTACCGGATGCAGGTAATGGAGGTGTCGAACAGGGAGGGACAAATACACAGCACGTTACCACTACTGTTACTGACAAAAAATTTAATAGAGAATACGACAACCTGAAGAAAGATTTTGAAAAATTTCAACGCGACTTACAAAAGATGCGTGCACAGGCTTCAATTGCCGATGAAGATGCCGAAACAAAAGAGATAGCAGCCGTTACAGCTAAGTATGAAGAGCTAATGTCGCGTGCACGGGATTTCTATATTAAGACTGCGATAAGTAAAAAAACGCTTAATGAAACAGAAATAAAATTAGAAGAAGATAAGTACAAGGAGATTCTAAAACTCCATAAAAAGTATGAGGACGCAGGTACTAAAAAAATAAATGAAGAAAGGTATGCTGAAAATATAGAGCGAATTGAAAGGGAAGCAGAAGAAGAGCGGAGAGCACAGCTTGAAAAATACAGTCAAGGTTTAATTGATGGCGATACTTATGCTAAAGCTTTGACCAACATTGAAAGAAAAGAGCTTGCCAAACGTATAGCCATACATCAGGTGTATGCAGATGTTGTTGATAAAGCAGGTGCGGAACTTGTGAAGGATAAAACTGCACTTGAAAAATCATTAACCGATGAATTACTAAACCAGGCAAAAGCCCGTGAAAAACTATCTGAACTGGAAAAAGAAGCCAGGCAGGAACTGCAATTAAGCACATTTAACGCAAAGGGACCAGGCGGCAAAAGGAAAGAGCAGATCCAGCAGGCAAAGAATGAAAGGGATCAAAGGATTGCAGCACTTAAAAAGGAAATGGAAGATGCCGGCATTGAGGCTACGGAAGCATTATTGAAGCAAAGCCCCATTTTTCAAAAAATCATGGATGATTATAATAAGAAAATTGCAGGGGCTAATGCAAGTTTCTGGGATACCATTGCGGCTTACATTAGAGACTATGGACAACTTATTCAAAATGTTTGGGGATCCATTAATGATTTTATAAAAGCCAAAGAAGATAAAGCACTGGCTGAGGAAAAGCAGAGAAATGATGTTAGGAAAATTGAATATAAAAAGCAACTCGACAATAAGCTGATAAGCAAAGCTCAGTATGACAGGAAGGTAGAACAAGCTGATGCTGAGTTAGATAAAAAAGTTAAGGAAATACAGCGTGAACAGGCAAAAAGAGAGAAGGCGTTGAAATTATTTAACGCAGTTATTAATGTGGCAGCGGGTATTGCTTCATCTTTGGCGTATGGTGGCCCTGTTGGTTTAGCCCTGGCAATTGCAACCGGTATAGCCGGTGCCCTGCAAGTGGCCGCAATTGCGAATGAACCTTTGCCGGAATTAGGCACTGGTTACTGGCTAAAATCGGGACCAAAACACAATGAACCAGGTAAAGGCACAAAGGTTTTAATTGAGCGGGATGAGGCGGTAATGAGTGCTGCAGCTATGAGAGATCAAAAGCGTTATAGTGTTACCGGTACCGGCGCACAGATAACCAGCTTCCTGAATGCACGAAACGGTGGTGCAAGCTGGGCAACCGGTGCCAGGGTAAACATAAATCCAGAAATGCCCAAAATAATGGCAGGCGGCGGCTTTCTGGATCAAAGATCAACAGCAGCGGGATCTAATAATATCGAAATGCTTTTGGGCCAAATTGTTTCAGAACAGCAACGCTCAACCAATAAGCAGCAGGAAACACTTGAAGCGGTATCTAATTGGAAAACAAATTCAAAAGCATGGGTGAGTATTAAAGAATACCGGGAACAAGAAAAACTATATGATGATGCTAAGAGAGCCAGCGCACTTTAGAAATCCGAAATTGGCTTTCTTTTTTTAGATAGGAAATTTTTACCATCATCTGATAATTTACTGATCATGACTACTTCAAATGATTTGATTTTATATTCAGAGTATTTTGCTTCAGCTTTTAATTTGTAAGTACGGTAAACGGTATCAATATCAGGTGAAGCAATTTCCCGAACGCCACTTACAGGATTTGCCTGATCCCTCAATAATATGGTGAATTTATATAACGGCATTGTGGGTGCAAAAATAACGGAGTATATTTATCAGTGTTTTTATTAATATAGCAACAGCCAAAAAAAACCCGGAGATCATCCGGGTTTTAATTTTTATAGTTGGAAACCTATTTATTAGCAAGGCACAGCACTTTCTTTTTTTTCACTGGTTTTTCCTTTAACCAGGGCTTCACTGCCATCATCCTGGTACCAGCTTGGTTTAGTGCTATGGTTAACTGGTTTGTATGTGCCTACCAAAGCTCTGCTGCCATCGTCTACAAGCCAGCTTGGTTTAGTGCTATGGTCAACAGGCTTGTAAGTGCCTGCCAAAGCTTTACTGCCATCATCCACGTATATGCCACGTTTACCGGTTTGCTCAGCACCTGGATTTGCATTTTGCTTTCTGTTTACATATTTATCCGCCAAAGCTTTACTGCCATCATCCTTTAAACTACCCGGCTTTTCATTTTGCAATTTATTGGGTGAATTACTGGTAATAGTGGCTGCTGGAGCTACTGCACTTCGATTCTGTACCACATTGGGTTTCGTGGTGATCAAGCTTTTAGATGCTTCGTTAACGGAACCTTTAGAAGTCACTGTATTTGAACCCGATTGCTTATTTGTAGATATCAGCAACTCCATTCTTTTTACAACCTGGCTTACCGATTTGATACCATCAATAAGTCCTATTTCTACTGCATCTTTAGCATAAAACATCTTACCCGTTTTCCAGTCATTCCCCTTAATAATACCGGCTCTATTGGTTGCAACAGTATTAATAAAATGGGTAGCAATTACTGAAAGATCTTCTTTCAATGGATCTTCATTACCTTTTAAAGCTTCAATATAATCCCGGTTCTTATCTGTGCTTTGCGGTGCATATATCTCCTTTACTTTGAGTTTGAAATAATCCTGGTAATGTGCATCCCAATCAGCGATAGTGACATACACTCCAACACTTCCTACCTGGTCCGTCTTTTGGGTAACATATATTTCTTTTGCGGCGCTGGCTATCCACATTGCAGCACTGGCCGCCATACCATCATCAATGATTGCTATTATCGGTTTCTTACGGCCTGCTTCCTTTATTGCCTGGGATAACATAGAAGTACCATCAACCTGTCCACCAGGGCTATCAATGTTTAGTAATATACCGCTAACGTTACTGGCTATGGCTAATTGGTTAATGAGTTGGGTATAATCAGCCATGCCATAACTACAGATATCTCCATGCTTCAAAAGCGGTCCGAAAATATCAACCATGACAATAGATCCATTGGGTAATTCCCTTAAATCTGTATGTCTACTTATTGAAAATACATTCTGTGCTGCTGCTATTCTTTCTGCTGGATGAGATTTAACAGCATCGGAACTTCCATCCGGATCTATTCTTTTACCAGCAGTGGCAAAGCCAAAATCAACCGGCTCCCCTTGCATGAGGCGAATAGCCAGCGGTCTATGTGCTTGGGCCCATTGTTTATCCAGTAGCCATTTACCCCTTAAGATGGCTGAAATTGTGTGATTTATTTGCATATAAAATATTTTTATTCCTTACAAAAATCTAAACAATAGATTGCTGTGAAAAGGACAAATGAAAACAATTGCAGATACCCTTTCATCAGCTTACAGGACAAATCAAACCGCCTATATCATCAAGTCTTTAGCCTAAATATATTCCGGGCTGAATTGCTGCCCGCCCTGTTAGTTCCGGATAAAGGATTTTTAAAAAAAATGGTTGCAATTGCAACCATATATCCCTTTTCGGGACCATAAGTGCGCACCTCTGGCTGATAGGGCGGGTGCGGTTTTTAAGCCATTTTTTTTGGTTTTGGGAAAAATTGAAAATTATATCATTGATTATCAATGAAAATATGAAAAAAAGAGGCAAAAAAGCACCTCGAAAACGGCGAAATCACCCAAAAAAATGCAGGTGCACCTCTCTAAAATCATGATCTGGATGGAAAATACAGGTGCAGAACCAGAAAGTTGCTGCTAATTCCCCATTTTACTGTTACACTGTTACAAAATTTTAAAACCCTTGCTGGTATTGGTTTCTATACTCCAAAACCTTGTAACAGCACATTGTTACAACACTGTTACAAAGTAATATATAGTTGTAACGACTTGTAACAAATTGTAACAGTAAATGGACTATGTAAAATTGCTGTTACATGCTCAAACCCTTTACTATACTTATTTTTAGAGGAAAATATAATAATTTGTAACAGTTGTAACAGGCTTTTTAGAACTCCTAAAGAATAGATTGAAGCGGGGATGGGGATTCCCGATTATTGCAGAAATAAATTCAGCAACTACCTGCTGCATAAACGGTAGTTGCTGCAGCCAAAAAAGCTTTTCAGCGGGCAAATTGCCCATTGAAAAGCTTTAACGATGTGGATAAGCTGGAATGCTCAGTTATTCTTACCCGGGGGTTTTTTAATTTCTACCACCTTGGCCTGGTCTGTGTCTGACAAACTCAAAATAGTGTCAATGTAAAAAATTGTATCGGTTGCCAGGTTAATGTGTTTGTATATAGTAGGTAAAACTTCATCCATCCATACATATGCGTTTGATAACAAAGTCTGTTTTATTTCATTATCAGTATCAAGCCTTGTTCTTAGCAGTTTCCGATACATTTTAAAAGTGCTTACAGCTGTAAGCGGATTACCGTCTTTACCTCTGGTTGCATTTTCTTCGTCTTCCATAATGATTATATTGCTTTGAGTTTTGCCGGTATCGGCTTATTAATATATGAATTAGGGAAAAGGCATTGCCCCAAATCCATCATCACTTTATAAAGGAGCATTATGCGGATCCTATACCATTCATCTCGGTCTGAGGTTTCTTCAGCAGCCATAAGACCAAATACCAGGTCAAATAATAGTTCATTGTATTCTTTCTGGTTGTGATTAAAGTTTTCAACCAGGTTATAAAGTAATCGGCTCACTTCCTCCTGATTTTCCGTTAAGTTATCTTCTTCTGATATTGTTGTTTGATAAACTGAGTTTTTTAGTGTTGCTTTTCCATGTACAGTTGTTCCCTGGGAAACAACTTCTTCATGGACTTTTGAGCTTAATAAGCTTTGCTGCCTTATTAGCCGTCCTAATTCTTCCACACTGAGAAGATTTAAATTATCTGAAATAAATCTTGATATTTTTACTAACTCCTGGATTGTGTTCATGATTGTTTTATTGAATTGGTTTAAAAATAGGCTACAGCGCTGCATGGCAGGCTATAGCAATGCATTACTGATAAATGCAGAATAATTCTAAATGAAATTTCAACCGTTTGCTATGGAGCAAATGGAGCTGCCGGCATAAATTCTTTATCTGGTGAACTATCTACACCTGGATGGATGGTAGATTCGTTGAGCGTTTTATCCACGATGATTTTCGCAATAAGCGAAACTAATTTTTGCTCATCAGGAGGTAACTTCATTTTGCCATGTGGATTGGCTTTTGGGGTCTGGATGATAATTACTTTGTCGTCTTTTAGTTCTTGCATTGTAAAAGATTGAATTGGTTAAAAAATAGGAACGCTCGCTGCAAGAACTATATATTGCATAGCAATAAAAAGACTGCCGGACTTTCACCGGTACGGCGTTCCCAAAAGTTGACTTAATAAAAGTTTGGTGGATTTGCATATGCAACTGATATTTTAAATAGTTCTTGCACTTCAAAAGTATAAAAATTTATTGCAGATACAAATAATTTTTTCAGTTTTTTGAGAAGCTATGAAATCCCATGTTATTAATTTCACGGCTTTTGATGCCCTTCGTGTTCACAACGTATTTCCCTTTTTTATCGGCAGTAATGTAAGCACCAATCACAGATTCATGATAAAACGGTTCTATTTTATATTTTTTAAGAAGGCCCACAAACTCCTTAGCAAAAAAGTATGCTTTTTTTGCCTCGACACTGTTTATGTAAACTTCAGTTTCCTCCTTTACTTTTTGGTACACTCTTGTTTTAAGCTCAAGATTGTCATTCTGATCGAAAATGTAAAGCTTGAATACATCACTGGGCAAAGCAATGCGCTGGCTAATCATTATATTCTGAATTTGGGTTTGTGCCAGGTTGATTATTTTTTCCAGCTTACCAAAATCTTCCGGCAGCTCTACCAGCTCCATTAATTTTTCCTTATTTAATTTTAGATTGTTAACTACAACCTCGCCATTATTAATTTGTTTTGTAGAAACGAATTTTTTGGTATTGAAAATCAGATCAAGTAGTTCCTCCTTTATAAATGTTCCAACTGAAAAAGACACGAAAATCCTAATGATTTCATTGATGTATTTTGCCAGGCGCTCCAAAACGGCGATTTCATCTTTATATAGATCATCATCCGAATAGATCAGTTGTTTTTCATTTTCAAAACCAATTTTAATGATTTCCATTTGATCCTTTATTTTTTCTGGCAAGGAAAATGGATTAACATTAGCCGACGTAAAAACGATGTGACTAATGCCGGAATCTTCTGAAAGAAACGGTGCAACAATATCAGCTAAGCGCTCAAAAGCCTCCTGGTCCGGAATGTTTTTTAAAATAAGAGTTTTCGTTTCATCGGTACATCCTATATCCTTTGCATTTTTTATTTCATGCTGGCAAACATCTATTTCAATAACATTGCCTATGGGAGTGGCAGGGATAACCTGTCTGGATCTGGCAGTTTTACCGCTGCCATGCGGGCCGAAAATTCCTGTAATTTTTTTCATGATTGTTTTGTGTTTGTATTTATAAAAAGTGTTCGATTGCTACTTAATTAATGTCCCAGAATTGGGAATGGAACTTCATCCGCTTTGTAGGTTGGTGTACTATTGTTTCCCTCGAAAATTTCCGATAAAAATTTATTTTCAGGGGATGGCTCAACCTCATCATTTTCCTTTACAAAATCGGATCTCTTGAAAATATATGGGCGGCCGACTTCCTCAACCTGTATACGTTTCATTGTTGCGCTGCCCGTAGAATAGTCCACAATATTTTTGGGGTAGCTGTACCGTTTTGTTTTGAATTTTTGTTCAACCAGGGAAAGGATTTCGGTATCAGCCAGCCCCGGATTTTTTTCCTTGGCATAGAAAAAGGCCTCCTCCTTACTTTCATACTCTCGGCCTGCAAATAACCATACATGATAAGGTAGGAGACCCATATTTTTCTTAAGAATTTTTTCTACATAGTTGGCATTCTGTTTTCCGCCCAGGGCTTCCTGGTGGATTGCTTTTTGACTCATTTCTATTGTTTGAAGGCCGGTATCCAGGAACATTTCGCGCAGGAAATGCCGGATATCCTTTTCCACACCAGGCTGGCTGAATTCAATTACCCGATTTAATGCATCTGTTTTAAGCAGGTCGGGATGGAAGTGCATCCGGTTTTTCCGTTCTGTAACCAGCTTTCTGTTATTTAGAAAGGAAAGGAATCCAGGAATTTCATCTTCCATCCTTGCAAGAATATCAATATCCACTTCTTTAAGCACAGGCACTTTAAGTATCCAGTAGCGTATATCTTCCTTTGAAGCATAGATAAAGTTTTCCTCATTGTTGGTTATTAAAACGAATTTCATAAAACAATCCAGCTCTACTTGGTCCCTACCTTTAGCATTCATGAAAACTTTAGTGGCAGTGCTCAATGACTTTATCTTTTCAAGAACAATGCGTTTCTCAATCATTGTTTCGTCGCAGACTACGACAAGTTTGGATATCCAATGCGAATTGAAATTTCCTGCCAAATCATCATTTCCGACGATGGCCACATTTGCGCCGAAAATTTTTCTCAACAGAAAGGCAAAAGTTGATTTTCCGGTATTGTTTTCTTCACTCACCAAACAGAAAACAGGTAATTTTTGCTCTGGATTTAAATAAAGGATCTGCAAATAATCAAGTAACATCTCAAGAACTGAAACCTCAATTTTTGCTTTCGTTTTTTGATCAACATAAAAAGCTTTTCTTTCCGCTGCTATATGGCGCAAAAATTTGTTTATTGCAGGCAAATCAATTAGGTCGAATGTTTGTTCAGCCGGTAAATAATCTAAAGGGGAATATAAGTTCCAACAAGTACCTATTACCTGGTTAAAGTTTTTATTGTCAGGCACAATACAAGGAGCATCGAATTTCTTAATTGACTTTAAGAATTTTTTCCCGTAGTCGTCTATAATGGTTGTTTTATTGAGGCGGATTAGTACTTTTTCAAGGTGGCCATACTTATTGGGTTTCAAAATAATTTTGAAATAATCATCGCCAATCCTGATAAACATTTCTGCTGCAGCAGGCGAAACCTCGATACATTTTTCTTCCTTTTCGTCCCATTTATATGTTCCACCGTGCCATTTAAATTGGTTGTGCAATAGCTCAGGGTATTGTTCCGCATGGAAAAGCACGAATTCATTTACATCGTGTAGCCGAAAATGGCGCCAAAGCTTTTTGGCTTCATATGTTATATCTATTTTTTCGAAATAGTCTGAAGAATTTGGGCTTGCCAAACATTTTAAAATATCTTTTTGCTTTTCTGGCAAGGCAATCAGTATATCATCCGGTCCCTTTAAGTCATCTTTGCTTTTTCCAAATTTTTCAGCCAGAGCGTGGCTTTTTGGATAAGAAAACGTAACCTCAACATTTTCATCTTTAAGCTGGTTTTTCAGGTTATTTGCAAGGTTAAAAAAGGTCTTCGGGCGGGAAACCAAGTCTTTGCCTTCTTCCAATGCTTTTAATGAAATATTTAATGCGTCTCCATCCACAAGGATTTCCACCCTTTTAGGTTCACAAGTTTTAATGACGCGTAATATATCGCCGTGAATTTTTTTGGTTTCCTTATCGTTGTAAAGTGTTACCGATTTAATAGCAATGGCATACCCACCTGCCATACAAATCTTAAAGGCTTTAAAATCGCCTTCAACGATAAACAGCACTTCGATGTGGGTTTTATCTTCAAGGGCTTTAATTACTTTATTAAAAATACCAGGTGGGGGAGTTGCTCCTGGGGGGAATGTCATTTTAGCAAATGAGCCGTCTGACATTTTTTTGGGTTCTGCATGTCGTGTTGAATAATACGTTTCCTTAAACCTGCTGCCTTTTTTGTTGATCTTAATCTCATTTCGGTCTGCATCAATCGCCATTATTTTGATGGATCCGTCTTCGGTAGGGATAAAAATCGGCTTACTTATTAACTTGTCTTTGTGTTCACCATTCACATTTTCATTCGCCCAAACATCAATACAATTATGTTCATTGGTGATGCCATATTTTTCCATCCTTTGCTGGAAATAACTTTTTTCCTGGCTTTCTTTTTTTTCACTATTTTCGTTACCTAGTGTTAAGTGTGCCATTAACTTTAATAATTTAATGAGTGAATTATTTATTGTTAATGGCTTTTTTCTGTCCTAATTTTCCTAACCAGGTTTCGGCATCCAGCCGGATTTCTCGTTTGGTTTTTTGCCGACCTTCTTCAGCCCATTTCAACAATTCCTTTTTGTAAAAAAGTAGCTTACCTCCTTTTTTTATGTAGGGAATAGTTTTTTCGCCACAAAATTTATAAAGCGTAGGCACTGCCAGTTTAAGGTAGGCAGACGCCTCCTTAATGTTTAGTATTTCGTCCTGATCAGGTGCCAGTAAGTCGGGGGGAGTAGGTTGATAATGCTTACTATTTTTGAGGCAGTTATTTACACAGTCTATTATTACTGTTTCTAAGTCCTTTAGCGGAAAAGAGGATAAAATAATTTGGTCCATATCAATTCTGTATTTGATATGGCAAAAGGATAAAAAATATTAAACCCTATTTCCCTTTTCTTCCTAAATTATTAAGGAGAGGAGAAAAGGTTTCTAATATTTTTTTTGTAATCGAATTTTTATAAGGTTCAATTTTCTTATAGGTATGCGTAAATTCACTTCCATCTAATCCAGCACCTTTTATTTTCGTGTTTATTAGTTTTGCAACAACTTTTATAGATAGATCTTGATTTATAATTTGAGCACCTGGGAATTGTTTTAGGGCATCAATCCATACACGGAAAATACCTTTACCCTTTCCTATATAGTTGTTATCTATATCTATTACCGGCATAGGTCTCGAAATAGCTCTTAAAGCTTGAATAGCATATTCTGCGTACTCAGGTTTACAAAAGATATCCTCAAAAGCTCCCGGTTGAGGTTTAGGGTTTCTTGACCTTGTTTCTTTATTAATAATCTTGGATGAAGGGGCATACTGATCATCAATCAATTTTTGCAAATACTCAATGTTTTTTTTAACCGAAATTGCTTTGTAGACCAGATTCAAACTATCACTCAAAAAATAACTATCCAAAATAATAAAATTAGAGATTGACTCTCTCTCTTCATAAAGGGAGAAAAAATTTTCAAAACTTCCCTTTTTCAATAGATCGAATTTAATATACCGGATCAACTCGGCACCATCGTTCATTAATGGGTAAATCCAATAGCTTTCAATACTTTCTATAAACCCAGGAGCACTACCAAATATGGGATCTATATCCTGGCAGGCTGCTTGCAGATCCATATAACAGTTATCAATCAATTTCCGAAGTATAATTTTCCTGTGTTCCTGATCTGCTGCCACATGATTTAACTGGTACGTAACTGAATCTACAAAACCTTCATGGTCCGATTGTACCCAGGAGTCCCCATATAGTATCTGATCTCTGTACCGTTCATATATTTTCTTTAAAGTTTCAAATACCTGGCTGCTGATTAAATATTCATCTATTTTTATTTTATGGTCAATGGCAAATAAATAATCTTTAAAGCCAGGTGCATGGCTATTAGCCGGGCAAATGTCTTTATCCAATAAAAGGGTATCTATTTCCTTTTTTGTCATTTAGCTTTTGTTTTTTTAAATGCCGTTAAGGCTTTAGCTTGTGTTCTCAGGGTTTCATTTTCAAAACTGTCCAAATAGTTCTGCGTTGTTCTTAGGTTACTATGCCCCAACATTTCGCTAATTAAATCTATGCTGGTGCCTGAGCGTTTTAATACTGTTGCAAAACTGTGCCGGGCAGTGTACGTAGTAAGTGGGGGAGTAATCTTCAGATCCTTAGATATTTCCCTCATGTTATCATTAATAACGTGTGTGAGTTGTTGAATGAGTTGGTATTGCCGCTCTGGGGTTTCCTTACCTGTTAAAACCGGAAATATAAAAGTATCACCATCCTTTTTCTTGTTACCCCATTTCTTAATAATGGCTCTGGCTTCCGGCTGCAGCACAGCATAAATTATTTTTTCTTTTTTTTGCCTTATAGTTTTAGCTCTCTTGAATTTCAGTATACTTTTATCAATGTCCTTATACTTCAATAAACAGAGATCCTTCACATTCATGCCATTTCCCAGGTATAAAAAAATCCAGTAATCTTTTGCCATTTCCATGCTACTTCCAGGCAAGGCTTTATAATCAAACACCTTTTCAATAGCAGAAATCTTCAATGCTTTCTTTATGTTCCTGCCTTCCGGGATTTGATATTTATTTTTCTCATTTTCATTTCTGCGAAATGGGTACAATGCCGGCAATATGTCTTTATTAGAAATAGCGATGTTGAAAATGGCTCTAAGTGAGCGGAGGTACATGCTGATGGTAGTTTTAGAATTATTTTTTTCGAGCATAAACCTTTCATATTCGTTCAGCTTATCCGGGGTAATATCTGAGAATTTCGCACCAGGTAGAAAGTTATTTAAACTTGCCTGGGCACATTCATATGTAACTGCTGTACCTATTTGCCCGGCCGCCCTTAATTGGCGTATTCGTTCTGCAAAAGCCAGGTTTACAACGTCCTGGGCGCTCCTATTGGTGAGGAAGCTTTTTTCAAAATCCTGCCAGGTAAAGGAGGGTAGTTCTTTGATTATGGCAACAGCTTTATTTTCATAACTGCGAAGCTCAGTGCCTACTTCCTTTAATTTGCTTTTGATAGTTTTTGAAAGAGGTTTCCGGACTTTCTTTTCTTTGTCATTTAACGGAATGTCCAGAGCTACCTTGTAGTAATCTTCAGAAAGTGCATGGGGAGTTGAGTAATAAACCTGTTTTCTTTGAAAGGTTATTCTTATTTTAACCGGATAGGTGCCATCTTTTAATTCCCGTCGCTGATCCAATACGATGCTTGAAGTAGCTGTGTGCACTATTGATTTTTTTCCCATTCACATACTATTTGCATACAATATTAGTTAAAATATATAAAGTGAACGCTTTTTTGTATTAAATAATATAAAGCAATATGCCGTGAAATACATATCCCTGCTATATTGTAGTTATATTTTGTTATACTTCTTTATATTGCCTAATATGCTTTAGATATGCCTTACAAGCAGAGGGTCCGCGGTTCGAACCCGTGTGCTCCCACATCTTAAAAGGTTTTGATTAAAACTAATCAAAACCTTTTTTTATTAGGTGCGCTTTTTATATGCGCTGCTATGCTTTCGCTGCGTCTGTCTCGAAGTAACATTTTTTATTACCACCTTTTTTACATGGTACTGTCTTTTTTCAACCATGATATTTTAGTTCCAAAACGATCTGAGAGCAAAAACGCAGATTTCTGTATCAGCGAGCTACTCAATGAAATTCTTGTACAACACCTGGGCAGCAGCCTTTAAAAACGTGATATCCCCATTAGTATACGCCGCATCGCAGCCGTTGGTGATCAGCACAAGCCCGAATTTGTCTTCAGGGCTGAAAAACATAGCGCTGTACAACCCATACGCAGAGCCCGTATGTCCGGTGAGTTGCCTGCCGGGAATGAAAGTATCCGTTGTTAACAAAGCCAGCCCGTATTTTTGAGCTTCGCTTACAGCAGTTTGCATCTCCTGCGCGCTTTTTTCGCTGATGATCTGAATTCCCCTGTATGTTCCCCTGTTCATGTGCATCTGCATATATACTGCAAGGTCTCTTGCGGATATTTTCATACCGCCGGTTGGAGAAAATACGGGAGTTGAATAGCCGGGCATGTAGTTGCGTATCTCTTCCCTTCTTGGATTGTAGGCATCTGCAGCAGCCGTGAACTTTTGCGTGGCGGAGTCATATTCGTATAAGGTAGCAAATAAAGATGTATCCAGCGAATCAATACAGTATCCTCCGTACAAACGCAGCGGTTTTAAAATATGGTTTACCACATACTGATCAAAACGCTCGCCGCTTATTTTCTCAATTACTGCACCTGCCATATTAAAATTAAGATTGCAATACCTGTAGCCTCCGCCCGGAGGATAGTTGCTATAGCATGCCGCATAACCGGGGTTAGTTGCAGGGTTGATCACATCCAGCTTAAAATATCCCTGGCTGTCGTTAATGCTTGAGGTATGAGACAGCACCATCCTTAGCGTAATAACAACATCGGGATATGCAGGATTGCGTACGGTAAAGCCTACCAGGTGGCTTATATCATCATCGAGCGAGAGCTTCCCGGCTTCCACCAGTTGCAGAATGGCGGTTGCGGAAAAAGATTTGGAGATGGAAGCGATACGGAAAATATCGTTACGTTTCAAAGCCTGGCGCTGCGCTATATTCTTGAGTCCAAAAGCATGGGTGTATACAATTTTGTCATTTTTCACCACAGCTACAGATAAGCCTACAGCGTTGTATTCCTGCATCAGCTTTTTGATTTCCGCCCGGGCTCGCCCACGCTGGGAAAAGCTTTCGGGCTGCAATACCGCCAGCAGGCAGCAGGCAATAAAAATTGTTTTATATACTATTGGCTTCATATTGTAGAATCCCGGCAGGACGGTTTGCAAACGATAACCCACAGATCATAAATGATAAACTCCTACCCTGCTAAATGGCCCATGAGGTAACCGTATTTACCAGTTTCTCCTGATAGGGCACGGTAACCTTTATATAATTATCTGTATACCCTTCCATCATGCCATTTTTATTCCGGCTCTCAAATAATACTTCCCGGCTCTGCCCGCTGTGCTGCCCTGTGAAATACTGCATTTTCATGTACGACAAATTGCGTAATGTTTTATTGCGTTCATGCCGGGTATGCACCGGCACAACGGGTTTAATGGAAAGCGCAGCGGTATTATCTCTTTCGGAGTAAGTGAATACATGAAGATAAGAAACATCGAGCCCGTGCAGGAAATCAAATGTAGTGCTGAAATCTTCCTCCGTTTCTCCCGGAGATCCCACTATTACATCGGCGCCAATACAGCAGTGCGGCATTAAGGCTTTGATAGTGGCAACCCTGTCTGCATACCATTCCCGCTTATACCTGCGTCGCATCAACCCCAGTATACGGTTACTGCCGCTTTGCAGGGGTATATGAAAATGCGGCATGAATTTTTTACTCTCCGCTACAAACGCTATAATATCATTTGTAAGCAGGTTGGGCTCTATGGAAGATATGCGGTAACGTGCTATCCCTTCCACTTTTTCCAGCTCCTGTATAAGCTGGAAAAAAGTTTCATTCCTTTGCACACCGGGAGCGTTTAGGCTTTCACTGATCCCAAAATCACCAAGGTTAACGCCTGTTAATACAATTTCTTTTACTCCGTTAGCCGCCAGTTCCGTGGCATGTGCAACCACATTGGCAATGGTATCGCTCCTGCTCTTTCCGCGGGCCATGGGTATGGTACAAAAAGAGCAGTTATAGCTGCAGCCATCCTGCACTTTTAAAAATGTTCGGGTACGGTCATTTAACGAAAACGAGCTGTTGAATCCAGATATTTCGTCAATATCGCAACTGGATATCCTGGCAGAATCACCCTTGGTGAGCTCTTTGAGATGAGTGGCTATATTAAATTTTTCGGCGGCACCCAGCACTAAGTCCACCCCTTTTATTTCAGCAATTTCCTGTGGTTTGAGCTGTGCATAACAACCTGTAATTACTACCAGGCTTTGAGGAGATTTGCGCTGGATGCGGCGTACCAATTGCCGGCATTCCTTATCGGCATTGTCGGTAACGGAGCAGGTATTGATCACATATACATCTGCAATGTCTTCAAATGGTCTTTTCTGGAACCCTTCATTTTCCAGCATCCGGGAAAGTGTAGAAGTTTCAGCAAAATTGAGCTTGCAACCCAGTGTATGAAAAGCCACTGTTTTCGAAGTATCCATAAGTGCGCAAAGATACTCGAAATGCAGAAAAAGCAGGCTATCGTATTCCTTAGTTTCCGGGCTTCACATCTTTACCAAGAAAAATATTGCCTTTATATACTTCCTCAATTGCGTTTAGCAGGTCTTCCACAACCGCGTATTTAAAAACATAACCCCGAGCTCCCGCGTCTAACATTTTCCTGATATAAACCGGCGAAGTATGAAAAGATACACCAATAACCTTAACGTCCGGATGCTCATCCGTCAGCTTCCGGGTAGCCTCAATACCCGAAATGGGCTTCATATTAATATCCATCAGCACAATATCCGGTTGCGATTCCCGTACCTTATCTATCACTTCCTGGCCATTGGTACATTCTCCTACTACGATGATGTTAGCATGGCTGCGCAGGAACATTGACCAGGCGCTTCTAATTTCAGGATGGTCATCAGCAATCACAATTCTTATCATTTGTCTGGTGTATTTAGGGTAACTACTATACAATAGTCGTATAAATACGTAGAAAAGTTCCCATCAGACAAAATAAATATGAAAATCCTCCTGTTTAATTACCAAATATCAACCTTAAACCAAACTAATATCCAAAACCTGCTGCATATTTTTCACATAATGGAACTTCATGCCCTTAATAAAATCGGAATTGATTTCCTGCACATCCTTTTCGTTTTGCCAGCACATCACCACTTCTTTCATGCCGGCACGCTTGGCAGCCAGCACCTTTTCTTTTATGCCGCCTACCGGCAATACCTGGCCGCGAAGTGTAATTTCACCCGTCATCGCCAGGTAGGGCTTTACTTTACGGCCGGTGAGCGCTGAAGCTATGGCCGTCATCATGGTAATGCCGGCGCTGGGTCCGTCTTTAGGTACAGCGCCTTCAGGCACATGCACGTGAATATTCTTTTTTTGAAACAACTCAGGGTCTATACTGTATTTCCGGGCATTGGCCTGCAGGTAGGTTAACGCCGTTGTGGCACTTTCTTTCATTACATTACCCAGGTTACCCGTAAGCTTTAATTCCCCTTTTCCATCACTCTGCGTGGTTTCAATAAACAATATATCACCACCCACATAAGTGTACGCAAGGCCTACGGCCACTCCGGGCATATTGGCTATTTTATACAGGTCGTTGCTGTACCTGGGCTTACCCAATATTTTTTCAATGTCCCTGGTTGTAAGGGTGGGCTTTAATTTACTCTTTATGGCATATTCCTTGGCCAGGGAACGCATAATGGAAGCCAGTTGCCTGTCTAATTCACGCACCCCGCTCTCCCTGGTATAATCTTCAATTATTTTTTCCAGAACAGCATCACTAACTTTAATATTCATACCCTTTAGCCCATGGAGCTCCTTTTGCTTGGGAAGGAGGTGACGTTTGGCTATCTGTACTTTTTCTTCAACAGCGTACCCGTTAAGATCAATGATTTCAAGCCTGTCTCTCAATGCAGGCTGGATATGCTGTAAATCATTGGCGGTGGCAATAAATAATACCTTGCTTAAATCATATTCCAGTTCAAGGTAGTTATCATAAAAAGTATGGTTTTGCTCCGGATCCAGCACTTCCAGTAATGCAGACGAAGGATCGCCACGGAAATCATTTCCCACTTTATCTACTTCATCCAAAATGATTACAGGATTGCAGGATTTTACCTTCCGTATAGACTGGAGGATACGCCCCGGCATAGCGCCGATATATGTTTTACGGTGCCCCCTTATCTCGCTTTCATCATGCATACCACCCAGGCTAAGCCTTACATATTTGCGGTTCAGGGCCGCTGCTATGCTTCTGCCCAGGGATGTTTTACCAATACCGGGAGGTCCTACAAAACAAAGGATGGGACTTTTCATATCTCCTTTCAGCTTTAACACTGCCAGGTATTCCAGCAAACGCTCCTTGATCTTATTCATACCGTAATGATCACGATCAAGTATTTTTTTGGCTTTGCTTAAATCATAAGAATCTATTGTTCCCTCATTCCAGGGCAGCTCCAGCATCAGGTCGAGGTGATTGTATACCACAGAATAGTCGGGTGTGGAAACATGCATGCGTTCCAGCTTTTCTATCCCTTTCTTAAACGCCTCTTTTGCAGCTTCCGGCCATTTTTTAGCATCCGCCTTTTTCTGCATTTCCCTTATCTCTCTTTCATTGGCATCCCCACCCAGCTCTTCCTTTATGCTTTTTAACTGCTGCTGCAGGAAATATTCTTTTTGCTGCTTGTCTAATTCGGTTTTGGTGCGGTTGGTTAGCTGGTTCTTTAATTCGGCAAACTGGAGTTCGCGGTTAAGCAGGTGCATGAGCTTTTCGGCCCTTACTTTTAAATCATTCATTTCAAGCAGCTCTTGCTTTTCCTTTAAATCGCTGCTGATATTGCTGCTAACAAAATGAATAAGGAAGGATGGGTTTTCAATATTCTTTAAAATAACAGATGCTTCAGAGGGCATATTGGGTGAAAGCAGGATGATCTGTGCCGCCAGGTCTTTTATGGAACTTACCGTTGCCGCAAAATGCTGGTCATCATCAATATTTACTTTATCCTCCTCCAGCAGATGTATCGTAGCCCTGAAATACGGATCTTCAGCTACAATCTTCTCAATAGCAAATCTTTTTCGCCCCTGGATGATGATGGTTGTTCCGCCATCGGGCATCTTTATAAGCTTAATTATTTTTGCTACCGTGCCGGTAGTTTCCAGATCATTCACTGTGGGGTCTTCCACCGTACTGTCTTTTTGCGCTATCACACCTACCAGTTTGTCAGTCTTGTATACATCATTTACTGCTTTTATAGACCGGTCTCTACCTACGGTTATGGGTAAAACCACTCCCGGAAATAAAACGGTATTGCGCAGGGGTAATAAGGGCAATTCGGATGGAACGCTGATCTCATCAGTACTTTCGGAGTCATCTTCATTCAGGGGGATGATGGGCATAAACTCCATTTCATCTTCTGGTCTTAAAAAAATATCGCTTCTTTTCATAATCTTCCGTTCAAAAGTCAATATGACATATTTTCAAAGCAAACACGCCCTGAAAAACTTTGGTAATACCTTGGTCAAGTATAATGCCAGTAAAAAAACAAAAAATCCGGATGCCATGATCCGGATTCTTCAAATAATTATTTTATTTCTTTTAAAGCGCTATGCCAACGCCTAACTGCACCGTTTGGCTTTTCCAGTTATCCCGGTTATCTATATCATTAATATTAGACAGCCCGATGCCATACCTGCCATATACCCTTAGCTTGAGGATATTAACCTGCGCTCCGCCTACCATTGAAAAGTCGCCATTCTTAAACGCCTCTCCGCCATTTTCAAGCAGCGTATTGTGCTTATTCATTAAAATACTGAACTGTGGACCTGCCTGGAGGGTAAAAAATGAAAACGGACGGTAGGAAAGCATAAGCGGAATACTCAGGTAATTCAGTTTTACATCTTTTAATTCATTTACCGACACTTTATAAATATCATGAAAATCGGTAGAGGTGGTAGTATTGGTTTGACTGAACAGTACCTCGGGCTGAATACCCCATTTGGAAGAGAACATAATTTCGGGAGCAACGCCCAGATGGTAACCTAACTGGTATTCGTCTTTAAATGATTTCCCGTCTAACTTACCCATATTGGCGCCGGCATGAATGGCAAGCTTAATTCCCTGCGCAGATACCGAAGAAGCGATAAAAAGGAAGCTTATACAGGCAACAGAAAGAATGAAACGTTTCATACGTGGAGTTTTATTTCCTAAATCTAATCCAATATAATGCCACCTGCAATAGCTGCTTCAGAGTATTTTGTTAACTAAATCTAAGTGAAATGTTATACCTGGAGCTATTAGCTTTCAGCAGTCAGCGGGCAGGTTGTTGCAGGTTACAGGTTTCAGGAACTTGCAACCTGTAACCCTACGACAGTTCAATGAGCGTAATCTCCGGCAAAATACCAACCCTTCCGGGATAGCCAATGAACCCAAACCCGCGGTTAATATACAGCTTTTGATGAGCCTGTTCGTACAGCCCCGCCCATTGCTTATACACATATTGCACCGGGCTCCATTTAAAGCCGGGTACCTCCACGCCAAACTGCATGCCATGGGTATGTCCGCTCAGCGTAAGATCAATATCGCTGTATTCGGGCCGCACCTGTGCATCCCAGTGGCTGGGATCGTGACTCATTAAAATTTTGAAAGGATATTTCTCCGTACCGGCATATGCCTCGTGCAATTTACCATACTTGGGGAAATTGGCTTTGGCGCCCCAGTTCTCTATTCCCAGTAAAGCAATTTGCTGTCCCTGCTTTTCCAGCACCACATGTTCATTCATTAATAAACGCCAGCCCATCTCAGTCTGCAATTGCTTTAATCTTTCCAGGTTTTGTACCTTTTCTTCCTGGTTCAACCACTTCCGGTAGTCGCCATAATCATGATTTCCCAATGTACTGAATACGCCCATAGGCGCCCGTAACCTGGCAAATACTGCTGTGTAGTCTTTCATTTCACTGGCCTGGTCATTTACCAGGTCGCCGGTGAAAAGAATAAGATCCGCCTGCTGATCCATGATCATTTGCACACCATGTTCCACCGCTTTTTTATCGGTAAAGCTTCCGGAATGTACATCTGAAATATGAACCACTTTCAATCCTTTAAAAGCATCGGGAAGATTAGGAAAATTCAGCTTTACTTTTTTTAGCTGGTAACGGTATTTATTGGCAAACCCCAGCATCATGGCTGTCATTAAGCCTCCACCGACAGCCAGCCCGAGCCAGCTCATAAACACCGATCTTGAAATGCCGGCCGCCTTAAATGGCTCGCCTTCTATATATTGGTAAAACAGCTTACCTCCTCCCCATTGCAGTAACCTGCGCAGATCGTCTGCCAGTAAAAAGATTACCGTAAGTGATTTGGAAAGAAATAAGCCTATAATAGTGGCCATCCAGTAGGTGCGTAAATTCCTGGGCCAGCTATCCAGATTGATATACGGAAGAATGGCAAGCGTTATCACAGTCACCGCGCTTAGGCCCCAGTACAGGCTGTAAACCGTAAATCTGGTCCTGGGGGAAACAGATTGCAATGTAAACTTAACAGCCTGAAAAACATACAGGTCAATCAGTAAAACAATTAGTATAAAAATCCATGTGCCGGAATAACTGCGCATATTGCTACATTAATTCAAAAATTCGAAGCCAATACAACAATAAACCACAAATAATAAACCACAAACTCAAAACCGGAACGGATAACCCTTGAAACCTGCAACCTGAATCAATTTTAAATCAATACGTTCCGTATCCTTAAAACCGTATAAACTCTTCCAGTTGTTCGTCAATTACTTTCAATGTTACTGCATCTTCAATATCCTTTCCGCCATTTAACAACCTGTTCACTACCGATATAGGCAGCTTATTATGATGCACATTCATTTTAAGGTAATGCAATACACCGGTAAGATGTTCCATTCCCCTGAGGTTGCCCGCCCGCCCTGTAGATACGCCGGTAAGCAATGCTTTTTTACCCCACCACACTTTTTCAATATCGGTATTGTCAATCATGGCTTTTAATACGCCCGGGAAACTGCCATTATATTCGGGTACAACAAAAATAAATTTCCGGGCAGGAATGAGCGCTTCTTTTTCCAGCTTCCTCAACTGGTCATTCCTGCTGTTAACATCCAGCCCTTCAAGCGAAACAAACCGGGTGAGAATTCCTTTTTTTTCGAGCAAATGAAAATACTGCTTTGCCACCCGTATGGTATTACTTCCGGGGCGGTTCGTACCGGAAATAATGGTATATATATCTGCATGCATCTTAATATCGGCTGCTGTGAATGAATTGTTCAATGAATATTATTACCGAAACTGTATTTTTGTCAACATGTCGCGGTTGCACCGGCCTTATCCCTGCAAAGATAAACCTGTTTCAACCACTAAATAATATCATTAACGATCATAATATATAGAATGCGGTTTACTTACTACGGACATTCCTGCTTTGCCGTACAAATTAAGGGCAAAAACATTCTTTTTGATCCTTTTATTACGCCTAATACATTAGCTGCTGATATTGACATCACTAATATACAGGCAGATTACATTTTTTTGTCGCACGGGCACGAGGATCATATCGCCGATTGTATAAGCATTGCAACCAGAACCGGCGCCACGGTAGTGTGCAGCTTTGAAATTCATGTCTGGCTGAATAACCAGGGAATAACTCATACCCACCCCATGAATACGGGCGGTAAATGGGTGTTTGATTTTGGAACGGTAAAATGCGTGGTGGCGCAGCATTCAAGCGGGTTGCCCGATGGCAGCTATGGCGGCAACCCTATGGGTTTCGTTTTTACTACCGGCGAAGGAAACTTTTATTACAGCGGCGATACCGCCTTAACTTTAGATATGCAACTGGTTCCGCAGTATGCTTCATTGAATTTTGCTATTCTGCCGGTAGGCGATAATTTCACAATGGGCATTGACGATGCCATTCAGGCAGCGCGTTTTATACAATGCAGGCAGGTGATCGGCGTTCACTACGATACTTTTGGTTATATTAAAATTGATCATGCAAATGCAAAGCAGGCCTTTGTAGCACAGGAAATGAAGCTGCATTTATTGGCAGTGGGCGAAACCCTTGATATTTAATAAAAACAGCGGAAATAATAAATTACATTTGCCATTTGGCAAACCGGCAACTGCGGCCGAAGCAAACATTCGAATAACAATCTACGTAAACAACACATGGCAAGAATTATAGGTATAGCCAATCAGAAAGGCGGGGTAGGAAAAACCACTACGGCTATTAACCTGGCTGCAAGCTTGGCGGTATTAGAAAGGAAAACGCTGCTGGTAGACGCTGATCCCCAGGCGAACAGTACCACGGGAGTTGGGTTTGATTTGCATAATATACAAAAAAGCCTGTACGATTGCATGGTAAACGAAACGCCGGCAAGAGAAACGGTATTAAAAACCGAGATCCCTAATTTAGATGTTATTCCTTCGCATATTGACCTTGTAGGCGCCGAAATTGAAATGATTAATTACCCCAACAGGGAAAATGTGCTGAAATATATTCTCGATCCTATCAGGGGCGATTATGATTTTATTGTGATTGACTGTTCCCCGTCGTTAGGTCTTATTACCGTAAATGCCTTAACCGCAGCCGACAGCGTGGTGGTACCCGTGCAGGCAGAGTTCTTTGCGCTGGAAGGACTGGGCAAATTACTGAACACGATAAAAATTGTACAAAGCCGGCTTAATCCGGAACTGGTTATTGAAGGTATTTTAATGACGATGTACGATGGCCGGCTGCGCCTCTGCAACCAGGTAGTGAACGAGGTAAGACATCATTTTGAAGAAATGGTTTTTGATACCATCATCCACCGCAATACCCGCCTGAGCGAAGCGCCCAGCGTGGGTAAGCCGGCCATTTTATATGATGCGGAAAGCAAGGGATCCATCAATTACCTGAACCTTGCCAAAGAAGTTTTGCAACGCAATAACATGACGAAAATATCACAGGAAGAAAGAACCTTAACTCTTGATAATGAGCAGCACTCCGAATAATAAAAATAAAAAAGAAGCTTTGGGCAAAGGGATACGTTCCCTGCTGCAAAGCATTGATGCCGATCTAAAAACTACCGGTGGCGACCACCTGAAAGGCGGTGTGGTGGAAAAAGTAACCACAACCATACGCGTTCCTGTGGAACAGATTGAGGTTAACCCCAAACAGCCCCGCCACGATTTTGATGAACAGGCTTTGAACGAGCTGGCGAACTCCATTAAGCTGCACGATATTATTCAACCTCTAACGGTTTCCAAAACAGGCGATAAATACCGCATTATTGCAGGTGAAAGAAGGTGGCGGGCAGCTAAAATAGCAGGACTAAAAGATATCCCGGTATATATCAGGCAGGCCAATGACCAGCAATTGTTAGAGTTGGCGCTCCTGGAAAACCTGCAGCGCGAAAACCTCAATGCCATAGAAATCGGCATCAGCTATAAGCGCATGATGGAAGAATTAGAGTATACGCAGGAGCAGGTAGCGGAGCGTATGGGCAAAGAAAGAAGCACGGTAACCAACTATATCCGTTTATTAAAACTCCCTCCCGATATACAAATAGCCGTTCGCAACAACAGCATTAGCATGGGGCACGCGCGGGCTATCATAAACGTTGATACCGTTGACCAGCAGTTGTTCATTTTTAATGAAATTAAAAAACAGGGACTCTCGGTACGTCAAACCGAAGACCTGGTCAGGAAATTATATAAAAGCGGCGCTGTTAAAAAACCGGTAAAAGCGGCACTGCCCGCTCCATTCAGAAAAATTGAGGATAACTTGGCCTCTCACTACGGTACCCGCGTAAAAATGCAACATAATAAAAAGGGGCATGGCGCCATTACCATTGAATATTTTTCGATCCAGGAGCTCAATACCATTCTGGAAAAAATGAATGTTCCGGCTGTTTAATGTAATCATGGATATGCATAAGCAACACGTGCTATTGATACTTCTCTTAGCATTTTGTGCACTACAGGCAACTGCACAAAACGATACAACCATTACTGCACAACCGGCAGACAGCATTATAACAGCGCCGGCGCGCATAGCGGCAGATAGTTTACCCCAATCCGTTTCCATTACCGACACCTCAAAAAAAAGAAGCCCTGCCGGCACAGCCGCGCTGCTTTCTGCCATACTGCCGGGCGCAGGACAGGTATACAATAAGAAATACTGGAAACTACCCCTGGTATATGGCGCACTGGCTTTTCCGGCATATACATTTGTTGACAACCTCAGATGGTTCCAGCGTACGCGGTATGCATTTAATGTTTTATCGGCTAAAGACACTGCCAATTATGAAAATGTATATGTGCAGTTACAACCCTTGGTTAAACGCGGAGATAAGTCGGGACTTCAGAATTACCGCAACGATTTCAGGAGGAATGTAGATTACTCGGTGCTGGCTTTTCTTTTACTATGGGGACTGAACGTGGTTGACGCCACGGTTGACGCGCATTTAAAAGATTTCAATATCACCGATGACCTGAGCTTACAAATTAAGCCCGGGTATATGCCCATTGCCAATACGGCCGGAATAGGTATTGTGCTTAATATTGGTAAAAACCATACCAACCGGCTTTCTCCGGGCCGTTAATTCTGTTTATCTTTGCCGGCTGAAAAATAAATTAAATAACAGATGAAGATAGCATTGATCGGTTACGGCAAAATGGGCCATGCCATTGAAGAAATTGCCATTCAGCGCAAGCACAGCATTGTACTAAAAATTTCAATAGACAATACGGAAGATAACACAGTGGAAAACATAAGCCAGGCCGATGTGGCTATTGAATTTACCGGGCCCGAAAGTGCCTTTGACAATATTAACAAATGCTTTGAGGCGGAAGTGCCGGTGGTTTCGGGCTCTACCGGCTGGCTAAGCCGGTACCAGGAAGCGGTGTGGAACTGCAAGGCGCAAAATGGCGCCCTGCTGTATGCCAGCAACTTCAGTATTGGGGTAAATATCTTTTTCGAGGTAAATAAAAGACTTGCCCAGTTAATGGCTTCCCAAAAAGATTACAGCGCTACTATAGAAGAAACGCATCACACCCAAAAAAAAGACGCCCCCAGCGGCACTGCTATCACACTGGCGGAACAAATACTGGCGGTTAATCCCTTTAAGAAACAGTGGGTTAATACAGAAAGCCATAAAGCATCCGATCTTCAGATCATCAGTAAAAGAACCGATCCGGCGCCGGGAACCCACCGTATTCTGTATCATTCGGATACAGATGATATTGAGATCATACATACCGCGCATAACCGTTCGGGCTTTGCTTTAGGTGCTGTATTGGCTGCTGAATTCTTATACGGGCAACGGGGCGTATTTACCATGAGCGATGTGCTGGGTCTGTAATATCGGTGCTTATCTGTGAAATTTGTGAGAAAACAGATTCAGGCGCTCACAGATAGTACGGATGTACAAGATGGGGTAAAGTTTTTTCACCTATAATCACTTCAGTTTGTTTCAAAGGAAAAGACGAACCTCCTGATCTTTTTTGTTTTCCTGATGAAAATCAGCTATACTTCCCCGTGTTTAATGCCTGAAATCCGGATTTTAAAATTAAATTGCTGATTGTTTAAACCCTGTAGGATATGCTTTCTAAAAAAACACAGTATGCTTTTAAAGCGCTCATGTATATGGCCCAGGTAGAAAAAGAAGGGCCTATACTTATTGCGGAAATAGCCCGGAAGAAAAAAATACCATTGAAATTCCTGGAAAATATACTCTTAGAACTAAAAAACGGGGGCGTATTAGACAGTAAGAAAGGTAAAGGCGGCGGCTATTTTTTTAAGGAATCGCCATCGGATATTCACCTGGCAAAAGTGATGCGTTTGCTGGATGGCCCTATTGCGCTCCTTCCCTGTGTAAGCCTGAACTTTTATGAACGATGTAAAAACTGCGATGAAAAAAACTGTGGGTTGCGTGATACGCTGATAACGGTAAGAGATGCAACGCTAAGGATTTTAGAAAAAAAGACAGTTGCCGACCTGGTATAAAATCCAATCAACTGGCAGCACACGAAAAAATATACCATAAGCCCCGCCCGCCCGTTACCCAGTTGCTGCCACGGATCAAAACTTCAATTCACCTGCCTGTGTTTGTATAACCAGTTCCTGTTGCTCCGA
>CALMQS010000095.1 GCA_937871285.1 uncultured Sphingobacteriales bacterium | reverse complement strand
AAATCCAGTTATCCCTTGAACAAACATCCTATGAAAGCTCCTGATCCTCTATCCTAATGATTCGGGAGCTTTTCTTTTTCTTTCCGCACCACATTCAAAACAGGTCTAATCTTTCTTTCTGTTCGTACCGTACCGGGCGGGTTATAAAAACCCCCGATCTTCCTATTCTGATCTTTCCTTCTATGCGCAGCAAAACAGAATCTTTCATTGCCAGCGACAGCGCATTGCCTATTACATTATTGATGTCTACCTGCACGTTAACCGGAATTTGAAAGGTATCCAGCTTACTGATGTAAATGGTGGAGTCGAGTTCCGTATGGCCGAGCAACCGGTTATCTACATAAATATCTAAGTTCCCCGATCTGAAAATAAGGTTTGAATTATTGGGATTGTATAACCGAACGTTGGCAGAAAGGGTGGTATTGGTTAAGCTTTTTCCACTGACCTGCACATTATTCACATCAATATATTCCGGGGCTGTAACCTGCCGGCAGGAGAGCAGCGCTACTACCGGTACCAGGCATAGGAGGGATATTCTTAATTTTTTATTCATATGTAATAATAGGGTGCAAGATAAGCGCTTGTACACAAGTTGTAGAAAAAATAGCGTTAAACAATCCAAAATGACCGGCTAAAATTCTTAGTTTTACGGCCTGAAATTTTGTCAAACATATTATTTTTTGTTACCTAATATTTTTAGTTTAATATTTATTTCATTATTAATTGTATATCATTTAATTATGTGTTTATAACTAATATTAAAATATTGATAAAAATACGATAAATCAATCCATTTCAGGCGCTTTTTCAAATTTAGGATCAAATCATATTTAAAGTTAATTATAATGATATTATTAACTGGTTTACAGTATTTTGCATCTATTATTGAATATAAAAATTCAATATGGTGCATGCATTTTAAAATTGAGCAATATGAACGCTGGCAAAAAGCTGGTTTTCGTAACCGGTGTATCATTGCCGGAGCCAATGGTTTGATCAACCTGAGTATCCCGGTAGAAGGTGGAAGGCATTCAAACAGGCTGATACGGGAAGTGAGAATTGACAACAGCCATCGCTGGCAAATGCTCCATTGGCGTTCGGTAGTTTCGGCATACAACCGCTCGCCCTGGTTCGAATACTATAAAGATGAAATGGCATCTTTTTATCATACGAAATATGACTGGTTATGGGACTGGAACCTTGTGCTTTTGCAATGGACGATTAAAAAGCTGGGGGTTGAAGTGAAAATTGATTTTACGGAAAGCTGGCAAAAAGATTATCTCCCCGGTGCATATCTCGATATGCGCCACCAGGTGCTGCCCAAAAACTTTACTTCCTTTGCCGGCGATTGCCCGGTATATCAACAGGTTTTTGAAGATCGTCTGGGCTTTGTTCCCAACCTCAGCATTATTGATCTGTTATTTTGCGAAGGTCCCAATGCTGTTAACCTGCTGCGGCAATAATCCGTTTTACCGGGTTTTTGATATTGAAATAATGGTTATCTGAAAACGGGTACTGCCCGCGCAGCGATACAAACCCTGAACGGAGCGTCGCAACATCAGCCGTATCGTGCGGCGGAGCCGGCAAAAATAAAAAAATATGCTTTTGCCACTGTCAATGCATAAACTGCGGAACTTTATGTTGCGGCATCGCCGGCTGTTTTATATGTTGAAATAAAAATAATAACTGATATGTTTACCCTCCAGAATGATGTGCTGCGTATTACGGTTAAGGAAAAAGGCGCTGAATTAGTAAGCCTGTACCATGTAAAGGACGCCATAGAATATATGTGGAGCGGCAACCCGGCTTTTTGGGGGAAGCATTCCCCGGTGTTGTTTCCTATAGTGGGCGCCCTGAAAAATGATACCTATTATTATAATAATAAGTCTTACCATTTGAGCAGGCACGGTTTTGCCCGCGATATGCCTTTTACCCTGAGCACAGCCACTGATTCTGAACTGTGCTTTACTTTGGAAAGCAATGCCGCAACCCTGCAGCAATACCCTTTTACATTCAGGTTTGATATTATATACCGTTTGCAGCAAAGCAGGCTAACGGTTATGTACAGGGTAAAAAATACCGGTAGCGGCGATATGTATTTTTCTGTAGGCGGCCACCCGGCTTTTAGCATGCCTTTTGTTGAAGGAACGGCCTATGATGATTATTATCTTGAATTTAATAAAACCGAAAATGCCGGCAGATGGCCCATTTCGGCGGAAGGGTTGATTGAAGCCCATACCGAGCCGCTTTTACAGGATACACAAAAGCTTCCGCTGCGAAAGGAATTGTTTTACAGGGATGCGATCGTTTTCAAGAACCTCAGGTCGGACACAGTGGGTTTACGATCATCCAAGCACAACAAAGGAATTGAATTTAATTTTCCGGGATTTCCATATCTCGGTATATGGGCGGCCAAAGACGCCGGCTTTGTTTGTATAGAACCCTGGTGTGGTATCGCGGATCCGGTAACCAGCAACCAGCAGTTAACGGAAAAGGAAGGGATCAACCGTTTGGCGCCACAGGCGGTTTTTGAAAGAAGCTGGAGGGTAGGATTTGAAATTTAAGATTTGAGATTTGAGATGCGAATACACGAATACAGTTTAGAGCTTCTAGCAGGAACTGGGGTGGGGGGATGACTGTGTGGTGAAAGGTGAGAGGTGAAAGAAGAGATCAGCTTGTCGTTAGTATAATTTAGCTGATGGCCGAACGCTGATAGCTCTAGGGGAGAGGTGAATGGTTGAGTAGTGGAATTTCAAATTTTAGATTTCAAATTTCAAATCTATTTCCCTCTTTAGCGCTATTCCTGTAATTTCGCTGGCAAAATATTTTTCAACCTTATTATGCCGCAGGTTTTAACGCATCATCAACTATTGGAAATAGCAGGCGAATTTGGTACACCTTTATATGTGTATCACGCCGAAAGAATTACGGAGCAATACCAGCGTTTGCGGGCAGCTTTTAGAGAAACGGATGCTACATTTTTCTATGCCTGCAAGGCGCTTACCAATATTAATGTGCTCAGACACATCAAAAGCATAGGCTGCAATGCCGACTGCAGTTCCATTAATGAAGTAAAGCTGGCGCTCTTGGCCGGCTTTGAACCCTCAAAGGTTTTGTATACTTCCAATAATATCGCCTTTAGTGAAATTGAAGCTGCGGTGTCGCTGGGCGTGCATGTAAATATAGACAGCCTCTCCAACCTGCGGAAATTCGGGGAGCGATACGGGCATAGCTATCCTGTGGGCATCCGCTTGCGGCCTAATATTATGGCCGGGGGTAACCTTAAAATCTCTACCGGGCATAATAAAAGTAAATTTGGTATACCCGTTGAGGATATTGATCAGGTGCTGGATATTGTGAAGGAAAAGAACCTGCATATCCGTACGCTCCATATTCATACCGGCAGCGAAATTAAAGATGTGGAAGTTTTTGCCAAAGGCATAGAAGTGTTGTTTAACCTTGTTAAGCATTTCCCCGAACTGGAGGTAATTGACCTGGGGGGGGGATTTAAAGTGCCTTATGCGCCGGGAGAAGAAGGAACCGATGTTGAGCTGCTGGGCAAAAGCGTAAAAGCCGAATTTGAGGCCATTGCAAAAATATATGGCCGGAGGCTGCAGGTATGGTTTGAGCCGGGGAAATTTTTAGTGAGTGAGGCTGGTTATTTTTTGGTGCAGGTAAATGTGCTGAAGCAAACGGGTGATACCTGCTTTGCCGGGGTGAACAGCGGGCTTAATCATTTGATCCGCCCCATGTTTTACGGCTCTTATCATCACATAGAAAATATATCCAATGCTTCGGGTGTACCGGAGCCTTACCATGTGGTGGGTAATATATGCGAAACGGATACATTCGCGGAAGACCGTATGATTGCGGAGATACGTGAAGATGATTACCTGGTATTTTACAATGCGGGCGCTTATGGGTTTGAAATGGCGTCTAATTATAATTCGCGGTTCAAGCCGGCGGAAGTACTGGTAAAAGATAATAAAGCCCGGCTGATACGGCGGCGCGATACGATGGAAGATATATTGGCTACTCAGGTAGTTCTGGAAGATTAATGTATCTTCCGGCTAACGGTCAACCCTGTAATACTTGTCTGCAATGAAGCGATCCTTCTTTCTGTTCCTGTTCTTATATGTAGCAGCCCCCGTAGTTGCCGGCGAAGTTGCCGCTACGATTACCCTGGAAGTAAAAAATGGAAGGAAGAACGTTATTGCTTTTACCCTCCCGGTTAATCATACCGTTTTCTGGGGAGCGGTTAGGAAGGATACCCTGCGCAATGGAAATTATAATATTACACTAACGGAAACGCAAACCGGTTTTGTGGATATCCGCTTAATGGATTTCAGCATCCGCTTATTTGTGCAGCCGGGCGATGATCTTCGGCTATACATTGATGAAAGTAACACCGAAAACCCGCTGCGCATTGAAGGCAACAATAATGCAGGGCAGGAAATGTTTACCTCCATGGAGCTTCCTTACCCCGGCAACCTGGTTTCCCGTTATAAAAAAGACAGCACGGCGGCTTTGCTTGAAAAGCATATGGAAACAGATAAAAAAGTGCGGCTGAATATTTTCAGGATCCTGTATAATGAAAGAAAGATAGATAAGGCGTTCATGGATTTCATGCAAATGAACCTGGATTATTACCATGCCTCGGTAATGTCGGAAGTAATAGCGGGCAAGTATGCGCTCACCGGGCTTTCGGGTGATCACCCGCAATTTACACCGGTGTTTCCCACCGATTTCGCGGTTTTATGGGAGAAGCTGTATAAGCAATACCCCGTTAACAATGAGGCGGCGCTGCAAACCTTTGGATATAACGACGGTTTTAATTTGTATGCCGGCAATTATATTAACGGCTATCTCCACTGGATCAGAAACAGGAGTAAAGCAGTTCCTGCCGTTTCCTCCAACTGGGCCTCGGGTATGAGAGAAACGTTGCAAACCATACAAAGCAATCTTTCACCCGTGATAGCGGAATACATGGAAGCGGGTATATTGTTTACGGAGCTGAGCAGGGAAAAGAACTATGCCGAACTGCTGAAATTTTCAGCCGATTATAAAAAGCGCTACCCGCAAAGCTATTATACCGCCTATCTTGATCCGCTAATAAAGAAAGCAGATGCCTATTATACTAAGGTAAAAGGCGATTTTACAACGGAACAAAAGCTGATACCGGGTTATGCTGCTATAGATTCCTTCAGGCAACTGATGACTCCTTTTTTAGGTAAGGTTGTTTTTATTGAATTTTGGGCAAGCTGGTGTATTACCTGCAAAGACCAGTTTGATCATGAAAACGACCTTAACCGGTTTTTACAATCAAAGGGGGTAGAGCACCTGTTCATTTCCGTAGATAACAACAGGCAGGAACCGGAATGGAAAGAGCTGATCAAATATTTTAACCTCCGCGGCAGTCATATCAGGGCCAACGAAAAACTATTGAAAGATCTGTCCCGTATCTTCTGGCAGGGCAGGGGATACGCGCTCCCGTTATATGTAGTGATCAGCCGCTCCGGCTATATCGTTGAATTTGACGCTTACCGTCCTTCCGAAAAAAAGAAATTATACGACCAGATAGAAAAGTATGCACAGTAAAAATGCATAATGGAAACTATGCACCCCCTTTAGGTACTTATCTGTAAAAAAAGATTATAAAACACATAGGCACAGTAGAAACATAGGAAGACAATAGAAGAAAGCGAACCCCTGTGCATCTATGTACCTATGATCCTATGTGTTAAAGAAAAGAAGCTAAACACATAGGCACAGTAGAAAACATAGGAAGACAGTAGGAGAAGGAAAACTATGTGATCCTATATGCCCTATGCTCCTATGTGTTAAGAAATAAAAACGAACACATAGACACAGTAGGAACATAGTAACACAAAAGAAGAAAGCAAGCCCCTATGTGCATCTATGTTTGTGCCATGCAAGTTCTTTCAAAGATGGAGAAGAGAGTCGTAAAGATT
>CALMQS010000094.1 GCA_937871285.1 uncultured Sphingobacteriales bacterium | reverse complement strand
TCTGAAACAAATATTTGGTTGGGATTAGTTTTGTTATCCGGTAATCATCTTTAAACGCAACAGCGCTGCATTCTTTACAGCGCTGTTTTTTTTATACCTGTAAAGTATAGTCTCTAAAAAGAAAGGAATGTCATCTGTAGCGTTGGCAAATGAGGTAGGAATAACATGCTTATCCTATCCGAAATTCAACTTAAAATTGGAACTCTTTAAAAATCTCCTTTTTAAAATTATCTCTATAATAAAGACAAAAACTAAATTATTGTCATTATAATAACGAAATTTTTATTAATTTTGTCTTTGTATGAAAGACAAAATAAAAGAAATATTATCGGAATATACAGATAATGAATACTTTGGGAAATTAATTATAAGAGATACGGGCATCCTGCCGGATTTAGAAAAAATTCAGGTAATCATCGGACCGAGACGGGTAGGAAAAACTTCCGCCATGTTTTTAACCATGCATGAATTGAAACAAAAGGAACAGCTTGCAGACGGGCAGATCCTTTATTTTAATTTTGAAGACGAAAGGTTGCAATTCCGGGCGGAGGACCTGGATTTAATCCTGCAGGCGCAAACCGAGCTTTATCCAAATCTAAACCTGCAAGATGTCCGGTTTTTCTTTGACGAAGTACAGGCTGCACCGGGTTGGGAAAAGTTTTTGAACAGGATCAATGAAACCCTCACTAAGAAGATATGGTTTACGGGAAGTAACAGTGCCGTACTTCACACCAAAGTAAAATCTGTAATGAGAGGAAGAAGCCTGGCAAGGGAGCTTCTGCCACTCTCTTTTCGGGAATATTGCCATTTTAGCGGTGTGCAAACCGGTAAGTATGGTAAAGCAAAAACACAAACTATTGTTGCTTTTCAAAAATATTTAGTCTATGGGGGATTCCCTGAAACGGTAACCCTGGATGATAATTTTTTGCACATGTCGTATCTCCAGGAATATTATAATGCCATGCTGCTGAGGGATATCGTGGAATACAATCAATTATCTAATTATAGTTATCTCAGGGCCTTATATCGGCATGCCACCACCACTATCGGGAAAACGGTAAGCATAAGGAGATTATTTAATCAGATAAAGTCGCAAGGTTATACTGCTTCGCTTAACAGCCTGTATGAAGTCATGGACATGGCCGAAAATGCGTATTTATTCAAGCGGATCAGTAAGTTTGACCATTCATTACTCAAATCAGACAAGTCGGATAAAAAAATATACTGGATAGATAATGGCTTATTGAATGCCATTACAATCCAGTACACTTCCAACAAAGGACTATTACTGGAAAATCTGGTCTTTTGGGAACTATACCGAAAATATGGTAATGTGTATAACAATAATGTCTTTTACTACAAAGACGGAACTTCAGAATGTGACTTTATAGTGCAAACACATGAAGAAAAATTAATTCCCGTACAGGTTTGTTGGTCCTTATCAGGCATCGGCACCAAAGACAGGGAATTGAAAGGATTACTTAAAGCCTGCGCTTATTCAAAGAGTCAACAGGCCTGGATAATCTGTGCAGATGAAGAAGATGATTTTGTTTTGGATGGGGTGAATATTAAAATCATCCCCGCCTGGAAATGGCTTTTATTTACCGATGTTTAATTTTCAACTTCGCAATATGCTGCTCAACCTCTCCAATCACCCTTCTCCGCTCTGTCCAAAAAGTCACAAAGATCTTTCAGCATTTTTATGCCCCCCGGCCCCTGTGTCCCGCGAAAAAGGTTTGTATCCTTCCAACTCATTTTCCATCTTTTGGTTTATTTTCCTAATTTCATTAGCATAGCTGTTTTGTCAAACGAAATCAGACCAATGAATATACTCTGGTATTATCTCAAACCGCATCGCTGGCTTATTGCACTTGCGCTTTTATTAGCCGGCGTAGCGCAGTTGCTTACTTTGGTTGACCCGCTGATCTTTGGAAAAATCATTGACGATTACGCTACCAGCCCGGGCAGCAAAACAGAAAAAGAATTAGTGAGCGGCGTAACCTTCTGGCTGCTGGTGGCTGTTGCCATAGCACTCCTGGCACGGCTTGCCAAAACCCTACAGGATTATGTGATGCGCCTTGCAGTGCAAAAATTTGGCATGCAGATATTCAACGACGGGCTAAAACAAACCCTCCGCCTTTCCTTCCAGGAATTTGAAGGACAAAGAAGCGGGGAAACGCTTTCCGTGCTGCAAAAAGTAAGAACCGATACCGAACGGTTCATCAATGCATTTATCAATATCCTTTTTTCTTCGCTCATCGGCATTGGCTTTTTAATATGGTATGCCATTACCAAACACTGGCTGCTGATACCGGTTTTTGTTATTGGCGTAGTGGTATTGGGCGGGCTAACCGGGCTGCTGAGCAGGAAAATAAAAACCCTCCAGCGCTCTATCAACCGTGAAACCAACCAAATGTCGGGCGCCATCACCGAATCGCTCCGTAATATTGAACTGGTTAAAAGCCTCGGACTTACCTATCCCGAAATAAGAAGGCTGAGAGATCATACAAAAAAAATATTCGACTTAGAGATACAGAAAGTGAAAAAAGTACGGATGCTCAGCTTTTTGCAAAGCTCGGCGCTCACTTTATTACGACAGTCTATTTTGTTTATTTTATTATGGCTCATCTTCCGGCATGTGCTCACTACGGGTGAACTGATCAGTATGCAATTCATTTCCACTACTATTTTTGGGCCGCTGCAAGACCTGGGCAATATCATTCTTTCGTACCGCGAGGCCGAGGCGTCTATCATGAATTTTGACAAACTGATGAAAAAGCCGGTGGAAGCCAGGCCCGAGGAGCCGGTTGCTATTGGCCCGTTAGAGTCCATGCGTTTTGAGCATGTGGTGTTTCGCCATGCCAGCGCTTCGGTAAACGCTATTGATGATATTTCTTTTGAGCTGAAAAGTGGTGATACCATCGCGTTCGTTGGTCCTTCAGGATCCGGCAAATCTACCCTGGTGAAACTATTGGTGGGCTTGTACCGGCCTGTAAAAGGCGGTATCTATTTTAATAATATCCCGTCAGCTCAGATCCGCTATAATGAAATGCGCCGCCAGATTGGATTTGTAACGCAGGACACGCAATTGTTTTTTGGAACCATAAAAGAAAATTTACTGTTTGTAAAACCCGGTGCAACCGATGAAGAAATATTACACGCTTTGCACCAAGCTTCCTGCGATGGCATGCTGGCCCGTTCCGGGAAGGGAATAGACACGGTTTTAGGCGAAAGCGGTATGAAATTGTCGGGCGGCGAAAAGCAGCGTATCGCCATTGCCAGGGCGTTGTTGCGGCATCCGCGGCTGCTGATCTTTGATGAAGCTACCTCCGCGCTGGACTCCCTTACCGAAGAAGCCATCACGGAAACCATCAAATCCATATCCGCGCAAAGAGACCCGATTACAATTTTAATAGCACACAGGCTGTCCACCATTATGCATGCCGATACGATTTATGTGCTGGAAAGAGGAAAGGTTACTGAGTCGGGCAGTCATGATTTCCTGGTAGAAAAAAAAGGATTGTACTATGCCATGTGGCGGCAGCAAATTGGCGAAAGACGAAGCGAACCTGTGGTAATGCCCGATGATAATAATGAAACAGAAGAGGTAGGAACACAATAGAAAAGCAAATTCCTATGTGTAACTATGTACCTATGATCCTATGTGTTCCAATAAAAATAAGGGGTATGATAAAACCACATAGGCACATAGGAACACAATAGCAAAAAGCAAATCCCTCTGTGCAACTATGTGTCTCCTATGATCCTATGTGTTCCAATAAAAAAACACGGTTATGGTAAACCACATAGGCACATTAGGCACATAGGAACACAATAGAGGAAAGTAAATCCCTGTGTGCAACTATGTACCTATGATCCTATGTGTTCCAATAAAAAATACGAGGTATGATAAAACCACATAGGACAATAGGAATATAGGAACACAATAGCAAAAAGCAAATCCCTATATGTACCTATGACCCTCCTATGTGTTCAAATAAAAGTACTGGGCACGGTAGAAACACAGAAATCTGTGTGAATCTATAGAGTATTTTTTATTATCACTTATCAAAACAGGTTTTCTGAACAAAAATCCGGGTGAATAGAGGATGATTTTATCCTTTATTATCATTAGCTTTATAAAAAATATTTTAGAGAGTGCGCCGGACTGCAATTTTTTCAATTTTCCTGTTTATTGGCTTGGGAGTGCTGTTTATACAGGCTTGCAGGGAACAGGATAATCAAAAGAAAATACTACCGGTGCCCAAAGCAAAGCCGGCCGATTTAGGCTCTGTTTCAGCGCTCCCTTTATCCTACGCTTCGCCAGCAGACAATCCCATAACGGAAGAGAAAGTAGAATTGGGCCGCCTGCTTTTTTATGACCCCATTCTTTCGGGCAATAAAGACGTTTCCTGCGCTTCCTGCCACCATCCCGAATTTGGTTATGCCGAAAGCCTTGAGCTGCCAATTGGTGTAAATGGAAGGGGATTTGGGTCTGAACGGCATTTTGTTCAGCCCAATGATATCCCATTTTCCAAAAGAAACGCGCCGGCTTTGGTAAATACCGCGTTTAACGGTATTGATGTAAATGGCAACTATATGCCTGAAGAAGCACCCATGTTCTGGGATTCCAGAGTGAACAGCCTGGAGGTGCAGGCGTTGCAGCCTATTAAGCAGTTGGAGGAAATGCGGGGCCGGCATATCGGAGAACACGATATTTTGCAGGTAGTTGTTAAAAGATTAAAGGCTATCCCTGAATATAAGCGGCTGTTTAAAGTAGCCTTTAATGAAGAGGAGGAGGCTATAACGGAAACAAACCTGGGAAAGGCATTAGCCAGCTTCCAGCGCTCTTTAGTGGCCAACAATTCCAGGTTTGATGAATTTATGCGCGGTAATCCCGCCGCATTAACCCAATCTGAAAAAGAGGGAATGCAATTGTTCATGGAGTCGGGATGTGCCCGTTGCCATAACGGACCTATGCTTTCCGATTTTAAGCCCCATGTGCTGGGTGTTGCGGATAATGAAAAGCTGGGAATAATTGATTCCGGGGTCAATAACAGCTTTGCTTTCCGCACGCCAACGCTGAGGAATTTACGGTTTTCGGCGCCGTATATGCATAGCGGCAAGTTAAAAACACTGGAACAGGTATTAACTTTTTACGAAGACCTGCACGGTAAGGCGTTGCCCAATGCAAATATAAAAAAAGAACAGTTGGATACGCTGGCTATTCAAACCAGGGTAGCGTTCAAAAATATCCCCCGCATTGTTGAGTTTTTAAACACGCTCAATGATGATAAGTATGACAGGAAAATACCGGATGCCGTGCCCAGTGGGTTGAGCGTTGGCGGCAATATCAAATAACAACACCTATATTTACGGAAATAATGTGCAATGATACATGAAAAAAATTGGTATACTGTCTGATACCCATGGCTACCTTGATGAAAGCATACTGGCTCATTTTGAACATTGCGATGAAATATGGCATGCCGGCGACTTTGGAGGAAACGCTGTTGCAGACAGGTTGAAAGCGTTTAAACCACTTCGGGGCGTATATGGTAATATTGACACGCAGGATATAAGCAACAGGTATCCTGAAAAGCTTCATTTTACGGTAGAGCAGGTGCATGTTTTTATGCAGCATATCGGCGGTTACCCTGGAAGGTATGCGCCGGGCGTAAAAAAGGAGATCGTGCAGGCAGGATCTACATTATTTATTAGTGGACACTCGCATATTTTAAAGATAATCTATGATGACCAGGTCAATTGTCTGCATATTAACCCGGGAGCAGCGGGCAGGCAGGGCTGGCAAAAGGTAAGGACGATCGTACGGCTGGCAATTGATGGTAATACGATGAAGGATTGCGAAGTTATAGAACTGGGAAAAAAATAAGAGAAAGGGAGAGAGGTACGGAATGTGTTTGGCTTTGTTTCCCCTGTTTATACCTGTTCTGTAGCTTTATCAAAAGTTAATACGGGTATTTTTGAAGCATAGGATAATAACTTATTCGTGATCCTGTTCCATAAACCGGGTAAGCGAAACTCTTTTACAGACTGCCCCAGGATAAGATCAGCATTAATTCGTTTTGAAAAATCAAGTGTGCTCTTGGCTAAGTTCTTTCCTTCCAACAAAAAACATTGAACTGGGATGGTAGAAACGCTTTGTACCAGCTCGAGCGTTTTATCCAATATATTGTTTTCGCTGTGGCTGATATAACTTCTTAGTGATACGAGGTAAACGGTTGATTTGAAGGAACGCGCCAGCATGGTAGCCAGTTTAATCCTTTCAACCGGGATATCATTATGGAGGGGTAAAACTATTTTTTTGAAATGGCTCACCAGGCCGCTGGACCTGACCGCCAGTATGGGAATATTGGTTTTGCGGGCCAGCAGGCTTATGGAGATGGAGGATATAATTCTTTCCAGCAAATTAAATTTCGACAGGCCAAGCACCACCATGTCCATGTTATACGATTCAATGTATTGTTTGAGCTGCGCCTGCGGGTGACCCTGCAAAAGGCTGATCTCGATCTCGCCGTCTCCGCAAAGCTGGCTCTTATAAGCGGCTTTTAATGTGGCAAGCTTCTCACGGCAGGCCTGCATATTAATATGCGATGCGTATGGCGTAAAGCGGCTGGCATCTATGGGTATTAACGGGAAAACAGGCTTAAAAACAACGTGTACCAGGTGAATATTACAATTAAAATTATTAGCCAGCTCAATGGCTTTGGTAATGGCCCATTTGTTTTTGGCCGTAAAATCAACCGGAACCAGAATGTTGTACAGTTTGTTTTGCATAGTAAAAGGTTTTAAATTTTAAAGTTTTCAACATGGATATGGAAAAGCACCTCAGGCTATGTTCAGCAAGGGTTTAAAGGATTTTTCTTTAATGGTAATATAGGCAATTTTTTCCAATAATTCATCGCTTGTGCAAAAAGCAACGCCTTTACCGGCATGTGTCAGAATGCACCTGTCTTCCCGGTCATCGCCCACAACTATACAATTTTTTAATAATACATTATATTTATCACAAGCGTATTGTAATGCGTTCGTTTTGCAGTAGGCATGTCCGCAAATGCTTTCGGGAGAAGCAAAGAAATAGGAAGGCATATTTACTTCACCTGTAGCCTTTCCTTCATAAAAATCGAGCTGGTTGGCATAGGAAAAGTCGCCGCCAATATTCTGACGTACATAATTGGCAATGAGCAGGTAACTATGGCTGATAACACCCACGATGTATTCTTTTTCTTTCAATGCCTGTACTACAGCCTGAATATCTTTTACCATTTCTATATCCGACACAATATTAAGCAGGTCATCCATTGTTTTACCTTTCAGCAACAGTCCTATGCGTTTGGTAAGAATGATAGGATCCTTTTCATTAAATCTCAGCTCTTCCAACTGGCGTGTAAATCCAAAAGCAGCGGCGCATTCATCAATAAAACGGCCATTAAAAATGATGTCATCCAGGTCAAATACAATGAGCTTATGATACCGCGAAAGATCTTCTTTCAGGGTATTATGCATTTCCCGCTGGATCGTTTCTATAGAAGATATCTCTTCTTCGGGCATGTTAAATTCTGATTGCGGTTGTGCCTTGGCAATAATGGCCCGGGATACCTCCTTGCTCATTTTCCCAAGGCTTTCCCAGGGCTTGCTCTTATTTTCTATATAGCCGATATTAACTTCTTTGATCCTGGCCTTCATCAGGTACATATCAATTAAAATACCTATATCTACGCCGTAATCATTAAAGAACTCAATCCTGTTAAAGAATTTTTTTCTTCCGGCGATCATTCCGCTCAGTGGCTGCGAAAAGCCGGATAAGCCAGGGTAATATATATTAAGTAAAGGTTTGGCTACCAGTTCTGTTACCCTTCCTGCATTTCTGGCAAATGTAGCTTTCACAAAATCTGCTTCGTCATTTATTAAAGGCGTAGCCAGCAGGTTAATGGTATCTTCAGGGTAAGGGTCTATATCTCCGTCGAGGAAAAGCAGGATTTCATGTGCTGCCTTTTGAATGCCTTCCTTCATAGATATGCCTTTTCCCTTTATTTTACTATTGATAACTTTGGCGCCGGCAGCCAGTGCTATGGCAACCGTTTCATCGTCAGAATTGTCATCAACCACAATTACCTCTCCTGCCAATACATTGTTCAGACAAAATCGTACGATGTTGCCAATTGTTTCTGCTTCATTCAGTGTGGGTATGATGATAGTAACCATTAATGCTTCCTGGTTTAAATATTAAGCTCATTATATATATAGCGGCCGCCGTAAGTTACATAACCCCTGGTAAATCAAAAGCTATACCTTAAAATATAAATCTCCGATTAATTCGCATGTGATAATTACAGGGTAATCGCTCGTATTGGTTAAATACAGGAAATAAAAAAATCCCGAAGTTTTCGGGATTTTTAAAATAAATGAGGTGAACAGGTATTATTTAATATTCGTTGTTATAATCTCTTTTGTTATAGCCACCACGGTCGCGATCGCGATATCCACCGCCTCCGCCGCCTTTATTGTAGCCACCGCCGCCTCCGCCGCCAAAGCTTCTCTTTTTAAAACCGCCGCCACCGCCTGGTTTAGCTGGTCTTTCCTGAGCTTCATTGATGACGATTTTTCTTCCCAGTATCTCCTTGTCGTAAAGGCTGCTGAGCGCATTTTGCGCTTCAGTATCATTTTCCATTTCTACAAATCCAAATCCTTTGCTTCTTCCGGTTTCGCGGTCTTTAACAATTTTGATGGAACTAACGGTACCATACTGTTCAAATAGATTTCTAAGGTCGTCCTCTGTCATTGTCCAGGAGAGGTTGCCTACGTACAGGTTCATTGTAACTAAAATTTAAAAAGTGAAAATTGAAAAAATAGTAATGGAAACTTAGTCGCTACAATGATCTGAGAACCGGAGGTTAGCCGTAAAACCAGCCAGAATAGGAACTAATGGTGCATTACTGCATTGTGAAGATAATGTTTTCCAAAATAATACCATATAAAATGGAATATATTTATATAAATTCTATTAGTAGTAAAAACTCCTGTTATGCAATAAAAGATAAATATAAAAGGAGGCTGATTATTGCCAGCCTCCTTCGTTTAATGGTAATTACTTATGAGCATTATTCCGCTACTACTTCAAAGCTTAACTCGGTTTCATTTCCGTTACCGAAGTCAATTTTAGCTTTGTACGATCCCAGCTCCTTTACCTCTTCCAAAATATGGATGCGGCGGCGGTCTATTTCGTATCCTTTCTGATCGCGGATGGCACGGGCAATTTGAACGGTAGTTACGCTACCGAAAATTTTACCTGAAGTACCTGTTTTGGCTCCAATGCGCAATGGGCTTTCATTAAGTTTACTAATTACCAGGTTAATTTCAGCCAGTAATTTTGCTTCCTTCTTCTTTAGCTGCTTCAGCTTTTCTTCCAACTGCTTAAGGTTAGAAGGAGAAGCTTCAATAGCAAATTTCTGGGGGATAAGATAATTGCGTGCATAACCGCTCTTTACCTTTACCTTTTCGTTGGCTGAACCTAAGTTATCTACGTCTTGTATTAAGATTACTTCCATGATTGCCTCCTTACTTTAAAAGATCAGTTACATACGGCAATAGCGCCATTTGACGGGCTTTCTTTATCGCTTCTGATACTTTACGCTGGTATTTGAGTGAATTACCGGTAATGCGGCGGGGTAACATTTTACCCTGCTCATTCAGGAACTTTTTCAAAAACTCCATGTCTTTGTAATCAATGTACTTAATACCGTACTTCTTGAAGCGGCAGAATTTTTTCTTAGGCTTTTCCGTTTTGATAGCCGTAAGGTATTTGATTTCATTAGCTTTTGCCATACTATTCAGCCTCCGCTTTTTCGTTTTTGTAACTTACACCACTTCTCTTTCTGGCATTGTACCCGACGGCGTATTTATCGAGTTTGGTAACCATGTGACGTAATGCCTGCTCGTCACGAAGCAGTTGAATCTTCAAAGTTTCATTGAAGGTGGATGGCGCAGTAAATTCCACAACCCAGTAAATACCCGTGGTTTTTTTCTGGATGGGATACGCCAGTGATTTCAACCCCCAGGGGTTCGAATACACCGTTTCACCGCCGGCTTCGGCAATAAGATCAGTATATTTTTTCTGAGCCGTTTTAAACTCCTCGTCGCTCAGAACAGGGGTAAAAATCACCATCAATTCATAATTGTTCATTACCCTGAAATTTGGTTAAAAAAAAATATGGGGTGCGAAGGTAGCTTTTTTTGTTATATCCGGAGAATTATTTGTGAAGGTTTAAGGCATAAGGTGTAGGGTTTAGGGTAATACATGCAAGCAGACCTTAAACCTTACGCCTTCCACCTCATTGCCAACCTGTCAGTAAACCAGCTAATGGCATTTTATTTGTCGGGTGCTTAACGCTATTTATCACTTAACCGATTAAACATTATGGAAAAAGGAAACATCAGGGTACAAACGGAAAACATATTTCCCATTATTAAGAAATTTCTTTATAGCGAGCATGATATTTTTTTAAGGGAACTGGTGAGTAATGCCGTTGACGCCACGCAAAAACTGAAAACACTCTCTTCTATCGGCGAAGCTAAGGGTGAGCTGGGTGAGCTGCGTATAGATGTGAAGCTCAATGCCGAAGCTAAAACCCTTACCATTTCGGATAAAGGCGTGGGCATGACTGCTGCGGAAGTAGATAAATACCTTAACCAGGTGGCATTTAGCGGAGCGGAAGAATTTTTGGAAAAATATAAAGGACAGGCTGAAAATAATATTATCGGTCATTTCGGGCTGGGGTTTTACTCTTCCTTTATGGTGAGCGATAAAGTGGAGGTAATAACCCAATCTTATCAGCAGGATAAGCCTGCCGTAAAATGGGAGTGCGATGGCAGCCCGGCGTTTACGCTTGAAGAAGCTGACAAAATGGAAAGAGGTACTGATATTGTGTTGCATATTAATGAAGAAAGCAATGAATTTCTGGAAGCGGGCAGGATAAGACAAATTCTTGAAAAATTTTGCCGGTTTTTACCCGTGCCTATATTTTTTGAAGAAAAGCAGGTCAATAATACCACTCCGGCATGGACAAAAAAGCCATCTGACCTTACTACTGAAGATTACCAGAATTTTTATAAGGAGCTATATCCTTTTAACGAAACGCCGTTATTTTGGATACACCTGAATGTTGATTATCCTTTTAACCTTACCGGAATTTTGTATTTCCCCAAAATAAAGCAGAGTTATGAAATACAAAAAGATAAGATACAGTTGTACAGCAACCAGGTTTTTGTTACCGAAGAAGTGAAAGATATAGTGCCGGAATTTTTGATGCTCCTGCAGGGCGTTATTGATTCGCCCGATATACCGCTCAATGTAAGCCGCAGCTATTTGCAGGGTGACCCTAATGTTAAGAAAATCAACAATCATATCACTAAAAAAGTTGCAGATAAATTAGAGGAAATTTTTAAAAAGGATAGAAAGGAATTCGAAGAAAAGTGGGAGCATATCGGGTTGTTTGTGAAGTATGGTATGATGACCGACGATAAGTTCTTTGAGCGGGCCAACTCGTTTCACATTTTTGAAGATGTGGAAGGAGGAAAGTTCTATACCCTTGAAGAATACAAAATGGCTACGGAAGTTCTTCAGAAAAATAAAGACGGCAAGGTGGTAATATTGTATACCACCAACCCTGTGCAGCAGGATGCGTATGTTCGGCAGGCCAAAGCCAAAGGATATACGGTGGTGAAAATGGAAACCTTAGTTGACGCTGCATTTATAAGCCAGGTAGAAAACAAATGGGAAAACGTGCATTTTACGCGCGTTGATGCAGACATTGCCGATAACCTTATTGATAAGCAGGAGCACAACGAAACGGTGTTGAATAAAGATGAGGTGAAGGCGTTGGAGCAACTGTTTGATCTGAAGATGCCCGAAATTAACATGTCTGTTGAAGTGAAAGGCTTGAGCCCGGAAGCGCCGCCTGTGGTGGCTACCCGGCCGGAGTTTACCCGCCGCATGAAAGATATGGCTGCCGCAGGCGGACCCATGGCGGCTTTTTATGCTACTATGCCCGATGAGGTAACGCTTACGGTAAATGGCAATCATGCGGTATTTCAGCAAATACTCAGTGAAACCGATGCAGACAAAAAAGGAAAATTCGTGCACAACCTGGCCGACCTGGCCTTATTGTCGCAGGGATTGCTGAAAGGCAACAGCCTTACTGATTTTATTAACCGTAGCGTGGAGCTGATGGGTGGCGATAAGAAAAGTAAAATTATTGTTGAAAGCTAGTGTTTATCATTAAGTGACGTATTTAATAGAGGCTGTCTCAAAAGGACCGGTATAGAAGATATGCCACTAAGACACAAGGGCACAAAGCCTTGATTTTCAGGTTTTATTTTTTTTGTGTTTTCGTGACTTAGTGGCAAAATATTACTTTTGAGACAGCCCCTATTATCTTTGATAATTTACGCTTAACTTAACCGGCTTTGGCTTTCGTTATAAAATTATTTCAGGCAATGGATTACAGGATTGCCGCGGAAGCAGGATGCTGCATTTCCTTTTTCAATATAACACCATCTAACCACTTTAATTTTCTTTTGCGGTATACCGGTTCATATTCAAACTCAAAAAAAGTTTCTACGTGCTTTGGGCTCACGTATAAAAAGTAAATGGTGCGGGGATGCCGGGCTGTTGAAATATTAACCTTTTCAAGAAAGCGGGAGATAATTTCATCACTGAAAGGATTGAACAAAAAGAAAACGCTTTCGTTGGGCTGAATATCATAATCAAGCACGTTCTGGCAATGCAGCCCATATTCCATTTGTGGAAATTGCACACGCAATTGCTGTAAATGCTGTTCCGCAACGCTGCAAACTTCTTTAGCGAAATCAACGCCCGAAATTTTGGTGAATCCGTAATGAGCGGCTACCACCATTGCCCTGCCTTTTCCGCAGCCGAGGTCTGTAAATGATGTTTCACCGGCAATGGTACGCAGCCTGCTGAGCAGCGCTTCCAGTATAAAATAATTTACCGCTTCATATCTTGATGACTGCGAAAGATTGCCGTTGGTGATCGTGAGTTCAGATAGCTCAACGGGTTTTGAAGTAGCGATCCCGTATTTTTTTTCTCCTCTTACTTCGTGCCATAATATAAAGCCGGCAAGCACAGGGTTCCAGTTGACCGAAAAATACCAGAAAAGCTTTATATAGTTAAACCACTTTTTCAATTCAGGGCTGGTCTGAAATCAATAATTTTTAATTGCAGGCTTTTTTCTCCATTCCATTCGTTTTCATTTATAGTAAAAACAAGATCAACGGGTTGTTTGGATTGCAGTAAGCTAAAACGATCTGCCATATTAAACCCTATACCGCTTATGGTGGTGTTATTTTGTTTTACGGAGAATTTGATATGCTGTTCTTTCACCACTCTTGAATAACCGGTGTCGGTAATATTCCGGCATATAAATACAGGACGCAGGTTTTCTGGACCGAAAGGCTCCATCTGGGAAACTATTTTGTAAAAAACGGGTTTAATATCGGCGAGCTCAATGGCAGCGTCAATGGTAAGTACGGGAACCAGTTGCGCGGGTTCAATTTGGATGGTTACCACTTCTTCAAACTTCCTGCTAAAGGCTTCCACCTCACCGGGAAGCATCGTCATACCCGCGGCGGCAAAATGTCCGCCATATCCTAATAAATGCTGGCGGCATGCATGGATGGCTTCGTACAGGTTAAAGCCGGGCACACTCCGGGCGCTGCCGGCCACTATTTCGCCGCTTTGCGTTAGCACCACGGTAGGACGGTAATATTTTTCAATAAGCCTGGAAGCCACGATGCCCACCACTCCTTTATGCCAGTGCGGCTGGTAAACCACTGTTGTTTTTCGTTGTATGAGTATCTCATCGTTCTCAATAATGCTTAAAGCCTGTTCGGTAATGCTGCTGTCGGCTTCCTTTCTGTCGTCATTGTCGGAGTGAAGCATACCGGCATATTCAATGGCTTTTGTATAGTCTTCCTCAATAAACAACTGAACGGCTTTCCGGGCATCATCCATGCGCCCTGCCGCATTGATACGCGGAGCGATAACAAAAACGAGGTTATTAATATGCATCTCCGACTTTTGAAGCCCGCTTAATTCAATAAGCGCTTTTATGCCGGGGGAAGGATTTTCATTTACCTGTTTTACGCCATAATAGGCAAGTATCCTGTTTTCTCCCGTCATGGGCACAATATCGGCGGCAATGGCAGTGGCAACAAGGTCAAGGTAATGAAAGCAATCCGCTTCGTTGAGTCCTAAATGCCTGCTTAAGGCGCAAATGAGCTTAAATCCCACCCCGCAGCCGCAAAGTTCTTTATAAGGATAGGGGCAGTCTTTTTGCTTGGGGTTTAATATGGCAACTGCCGGCGGCAGGTCTTCATCGGGTAAATGGTGATCGCAAACAATAAAATCAATGCCTTTTAACTTTGCATAACGGATCAGGTCGGCAGATTTAATGCCGCAGTCCAAAGCTATAATGAGCGTAATATGGTTTTCACCGGCAAAATCAATACCTTCTTTGGAAACGCCGTAGCCTTCGCGGTAGCGGTGGGGGATATAAAACCGGATGTTTTCGGGAATATAAATTTTTTGCAGAAAGCGAAACATGCAGGAAACCGCTGTAGTGCCATCCACATCATAATCGCCAAATACAAGGATATGTTCGTTTTTTTCAAAAGCGGCAGTTATCCTTTGCACCGCCCTGTACATGTCTTTCATTAAAAACGGATCATGCAGGCCGGATAATTGCGGACGGAAATAGCTTTTAGCTGCTTCATAGGTTTCTATTCCTCTTTGCACCAGTATTTTGCAAAGCACGGGATGTATTTTAAGGACATCGGCTAACTGCGCTGCTTTCCCTTCCGGCGCCTCCAGTATATGCCATCTTTTTTCCATTTGGTGTTTTTACATGCTTAATGCTTTCTGTCTGTAGTGTAATTTACCATTTCTTCCAATGCATCGCGTATTTCCGAAGGGGGAAATTCATGCAATACGGAAAGGGCCTTGTCCCTGTATTCGAGCATCTTTTGCATACCGTATTCTATTCCCCCGGCCTGCTTTACGTTTTCAATTACATAGTTCACTTTTTCTTTTCTGCGGTTCTGGTTCTTTATGATGTATATCAGTTCCCTGCGTTTTGAGGAACCCGCATGGTTAAGCGTATATATTAAAGGAAGGGTAAGTTTTTTTTCTTTGATATCGTTACCGGTTGGTTTGCCAATGCTGTCGGTGCCGTAATCAAAAAGGTCGTCCTTTATTTGAAAAGCCATGCCTGTATATTCTCCAAACTGCCTGAGCTTTTCAGTAATATCCTCATTTTCAGCGGCCGACCATGCTCCTGCGGCGCAGGCTGATGCCAGTAATGAAGCTGTTTTTGTTTTAATGATCTCAAAGTAAATATCCTCGTCCATATTCAACCCCCGTGCTTTTTCAATTTGCAGCAGCTCTCCCTCGCTCATTTGGCGTACGGCGTCGGAAAGAATATGGAGTATGCGGTAATCCTGCCCGTTCAGGGATAAGAGCAGTCCTTTGCTCAGCAAATAATCGCCTACCAAAACAGACACTTTTGTTTTCCACAACGCGTATGTAGAAAAAAATCCCCTTCTTTCGTAGGATTCATCCACCACATCATCGTGCACCAGGGTGGCCGTGTGTAATAATTCCACAAGCGAAGCTGCCCGGTAAGTAGCGTCATTGATCCCCCCGGCAAGCCTGGCCGAAAGCAGCACAAACATAGGACGGAGTTGTTTTCCCTTGCGTTTTACAATATATTGCATTATCCTGTCGAGCAGGGGAACATTGCTTTTAACTGATGCCCTGAACTTTGATTCAAAGATGGCCAACTCATCCGCTATGATTTTCTTTGCTATATTCATCTTATAAAAAAAAGGCATAAATGTTGTAACAAGTTGTATGTTACATACACAGGTAAAACACTGCAAGTTAGCAGTGTAATTTATTATTTTTAAAAAATTTGGTATTTGCGGGTCAATCAATACTTTTGCATATTACTTTTTTGCAAGACTACCGTATTCATTCACTAATTTTAGACGTTATGGCAACCAGAAGAAATTTATTGCTACTTGGGATTTTTACTTTGCTAACCTCGTACCTGTTTGCCCAGGAAACTACTGGTAGCTATGACTGGAGAGATTCTTCCCTGATTCCTTCCAAAAGACTGGGGCAGCATAATGAGTTTTTAAATAATCAATACAATTTTCCCGCAAAACCAAGAAACCAGTGGGAACTTGGGGTAAAAGTGGGTACGTTTAATATATTGGGAGATGTGGCGTCACAGTTCCCTACACCCGGATTTGGCGTGCATGTAAGAAAATCGCTCGGTTACCTGTTCTCTTTAAGAGCTGAATATGTGTATGGTAAAGCAAGCGGTGTAAACTGGAAAGAACGCACCAGCGGCTTTGCTGATCATTGGCGTAATGCGGGCTATGGTACCGGGCAAACTGTTTTTGATAATTACAAAGCCAATGTACAGGATCTGTCGCTGCAGGGTGTATTCACTTTCAACAATATACGCTTCCATAAAGGCAAAACCGGCTTTGTTGTATATGCGCTCGCAGGCATAGGCGCTACCATATATGAAACGAAAACCAATGTTACAACAGATGCTAACGCTTTGTATAATTTCAGTACAATTGGGGTTAGCAATGTTTATAAAGAAAGAAGGCAAACCATCAAGGACGTTAAAAACCTGTTAGATGCAGGAAGCTATAACATACTTGCAGAAAATGAAGGAAATGCCAGGGCCAAGCTTTTTGGAAAAACACTCCGTTTCTCCAGAACTTTTGGAGCCGGTGTTGCTATTAAATTAAGCGACAGGCTAAATCTTGCTTTGGAAGACAGGCTGACCTTTATAGGCGATGACCTGCTGGATGGCGTTCGCTGGCAAAATGTAAGTGATCCGGGTAATCCTAATACCGGCAGAGTGCTTACCCCCAGCAATGACGTATATAATTATGCCAGTTTAGGCTTAAATATTAATATAGGCTCCAGGGCTGTTCAGCCTTTGTGGTGGCTCAACCCCCTGGATTATGCATACAGCGAGCTGAACTCGCCCAAGCACATGAAAATACCCAAGCCCGTATTGGATGATTCAGATGGCGATGGTGTGGCAGACCAGTTTGATATGGAGCCCAATACACCTGCCGGCGCAGCGGTTGATTCACATGGGGTGAGCAGGGATACAGATGGCGACGGCGTACCCGATTATAAAGATAAAGAACTTATTACCCCAACCATTTGCCAGCCGGTGGATGCTGATGGTGTAGGCAAGTGTCCATGTCCCGACGAATCATGCTTCGAAGGCTATGTAGGTAAAAGAGGCGGTAGCGATTGCGGAATAGGCGACTTACCCAGCATCTCCTTTAATGCTAAAGTATATAGAATATCCGGCGACGCAGAAGCTGTTCTGGCCAATGTGGCAGAACGCCTGCGCCAGAATCCTAATTGCAAAGTGGTAGTAACAAGCTATACCTGCGAACCTTCCAAATCGTCGCAGCAGTTAAGCTGGGACAGGGTTAATGTGGTAATCAACTACCTGGTGGAAAAACAGGGTATCAGCTCAGACCGGTTAATATTTAAATATGGCGAAATCGGCGGAGACTGTAATACGGTAGATCTCAGGGCTGCAGATACAGGAGATGAAGGTCCGAATACCGTTCCTGCACCGCATCCTAACCTGAGAAGGAGAGGATAATAAATTGATAATCAGTAATTAAATATAATTTTAAAAAACTGGCTCAGTCAAAAACTGCAGCCAGTTTTTTTATCGATACCTTAACGTCTTGCTAAATATGAGAAGTTTATATTTATTCCCGCGGATTGTATTATAAAACAATTATTTTTGCCCGCCTTTTATGAGAATAATCAAATACCTTTTTTTGCTGGTTGGTGCAGTTTGTTTGCTTTCTTCCTGCTCTAAGTTTTCTAAAGTAATGAAAAGCAAGGACTATGAGTATAAGCTCCGGATGGCTGATCAATACTTTGTAAAGAAAAAATACCGCTTTGCACAGCAGTTATACGAAGATTTATTTCCTGTGTACAAGGGTTCCAACAAATTTGAAGACATCCATTATAAATTTGCTTACTGCGCCTATTATCTGAAAGATTATATCAGCGCTGAAAATCTTTTTAAGAGCTTCCTCGAATATTTCCCTAATAGTGCAAAAGCGGAGGAAGTAGATTTCATGCATGCTTTCTGCTACTTTAAACAGTCACCCAAGCCTGAACTGGATCAAACCAATACCATTAAAGCAATGGGGCAGATGCAAACATTCATTAATACGCACCCGGGATCGGAGCGGAATAAGGAAGCGCAGGAAATTATTGAACAATGCTATAGTAAGATGATAACCAAGGATTACAGCAGTGCAGAGTTGTATTATAACCTTGGACAGTACAAGGCGGCAGCCATCTCCTTCAGCACCTTGCTGAACAGTTACCCGGACGCGCCCAATGCAGATGAATTTAAGCTTTGGGTAGTGAAGTCTTACTACAGGTATGCCGCTATGAGCATACCAGACAGGCAAAATGAACGTTATGGACAGGTAATTGAGGAGGCACAGGACTTCCAGGACAGGTTTCCTGAAAGTAAACTATTGAAAGAAGCGGAACGTTACTTAACTTTGTCGCAAAATAATCTAAAAACTATTTCTCAATGAGCAGATTAAGAAAGCAATGGGGTGCAAATACCACCACTAATGTAGTAGAAACGAAGAATGTGGTTGACATTAAGAATAAAACAGGTAATTTATATGAGTCTATTGCCATTATCGGCAAAAGAGCCAACCAGATCAATATTGCGCTTAAAGAGGAGCTGCATAATAAATTAGAAGAATTTGCCAGCCATACAGACAGCTTAGAAGAGATTCATGAAAATAAGGAGCAGATAGAAATATCCAAGGCATATGAAAGAATGCCTAACCCGGCATTATTGGCCACGCAGGAATTCTTTGATGATAAAATTTATTATCGTAAAAGTGATAATGACCTGTTCAGTTAAAATTTTACCGGATCTCTCTTTTTAAACTCTTTTGCGGCAATTAATACCTGCCGCTTTTGTATTTTTAGGGAGCATGTGATACAGTTAACCGGGGCAATCTTTACCGCAAGAATTTTTAAAATGTTATTAAAGGGAAAAAAAATCGTACTGGGTGTTACGGGTAGCATTGCTGCCTATAAGTCAGCGCTCATTGTAAGAGCGCTTATTAAGGAAGGCGCCGAAGTAAAAGTGATCATGACGGCAGCCGCAAAAGACTTTATCTCCCCGCTTACCCTGTCAACGCTTTCAAAGCATCCCGTGCTCATTGATATCTTTAGGGAAGATACCTGGTCCAACCATGTGATGCTGGGCCGCTGGGCCGATATTATGCTGGTAGCGCCCTTAAGCTGTAATACGCTTGCCAAAATGACGGCAGGGCTTTGCGATAATTTATTACTGGCTGTTTATCTTTCCGCTACCTGCCCGGTAATGCTTGCCCCCGCTATGGATGAAGATATGTGGAAGCACCCGTCTACCCACCGGAACCTGCAAACACTGGCCGCTGATGGAAATATAATTGTACCGGTAACAAACGGGGAGCTTGCCAGCGGGTTATTTGGCGAGGGAAGGATGGCTGAACCGGAAACCATAATATCATCCCTTGTTCAGCAGTTTAAAAGTGCCGGAAGGTTAAGCGGTAAAAAAGCACTGGTTACGGCAGGTCCAACCTACGAGCATATTGATCCCGTTCGTTTCATAGGCAACCATTCCAGTGGAAAGATGGGCGTAGCCATTGCACGGGAATTATTACAATGCGGAGCGGCGGTAACCTTGGTATTAGGCCCCGTGCCCGGTACATTTGTGTTAGACGGCTTGAATGTAATTAATGTGCAAACCGCCGAAGAAATGTACAATGCCTGCCACAGCGTTTTCGAGGAAACCGACATCACCGTTATGGCTGCCGCGGTAGCCGACTACACACCGGTTGCCGTTGCTCCCGAAAAAATAAAGAAAAAGGAAGAAAGCTGGCAGGTAGCGTTGCAAAAAACACCAGATATTTTAAAAAGCCTGGGGCAAAAAAAAACAGGCAGGCAGGTATTGGCTGGCTTTGCATTAGAAACCACCAATGAACGCGAAAATGCTTTGGCCAAGCTACAGCAAAAAAACGCAGATATTATTGTACTGAACTCGTTGCGCGATAGCGGCGCAGGTTTCGGAAAGGATACGAATAAGGTAACTGTTTTTGACAGGAACGGAGGAGAGAAACACTTTGATTTGAAATCTAAAGCCGCTGTAGCTAAAGACATTGTTGATTATATAATTGAATATATCCATGTATAAGCTTTCAATTTTATTGGTGGGGCTGCTGTTCTCCTGCTGTGTTTCGGGGCAGGAACTGAATGCTAAAGTGTCGGTAATGGCGGGGCAAATAAAAAGCTCGGTTGACAAAAAAGCCTTTCAAACCCTACAAACGGCATTAACCAATTTTCTCAATAACAGGAAATGGACAAATGATAGCTACCGGCAACAGGAAAAGATAGTGTGCCATTTTCTTTTAAATGTTACACAGGATGTTGAATCCAATGTATACCGCGCTGTTTTAACCATTCAGGCGGCCCGCCCGGTATATAACAGCAGCTATGTTTCACCCCTGATGAATTTCCAGGATAATGATGTAACCTTTAAATATATCGAATTTCAGCAGGTAGAATTTAATGAGAGCAATATAACGGGCTCCGATCCCGCCGCGTCTAACCTCACCGCGATATTTGCCTATTATGTGTATATGATACTCGGATTGGATTACGATTCTTTTTCACCAAGAGGCGGCGATCCCTATTTTAAAAAAGCGCAGCAAATAGTAACGGGCGCTCCCGATGGCCGCAATATTACAGGATGGAAAGCATTCGACGGGCAGCGTAACCGTTACTGGCTGTCGGAGAATTTCAACAACAGTAAGTATTCATTGCTGCACGATGCTTACTATGCTTATTACCGGATGGGTTTGGATAAGATGTATGAAGATGAAAACGAAGCGCGGCAGCAGGTTCTTAACGGGCTGAATCATTTAAATACACTGAGCACCGATAACCGGAATCTTATGGCCCTGCAGTTTTTCTTTCTGGGCAGGAGCGAAGAATTATCGAAGCTGTTTAAAAAATCGCCCCCACAGGAAAGAGTGCGGGCATCCGAATTGCTGCAAAGATTAGACATCGCAAATGCAGGTACTTATAAACAGGAATTGAAATGAATGCAGGCTGGTATATAATAATGGTAGCTGTATGGCTGTTAACGGGCTGTTCCGGGCGTAAAGTGCCTTCCGGCGTTATTGAGCCGCACGAAATGGGGAATATGCTCTTTGAAATAACGATGGCCGAAGAGTTCGTGAATTCCTATGTATCCAAAGATTCATCGAAAAATAAAGAGGTTGAAATTCAAAAAGAATACCAGAAGATATTTTTATTGCATAAGGTAACAGAAGCGCAGTTTAAAAAGAGCTATGATTTTTACAGGTCGCATACCGGCATTTTCAAAACAATGATGGATTCTTTGAATGCAAGGGCGCAGCGGGGAAGAAATGAATTGTACCGGATGCCCAATTAACTTATGAATCATTCGTAGCTGATTTAAGTTGTATGTAAAACCGGACCTGGCTAAGCCGGTAGATTTTTTTAATAAATGCATTGATAGTACATTCAGCATTCTAAAAAAAGCTTTATGCATGTTTACAAGCAAGGATGATCTTAAGTTAGGGTATGGTGTTGATATGGAAATAGGGAAATTTTTAACCGACCGGAAGGTGCCTGAAGGTAATTTGTACTGGAAAAAAAGGCTGCTGTATATTGTACCTATGCCCGGCTATTTGTTTATCCCCTTGTATATGGATATGCAATTCAGGCTGGGACTTCCCAAGTCGGAGCTGCTTTCTGAGCAACACCTGCAATTGCTGGAAAACATATTGCATAGTGCGGCGAAGCTCGAAAGCAATGCCATTAATTTTGAAGAACATATTGCCGAATGTGTTGCCTTAACCCGCCCGCAATGTAAAAACCCATCCTTTCTGCAGGATCTGGTATATTATTTTTCGGGTGAGAAAGAAAAAGCCGCTGTAACATTGGGAATGCCTTACCAATCGCTCAACCGTGCAGATGCTTACCTGTTCAGCCTGTGCTATTTTGATTTTGACCATGCTGTTAAAAAGCGGCTTGTAGCGGCCTGGTATGCTTTAATCAGCTATTATCTTATTGTAGACGATCTTGAAGATATTGAAACAGACTTTGAACAGCAGGAGGAAAACGCGGTATTAGAAGCCGGGCTATCTGATCAGGGCGCAAAAGCCATTGAAGCCCTCATTCACCAAAGCTACCACGTAATGAATACAGTAAACCCGGTAATTGCCAACCGTATTGATCATAAAAGACAACTGGTTAATGTAAAAGCTGTTATTGATGCTTTCCTTCAAAAGAAGGGGCAGCTTAAGGCTTAGCTTTTCCGGCAAATACAGACGATGAATCAAAAAACTATCTCAAATGCTGCGAGGAAACCTGGGGATCTGCGGCAAAAAGATAAACACATCACCTTAAACCTTTCTTATTTTTGTGCTGTATGTTTACGAATTGCACAGAAAAGGAAAGGTTCATTTTCAGGAAGATAGCGCATGCGGCCGAAATGCTGCATATAGACTGCTACGTTATAGGCGGCTTTGTACGCGATAAACTTATTGGCCGTAAAACAGGCGATGCCGATATTGTTTGCGTAGGCGATGGTATAACGCTTGCACATGAAGTTGCAAAACAATTGGCTCCATCACCCAAAGTAGCTTTTTTTAAAAATTACGGAACGGCGCATATTCGTATAGACGGGCTTGATATTGAATTTGTGGGTGCCCGGAAGGAAAGCTATCGTTATCACTCCAGGAACCCCGAAGTAGTGCCGGGTACCCTCGCCGATGATCAGAACAGGAGAGATTTTACCATTAACGCGCTGGCTGTAAGTTTAAATAAAGATGATTATGGCCAGCTTATTGATCCCTTTGGAGGAATAGCAGATATAAAAAATAAGGTAATCAAAACACCTTTGGATCCCGCTCAAACCTTTAGCGACGATCCTTTGCGTATGATGCGGGCTATCCGTTTTGCTGCGCAGTTGCAATTTATTATAGATGATAATACCTGGCAGGGCATCAGGGAGAATGTAGAACGCATACAGATTGTATCACAGGAGCGCATAACCGATGAGCTGAATAAAATACTGATGAGTGAAAAACCTTCTGTTGGGTTGGATCTGCTGTATAAGAGCGGGCTGATGCACCGGGTTTTCCCCCAGATGGTTGACCTGGCAGGCGCGGAATATAAAGACGGATTGGGGCATAAGGATAATTTTTATCATACCCTGCAGGTGGTAGACAATATATCCGAACATACGGATGACCTGTGGCTGAGATGGGCGGCTGTTTTGCATGATATTGGCAAACCGGCAACCAAAAAATTTGAAGAAGGGCATGGATGGACCTTTCATGGTCATGAGGTGGTAGGAGGAAGAATGGTTCCCAAAATATTTACCAGGTTGCGGCTTCCGCAGGATAATAAAATGCGTTTCGTAAAAAAGATGGTGGAACTGCATTTGAGGCCAATCAGCCTTACGAAAGAAAATATAACCGATTCTGCCATACGCCGTCTTTTATTTGATGCAGGCGATGACATTGAAGCATTAATGACTTTATGTAAAGCCGATATCACTTCAAAAAACAGGCAAAAGGTAAAGCGATACCTCGATAATTTTGAAATGGTGCAGCAGCGATTGCATGAAGTGGAAGAGAAAGACAGGATCCGTAACTGGCAGCCGCCCATTACCGGCGAAATGATCATGGACATATTTGGTATTGCACCCTGCAAAAAAGTAGGCGATATTAAGAACGCCATAAAAGATGCGATATTAGACGGCGAGATAGAAAACAATTACGACGCGGCTTACGATTATATGCTTATAAAAGCAGGGGAATTTAACCTGGCGCCTGTGAAGTAAAAAATACATGAATGGCTTATGTTATGTTGATTATATTATGTCATATCATATATCATCGCTAGAAGGGAAAGGTGAAACGTGAGCATTTCACTTCTAACGTCTGTCAT
>CALMQS010000093.1 GCA_937871285.1 uncultured Sphingobacteriales bacterium | reverse complement strand
TTCATCATTTTTGATTTGAAATTTTGGTTTTGGTAAATAAATATATTAAAAATTATTCTTCCTTTATTTGAGCCGACCTTATTGTAAACTGCATATTGGATGGAACAAGATAGGCTCTTTGAAATATAAGCTGTCCTTTTTCACTCTTCAAAAAGTTAGTAAATCCCCTGCCCAATCCGCTATAGTTCTCTTTTACAATATAATACAAACCGCGTACCATAGGGTATCTTTTAGTGGCAATATTAGCCTGGTAAGGTTTTATAAATTTGCCGGGGTCGTCTCTTGCCTCTATAGAAGCCACCCTTACTTTGGAAAGAAAAGCCAGTTGTTGCTTATCTTCCGGGTTTCCTATCCAGCTTACTCCCAGAAATCCTATCGCGTGTTCATTTTGCGCTACATAATCAATTACACCCTGGCTTGTTTTGGCAGCAGTTACTTCCGCCGACAGGGGCTGACCCTTAAGCACCGAATCAATCATAAAACGAACCGTGCTTGTTGCCGCATTGCCATCTAATACCGGATTGAGCTTGTATCCGCTGGTACCATTCATCAAAGACCTGATATCTCCCATGGTAAAAAGGGAATCTTCCGATTTATTGTTTACGATAACGGATATAGCATCAGTCGCTATTTTCCCCCACGGAGGTGCAAACCTTAAGGTATCTTTTAAAGATTTAACTTCCTGTTCACTTAATCCGCGGGTAACAATCACCAGCCGGATGCTGTCGTTGAGCAAATCTCTCAAGCAATCCGCTTCCGCTTTATAATGAGGAATAATAGTAGCTTCGGGAAACTGCGACATAAAAACCCTGATCTGCGCGTCCATAATGGGCTTAAAAGATTCATCCACGCTGATATGAATGGTACCTGATTTCAGGTCATCATTACCGGAAATCGTTCTTGTATTTGTTCCCCCGTTGCAGCTTACCAGCACCAACAACATCATAGCATAAATGCCTGCACGCAACATGGTATATATATAGTTAATGCTATTCATTTTTTATAATATTTCCGCTGGTATCCCCTGTACAGCCTGAATAACCCGTAAGCTATTCCCACCCCGCCAAAAACGGCATCTATCACCGGGTCGCTCTTCATCCAGTCAATATCCCATTTTTTATTAAACAGAAAAAAAAGCCCTAACCCCAGCCATAATATGCCCATTGCATAATCATATAGCGAATGAAAAAATGCATTTCTTTTCCGTTTCTGCTCTTCCCAGTTCTGTTGTACCGACATCAGGTAAAGTTTAAGGGAGTGGGCAAGTTAGCAAATCCTTTTATAAATGCCGCACCTGCACCTATTAAAAATTGATGAACCTTTAATCTTTTAGGACTTCAAAACTTACGGGCTGCACAAAATACATGGCTACATTTCTGCCATTTTTCCGCGCGGCTTTCCACCTGGGCATTTTTTGCAACACTTTTATAACCTGCAGATCCATCTTTTCCCCACCGGTTTGAATGACCGCAAAGTTACCTATTGTTCCATCTTCGTTTACCACAAAGCGGATGCTTATCCTCGAAGCTTCCGTGCGTTCTGCTATGGGATCGCGCAGGTTTCGCTGTAAGAAACGCATCATGGCTTTCAGCCCTCCCGGATATTCAGCGGCTTCATCTACATTACTGCTGGTATAGGCTTGCATATGCTCCGGCCCGGGAGCAACATTTCCTTCCCCGCCCAACTGCTCCACTGCAGGCTGCGTCACCACATCTCCCGAAAAAGGCCCGTCAACGGTAGTGAGCGCTATTTGCTTATCAGCCAAAGCGGATACATCGGGCAGCGGCTCTTCTATCGTTTCTGTTGGCGGAACTATTCGTATGGAAGCAAAATGCTGCGATGCCACCTGCTTTGGAGAAGGCTGCACCCTGGGTGGCGGCGGCTCAAACTTTGGAGGTTCCACCGGATGAAAAGGTGTAACGGGAGGTATATGCGGGATCGAAAAAACAGTTCCGGATCTTTCACTGTTTTGCCGGGTGAACAGGAATAAAATTCCGCCGGTTACTACAAGCATAGCCATCAATGCCTTTAAGAGATACGCATGGTAATGACGGCGTATATAATAGGCGCCATAGGCTTTGTTGCGGTGCTCAAAAAGAATATCCAGCACATCGCTTTGCAGTATGTATTCGGGTTTCATAAAAATAGTTTGTTGTGAGCAATGGAAGTTTCACAACAGGGCCCTGTAACAGCAATAAGATGCGGATAAAAAAAGATTCCACAAACAAGCGGAAGCAATTGCAGTGATTTCTATGCGTAATATTTTAATTTATATATTTACCCAATAATGGAAAATGGGCTCAAATACAAAATCGGGATACCTCTTATTTCCTCCTTTGTTTTAATTGCATGTGGTGCATATCATTTTACAACGGGGAATACTGTATTTGCCCACAGTTTATTTTTATGGGGAATGCTTAGTATGCTTGCAGGAATAATATGGATTTTAATTGCAAAGCGGCATCATAAGCGATAAACCAACAGCTACTGATTTTATAAAATAAAACCCCGGCTGTATTACGCAACAACCGGGGAACCACTCACTATTTGTCTGCTTATAAACCGCTCACTTTTACTTTTTAATCACTTTTCCGCTTCCACTGATATCATCATCTATTGTGACAGGATCGCCTTTATAATATACGCTGCCACTGCCTCTTATTTTGGCTTTTAGCTGCTGCACTACGGCTATCTCCACGTTGCCGCTACCTGCAATGGTAATATCGGCAGTTCCTGCCGTAAAGCCAAAGCTTTTAAAATCGCCGCTGCCGGAGCTATGCAGGGCAAAATGATCAGCAGATCCTTTTTCAACTACAATATCTGCCGAACCCGATATCGTTACATCAAAATTATCGCTACTGTTAAATGTACCGGCAACATATATATCGCCGCTTCCCTGCGATGACAAACCTGTTAATACCGGCATAGTAATGAACACTTCCGAGTTATCGTTCCGCACATTCCTGGTGTCTTCATACCGAACAGATAAAACCCCGTTGCTCACTGTTGTTTTGAGATAGGGCAACAGGTTGGCATAGCCTTTTGCCTTCACTTCAAAATCCGTTCCCTGCACAATATGAATGAGGGTAGAACCCTGTGTGGCCACTTTAGTAAATGCGCTTACATCCCTTTCCTGTGTTTGTATGCTGCCATTGCCTGTAAGCAAATCCTTTTTGCACGATGCGAATACCGCCGAGAAAGCGACAAGCAAAAAAATAAATCTCACTCCCATTTTTTAATTTTTAAGAAATAAATAAATTATAGCTGACCAGACAGGTGACCACATTCATTATAGAAGCGTTACAGCAGAACGCTTAAACTACATGAGCGGAAAAAGAAAGGGATGAATGTAAGAAACAGGACAGCACCGGATGCTTACGGGCACCGGCTGCTGCCCCGTAATAATAAACCCTGACTGCCGTAACTTTAAGGAACCTGCTCTCCGATAGTAATCTGCACATGGGTAGTGTTGGTGGTAATGGCAGTACCCGGCACTTTGGTTACATGCAGTTGCTTCTCCATGAATTTTTCAACAGCCTGCTGAACGCCCAGCAAATCTTTCGATCGGATATAGCTTCCCAATACATGATTGCCTGCATTGGGCATGGCCTGCTTTACTTTATTTTCTTTTGGCGTACCCAGCTCATCAAACATCTTCAGCATGGCAGGTACGCTTACCACGCTATCCTGGTGCACTTCGTCTTTATAATAATACAGCAGCAGCACAGGTTGCTTTACTTTTTCAAAGGTTTCAGGCGTCATGGTGGTTTCTAAGTATTCTTCCAGTTGCACCGCGGCTTCCAACGGGTATTGGGCATACCAGTATTGTTTATAAACAGGCCGCGTATCTTCCGAAACAACATAATCGTTCCCATTCACCCATCCGGCTACCTGTAAGCCCCAGGGCTTATTCAGCAACCATGCCTTATCGTTATGAATGGCGATATTAGGGCTCATTAATATCAATGCATACACATCACCCGGATAAGCGGCTGCCAATTGCAATGCATTGGTTCCCCCGGTTGACGTGCCCATCAGGATCACTTTTTTTCCCAGCTGCTTTCCAATAGCCAGTGCCTGCTTGGCACTTTCCCAGTATCTGGAAGGCGTGAGATTCTTCATGGGATCCGTGGTGTCTACACCATGTTCGGCAAGCCTCGATAGGTAAAGATTACATCCAAATTCCCTTGCAACATTGGTATGAATGGGAGCGCCTTCTTCCTGCGAAGCAGAAAACCCGTGTAGATATACGATAGCATAATCCGTTTTTTCCTTCAGCGTATCATTACACCACACGATCCTTGCCTCGTTATTGGGTTTAAGGGTATGCCCGGCTTCGTTACGGTTAATATATTCCTCCAGCTCAGTGGCCTGGTGAGGAACAGCAGGCATAGCCGGACTGTATACCGGCGTTGGCGGGCGGGGGCCCGAAAGATATATAGCAGCCAGCAATACGATAACAGAAAGGAATAACCGAAAAGATTTTCTTTTGAGCATATAAGCTACTTCAATAGTGTGATTAATAACATACCGGAAATGCTGCGCTAATCTACAACATTCACTACTGAAAAATAAATTGTGCTGAAGGTCATTTAAATGCAACTTGAAAAAGTGATATGTTAATGTTCTACCAACCAAATGTTAAGGCGGGCTTAAGTTCTGCCGGCATTGCAGCATAACCTTTCATCTGGCATCATTTTTTCGAATAGTCGTTTACCATTACGCAGTACTGTAAAACTTCAATCAAATTTTTTAATACCAAACCATAAAGAAAACAATCATGAAAAAATTATTTTCGACACAAAAAACAATACTGGCAGCCGGCGCTTTATGTGTGATGGCTGTTTTTGCTTCCTGCCTGAAAACAAATGATAATGATAATCCCGATACGCCTGTTGCGGGCCTGATGGCATTTAATCTTTCGCCCGATAAATCTGCCATTGGTATTGCCCTGTCCGGTAATAACCTCCCCAATACCGCTTTGGCCTATACCAATTACACGGGCGGATACCTGAGTATTTATCCGGGTACAAGGTCGGTAGAAGCTTATAATGCCGGTAGCGGAACATCTTTTACCGCATCGGATTTCACATTCAATGAAGGTCAATATTACTCCCTGTTTGTAGTGGGCGCCGACAGTGTTTACCGCAATGTAGTGGTAAACGATGCGTTAGATAGTCTTTCGCCGGCTTCAGGCAAAGCATACATCCGTTACATTAATGCTATTCCCGATTCAAGCCAGCCATTAGTAACCGTAAGCGACAATGCCAGTAGTGTGATCAGTGAAAATGCGGCTTTCGCCTCCGTTTCCGGCTTTGTTGCCATAAACCCGGGTAATGCAAATATTGCTATTAATGACAATAATAGTATACAGGCAACCCGTTCTGTTGCCTTAGAAGAAAGAAAAGTGTACACGATTCTTTTTGCAGGCATTCCGGGCGCAACAGATACCACGCAAAGCGTGCAGATCAGGTATATAGAAAATGGAACACTGAGTGCGGATTCTACAGCACAGCAGGGGGTATCTGTGACGGCGCCCCGTTCAGAAAAGATCAATTAAACATAATAGCTGTTGTGTCAAACGGGAGATGTGAGGGGGCTGTCTCAAAAGGGCCGGTATAGAAGATATGCCACTAAGACACAATGGCACAAAGCCCTGATTTTCAGGTTTTATTTTCTTTGTGTTTTCGTGACTGCTTCGTGGCAAAATATTACTTTTGAGACAGCCTCTTCACATTTGACGTCTCACAATAACATTACAGACATACTTGATTGACTTAACACTAACCTGTGGGAATTGCATGCCAATGCAATCTCCACGGGTTTTTTTATTGAAAAAAACAGGTATATACCTTTTTTTTGTAATCTTGGGGGAGAATCTGTACAGAAATGATTGAAAACCAGGAAAGATTTGATAAAGTTTTAGGGGCCGTATTTACTGCTACCGGCAGCTTCATACCCAGCCTGTGCGTTCCCAATGATGCATTTTTAACTGCCCGCTTTTTTAATACAGACGGCACTCCTGTTGAGAAGACCCCTCAAAAAATAATTGAAAAATTTAAGGAAATTACGGGTATTAGTGAACGCCGTTACGGAACCCAGCACCAAAAAGCTTCCGATATGGGGTTTTTGTCGGCCAGCGCTGCGCTCAGCAGTTCAGGAATGGATAAGGAAAAGCTGGACTACATTATAGTGGCGCATAATTTTGGCGATGTAGCATATGGCAGCAACCGCACCGATATGGTGCCTACGCTGGCTTCCCGTATTAAGCACAGGCTGCAGATACACAATCCCGACTGCGTTGCATACGATCTGCCTTTCGGATGCCCGGGGTGGTTAGAAGGCATTATACAGGCCAATTATTTTATCCGTTCGGGCGATGCCAGACATTGCCTTGTAATTGGCACAGAAATGTTATCAAGGGTTATAGATCCCCACGACAGGGATTCGATGTTATACAGCGATGGCAGCGGCGCCGCAATTATTTCCGCTTCCCATACAGGTAAGGGTATTATGGCGCATAAAACACAAACGCATGCGCTGGATCATGCGATGCTGCTAAAAATGGGACAATCCTATCATCCCACATCGGAAAATGAAGAAAACATCTTTCTTAAAATGAAAGGCCGGAAATTATATGAATTTGCTTTAACGCAGGTTCCGCTGGTCATTAAAGCCGCGCTGGACAAGGCGCATCTGCATATCCGTGATATTAACAAAGTATTGATTCACCAGGCCAATGAAAAAATGGATGTTGCCATACTGGAACGGTTATTTAAGCTGTATAATGAGACAAGCATACCCGATAACCTGATGCCGATGACCATTTCAAAACTGGGTAACAATTCCGTAGCTACCATTCCTATATTATTAGATCTTATACTCAATGGGAAATTAAAAGATCAGGAAATCAGGAGCGGAGATAAAGTACTTTTTGCTTCGGTTGGCGCCGGGATGAACATTAATGCGCTCGTTTACCAGTTCTAAAATATTTTTTAAACCTGCAAGAATGTTGCAGGTATTCATTTTAAAAGCCTACCTTTATTCACGACTTGAATTAAAGCATACACACACGAACGTCTATTCTGTACAGCTTACACCGTTGTATTTGTCTGTTCTTCTGTACTTTATGCTCTTCTTACAGGTTGATTAATAACATTTTAATGTAAAAGTATGAACATGTACGTTTCGAATTTAAGTTTTCACACTACAGATGAGGACTTAAAAAATTTATTCAGCGATTTCGGTGAAGTTTCTTCTTCAAAAGTAATTACCGACAGGGAAACCGGCCGTTCACGCGGATTTGGTTTTGTGGAAATGCCCGAAGAAGCAGATGCTAAAAAGGCTATGGAAGAGCTGGATGGCAAAGATATCGAAGGCAGGGCGCTTTCTGTTACCGTAGCCCGTCCTAAGGAGCAACGCTCCGGTGGCGGTGGCGGTTCGTTTTCGCAGAATCGTAAAAGATGGTAAACTGATTCAACGCTATAAATCAGAACACAATACCCGGACATATACCAATTGTCCGGGTATTTTTTTATCTTGGCGTCCCGTTCCACATCGTTTAAAATAATATACATGAGATACCTCAGCGCAGTAGCTTTCCTCTTTTTCGCCTTCGCCTCTTTTTCACAAAGCAACGCCATAGCAATTATTCCAGAACCTGTTTCTATAGTGCAGCAACAGGGCGTATTTACCTTAAAGGATAATATAACCATTGCTGTTACTGATGATAATGAGGCTGTAAAAGTAGCCGGCTACCTGTCAAGTGCCATAGCTGCTCCAACTGGTTTTGCAACTGCCATAAAAAAGAACGGCAATGACGGAAATATCAATCTTATTATTACCGCAACGCCTGATAAAGCGCTCGGCAGCGAAGGTTACAGCCTGGTTGTTTCGCCGGAATCAGTAACCATTACTGCTAACCAGGCCGCCGGTCTGTTTTATGGCGTTCAAAGCTTTATGCAATTACTACCCAAAGCAATAACCGGCAAGTTTGTTAGTAAAGATGTATCATGGACGGCTCCCTGCGTTGAAATAACAGACTATCCCCGTTTTGGATGGCGTGGCTTAATGTTCGATGTGTCGCGTCATTTCTTCACTAAAGAAGAAGTGAAGCAATTTATTGACGATATGGCAAAATACAAGTTCAACCTCCTGCATATGCACCTTACAGATGACCAGGGATGGAGGATTGAAATAAAAAGCTTGCCTAAGCTCACTTCCGTAGGCGCATGGAATGTAAAAAAAACCGGCACCTTTAATTATTTTTCAGCGCCCGGCGCCGATGAGCCACGCAACTACGGTGGTTTTTATACGCATGACGATATCAAAGAAATTATTCAATACGCGAAAGACCAGTTTATCAATGTCCTTCCTGAAGTAGACGTGCCGGGGCATAGCCTTGCCGCTATTGCTTCCTATCCCGAATTATCCTGCACCCCGGGCGCTGATAAATACAAAGTGAATTCTGGCGAACCTTTTATGGTATGGCCTTCAGGCGGTCATTTTTACGGGCTGGTGGATAACACCCTTTGCCCGGCAAACGAAAAAGTGTATGAATTTTTAGATAAGGTATTTACGGAAGTAGCGCAGCTTTTTCCCTTTGAATATATACACATGGGCGGCGATGAAACAGCAAGGAATTTCTGGGAAAAAAGTGCCGCGATAAAAGCGCTGATGAAAAAAGAAAATCTTAAAAATTTAGATGAAGTACAGAGCTATTTTGTGAAACGGGTGGAAAAAATAATAGAATCGAAAGGAAAGAAAATGATAGGCTGGGATGAAATTCTGCAGGGTGGTTTGGCACCCAACGCCGCGGTAATGAGCTGGCGCGGCATTAAAGGCGGTATAGAAGCCGCAAAGCAAAAGCACGAAGTGGTGATGAGCCCCACTACTTTTGCTTACCTGGACTATATGCAGGGCGATGCGGCAATAGAACCACCTGTGTATGCCACTTTGCGATTAAATAAAGCATACCAGTTTGAACCTGTTCCCGATGGCGTGGATCCCATTTACATTAAAGGCGGACAGGCTAATTTATGGACGGAGCAGGTATACAATATGCGCCACCTGCAGTATATGATCTGGCCGCGTGCATTTGCCATTGCTGAATCGGTTTGGTCGCCCAAAGCCAAAAAGAACTGGAACAGCTTTGTGCCCAGGGTGGAAAAACAATTTGAGCGCTTTGATGTAGCTGAGATCAAATATTCACCTGCTGTATACGATCCCGTTTTCAAAATAACGAAAGGTGAAAAAAACTTACCCTTGGTTGAATTAAGCACCGAAATCAACGGGCTGGATATCTACTATAGCTTTGACAATTCCTTTCCTGATCAATTTTACCCGAAATACACAAAGCCGCTTACCATACCCAAAGACGCGGCAACGATGAAAGTGATCACTTACCGTGCTAGTAAACCCATTGGCAGAATGATAGTAATAACGGCTGCAGAGCTAAAGAAAAGAGCAGGAATAAAATAAGTTTATAATCATTGCCTCTACAGTTCAGCGTGAGGGATATTAAATCCGAAGGAAAGCATCAAAAGACAAATCACAAAAAACAAATAAATCTCAAACTTAAAATCCGGCAGAGGCTGCCAGCGATCAGCCGTCAGCTATGAGCAATACAAGAGCAGCCAGCCAACTCAAAGAAATATAATCCGCTTCTGCCATAGGGTATTACTTCGACCCTTAAAAAATATTACGCCTGTTCAGATTCGTTTAAGGTCTCGTAAAGACGTTCATGAAAAGCTGATTATCAGCACTGTAAAATTAAAATCCGAAGCCGAAAATCAGAAGAAAAGAACTAAAAACCACAAACTATAAACCATAAATTATAAATCCTTAGCCTGCTCCTGCACCGATTTATCAGATTCAACCTCTACCTGCTCAATCCAAACTGCGTAATTGTTGGGGTAAATATGCGACCCTTTATGAATAGCATACACCCTGGTAAATACAGCCCCGAAATAAAGGATGGTTGCGGAATAATATACCCATAACAATATTACGATCACTGAGCCTGCTGCTCCGTAGGCTGAGGTTAAGCGGTTATGACCCAGGTAATAGCTTATGCCCAGCTTGCCGATCATAAATAACAGGGCTGTAGTAAACGCTCCCGCACGCACATGGCGCCATTCTATTTTGGCATCGGGCAAAACCTTGAAGATCAATCCAAATAAAAACGAAGTAATGGCAAAAGAAAGTAACACGTTAAATACATAAGCGATGATGACTTCTGTATGGGGAAATATAACGGTAAGCTTATTGATAAATGCATCCATTACCGCATTGATAATAAGGGATACGAGCAATAAAAATCCCAGCGTAATAATAAGCGAAAACGAAAGCAACCGGTTCACGATCAGCTTAACCCATCCCTTCCTGGGTTTTGCTTTAAGCCTCCATATAGCATTGATGGAATCCTGTATCTCTCCAAAAATACTGGTGGCTCCAAAAATAAGCGTAGCGATGCCTATGGTGGTTGCAAATCCGGTTTCATACGACAGTGTGGCATTGCGAATGGTTTGCTGTATCTGCAATGCTGCATCCCTTCCTACCAGCCCGGCTATTTGCCCGTATACGGTTCCCTCTACGGCTTTGTCACCATAAAAGATATCGCTGATCCAGATAACAACAATAATAAGCCCCGGCAAAGAAAAAATAGTATAATACGCCAATGCCGCACTTAGCTTCAAAACTTTATTGTCAATAAAATCTGAAAAGGTTTGTTTGGTTATTTTCCATGCTCCTTTTACTGTCATGCCATATATTAAAATAAAACTATGCCAGACTTTTCCATCTTGCCTGATAAATGTACGCTAAATGTGGCAGGCACATACAGGCAAGGGAGCATTCCAAATTGTCGCATTGCTTTGCTTCATGTGGGCGGTGAAGACCTGTCTGCCGGTCAGG
>CALMQS010000092.1 GCA_937871285.1 uncultured Sphingobacteriales bacterium | reverse complement strand
GATAAGCTATAAAACATTCTTTGAAACGCATCTCCGGGAAAATGGATTTACAGATATTACACCCGGCACCAAAAAAACATTGCTGGCTTACCTCGGTTTGTATGAAGATGAAAAAATAAACGCCGGATTGTGTACGGCAGCCGATATCTTACAAAGGGCTGTTGAAAAAAAGCTAATGCTGCGGCCGGAAGACAGGGATATGATCATAATGCTGCACGAAATAGGATATGAATTTAAAGCCCAATCCCATCAAATAACAAGTGCGCTTATTGTTAAGGGTGAGAACAGTCTGCACACCGCTATGGCCAAAACGGTTGGCTTACCCTTAGGCATAGCCGCAGCCCTGGTACTGCAGGGAAAGATCAGTCTTACCGGTTTGCATATTCCCACAGTGCCTGAAATATACGGGCCTGTTTTGGAAGCGTTGCGGAAAGAAGGGATTGTGTTTAAGGAAAGCTGATGGGAAAGCACCAAATCAATCTCAAATCCGAAGCCGGGAGTCCAAAATCCGAAGGAACGCAACAAGAACCAAATCACAAGAAACAAATAAAGTTCAAATTTAAAATCCGAAGGCAGAACCCAAAATCCGAAGCCGGAATTTCGAAATCCGATGAGGGCTGTCAGCAATCGGCTTTCAGCCATGAGCACAACAGGAGTATTCATCCTATCATTAGTAATTACCCCACTGATCGCTCAGGGCTGAAAGCTGACAGCTTAGGAGGGAATGAGTTATCTGTACATCGTTAGTGTGCTTAAGCTGAAAGACTGACGGCTCAAAGCCGATGGCTGATGGCTGACTGCTGATAGCCCATAGCTCTTACCTTTTCAACATCCCCGCAAGCAGCCCCACGCCTTCCGTTGCCGGCTTTTCAATAACCGTAATATCGTGCACAGGGGAAGTATAAGGTATCTTTTTATCAATAATAAATTTAGGTATGCCATAAGGCGCGTATTGCAGTAATCCTGCCGCGGGGTATACAGCAAGCGATGTACCCACTACCACAAAATATTCCGCATGCTGTGTTATTTCAATTGCTTCTTCAATCATGGGTACGGGTTCCTCAAACCACACAATATGCGGACGTAATTGTGCTCCGTCTTCCGCCCTGTCGCCTATATGCATATCGCCGGTAATATCATATACCAGCCGTTCATTTTTTTCACTGCGCATTTTCAGAATCTGCCCGTGCAGGTGCAGCACTTTAGATGAACCGGCCCTTTCGTGCAAATCATCAATATTTTGTGTAATAATATGCACATCAAAACCTTTTTCCAATGCAGCCAAACCCGTATGTGCCGCATTAGGTTGAGCATCCAGTACGTTTTTGCGCCGGAGATTATAAAACTGCAATACCATCTCCGGGTCTTTTTTCCATGCACGCGGAGTAGCCACATCTTCAACGTTGTATCCTTCCCAGAGTCCATCGCTGTCTCTGAAGGTTTTTAAACCACTTTCGGCGCTGATGCCCGCACCTGTTAATACCACAAGTTTCTTTTTTTGCATAAGCTAATATAGTACGCGCTAAAAAACAGGAGCCTCAGCCTTAGCCCTGCATGGCCTCCCTTTCCACATCTAATAAAAAGTTGTCGCGGTTGGCAATGATAAGATTTTTATACCTGTTTATCTTCACCCAGTATATGATCCAGCAAACAAGGGCCGCCAGTGCCGCTACTGAGCCCAACAGATCAGACATACTGCTTTGATTCAGCACCAGGCTTCCTAAGTACAGCAGGGTCATGGTTAATCCCAGAACAAAGGTAGGCCGTTCTTCAGCTACGGGAATGTTCAGTCGCAGGCATTCATTTTTTATGGAATCGGCCATGCGGTTAATGAGTATAAACTGCCACACGATGTTAAACAAAGGAACAAGTAGCAGCCATACCTGCCCCGGAGCCATCATCCTGCTTTCGATAGCAATGGCTGCCAGAGTATTTTGCAACGTAATAAGATAAAAAATGAAGGGCACCACGATGGCAAGGAGCATTAAGATCATGATCCATTCGTTAGATATTGTGTTCATATATAAGCTTTAGGTAAATATAACGTATTCGTAAAGCAGTTTCTTTTATGAGCGGTATCGCATTTTAATAATCTTCGCTTATTTTGGCCTCCAAAAAAGATACAGCGTTATGCAAACAGCACATGAAATTGATTACCGTATTTATGGCGAAGAAATGCAGTATGTGGATGTAGAACTGGATCCGGGGGAAACCGCGATGGCGGAAAGCGGCGCCTTTATGATGATGGATGATGGCATACAAATGCAAACCATTTTTGGAGACGGAACGCAGCAGCAGGGCGGCGGCTTTATGAACAAATTATTCAGTGCCGGCAAAAGGCTGCTTACCGGTGAAAGCCTGTTTATGACGGCTTTTACCAATATTGGTCAGGGTAAAAAAAGAGTGGCTTTTGCCTCACCCTATCCCGGTAAGATCATAGCGCTCGACCTGTATGAGCTGGGTGGAAAAGTGGTATGCCAGAAAGATGCTTTTTTATGCGCTGCCCGTGGAGTGAGTATTGGCATTGAGTTCCAAAGAAAGTTAGGCACCGGCCTGTTTGGAGGAGAAGGATTTATTATGCAGAAATTAGAAGGCAACGGTATGGCTTTTGTGCATGCCGGCGGGCATGTATTTCAGCGCGTATTGCAGGCAGGGGAAATGTTGCGTATTGATACCGGCTGCCTCGTAGCCTATACCAAAGATGTGGCCTACGACATACAATTTGTTGGCGGCATACGCAATACCATATTTGGCGGCGAGGGACTGTTCTTTGCCACTTTGCGCGGTCCCGGCAAAGTATGGATCCAAACGCTTCCGGTAAGTCGCCTGGCCAGCCGAATACTCGCCTACGGAACAGTTAAACGTAAAGAAGAAGGCAGCTTATTAGGCGGCTTAGGCAATTTGTTAGATGGAGACGGGAGATAGATGGCAGGTTACAGGTATGAGGTGTAAGGCGTAAGCTACAAGCTTCGGAATCGATGATTTGTAGTTTATCGTTTATGGTTTATGGTTGCATTTGGCTTCGGATTTCGAAATTCCGGCTTCGGATTTGAAATTTGAATTTATTTGTGATTTGGTTCTTGTTTCCTGGTGCTTTGTATTCCTCATACCTCAAACCTTACACCCCACACCTCAAACCTTATGTATCTCGCTCGTAAAATGGAACTGTATCGCCGGATTATTGGCAATCTCTGTATTAAGGAACCATTCGCTTTGGGCCAGGTATACCAAATGATCATCTTTGTCTAATACCACATTTGCTGTTTTAAAACGTATAAAATCTTCTAACTTTTTACGGTCGTCGGAGGTTATCCAGCAGGCTTTGTAAAAAGGAAGGGCATTGAACTGAACCGATGCGCCGTATTCATGCAACAAGCGGTACTGGATCACTTCAAACTGCAGGTCGCCTACACATCCTATGATCTTGCGGTTGCCGCCATGCTGCGTAAAGAGCTGGGCAACGCCTTCATCGGTAAGTTGCAATAACCCTTTTTCCAATTGCTTCGTTTTCATCGGGTCTTTGTTCACTACTTCTTTAAAGAGTTCCGGTGAAAAGCTTGGTATGCCTGTATAATAAAATCCGGCGCCTTCCGTAAGGGTGTCCCCAATTTTAAAATTGCCCGTGTCAAACAATCCCACTACATCGCCGGGAAAGGCTTCTTCTATCACATCTTTCTGGCGGGCCATAAATGAATAGGGGTTGCTGAAACGTATATCCTTATCTAAGCGAACGTGATGATAATATTTATTGCGTTCAAACCTGCCGGAACAAACCCTTAAAAAAGCAATGCGGTCGCGGTGCCGGGGGTCCAGGTTCGCATGTATCTTAAATATGAATCCGCTGAATTTTTCTTCTTCCGGACAAACTTCCCTTTCTGATGTTGGGCGGCACAAAGGTGCGGGAGCTATGCGGATAAAAGTATCAAGCATTTCTTTAACCCCAAAATTATTTACCGCGCTTCCAAAAAACACCGGCGCAGTTTTAGCGCGGAGGTAATCCTGCACATTCATATCACCGTATACACCGTCAATCAGTTCAATATCTTCCCGCAACTGTACAGCATTTCTTTCGCCTATCTTTTCAACCAGCACGGGGGTTGAAAGATCGGTTATATGCTCCATGTCTTCGTCGTTGGTTTTGGTATGAGGAGCAAACAACAACAGGTTTTTTTCAAAAAGATTATAAACGCCTTTAAACTCCTTCCCGCTGTTAATGGGCCAGGTCATGGGATGAAGCTGTAAATGCAGCTCCTTTTCTATTTCTTCAAGCAAATCAAAGGGCAGCTTACCATCCCTGTCCATTTTATTAATGAATACAATCACAGGTGTATCGCGCATCCGGCAAACTTCCATCAGCCTGCGGGTTTGCTCTTCCACTCCGTTCACGCTGTCAATAACCAGTATTACACTGTCTACCGCGGTAAGGGTTCTGTAAGTATCTTCAGCAAAATCTTTGTGACCGGGCGTATCCAGCAGGTTGATCAGGTTGCCCCTGTATTCAAATGTCATTACACTCGTTGCCACAGATATACCACGCTGCTTTTCAATTTCCATGAAATCGCTGGTGGCATGCTTTTTTATTTTATTGCTTTTAACGGCTCCCGCTGTTTGAATAGCGCCTCCAAAAAGCAACAGCTTTTCTGTTAAGGTAGTTTTACCGGCATCGGGGTGAGAGATGATGGCAAAGGTTTTACGCTTGCTGATTTCTGCTGTATATTTCATCGGGGCGCAAAGGTAAGGATATGTGATTTATTGTCCTACCAGAAACAGGGCATTGCAGAACATTAGTTTACCATTTTGCCAAAAGTTCCTGAACAGCACATCATCTGCCATGTATACAATATTCCCGCTGCCTATATCCTGTACGCCATATATCAAACCGTCATTCAGCTTCTTTTTTAATTCCGAACCCACAAAGCCCGCTACCAGGTTATCTTTTTTAATAACCCCAACGTTCCATCCGTTGTTAATGAATTCATACACATGATCGTCCATTTTAAGCGTATAATAATAACCGGGATAACCAAACGCCAGGGGATGGCTATTATCTAACTGCACTTTATAAATGGAACCCGGTGTGGAAGAAGAAATGAATTCCCGGTCATGATCGCCGAACTTTTTCAATGCGGCATACAAATCCTTCTTATCCGTATCGTCATCATCTTTTTTAAACTTTATTCCGGCTTCCTCCAGCCCGGCTAACTGGGCCACTGCGTTTTCCATGGCAATGAGCCTGCCGCCTTTGCTGATCCAGCTTTTCAAGTCGGAAAAATCCTTATTATTCAAAAAAGGATACCTGCCATCTGGCAGGATCAAAACATCAATATCGTTCCAGTTGGCGCGGTTCAGGTTGCCTGAGTTGATAAGGGTAACCGGGTAATTCAATTCCCTTTCCATAAAGAACCACACTTCACCCGCAGCATTGGCATTCACCCCCTCGCCGGTAACCAGGGCAATTTTGGGCGCTTTCATATATTTTACATTTTCACTGCCAAAATCATATCCTTTGTCTACAAAGCCGCTGCTCACCGGGTATGCTTTCAGGTTTTGCTGATTGCAGCACTCTGCTACCAGCTTCCATAAATGATCAGCAAAAGCTCCATTCGATGTTTTTAGTATAATGATAGCCCCTGCTTTAAAGCGGGTATCGTTTACCTCGAAACCGGCTGCTGCAAAGCGCAGCTTCACTCCTTTTTGCATGAGTTGGGCTACGGCTTTAGCGCTTTGTACCCCTTCCCACGGAATAACATAGCCATAGGTACTGGAGGCGGCATTGTGAAGCGGTTGCTCTTTTACGTAATTGCCGGCGATGCTGATCTTTTCTTTAACAGCATAGGCAGTTACGCCATATACATAAGGGAGCGCCCAGGCCGTAATGTCGTAGGTTGCGGAATCAACCAGTTTTGACGTGGGCTCAAACAGCACGCTTAATAAGGTAGATTTAGGCTGGGCATTACTTATAACGATATCGCCCTCCGCTATGGTAAATGCTTCTTCCTTACCGGTGAAATAATTATAACCCTTTGCATTTCCCTTAGCCGAACCATATTGAATATTGTTTTTGTCTAAAAGCTCCGTTAATGCCGCCATGCGCTGCGCGTCACCTTCTTCCTTCTTAATGATATACGTTTTATAAACGCCGGTTCCTGTTGAAACGGCATCATTAAAAAACTTCCTGAATTCCCGGATCAGCCTGTTTGCGTTTTGCGATGCGGTTTCAATGGTGCTCAGCGCTGTAGTATGGTGATGCATAAGCCTGTCGGTAAGGGTAAGGGTATCCCCTTCCTTTTTATAAACACCCAGTCCGGAAGCGGGTCCCCCACCCTGCTCGTAAGTCATGCCTATGGCGCCGTTATAAAGCGGGTAGGTGTCGCCGTAAGAGGGATAATACAAATCAAAAATTTCTTTGGTAAAGAAAAGCCAGTTTCGGGCGTCAAAGTATGCAGCGTTGTTTTTACCTATAGTTACCTGAAAATCCCTTTGCCATGGTGTAATCGCTTCATGATAGGGCTGCGCTGCCGGGGCAAAATAATAGGGAGCGTTAATGTCCTGCTCATGATAATCGGCATGTATTTGAGGAAACCATTGCTGGTATAGCTTCAGCCTTTGCTGCGATTCGATCTGCGTTTGCCAGGCCCAGTCGCGGTTAAGATCAAAATTATAATGGTTGGTGCGTCCTCCCGGCCATGGCTCATAGCGCTCCCTGGCATCTAAGCGCGGATTATAGTTTTTACCCGCTATGCTGTTAAACCAGTTTACATAACGGTCGCGGCCGTCGGGATTGATGCAGGGATCAATTACCACAACGGTATGCTTTAACCATTCTTTTGTTTTGGTATTGGAGGAATTCACCAGTTCATATAAAGTAAGCATTGCCGCCTCGGAAGAGGATGCTTCATTGCCATGCACATTGTAGCTCAGCCACACAATAACCGGCGCATTTTCTGCCGGCGCCGCTTTATCCATTGCCATATTGGCCAGGCGCAGGTTATTTTTGCGGATATCTTCGAGGTTATTTATATTTTCCTCCGATGAAATAAAAGCCGCTATCAATGGCCGTCCTTCATAGGTTTGCCCGTAGGCTTGCAGCTTTACCATAGCCGGCGAGGCGGCTGCTACGTGATTAAAATAGTTAATGATCTTAAAATGAGGCGTGTATTGCGTTCCGGGCTTGTAGCCTAAAAAAGTTTCGGGTGATTGTATCTGTGCAGATACAAACATCCAGCCTGCAACAAGCAGTAATAAGAAACCGGCCCTTTTTTTCATGAAGCTTTTATTTGATGCGGCAATTTAAGAAACCATCGGGCATAAACCACGGAATAAGCCACGCATACCATCAAAATTCTTTTAGTAACTTCCCGTCCTTAAAAACTTTCCGATGAAATATGCGTCCATTTTTGCTTTGGTTTTAGCGGGAACGGTTTGTTGTGAAACAGGATGTAAAAACCAGGCAGTTAGCACCCTGAACCCTTTTGCTTATCAAATTCAAAAAAAAGTCACAGGCTCCAATGGAGCCGTTGTTTCGGCGCATCCGCTTGCCAGTAAGGCAGGAATAATGATACTGCAAAAAGGCGGAAATGCGGTAGACGCCGCTATAGCTACACAGCTTGTCCTGGCTGTTGTGTATCCCGGTGCAGGTAACCTGGGAGGCGGAGGGTTTATGGTGGCCCGGCTTACGAACGGGCAAACAGTGGCTATTGACTACAGGGAGAAAGCACCCGCTGCCGCCACACGGGATATGTATCTTGACAGTGCCGGTAATCCTGTTATGCGCCTTAGCCAGCATGGTCATTTATCCGCCGGCGTACCGGGTACCGTGGCAGGTTTGTTTGCTTCAATGAAATACGCAAGCCTTCCTTTTCAGCAACTGGTACAACCGGCCATTGATTTGGCCGAAAGCGGTTTTGCTGTAACGGCCGAGGAAGCCGCTTCTCTAAACCATACGCAGGAGGAATTCCGGCAATACAATACTTCTAAAATAGCTTTTATAAAGCACGATGGATGGAAGGCCGGCGATACACTGGTGCAAACCGATCTTTCCGAAACATTAAAACGCATCCGCGATAAAGGACAAAGTGGCTTTTATGAGGGAGAAACGGCAAGGCTTATTGTTTCGGAAATGAAAAAGGCCAATGGTATAATTTCCTTAGATGATCTGAAAAATTATGAAGCAAAAGAGCGGCAGCCGGTTGAGTTCAATTACAGGGGATATACCATTTTATCTATGCCCCTCCCCAGCAGTGGGGGCATTATTTTGCAGCAGTGCCTGAAAATGATTGAGCAGCGGGATATCGGCAAAATGGGTTTTCATTCAGCACAGGCCGTGCAGCTTATGACCGAAGCAGAAAGAAGGGCTTATGCCGACAGGGCTGCATTTATGGGCGATGAAGACTTTGTAAAAGTGCCTGTTGCAACCTTAACGAGCGATGCTTACCTGCAGGAAAGAATGGCAGACTATGTGCCAGGCAAAGCAGGCAGCAGTGAATGGGTGCATGCGGGGAAGCTGCCTTCAGAAAGTGAGGAAACAACCCATCTTTCCATTGCAGACAAATGGGGAAACGTAGTGGCGGTTACCACTACACTTAATGGGTCGTATGGAAGCAAAACGGCAGTAAGCGGCGCGGGTTTTTTATTGAATAATGAAATGGACGACTTTAGCGTAAAGCCGGGTGTGCCCAATATGTACGGCGCTTTGGGAACAGAAGCCAATGCCATTGAGCCCAATAAAAGAATGCTGAGCTCTATGACCCCAACGATTGTGCTAAAAGATCAGGTACCCTATTTGGTAGCAGGCACACCGGGCGGCACCACTATCCCTACTTCCGTATTTCAAACGATTGTTAATATTATTGATTTTGGCTTAAGCGCTGCTGATGCGGTAAACATGCCCAAATTTCATCACCAGTGGATGCCCGACGAGCTATTTGTTGAAAAGGATTTCCCTGCAGCGGTAACGGATTCTTTACAGGCAATGGGCTATATCATAAGCAGAAGAGGTAATATCGGAAGAACGGAACTGATTAAAATAGACAAAAGTAAAACAGGCAGGGGATATACTTTTGAAGCTGTTGCTGATAAGCGGGGCGATGATTCGGCAGCAGGTTATTAAAAGATAAGAGATCAAAAAGCCTGTGGTACAATGCAGCAGAAATGAGCGTTTATAGCGGTGTATTACATCAAAATAATGTAACTTACATTAATTATTGTTATTATAAATGGCACCATCCAAAAAATATGAGTATACCGATCCAGAACCCAATATGCTGGAAGATCCTGCCGAAAGCTACAATGTAAAGCCTTCCCAAAGTAAAGGTTTTGTTTTTGAATCGGAAGACGACAGGCTCATAACCGATGCCACAAGACCGGCTATTGAAAAACTGCAACGCTTCACGCAAATGATACGCAGGAATAACATGTTCAACAAGCTCAGGCGTAAATAAGTACAATTATAAGAGCTGACATATGGACGTAATGGATGAGGCCTTAATGGATTTCTGGAGAAAGCTGAATGACTACCATGTTAAATTTATTATGGTTGGAGGATTAGCTACCCGTTTTCATGGCTACAATCGTACAACCGATGATTTGGATATGTGGATAGAAGATACTTTGGAGAACAGGCGCAACCTGAGAAAAGCATTTGTGGCATTGCGTTATGGAGATTTTCCTACTATAGAAACCATGCGGTTTGTACCGGGATGGACAAGCTTTCACGCCGCCGGAATTGTGCTGGATATCATGACTACAATGAAAGGACTTGAAGGAATGTCATTTGACGATTGTTATCAAAAGGCTGAAGTGGCAAATATTGAAGATGTGCAGGTACGCTTTCTTCACATCAATCATCTTATCCAAAATAAGAAAGCTGTTAACCGTTCCAAAGACCGGGTAGATGTTGAATATCTTGAAAAAATTAAAAGTTTGTTAGATAAGTAAAACGGGTTATAAAACCTGCTGTTTCCGCAAAATAATGCTTAAGTACGGCATTTATTCTGGTAACGCATTTTGCCGGTAAATACTCAGTTCTGCAAGTTTTTGAAACGGATCCATCATATAGGTAAGCAGGCTGTTGTCTTCCTGTAATTCCACTATCCTGAATCCACGGTATGCTGTGCCCCAGCTTCCGCCAAAATGACCATCAAACAGGAAAGGAATGTTATCCAGGAACTTAATGCCATCCTGGTCATGATCATGCCCGTTAAATACGGCTCTTACATTTTTTGCACTATGCAGGAGCTTTTGAAAAGACGGGCAATCAATAGCGTGTGTGGTCCATTTTACCGGTGTTATATGCAGGAAAATAAATACGTTGCGGGCATCCTTATATGTTTTCAGCTTTGCAGCAAACCAGTCCTGGTCGGGACACAGATATTTTCCTTTTTCATCGGCAGTAGTACCCAGTAACAGTACATTGTCGCCGAGCACTACATCATGGTTGATATCCATATTCCAGGTTTGATTCCATACTTCCCTGTTTACCATGTCATGATTTCCCTTGGTAACATATACAGGCATGCTACATTGCCCTATCGCTTTTGAAGCAGGAAGCAGAAAGGCAGGATTATTATGGATGATGTCGCCGTTAAAAACACAAAAGTCAATGGGGCTGGCTGCATGAAAAGTATTGAGCGCACTGGTTATAGTTGAAAAATTTGCTTCAAAAGGCGTATTGTTTTCGCCATAATGCCCGTCGGAAGTTACAGCAAAACGCAAAACACTTTTCTTGCGAATGGCTGCAGCTTTTGCCGGTGTAATCATTCCGTTCGACATCAGCAATAGCATTGAGCCTGACATATTTTGTAGAAATCTCCTTCTTTTCATAACCTGTGCAATATAAAACAAAATATATTTTCTGCTGCATTATGAAATAATAACACCTATGACCACACGAAATAGTCATAGGTGCGCGCCGGATCCGGCTAATTATTTATTTATGATCCGAAGAATCCTTTTACTTTGTCCATTAAGCCACCGCCGCTGTTTCCGCCTTTATTGAACAGCAATAGCAAATCCTGCAGATCGGTATCGCCATCACCATCAAGGTCGAGTGCACCGCCTTTTACCTTTGAAAGCAGATCCTGCAGGTTGATCCCTGAAGTTTTTCCGCCGGAAAGATTATTGAACAGGCTTTGGATATCGAAACTGTTGTCGTTAGCATCATTTGTTTTTTGTACCAGGCTGCTTAAAACACCGGGTATCACACTGCCGGCAATATTTCCTGCAGACTGGTTATCCAAACCAAACTTATCCATAAGGTTCTGAACAAAACCGCCTGAAATTTGCCGGGTAACCTGGCTGTTTTCAATTCCTTCACCCTGGCCGCCGAACATTTTTAAAACATCTTTCAGTCCGCCCTGCGAAAGTAATCCCTGCAAGCCGCCGGTAATGGAATTGGATGCCTCAGCAATCACTTCATCATTTTTTTCATTCGGAATAGCCGGGTTGCTTGCAATAGCGTCTCCCGCGTATTGTTTTACAAGATTCAAAAGATTGTCTAACATAATTGTTGGTTTTATGTTATTTAAGTTAGTCTTTTTAAATGAAAGGTTGCTTTAGCGAACAGATATTTTCCATCTTTTCTCCACTATCACGGATTTTTATTGAAAAAAGCAAGTCGGAAGATTATAACGCAATGATGGTCCGGAAAACCTGAGCCCAACGGTGCAACTTATATAGTAAAAATTCCATCTATACCCCTACATTTGCGCTCTAATTTCAGGTTAGGTCTTTATGAAGCTTACATTCAGTATTTACACCGTTCTTCTTTTCTTTACTATCTCTACCCGTGCCCAGGTTTCGTATGGCATACTTGGAGGGATACAACAAACGGATGCCCGTGTTAAAATACCGGATGGACCCTCAATCCGGGCTACTGCCGGGTATGGGTTTCATGCAGGGGGCACGCTAAAAGCCGGTTTTGATAAAAATGTATACTTCTCACCGGGATTGCTGTACAGCCTTAAAGGGTTTACTATACATTTTAATAATTTGCTGCAGGATTCTGTAACCTCTGCTAAACTGCAGATACATTATATAGAGATCCCGTTGTTGCTGCAGTTTGATACCAGGTCAGACGGCAATGGCTTTTTCTTTTTGTTTGGCCCATCGGCATCGGTGGCCATTACGGGAAAGGAGAAAAGAACATTTTTAAATACCAGTGAAAAGGAACGTTCCATGCGGTTTGCCAATACAGCTTACGGCCGCTTTGAAATGAACCTGGTGGCAAAAGCCGGGTATTATTTTAAAAGCAATGTGCTGATTACCGCCGGCTACAGCTACGGATTGGGAAGCATCATCAATGATGATTATTATGCCAGAATTGTTCCGCGAATGATTACCCTAAGCGCCGGCTATTTCTTCAGAACGAAGTAGTTATCCCGATCCTTTTATTGCTGCCGGGGAACAGGCAGGCTTCCATGATCATTTCCTCCACCGCGTTTTTTAATGCCCGTCTTTCCCTATTCCATCACCTCCCCTTATGGCTTTAGTCAGCGTAAACAGGGCAAAAAAGCAGCAAAGCACAGTGCACAAGTGCAATTTGACCTAAGTTAACCACTTTATAGCCCCCACCGGGTACAGGGAGTATTTTAAATGCAAATTTTCACGTTTCCTGTTGGTATTGAATTTGCACAACGAAAGGGTTTACCTATTTTTACAAATCAATTTCCCAGCCTGAAAACTACACGTAAAATATTAAAGGTCGTATTCCTGTCATTGCTCTTCCTGGTTGTAATGACGGCTATCCTGGTTAACAGTGCACCCGTACAAAACTGGCTGGTAAAAGCGGTTACACACCGGCTATCGAAAGACCTCAATACTACAGTTGCCATCCGGCATGTTAATTTCGCGCTTTTTAATAAAATGAATCTCGAGGGGGTGTACATTGAAGATCAGCAAAAGGACACCCTTTTGTATGCAGGAAAGATAACGGTGAATATTACCGACTGGTTCTTTTTCAAAGATCAGGCGGAGCTTAAATATATAGGATTAGAAGATGCAACAATTCGTCTGCACCGGGTAGATGCCGTATGGAATTACCAGTTCCTGGCGGATTATTTTTCATCGCCACCTTCTGCTCAAAGTAAAAAGCAAATCACCCTGTCATTAAAAGAAATATCGCTTAAAAATATTCATGTAAAGCACAGGGATGAATGGCGCGGACAGGATATGGAGCTTGATCTGCAGCAACTGGCCTTAAAGGCAGATGAAATTAATTTCACAAAAAAACTGGTTAGCATCGCTACCCTTGAGCTTGATGAGCCCGTTTTTACCATATATGATTATGCAGGACGACGCCCTAAACTACCAGTATCCACAACAGATAGCATACAGGATACTGTTGCAGGGCCCTTCAACGCCGGGGGATGGGAAATGCGTGTTAATGAACTAACACTGAATAATGGCGTATTTAAAAGCAACAGGGATGTACAGCGCAAAACATACGATTATTTTGATGCCAGCCGTATTCATTTTTACGCCATTAACGGGGCGTTTAAAAAAGTGGCGCTCCTGCAGGATACGTTGTTTGCCAATATAAACCTCAGCACAAAAGAAAGATCAGGCTTCGCGGTTAAATCGCTTACTGCTGCTTTCAGAATGCAACCCGGCGCCATGATATTCGACAGCCTCGATATCAGAACGCCTTACAGTCATCTTACCCATTATTATGCCATGCGGTATAATGACTTTAATGATGACATGAGCGATTTTATCAGCAATGTAAAATTAGAAGGACGCTTTAAGAGCAGTACACTGCATAGCAAAGACATTGCCTTTTTTGCGCCGGAACTTAAAACCTGGAACCGCCAGATAAGAATGGAAGGAGATGTTAAGGGCACTATAGATCATTTGAATGCTAAAAATTTCATTGTTGAATCGGGCAAAGACACTTATCTCAACGGTAATATAAAAATGGCCGGACTACCCGATATAGATTCTACTTATATTGATTTTAAAGCCAATGCTTTTCGCACTACTTATGATGACATTGCCGGAATTTTTCCGGATCTGAAAAAGATTACGGATCCGCGCTTCAACGAAATCCGTAATATAGGATTTAAAGGAAACTTTACGGGCTTCCTGCGCGACTTTGTTACTTATGGTACTATTCAAACTAATCTCGGCGCTATTACTTCCGATCTGAATATGAAATTTCCTGCTAAAGGAAATGCGGCTTATTCCGGGAAAATATCAACGGATAATTTTGATATGGGAACTTTCATAGGCGTGAGCAGCCTGGGAACTGTTTCTTTTAACGGAAAGGTGAAGGGAAGCGGTTTCAGCGCTCAAACGCTGAATGCAAACCTGGATGGCATATTCTCTCATTTGCAGTATAATGATTATAATTATGAAAATATTGTAGTGAATGGGCACATGGATAAAAAGCTTTTCCGTGGCGCTGTTCATGTTAACGACCCCAATGTAATTATTACGCTTGATGGTGATATTGATTTTAACACGAATAAGCCTGAATTTAATTTCTTTGCCGATATACAAAGGAGCAATTTAAAAAGGATGGGGTTTGCCAAAGAAGACGTGAATGTAATAGGCAAATTTGACATGAATTTTAACGGAGATGATATTGATAATTTTTTGGGTACCGTTTCACTATATGATGTTGCCGTTACCAAAAGCAATCAAACATTTGTTTTTGATACGCTTACCTTAAGCTCACAGTTAATAGACCAGCAAAAGATATTGCAACTGCGCAATACAGAAGCTTCTGCATTTTTGATAGGAGATTTTACGATTCGTGAATTGCCGGAAGCGGTAAAGCAATTCCTGAATAAATATTATCCTGCTTATATACCTCCGCCCAAAAAAGCGATTAAAGACCAGAATTTTCTTTTTCAATTAGATGTTAAAAATATAGACCAGTACCTGTCGCTGATCAATCCTGCATTAAAAGGATTTAACAACAGCACCATTGTGGGTTCGCTTAATTCGGCAACCAATCTTATGGCTGTCAGCACAATGATCCCCTATGCCGCATATAAAAATCTGGCTGTACATGATTTCCGGCTAACCGGTTTAGGCAATATGGATAGTTTGAAATTAACCGGTATTATTGGTAATACCATTGTAAACGACAGTCTTCAGTTTCCCGGAAGTAAAATATCCATCGCCTCCAGCAATAACGTTTCGCAGCTTAACATCAGTACTGCCGCAACACAAACTATTAATGATGCACGGCTTTCTGCGCAGATCACTAACCTGGAAGACGGTATAAAACTACATTTTGATCCGTCGAGCATTGTGCTGAATGAAAAAACATGGAAAATAGATGAGGGTGGTGAATTAACGCTGAGCCGCTCTTATATTGACGCCAGGAATATAAAATTCAGCAATGGCGATCAGGAAATTGCCGTGGTAAGCAAACATTCCGATGTAGGCACATGGGATGATGTTATTGTTGAAATGAAAAAAGTAAATATTGGCGATTTCATGCCCTTCCTGGTGAAAGAGCCCCGGATGGAAGGGATTGTGTCGGGAACGGTTACCATTGAAGACGCTTTCCGCGATATGTATATATCCTCAGAACTCCATGCGGAACAGTTCAGGCTGGAAAATGATTCTATAGGAAAGATCGCTATTACCGGCGCCTGGGACAACAGGAGCAGGAAAGCAACCTACGAGGCGATATCGGATAACAATAACTACAGGTTCAGCATTGCGGGCTCGTATGAAATTGTAGATTCCCTGCATCAGCAAATCAATGCCAACGCCAATTTCGATTATACCAATATTCACTTTCTGGAAAAGTACCTGGGCTCCATCTTTGGCAACATGAGAGGCTTTGCCACCGGAAACCTGCGTATGAAAGGTGATATTAACAAACCGGATTATATTGGTACTATTGATGTAAAAAACGCGGGGTTAAAAGTATTGTATACGCAATGCTATTATACTTTTGATAGCGCCAGGATTGTTTTTACACCCGGGAAAATAGACTTTGGCACTATTTCCTTACATGATACCCTTCCTCAAAATGGTAAAAACGCCCTTAATACAGCCCAGCTCACCGGAGATTTACAGCATTCCAATTTCAACAATTTTGTATACAACATATCCATTAATACCAATCGTTTATTACTGCTGAATACCACCAGGTCCGATAACAGTTTGTTTTACGGGAAAGCTATTGGTAAGGCTAATTTCAGGTTCAGGGGACCGGAGGATGATATGAGAATGACCATTACCGGAGAGCCTGTTGACAGCTCAAGTATCTATATTACATCGTCGTCGTCTAAAGAAAGCGGCAGTGCAGATTATATTATCTGGAAGCAATACGGGCGGGAAATGAACATTGACGGTTTAGGAGCCGATGCTTCGCAGCTTAATATTGATCTTAACCTTACTGCCAATAATTATACCCGCATGTATATGGTGCTTGATGAAATAACCGGAGACATCATAGAAGCAACGGGGAGCGGCACATTAAAAATGCACACAGGCTCCAGTTCTCCGTTTACGATCAACGGCAAGTATACAATAGACAGAGGATATTACCGCTTCAGCTTCCAGGAGATATTTAAAAAACCTTTTGTGCTATTGCCCAATGAAGGAAGCTATATACGTTGGGACGGAGATCCTAACCAGGCTGAAATCAATTTAAGAGCAAAATATATAGCCAATGATGTAAAGCTCAGTTCATTGTATGCCGAACAGGGACAAACCACAGACCCGGAAGTAAGCAGGTTGAAAAGCGAACGAACAGATATAGATGTGCTTTGCACGCTGAAGGGCTCATTAGGCAAACCCGATATTTACTTTGATATTGCCTTGGCCGCTAACAGCGATGTAAAAAACAGCCAGCGTTTGCTTGGCGATTTACAGCGCATCAATAATGATGATAATGAAAAGAATAAACAGGTGGCCTACCTGATCGTATTCAGGAGTTTTGCTCCCATTGGACAGTATAATGTGCTGCAAACCGATGCCACTACTTTTGCTTTCAATACCATTTCCGAATATATTTCGGGGTACCTTACCAGTTCGCTTAAAACCCTTTTGTATGGTATTTTTAAAGATCCCACGCTGAGTGTAAACTTTAATTATACAAGGGCTTCTATTGATCCTACGGGTACTTCTTCCGGCAATACCGTAAACCTTACGCGCGATAATATCAGCCTTCAATTCATAAAATCCCTGCTGAACGACAAACTGGTCATTACTTTTGGAAGTGATTTTAATTTCGTAAGCAGCGGCTCCCAACCCGCATTAACAGAGAGCACTAATTTTCTCTTCCTGCCCGATATTACTGCAGAATATAAAATCACACCCGACGGGAAATTCAGGGTAAGCTGTTTTTACCGGAGTAACTTTGATGCATTATCTACCACAGGTAAAAGAAACCGCGCCGGTGGAAGCATTTCCTTCAGAACGGAATTTGATTCCGATCGCATCCGGAGAAAGAAAGCGGAAATGAAAGAAAAGGAGCAGGATAAAGAAAGCGATTCAACGGTGGTAAGGCTCAATTAAGGGAAGGAGCTATAGAAATTTTATTTCTGCTTCCCGCTCTTTCTTTTCCACCTTTAGTTTTTTCTCCTCCGGGCTTTCCTTGTGCATGAACAATCCGTATGACGCCACCGAAATGGAAATGATAATAGAAAGATGATAAATCAGGAAACTGTCCTGCACATTGCTTTGATCGGGGATCATATAGCTAAAAATAAAAGTAACAACAGATATGCCATATTCAAATAGCAGGGCATAATAAATAAACTGCAGGGTATATTCAGTGTTATGGTGTTTTATCCCTTTAATATAGTGCACAATAATCCATATAATATACATCATGATAATAACCAGTCCCCCGCCTATCATCAGGATTTCAGCGAAGTCCTGTAGTTGGGTAATAACTGTTAACAGCACCACTGCACACAAAAAAGCCGGTAACATTTTTTTAATGCTTCCCTGTATTGTTTCGATCTGAACTGTTTTATAAAGAATGAATAACATAAAGGGCGCATCGGCAAGGTTAAATACCCGTTCTGTAACAATCATTAGGCGGCTGCCTGTAAATGTTTCACTCAGGAACAGCAAATTAACAGCGCCTGCCAGCATCCAGTACACCGCAAACCACACAAATGCCTGGTATTTCACCAGCCGCTTTACCATTAAAATAAAAAAGGGTATGAAAAAGGAAACGGCTGCTATGGCAGCAATAATCTGGTATATATAGGGTGCGTTTTTCACTATTACGGGGTTAACACATAAGCGATAAAAGTCATCCTTTATTGTTATTAGGGATTATTGTAGCGTTTTTACCCAAGGATAGGATTGCAGGAATTACTAAGCAGTAAACAGACAGCAGCAGATAATATATTGATTACAAGGACATCCGCTTTACCGGAACGGTTATTTGTTCCAAACAGAACAGCTATTTAACATAAAGCAAATGACGCGAATTCAGCTGGTTTAAAACTTCATCAACCGGCATAGCTGAATGCTGCAGGCTGTTAACTTTGCCCCAAACTACACGCATGGCAATATTAATTACAGGCTCAACAGGATATATTGGCTCAAAGCTTACTACGCAACTTGCACAGCAGGATGATATTATTCATCTTTTATGCAGAACAACTCCTGCCCTGCCCGAATTTCAAAAAACCAATATAAAGATTTTTAAGGGCGATATTACGAATCCTGAGTCGCTTAAACCGGCATTGGAGCATGTAGACCGGGTTTATCACCTGGCTGCATATGCGAGGCTTTGGGCTAAAGACGCCTCCGTATTTCAAACACTTAATGTACAGGGAACGGAAAATGTGCTGGCAGCGGCAAAAGCAGCCGGGGTATCAAAAATTGTTTATACTTCAACTGCCGGTGTAATTGGGCCATCCAAAGAAAAGCCCATGACGGAAACAGATCCGCGCATCACCGGTTTTTTTAACCTGTATGAATCAACAAAAAATGCCGCGGAAAAGGTGGCGATGGATTATGCCAAACAGGGACTGGCTGTTTGTATTCTTAATCCGTCAAGAATATACGGGCCCGGCTATGACACGGGCAGCAACCCGGTAACCAAAATTGTTGAATTGTATATGAAGGGAAAATGGAAAATAGTACCCGGTAGCGGGAAAGACATAGGTTCCTATCCTTTTATTGATGATGTGGTAGACGGGCACATCAGGGCTATGGAAAAGGGCCGGAGCGGGGAGCGCTATATTCTGGGAGGAGTGAATGCAACGTTTAATGATTTAATGGCGCTCATAAAAAAATATAGCGGTATTGAAAAACAATTACGCCATGTTCCCTTCTTTGTGCTGAATGCGCTCAGCCATGCGATGCTCTGGAATGCAAAGGTTACGGGAAAATATCCGATGATCACCCCCGACTGGGTGGCAAAATATAAATATCACTGGGCTTTGGACAGTAGCAAAGCTGTGAACGAACTGGGCTACAGGATAAGACCGCTTGAAGAGGGTATAAAAGAAACGGTGGAATGGATAAAGCAAAACAGGAAATAAATGGTAATGCAGACATCGGACCGGCAGGGACGATTTGAATATAATTCCGTAACATTTTATTAACGGAACTGATAAACTTTTAGCCTGAAATCAATAATAGTTTTATTTTTTATTTTTAAATTTGCCGGAATCTTCACTCTTCCCCTTGGAATGCTAGTCTTAAAAAACCTGGCTATGAGTACGGATACGTTAAAAGCAAGGAAACCTTATTTTACAAAAGAAAGGGAAGATGTTTTTCAGCAGCTTCGGGTAGAAGCAAAAAAAATTGTATTGGCTTTGGCGCCTGTAAGAAGAAATGAAATTTTGTTCAAAGCCTTCCTCTTCCCCTTTATTTATTTTTTTTTCTGGACATTAGCGTTAATCTACGGCACAAATCCGTGGATGCTGTTTGGCGCTTACTTTTTTATGGGTATTGCCATAGTGCTGAATTATCTTAATGTGATTCATGACAGCGTGCATCATACTATTTTTAACAGTCGCCGGATGAACGATGTGTACACATACCTGTTTGACATCATGGGCGCCAATAGCTTTATCTGGAAAACACGCCATATCCGTTATCATCACAACTACCCCAATGTAGATGGATGGGATACAGATATAGATCAAAGTGCCCTGGTACGAATAGTGCCGCATTCCAGGTTTTCTCCCATGCATAAATACCAGCATATCTATCTTCCCTTTATTTACCCCTTGTTTTTATTTAACTGGTTGCTGGTCCGCGATTTTAAAGATTTCTTCAGCAACAAAAGAACCGTACATAAGCTCATAACCATTCCCCTGGCGGAGTACATAAAGTTATTCGCGTTTAAAATATTTTTTCTGTTTTACCTGGTCATCCTTCCTAAGATCCTTTTAGGTGTTTCATGGCTGATGATCATTGGTGCATTTTGTGTGCTGATTTTTTCTGCCAGCGTTTTTGCACTCATAGTATTGCTTCCTCCCCATGCCAATACGGAATCCGAGTTTCCTGTTCCGGACAATCAGAAGAAATTGCCCTATGGCTGGATGCTTCATATGCTTAAAACTACAAACGATGTAAATGGTGAAAGCTGGTTTACCCGCTTTGTAATGGGCAACTATAATTATCATATCGTACACCATCTTTTTCCTAATATCCATCATGCATATTACCCCGAGATAACGCAGGCGCTGAAGCGGTTGTCGGATCAGTACGGCCTTCCGTACAGGAGTTACCCGTTGCTTACCTCCTTAAGCAACCATTACCTGCTGCTCAGGCAAAACAGGGCCGAATTTGATCTTTGGGAAGAATCTATGTAAACGAACTAAACTCCGCCGGAAGGCTTTCAACCCGGCTTACATTACACAATCGTTTGATTTAATTTTGCTCAATTAAGTATAGTAATTTGTGCAAAAGCAACCTGTATGAATCTTGCATGGGAAAATCAAACCGCTATTATTACCGGCGCGGCTTCAGGATTGGGCCTGGCAATTGCCGAAAGGCTGTCGGAGCGCAAAGTAAAGCTGGCGCTATTCGATAAGGAAGAGGAGAAATTACGCGCTGCTGTTCGCCGGCTGAAATATGAAAATAAAATATTCGCTTTGGACATTACCAACGAAAATGCGGTACAGGCGGCTGTTGATGATACCGTGAAGCAATTTGGAAAAATAGATATCCTTGTTAACAGTGCCGGTATTACAGGGGAAACCCATATTAAAAGCCATGAAGTTTCCACCGCTAATCTTCAAATGGTTTTTTCGGTAAATTTTATGGGCAGCTTTTTTACCTCAAAATACGCGTTGCCTCATATGCTCCGGAATAATTATGGCCGTATTCTGCATATTGCTTCCATTGCCGGAAAGGAAGGAAATGCTGGTATGCTGGCTTATTCCGCATCAAAGGCGGCGGTAATTGGTATGACCAAGGTACAGGGGAAAGAATATGCAGAAACCAATATTACTATAAACGCATTAGCCCCTGCCGTTATCAGAACTGCACTGGTAGATGCCATGCCGGAAGCGCAGGTGAAATACATGACCGATAAAATACCGATGAAACGTTGCGGAACCTTAGATGAAGCCGCGGATATGGCATGTTTTATAGTATCTTCCCAAAATAGTTTTAGCACCGGTTTTACTTTCGACCTGTCTGGCGGAAGGGCTACTTATTAATTATTATCTTTAAAACCATATGATGAGAGATACACAATTAAATGCGGCAGAAATCAAAATAGGCGTAGTGGGCCTGGGATTAATGGGGTGCAGCATCACAACCTGCCTCCTCATGGCCGGTCATCCGGTAGTGGCGGTAGCGCCCGTTTCCATTGACCTGGCATTTGCCCTTAAGCGTATTACAAAACACCTGCAAAGGTCGCGCAGGGAGAAGCTGGTTACCAATGCGCCGGATTTTTATTTACAGCACCTTAGCATAACAGAAGACTATGATCAATTGCGGGGCTGTGCATTGGTAATTGAATGCACACTGGAGAACCTGGATATAAAAAAGGTTGTATACAGTAAAATTGAAGCGGTTATAGACGAGAACGCATTGCTGGCCAGTAACACATCGGCTATTCCTATAAGTATACTGCAGCAGCAAACCTCCCATCCCTCAAGATTCTTTGGTTTACACTGGGCCGAGCCATCGCACACTACCCGTTTTTTGGAGGTAATATGCGGTAATGAAAGCGATATCACAAAAGGTGAATATTTATATGAACTATCTCACCTGTGGGGCAAAGAGCCTACATTGGTACGCAAAGATATCCGGGGGTTCATTACCAACCGGATCATGTATGCTATGTACCGCGAAGCCATATCGCTGGTAGAACAGGGATATGCAACCGTGGAAGATGTAGACCGGGCCTGCCGGAACAACGCCGGCTACTGGATGACCTTAGTAGGTGTTTTTCGCTGGATGGACCTCACCGGGGTGCCGGCTTATCATACCGTAATGAAAGACCTGTTCCCTACTTTAAATAATAGTGCAGAAGTTCCAAAGCTTATTGACGAAATTGTAAAGAGCGGGGGGAAAGGCGTTGCCAACGCGCATGGGTTCCACTCCTATACCCCTGAGGAAGCGAAGCTGTGGGAAGAAACCTTTACCGCTTTCAGCTATGATATCAGGAAGCTTGCTTTAAAATACCCGGAAGATGTGGTGAAAAAAAAATTAAAAACCCTCCAAAAGAAAAATATCAATGCTAAATAAGCACTGCCTTACTTGCCACTTACTACTTACTACTTACCACTCTTTAAACCATATATATGTTTATCATTGACGCTCACCTTGATCTTTCTATGAATGCCCTGGAATGGAACAGGGATCTGAAACAACCCGTTGCTGCAATACGGCAACGCGAAAAAAACATGACAGATAAACCCGACCGTGGTAAAGGCATGGTATCCCTTCCCGAATTACGCAGAGGCAGGATTGGTTTGGTAGTGGCTACCATGATCGCAAGGTTTGTAGATGTAAACAGTACACTGGCTGGCTGGCACTCCCCGGAACAGGCCTGGGCGCAAACACAAGGACAAAGGGCATGGTATAAGGCTATGGAAGACAGCGGAGAGATGGTACAGATCACCAATGCGCATACGTTGAATAAACATATTCAATTATGGAATGATACTGCGATACCTGACCATACAAAACCGGTGGGGTATATTTTAAGCCTCGAAGGGGCAGATTCTTTGGTTAACCTTTCCTACCTCGAAAGATCATATCAATACGGGTTAAGAGCGCTTGGCCCCGCACATTACGGGCCGGGACGATACGCTCCAGGCACCGGTATGGAAGGTCCGCTTACAAAGGGCGGCGTAGAACTGGTTAAAGCAATGGACAACCTCAATATGATTCTTGATGTAACGCATTTAACCGATGAGGCTTTTACGCAGGCTGTTGATTTATATAAAGGTCCCGTATGGGCAAGTCACCATAACTGCAGGGCATTGGTTCCCTACCAGCGGCAGCTCACCGATGAGCAAATAAAAATACTGATAAACAGAAATGCCGTAATTGGCGGCGTGCTGGACGCATGGATGCTGAAGCCCGGATGGGTGAGAGGAAAAAATGATCCCAAAACAGAAAATATTACGCTTAGTATATTAATAGATCATTATGATCATATTTGCCAGCTTGCCGGCAATGCTAATCATATTGCTATCGGGAGCGATTTAGACGGCATGTTCGGGCAGGAACAGTCGCCATACGATATGGATACGATTGCAGATCTGCAATTATTAAAAGAGTTGCTGGCAAAACGGGGTTACCCGCAGCAGGATATAGAAAAAGTTTTCCATAAAAACTGGCTGCGCTTTCTGCAAAACGCATGGGGATCTGAAATATGAGATTTGAAATTTTAAATTTGAGATCAACGTATTATACTTATCATCATTTTCCCCCACCTTGCACCCTGTAACTTGTAACCTCCTGCACCTTGCTTATAAAGTGATGGCCGTATTGTCTATCACCTTGCCTCTTTCGGTGCGCATGGTTCTTGCGGGAAATTTGCTGATCACCCTGTAATCATGCGTGGCCATAACAATAGCTGCCCCATAGTCTTTGGAAATATGAAAAAGCAACTGCATGATCTCGTCTGAAGTTTCAGGGTCAAGATTTCCCGTGGGTTCATCGGCTAATATCAGTTTGGGGGAATTCAATAACGCGCGGGCAACATCCACCCGCTGCTGCTCTCCGCCCGACAGTTCAAAGGGAAACTTAAAGCCTTTTGTTTTTAGTCCCACTTTATCCAGCACATCGTTTATTTTTTCTTCGATGAGCTTTTCATCTTTCCATCCGGTAGCACGCAAAACGAATTTCAGGTTGTCGTGTACATTCCGGTCGGTGAGCAATTGAAAGTCCTGGAATACAATACCCAGGTTCCTTCTCAAGAAAGGTATTTTTTTCCAATCCATATCCCTTAATTTATATCCTACCACGCTCCCCTCTCCTTCTTTTAGCTTTAAATCGCCGTACAATGTTTTCAACAGGCTCGATTTACCGGAGCCCGTTTTACCCACCAGGTAAACAAATTCGCCTTTGTTTACCCGGATATTTACATCCTGTAAAATAAGTGAATTTCCCTGGTAGATATTCGCGTGTTCAAGCTCTAAAATAGTTTCTGCCATAATACAATCCTCAATAAATTCAAAGTTACGGTTTACTGCATTTTTGCAAAGAACGTATTCTTTACGCTAAGAACTAAGGTAAAATTATTTTTTTTGTAATAAACTAAGAAAGTAGTTGCGTAACTAAATAATTAGTTTATCTTTGCTTCAAGAATCAAAAAACATGAGTATCATTAAAAATCTTACAAAAGCAGAAGAGCAGATCATGCAGGTTTTATGGAAGCTGGAAAAAGCGTTTCTGCGCGAGCTGGTTGATGCCATGCCCCATCCGAAACCGCATCAGAATACGGTAGCTACCATATTGAAGATACTGGCAGAAAAAGAATTTGTAGGTATTGAACTGTTTGGAAGAATGCACCGGTATTATCCGCTTATCAGTAAAGAGGCTTACTCCAAAGCCACGATGAAAAGTATGGTAAAAAGCTATTTTGAAGGGTCTTTCAGCAATGTGGTTTCCTTTATGGTAAAAGAAAACAACCTGAGCGTGGAAGACCTCGAACGCCTGCTGAAAGAGCTTAAGAAGCAGGGGAAATAAACACTATACAGTACACTATAAACTTCAAAAACCTATGCTTGCTATAGCATACTACATCTTAAAAGTTATCATTTGCTCGGGTATTTTATATGGCTATTACCGCCTGGCGCTGCACAATAAGCTATTTCACCGCTGGAACCGGTTTTACCTGCTGAGCGCCGTGGTGGTGAGCCTGAGCTTTCCGTTAATTACAATTAATATCTGGCATGCCCCCGCTGAAGACGACAGCCAGGTGATAAAGTTATTAAACATTGTAACTACCGGTGATGAATATGTGCATGAAGTAAGCCGCAGCGGCAGCTTTCATCTCAGCGGCGAACAGGTGGCGATAATGGTGTACATGGTTGTATCACTTGCTTTGATCGTTATACTGTTTCATGCCTTGGTAAAGCTGAGCCGCCTGGCACGCAATAATCCTTTACAAAAGATACAGCATATTAATGTGATACAAACGGAAGCAAAAGGCACTCCATTTTCTTTTTTCCGGTATATCTTCTGGAATAAAAATATTGATATGCATGCTGATGCGGGGAAAAAAATATTTACGCATGAAATGGTGCATGTAACGGAAAAGCACAGCGCCGACAAATTGTTTATGCATATTGTACTCATCTTTTTCTGGTGCAATCCCTTCTTCTGGCTGATACGGCGGGAGATGAATATGATCCATGAATTTATAGCCGACAGCAAGGCTATTGACGATAAGGATACTGCCGCTTTTGCCGCCATGATATTACATGCCGCTTACCCGCAGCAGGCCTTTGGACTCACCAGCAGCTTTTTTTCATCATCCATAAAAAGACGTTTACACATGTTAACTAAAATGCAAAATCCAAGTATGAATTACATCAGCCGCTTACTGGCATTGCCGTTGCTGACTTTTATTTTTGTAGCATTTACGGTTAAAACAAAACAATTATTACCCAACCAGAATGGAATACAAATCGTCCAATTAGAAACACCTGTTACGGTGGTTATTGATGCGGGGCATGGTGGGGATGACGAAGGGGCTATGAGCTCTGAAGGAATCCGGGAAAAAGATATTACACTGTCTTTGTCGAGAAAAATAAAAGCACTGAATAGCAATAAAAGTGTTAAGATAATTCTTACAAGGGATAATGACATTACGCAGCCTGTACGCGATAAGGTTGACTTTGCTGTACTGCAAAAACCAGATTTATTTATATCTCTTCACGTTGCCCAGGTTGATCCAAACGGGGGAGATAAAACAAAATCCGGATTTGAAATATACCTCTCAAAAAATCAAACAGGTTATACGAAACAGGCACAGTTGTTTGGAAGCCTTGTTGCCGGGGAAATAGAAAAGAACTATGGCGTAGCTCCGGAAATTAAACAAAGAACAGGAAAAGGCATTTGGGTGTTAGACGCGCCTGTTATCAACTACCCTGCCCTGCTTATTGAATGCGGGTACCTTAGCAACCCGAACGATATTGCCTTCATCACAGATGAAAAAAAGCAGGAGAAAATTGCAAGGGATATTTTGAATGCGATTGAGCGGTTTGCAAAAGCAAAAGAAGATGGAACGATTGCCGTGCAAACAGAACCCCAACCTTCTTTGAACGCTCATTCGCCAAGACAGGAAAGTAATGCTAATAGTGCAAATAGTAGCATTGCTGTAAAAAAAGATTTGAAGACCGCTATAGATACCCTGCCTGCAAATATCAAATCGGTTGATATTACAAAGGATAACCAGGTTATTATTATTTACAAAAATAATACGGCTGAAAAAATAACAAAGGCCGAAGCCATTAAACGGGGTATTGTTCCTGTTGCCAAAGCGGGTATTGAACTGCGCAGTAGTAACTTTCGTACAATGGATTCGGTTTTGTATTTTCTTGATGGAATTGAATTTTCGAAGTCAGGACTGGAAAAGATCAATCCGAATGATATTGAAAGTATACATGTTATAAAGGATAAATCAGCAGTGGATAAATACGGAGAGAGGGCTATAAATGGGGTAATTGAAATTACGTTAAAGAATGTAAATAATGCTTCCATAGTTCAGAAAGGAGACAAAACTTTTCAAATAGTGGAAAAAGCGCCTGCGTTTCCGGGAGGTGAAGCAGCGTGGGCAAAATATATTTCAGCATCTATTAATAAAGTGATAGACTCCCTGCAGGAGGAAAACAAACCCGGAACCTGCGTGGTACAATTTATAGTTGATACGGAAGGCAATCTCAGCGAAGTGAAACCCCTAACGATGGAAGGTACTTTTTTTGCAAAGACCGTTACAGATGCGATTAAAAACGGGCCCAAATGGATACCGGCTGTGCAAAACGGTCATAAGATAAAAGCGTATCACAAACAGCCTGTAACATTCCAGATTCAGGAGGAGTAAGGATCAGGGTAACAGGAATTATATTAGAGTTCCCTCATCCCACCATTTCTTCTTTAGCCGTTTTATTGTATTGTTCCGTTAGCTTACGCTGTATTTCAAATGGTACAATAACGTATTCATAAAACTGCATTTTAAACTTGGCCCTGCCCTGTGTTATAGAGCGCAGCGATGAAGAATAATCATTCATTTCAGCTAATGGCACTTTAGCCATTATCCTCGTAAAATTTCTTTCCGCGTCCATGCCTTCCACAAGAGCCCGGCGGGTTTGCAAATCGCCCATAACAGCGCCCGTTACATCTTCAGGGCATAAAACTTCAACCTGGTAAACAGGTTCCAGCAGTTGCGGCGCCGCCATTTGAAAAGCATTTTTAAAGGCCATGAGCCCGGCTATTTTAAAAGAAATATCATTGCTGTCTACAGGGTGCATCCTGCCGTCAAATACCGAAACCCTGATATCTCTTACATAAGAGCCTGTTAGCGGCCCTTCCTGCATTTTTTGCATTACCCCTTTTAGTATGGAAGGCAAAAAGCGCTGGTCAATAGCGCCTCCAACAATGCAGTTATAAAAAACCAGCTTACCGCCCCACGGAAGCTCCTGCGTGTCTCTTCCCCTCACGTTCAACCCGGCCGGCTCCGGCATGCCTTCATACCAGGGCTCTATACGCATGTGCACTTCTCCAAACTGCCCTGCTCCTCCCGATTGTTTTTTGTGCCGGTAAACCGCTTCCGCTGCGGTTCTTATTGTTTCCCGGTAAGGAATTCCGGGCGCTTCAAACACAACGTCTACCCTGTGCTGATGCTGCAGTTTCCACTTAATAACGGCCAGGTGCATATCGCCCTGGCAATAAATGATCGTTTGCTTTAATTCGGACGAAACCTTAACGATAAGCGTTGGGTCTTCTTCCCTTAGCTGGTGTAAAGCGGCCGACAGTTTTTCTTCTTCCCCCTTTTTTACCGTTCTTACCGCAATGCTCATATTAGGCGCAGGAAATTCAATAGGTTGCAAGGCATAGTTTACATTCCGTTCGTGCAGGGTGTTGTTCACATGCGTGTTCTTCAGTTTGAGGGTTGCCCCTATATCGCCCGCGCTTAGTTCACCAACGTTATTTCTTTTATTACCTTCCATCACAAACAACTGGTTCAGCTTTTCAGATACACCCGTAGTTTCATTAAGCAGATCCATGCCCGCTTTAAGCGTTCCGGAAAACACTTTCATAAACGAGAGTTCCCCCACGTGTGGTTCTGAAATGGCCTTATAAACAAAAGCGCAAACCGGTTTACCTGCATCGCAGGGAATAATTTCTCCATTCACGGAAACCTGTGGCGGTATTTCATCGGCGCTCGGACAAACATTATCTATAAAGCCCATCAGGCGCCCGCTTCCCATATTGCGTTCTGCCGAAAGGCAAAACAGGGGAAAGAGGTCATGGTTGATCATGGCTTTTTTCATCCCCGTCCTGATCTCGTCTTCATCTAATTCTCCTTTTTCAAAATATTTTTCCATGAGCGTTTCATCATTACCGGCAACGGCTTCAATCAACTCCTTATGCAGCCGGTCGGCTTTTTCCTTTTCTTCGGGTGGTATGGGCAGCTTTTCGGGCTTTCCGCCTGTGTCTTTAAATGTATACATCGTCATACGCAGCACATCTATAATACGATGAAAGCCTTCACCCTGCTCCAGGGGATATTGTATAACCGTTACATTACTGCCAAAATGCCGTTTGGCTTCATTTACCGTGTCGTCAAAACTGGCTTTTTCATCATCGAGGTGATTAACAGCGAAGATCATAGGTGTTTTAAACCTTTCGGTATACTGCCATATTACTTCAGTGCTTACTTCTACTCCCATCGCCGCGTTTAACAGCATAATACCGGTGTCGGCCACACGAAGCGCGGAGAGTACTTCTCCTGCAAAATCGTCGTAACCGGGTGTATCAATGATATTGATCTTATATCCGCGCCATTTGGTGTGCATTAACTTGGAGAATATCGTGTTGCCCCTTTCCTGCTCCAGTTCATGATAATCTCCCACGGTATTCTTCTCAGCAATTGTTCCCCGCCGGGAAATTAAGCCGGCTTCAAAAAGAAAGCATTCGGCAAGTGTTGTTTTACCGGAGCCTGCATGCCCGAGAAGCACAATGTTCTTTACATGGGAGGTGTCGAATTCGGCGGCCATGGCAATTATATTTTAAGATGAGTAAAAAGACATGCTAAGCCAGCGTAAAGGCATAAAAATATGGCACAGTAAAGGAGGTAAGACTGCTTTTTCTGCAAAAAATGCCTTGTTATATAATATCAGGTATAGTTTACCAGGAATCGCTGAAAATCATTTTTAATTTCGTGCAGCGTTTGCCGGAGATGCTGATAATCGGCCGCTAATTTTTCGTAACCGGAGGTGATGAATTCAGGCGTTGCGTAATTGTTGGTAACAGGCTGAAAAACAGGCGTTTTGTTGAGGGATTTGATGGACTGCTTCAGATCATGAATGTTGGCAAGCTGAATATCGAACTGATTTTCATAATGCTCAACATCTTTAAGCGCTTCTTTACTGGTAATGTGGGCCGCTGCCTGCTGCAGCTCATTTTTCATGCGGGTAAACTCTTCGCGCTGTGAACGTAATGCCTCCCTCAGGGTATTACATGCTTCTGAGAGCTGTGGAGTGTCTGTGGTAACCATGGGCGTACAATTTAAAGGTGAAGAAATAAATGAATTGTGCTTTAGCCAATGGGATCGGATAGTGCTGTTTAAAAGTACTAAAAAATATAAACATACAAGGACTTTTGTGCATAAAAAAACCATCCGTGCAGCATATCGCTGCTCCGGATGGCGGGGTTGTCTATCAACTTCCTGAAAGACTTTACTGGGTTATTAGTGGTATAATAATTCTTTTATCATCTAAAATACATTCCACAAAATATTCTCCTTTTGCATAGGCCACCAGGTTAATATCATTCACCGTGTTGATCATAGTGGTAACCAGTATTCTTCTTCCTACCCTGTCGTATACTGTTACTTTTATGGGTTTGGGAGGTAGTTTGGAGAAGATAAGCTTTGCCAGCCCGTTACCCGGGTTGGGCGATATTTTAACCTTAATATCTCCTATATAGGTGTGTCCTTCCGGCACAAAGAAATACTCAGCCGATTCGCCGCTGCATCCTGTGCTGGTGCTGGCAACAACAACTTTATATTTGCCATATCCTCTCGGCTTGTACTTTTTAGCTGTGGCTCCCGGGATCAGCACGCCGTTCTTATACCACTGATAGGTATCCGCTTCGGAAGCGATCAGTTCATTACCCGACTGGCTGATAGAAGGTGTAGGGAGATTAGCGATAACCAGGTCAATGCTATCACGCTCTGTTATTCCACAGCGCGTTACTTCCACGCTATAGGTACCAGATACCATCGGGTATATTACCGGGGTTGTTTCGCCTGTACTCCACAAATAAGTAGCGCCCGGATTGCCGGCATCCAATATAACCGCGTTTCCAAAACAGATGGTGGTATCATTGCCAAGGTACACCGGTGTTGCTCCCGGCATCAGCGATACTTCAATTTGAGCTTCACCCACGCAGCCGCTATTATTTACCGTTACCTTATATACCCCGGCATCGCTTACTGTAATTGTTTGTGATGCATCAGGTGTATTCCAGGTATATGTTGCCCCCGGATATCCTGCATCAAGCGTGATGCTGCTGCCCGCGCAGATGGTCGTATCATTTCCTAATGATACAGGAAGCGTTGAGCTGATATTTACGGCTAACGATCCGCTGCCGCTGCAACTGCCCTTGCTCACCATAACACTGTAGGTGCCGGCAGTATCTGTTGAAATAATTCTGGTAGTTTCTCCCGTGCTCCACAGGTAAGTAGCGCCGGGGTTACCCGCATCTAATACAACACTGTTACCCGGACATAGAGTGGTATCGTTGCCCAGGTTAACCGTGAGCGCCGGAACTACCGTTACCTGTATGGCATCTATGGTTTTGCAACCGTCTTTAGTTACGGTAACAATATAGGTGCCGGCTTCACTAACCGCAATGCTTTGCGTGGTTTCACCGCCGGGAGCCCATTCGTACGTTGCGCCTGCGTGGTTTCCGGCATCAAGCGTGATCGTGCTGCCCGCACAAATGGTAGTATCATTTCCGAGGTCAACCGGTATGCCGGTTCCGCTTACAATAATATCTTCCTCATATGTTTTAGATTCCCCGCTGATCGAAACAGTTAATGTTACTTTATAGAGTCCCGGCTGATCATAATCATGTTCGGGGTTAGGGTTATATCCACTCAATACCGGTGAAGCATCGCCAAAATTCCATTCGTAGCTGATTATACTGCTGCACGCTTCAGTAGCGTCTGTAAAACTAACCTTAATGGGGCTGCACGAACCGGTTTGGGTAAAAGTAAACTTAGGTTCAACCTTTGGCTTATCAATAACAAGAATAGTATCGGTTGCTGTACACCCGCCTTTTGTTACGGTTACCCAGTATTTCCCTGCTGTCATTACCAGCACTGTCTTTGTTGTTTTATTATTTGCAGGAGATACGGGCAAGCTGCCCCATTTATAAGTGGCGCCTGTTATGCCGGCGTCTAATGTGATTGGCAAACCATTATCGCATCTCTCTATGTCAGCACCCAAATCCACAACCAACCCTGAAGTGTTTACGGTAATGGTTTTAGAGCCAGTGCCCGTACAACCGTCTTTGGTTACGGTAACCGTGTAAGTATCGGCCATAGTTACATCAATCGTTCTGGTAGTTTCACTTGTGCTCCAGTTGTAGGTAGCGCCTGTTCCGTGATCGCCTGCATCCAGCGTAATGCTGCTGCCTGAGCAGATCGAAGCGTCCGGACCCAGGTTTATTACCGGCTTGGGAGTTACTGTAATGGCTCTGGAACCGGAGTTACTGCAACCATCTTTGGTTACGGTAACCGTATAGGTAGTGTTAACCGTGGGGTTAACTGTAATGGATTGGGTAGTTGCTCCCCCGGGGCTCCAGCTATAGGTTGCACCGGCATTGCCAGCATCAAGGGTGATAGGATCTCCCGAGCAGATCGTGGTAGCTGCACCCAGGTTTATTACCGGCTTGGGTGTTACCGTAATGGCTCTGGAACCGGAGTTACTGCAACCAT
>CALMQS010000091.1 GCA_937871285.1 uncultured Sphingobacteriales bacterium | reverse complement strand
TACCAGGGCAGGTGTGCAGGTAAATATATCGCTGGCGCAATAGAGGGATTTAAAATTTGGAATGGGAAGGGTGCATTTAAAATTGTCGCGATAAAAAAGGTAAATTTAGAGAACCAAATCAAGATTGCCATGACAGAGTCTGCTTTTCCTTAGAGCCTGTAAAAAAGGATGAAGTGTTGTATGTACAAGCAGATGACTTATGTTATTAAGCCGTGATGAAGGCTGGAAAGAAGTAATAGTGGGCAGAATGTTTACGAGTGGATCATGCATTGACCCCAACGGGAAATCAGGCTGGATAAGACATTGCCAGTATGTGGCTCATTTGGGAAATAGCAAGGATTTTACCCAACAGATGGATAGCTTTATAGAATCCTATGGAAGGTTGGGGACATCGCCTGGTGTTTGTTTCTGATGGTGGAATTTGGATAAAAAATTGGATAGAACTTGCCTGCCGGCAGGCAGGGATGCCTTTCCCGAAGCAATATCTGCTACTGTGAGTCCTTTCTGTATTGTAATATTGAAGCCACTCATTAAGGTCAGTTTGTAAAAAATCCAGTGAATCATACATCTTTTTTCTAAAAGCGATGGCATAGAACTCTTCCTGTGTTGTTCTATGGAAACTTTCACAAATGCCATTGGTTTGAGGGCTTTTGGGCTTTTGCTTTGGTATGGTCTATGTCAAAAGTATTGGTTGTTTCCGTCACTTTGTGCTTTTACCTAAAAATCCGACGTAAGGATTACTCAATAGAATATGAAACCAGTTCATACGTACTTACCGACTCGCCGAGAGCTGTATAGGCTGTAGTTAAAACTTTTATTCTACCGATGCCTTTGGCGTAATATACTTCCTCTCGCATTGAAACGCTTCCTGCCACTATCGTTTTTACTACTTTAATAACATCCTTATACGTTTCTTCATTTACTTCAAGGATTAAACCCGTTTCTTCAATGGACGTGCTTATTTTCGCTTCGACGCCATTCACAAATTCAGTTTCCGTCCATATTTCCCCTACGGGTATACTGCCCTTTAATTGAGTAACGGTAGCATATTTTCCGGTTGCCACAAAAACATCATTGTAGATATCCTGTATGGGAATCCCGTTTTGAGTTAATTGTCCTTCCAACTCTTTTTCCCATTCATATATCTCCGTATGTGTTTTGGCATCATTGTTACTACAGTTAAAGTAAAGTGTATGTCCGTTCTTCGTTTGATCGTTTGTTTTTAAAAGATATCCTTTGAACTGCTTACCTGCCACCGTTTTATTTTTTGTGAAAGTATATTCTTCAGTAAAGTTTCTGAGGTTCCCGCCTCCCAAAAGAGCGGACAGTTCTCCAAGTGCTCCGGACTCTCCGCCTGTTTTCAGATAGGTATAGCTCATCCGCGAGCCAAGGGGCATATACTCGCAAACATTAATCGTTTTCGCGACCGGCTGATTCACCGTCAAAGCTTCCGGTACAGCCGCTGCCGTGGATATTATAGACCGCAGAATGCTGACAAACTCTTTTTCATATTTGTCAAATTCAGCCTCCTTTACAAACATGGTGAGGCTTATTCCTTTTTTTTGATTCACAATATAAGCTACATACCCTTTGGTGGTTGACTGTGTGCCTAGGAACAGGGGCATAGGTATCTGCTGGATAACTTTATGCACTACCACCTGCGGCAGGTTTGGCACAGGCGAAGCAGCATTTTGAGCAGTATATGTTTTAATGATGGTATAACTCTCGAGCCTGTTTTTTTCAGCAGCATAACCGGCAGCAGTTTTAGTAACAGGTTTTGTATCTATAAAAATGGAGGCAGACGGGTAGGAACCCGGTTCGGAATCACCCGCCTTTGATTTGCCGGAAATATCGGACTCTTTCATCCTCATATAATAGTAAACAATAACATCCTTTAATTTGGCTCCTCCCGCAACTCCCAACGCAGAAATATCCTGGAGGCCACCCATCCAGTTGCTGCCGGGGAAAGTAATATTGAGCCCTCCTTCTTCAATATTTACATTTTGTGCAATACTTACATTTTGAGTCTTGCCCGCAAAACCCACCAGGCAAAAAAACAGGACTGGAAGGAAATGATATTTGAAAATTATCTTTTTCATACTATATACTTAAATAACAAATTTATTTAGCCGGGTAATTCGTATTAATGGAATACAACCGCAGTGCAGCCGCCCCAAAAAACAAGGCAGATCCCCAAGAAGATCATTACCACTTTTGCATATATTCTAAAACTCTTACCAACAACCCCACCCACGGTCTCTTCAGCAATTTTTTTTCCGCTATCGGGTATTTTTAGTTTGGCCCCAAAATAGATAAGCGCTGCTCCGATAACAAAAAGTATGTAACCCATTGTGAATTGTTTTTTGATGAATGAATATTTGTTACTCTTATTATTTGAATTGTTAGAAAACTAAAAATGGTCTGTTTGAAAGGCATAGACATGAATGACACGCACTATTACGTAACCTATTGCCGCGAGGAGCGGCATAATCACCACACCTGTAAAAAGAATAGCTCTTACATAACCCGAAAATCCTTTAAACTTTAAATAGACCGACAATTTACTGCGAAGCACTGCTCCTGTTATTAGGATTGTGGGTACCTGATACAAAAGAAGGGAAGTGAAAATCACCTTATATATATTGAATTGGTTTAAAGTCTCCAAATCCAGGAAAGGTATTTCCGCATTTTGCCTTTGCATGAAATATATTATCAGGGAAATAATACTATTTACCATCAGATACAGGAAAGTGGTTTTAAATGCCAGACTAAAGGCTTTGCTAAATGCTAACTTTGGAGATTCCGGCTCAATACGCTGTACATACAGCTTTAATACCAGGGAAATAATAAGAGAGGACACGACAGCAATAACCGCTACCGGTATTAAAAATACCAGCGAAATAATCCATCCTAATGCATTTCCTCCTCCCGGCTCTTTTCCTGTACCGTGGCAGTATATGCACAGGTGTTGATTGGTTAAATTACAATGATAGCAAGGACTGCCCATACATATTAAATTATAAGGTATTAATTACATCAGTTCTTATTTTCAACTGCGCTACTTGTTGAACTGTATCCTGATCTTACCATCTGTAATTTTCAGGCCTTCTACTTTTTTTCAATAAGGTTCCCTGGCATTTTTTACGGTAAAACCAAAATTTGCTTCCAGCAAACCGTTCCCTCTCGAATCGAAGTACAATATTTCCAGGAATCCCGATTCTATATTATCGTAGGGGGCTTATCCATATCAATAATAAAAGCAAGGGTTTCATGATCAATTTTTTAAAGGTCTTACCATTTTGATTTTTCACCTTTTACGATCATGAAAACACCGTCTTCGTTAATGTAGCCTTCTCTATATATAGTATTGCCCCGGTTGTCTTTACTCAAACGAAGCTTTACCAAAGCCAGTTTGGTAACAGGATCAAAAACCGGCTCTCTTCGAGTTTCATAAATTTCAAATGCAGCTTCCACTACCTTTTTCTCTTTTATATCAACAAAACCAGAAGAAATAAAGTCATTCTTTTTTGAATACCTGGCGTACCACATTTTACCGTCATCGGCCTTCTGTATGTGGGGTACTGTGAATTCATGTTCTACATATTCTGATGTAACATGCAACATTATTTCTCTGTCAGATGCTGTTGATTCAACACCATAGCTTGCTAGAAAATCTTTGATGGCGATAACCTTGCCTTTTGTATCCATTATATGCAGTGGATCATAATTGAAAAACCCATTGCCTATATAATAGATAAGCCGTTCCCTGGGCAATTTTGCTACTATCTCTCCTTTTTTGTTAATTACCGCCTGTGCAAATTCTGTTTTATCAGCAGGATAGATGCTGGCTAATCCTCCGGCAAAATGAGTAGGCCATTTAGAATACATTACAGGGATAACTTCCTTCCCGGTTTTATCAATATAACCATATCGTCTCTTTCCAAATTCATCAATCTTACTAACTACTGCCATACCATTTACGAAATATCCAATAGAGTTATAAATAAACTTTGTAACATATTCACCATTAAAATTCATGACTGCGTGGTTATCATCGTTACGCTCTTTTTGCACCACATACATTTCTTCTCCTATGTAGTAGGGCATTGAAGGCAAATTTTTAATTTCGTATTTTTTCCCATTTTTATCGGAAATCCGAATCGACCATTTCGGGCTGTTTGCATCCTGTTTAATATTTTCTAAATACATCTGGTCTTTAGTGAGGCCCCAACTTCCGCCTGAATTTGATTCAGCAAGTAACTTTCCGTTAGTATTCAGGTATTTACCGCCAATTGCAAGTATTTCGGGATTTTCACCTCTACTAAGGTCGTACTGGCTATTGTACGGAATAAAAAACTCTCCCTTTGCATTAATGAGCGCCAGGGCTGTACCCTTGCTAACCGTTGCCAAGCCATTATTAAAAGGATATAATATATCTGCATCAATTACTTTGGCATTGGGGTGCACATCGCCCGGCTTGAGTTGCGAGTCTGTTTGTTTTCTTTCAATATTTTTATTTTCGGCTTTATTTTCGCGCTCAACGGGTTGCGGTGTGCCATAGCTGGACGAACTATCGCCTGGCTGGTCTTTCTTTTTGCTTTTCCCGGGAAGCTTGTTGAACAACCGGGTTCCGGAATCAATTAAGTCTTCCGTTTTTTCGATCGTCTTATTCGCATTATCAATTTTTTTCTGAGTCTTGGCTTGCTGTGCAAAACTGAGCTGGGCAATTAATACCAATACGGTAAACAATGCTGATTTAAGGAGCATGGGTTAAAATTTAATTTAAGTAATTCGTTCTATCTCAGGTCTCCATACAGATATTATAAATTATTTGCTATGATACAAAAAAAATATATATAAACAATAATATATTAATTTTTTTAGATGAAAAATCCATAAGTAAGGTTACGGATGTCCCGTTTAATACACCGCCTCCTACCGGCATCTTTTATTTCATTACCTGAAACCCGGGGGTAGACCGCCTGCTATGTGATAATCATATCCAGTCCGAAAATAGCAATACCAGAATGTCTTTTTAAGACACATTTATTTTTCGTACGCCTCAATTTATTATTCGTTGCCAAAACAAAAGGCAGGCAGGTGTGATAAACAGCCTTTTTGGGATGCACCCCTTTTTTGCAGTAAAAAGAAAATGAACTACTTTAACCTAAACTTAAACGCATGCTCTTTCCCGTTACCAGAACCCTGTTTATTGCAATATCCCTCTTTACGCTAAGTTTTGTGTGCGCGCAGGATATGGCAAAACCTGTAGATTCGCTGAAACAGGCTTTGCAGTTGTATACTGCAAGCGACAGCAACCGGGTATGGACACTTATTCATTTAACCAGCGCCACCTTTATAAGTAATCCCGCCGAAGCGATGCAATACGCGGATGAGGCGCTGTCTGTTTCAAAAAAAATAAAATGGCAAAAAGGCATAGCCCTCTCTTTTCGCGTAAAAGGAGGAGTATACCTTGTACAATCTGACTATATGCAAGCCCTGGAGAGCTATCAGCAGGCCTTAAAAGCAGACAATGGCAATAGCAAAAAATTTGAGACCGGCATATTGAATAATATTGGGAACATACATACCAGTATGGGAAACCAGGTGAAAGCGCTTGAATATTACCGGAAGGCTTTCGCAACTGCCACAGTGTTGCAGGACAATCACGAACTTTCAATGGCAGCCGGTAATACCGGCACGGTATTCCAGGAATTAAAGCAATATGATTCCGCAATTATCTACTATAGAACTTCGCTGCATCTTACCGGCCTGACCGGTAATGATCGTTTAAAAAGCAATGCGCTGTGTTTTTTAGGTTCTGTGTTCAACGAAACAAAAAACTTTGACAGCGCTGTTTTCTATTCCCGCCGTAGTGTTCAACTGGCCGATCAAACAGGGAATATATACGTGAAAGCAGCGGCGTTGCACAACCTGTCCAATGCTTTTCTATCGGAGGGAAAATTAGATTCATCAGAATACTACGGCAGGCAATCGCTTTCGGTGGCTAAGGATATCGGGAACCTCCAGAGTCAATATGAATCATGGAATTCATTAAGAAAAGTATATGAGAAAAAGGGCGATTATGAAAAAGCGTATCACGCATATAATGAATATTTAACCATAAGGGATAGTGTATTGAATGATGAAAAGCGGCAGGAGCTGACCCGCAAAGAGATGCAGTTTGAAAATGACAGAAAAGAGCTGGAGATGGCTGCAGCATTGAAACAGCAACAGGTAATAAGAAACGCGGCACTGGCGCTTGCGGCTGTAATACTGGCTGGAAGTATGGCCTCCTTTATATTTTACAAAAGAAGAAAGGACGCTGAACTAAAGCAAAAAGAAGCGGAGCTGAATACGGAAGTGACCGATACTCAAATGAAAGCGCTTCGTTCGCAAATGAATCCTCATTTTATTTTTAATTCGCTAAACTCTATCCGGCACTATACCGCTCAAAATAATATTAAGCTGGCAGATGAATACTTAGTGAGATTTTCCATGCTCATGCGACAGGTATTTGAAAATTCGGATCACAAAAAAATATCGCTTGCAGACGACCTGCATGCACTGGAATTATATATGCAAATTGAGGCGGCAAGACTTAATCATAAATTCGATTACCAGGTACAGGTTGACACTGATATTGACCGGGAAAATACAATGATCCCGCCGCTGCTGTTGCAGCCCTTTGTGGAAAACAGCATCTGGCACGGGATAGCGCCCAAAAAAGGCAATGGCACCATAATAATAAACGTCAGCCGGCAGTCGGAAATGATCTGCTGTGTTGTAGAAGATAATGGCGTTGGAATAAAGAAAGATATGATATGGGAAAAAGAGGAAAAGAAAGACAGACCATCGGGGATTGGGATAACCCGCACCAGGATAGATTTGTTGAACCGGGCACAAAATGCTAATGCTTCCTTACAGATGTATCCTTTACATGAAGGAACCAAAGTGGAGATCAACCTGCCGTTTGAGCTTAATTTTTAATTACCCCCTGTATGTTGAATTGTATTATAGCAGAAGATGAACAGCAAAGCATTGATATACTAAGCGGAATGCTTAACGAGCTGTTCGGTGATGATGTGCATATAATAACCTCATGTAAAACGGTTGAAACAGCAATTGTTGCCATTCGGGAGCATAAGCCTGAGCTGCTTTTCCTGGATGTACAGATAGGGAATCAAACAGGTTTTGACCTGCTGCGGCAACTGAAAATGAAAGATATTAAAGTGATTTTTATTACCGCCTTCGAAAAATACGCCATACAGGCTTTTAAATTCAGTGCTATAGACTACCTGCTGAAACCAATTTCCACAGCCGATCTGCATCGTGCCGTATCAAAAGTGCTGAGTTTGCAATATGAAACCGATGGGCATAAAAAAATAGAAACCCTGCTGAAAAACATTTACAATAAAGACCGGCAAAAGTTATGCATACCCGACATGAATGGGTTTAATATTGTAGAGGTCAGCGATATTATACGCTGTGAGGCAAATATCAACTATACAACTATTTATATTAATAAAGCCAACCCGATAACCGTGGCTAAAAGCCTGAAAGAATTTGAAAAAATGCTGAGTGATTTCAATTTCTTCCGTGTGCACAATTCACATCTTGTAAATCTCAATTATATTAAAAGCTATAATAAAAGCAAAGGCGGGTATGTGGAATTAGCCAATGGAGAGCAGATTGAAATATCTGTAAGGCGGAAAGACGAGTTTATTAAGACAATAACCAGGTTATGATTGTAATAACGTAATACTGTAGGAATTTGAGATTTGAGATCTAAAATTTGAAATGGCTTACACAGAAGTGCTATCAGGTGTCAGTAGCCAGATACAGTAGCCAGCAACTATCCCGTTTAATGCCCCCACCAAACAACGACAATGCTTTGTGCATAAGCCCGGACTTCGGAGGCAGCTTATTTTTTTGTATATTTCACATTATGAAAACAATAATCATCACCGGTGCAAATGGAAACCTGGGTGCTGTTACCGTTAAAAAATTCCTGGAAAATGATTACCGGGTAATTGCCGTTGCCCGTTCCGGAAGCAAATTAGGATTTGCAAAAGATAATAAAAACTTTGAGCTACACCAGATAGATCTGGCAGATGAAAATGCCGCTCTTCTTTTTATCAAAGAAGCGATCAGTTTATATGGCAGCATTGAAGGCGCCTTATTTTTAGCAGGCGGGTTTGCTATGAGCAGCATAGCAGATACTACAGGCACTGACCTGAAAAAAATGTTCGCGCTTAATTTTGAAACTGCTTACCATATTTCACGCATCCTGTTTCAGCACATGTTACAAAACGGATATGGCAGGTTGGTATTCATCGGCTCAAAACCTGTATTTCAACCAGAGCATGCAAAAAGATCGGTTGCCTATACCCTTTCCAAATCTTTATTATTCAATTTCGCCAATATACTCAATGCAGAAGCCAAAGGTAAGAACGTAACCGCCTCTGTTGTAGTGCCCAGCACCATTGATACTGCGCCTAACCGCCAAAGCATGCCCGAGGCCGACTGGAGCAAATGGGTAAAGCCGGAACAAATTGCCGGCATACTTGAATTTATATGCAGCGATAAAGGACTTTCTTTGCGCGAACCCCTATACAAGGTTTATAATGATGCATAAGGCCAAATTTGAAGCCGGGAATCCGAAATCCGGAGAGAAGCACCAAAAGACAAATAACAAGAACCAAATAGATACAGATGGTTCGTGCTTACCATGACAGGCAAATATTAAATCCGAAGCCTGAAACCCTACATCCGAAGACAAATGCAACCATAAACGATAAACCACAAATTAAAAAATCCGAAGCGATTCAACCTCAATATTAAAAAACCTGTCCCCTACCTTGTAACCTGCAACCTGTAACTTCCTCACCTCTCGCCACCCTAACTCACCCCCGCCCCCGGCTCTATCTCTTCTTCGGTATTTACAAAATGCAGTTTGCCGTTTTTATCCTCCGCCATTAAGATCATTCCATTGCTTTCTATACCACGCATTTTGCGGGGTGCCAGGTTAGCAACAACCACTACCTGCCTGCCAACAAGCTCTTCGGGTTTGAAATGTAAAGCTATGCCCGACACAATAGTACGTTTCTCGGAACCGAGGTCTATTTCCAGCTTTAACAGCTTGTCTGCTTTTTCTACTTTTTCGGCAGATAATATCTTACCTGTTTTCAGGTCTAATTTCGCAAAATCATCATAAACGATTTCGGGCTTAAGTTGCGGCCCGGGCTGCTGAGCGGCGTCATTTTCTTTCAACGCTTTTTTCTCTGTACCCTGCGGGGCAGAACCTGTAACCGCGTTAGTCCTCAGCTTTTCTACCTGCGCCGCTATTTCGCTATCCTCAATTTTTCTGAACAGCAGCTCAGGCGCACGTAAAGTATAGCCAACGCTTAACAACTTAAAGCTGCCCGCGTTTTTCCAGTCTAACATTTTTTCTACCACCTTCAGCATATGTAACATTTTTGCAGCCGTGTTGGGCAAAAACGGGTTGATGAGAATGGCAAGATTGGCGGTGAGCTGCAGGCTCAGGTGAATACAGTTATCTATTTGCTGCTGCCCGTTTTCCACGCCCGCTTTCTTCCAGGGCTCTTTTTTCTGAAGATACTGGTTGCCCTTTCTGCTCAGGTCAATGATCTCGTACAAAGCTTCCCTGAACCGGTATTCTTCAATAGACTGTGTAACTTTTGCTTTGGCAGATTGAATATCTTCCATCAACTGCTTATCATCCGCATCAATAACAGCATTATGAAAAACAGGTACTTTGCCGCCGCATAATTTATGCATCAGCACCAGCGACCGGTTTACAAAATTGCCAAAAATGGCTACCAGTTCACTGTTGTTCCTGTCCTGGAAATCTTTCCAGGTAAAATCATTGTCCTTGGTTTCAGGAGCGTTAGCGCATAGCACATACCGTAATACATCTTCGCATCCCGGAAAATCTTCGAGGTATTCATTCACCCATACCGCCCAGTTACGGCTGGTAGAAACCTTTTCGCCTTCAATATTTAAAAATTCATTGGCGGGTACATTATCAGGCAATACAAAACCACCATGCGCTTTGAGCATGGCAGGAAAAATGATGCAGTGAAACACGATATTGTCCTTACCGATAAAATGTACCAGCTTGGTATCCTCTTTACACCAGTAATCCGCCCATTGATCCGTTAATAATTCTTTAGTAGCGCTGATATAGCCAATAGGAGCATCAAACCATACATACAACACCTTACCTTCCGCACCTGGCAATGGAACTTTAATACCCCAGTTGCTGTCGCGCGTCATAGCACGGCTCTGTAATCCATTGTCTAACCAGCTTTTACACTGGCCATACACGTTATTCTTCCATTCTTTATGATCCTCCAGCACCCACTGCTTCAGCCATGTTTCATAATTTTGCAGGGGGAAATACCAGTGTTTGGTTAATTTTTTTACCGGCACAGCATCACTCAAAGTGCTCCGCGGATTGATGAGCTGCTCCGGGCTGAGCGATGACCCGCATTTCTCGCACTGATCGCCGTATGCATTAGCATTACCGCACACAGGGCAGGTGCCGGTAATATAACGGTCGGCTAAAAAAACCTTAGTTTTTTCATCATAATACTGTTCCGTTTCTTTTTCTTCAAACAAGCCGTCATCATATAATTTCTTAAAAAAATCCGATGCTGTTTTATGATGAACCGGACTGGATGTGCGGGAATAGATATCGAAGGAAATACCCATCTTTTGCAAGCTATCCTTAATGATAGCATGGTATTTATCAACGATCTGCTGCGGGCTCACCCCTTCCTTCATGGCCCTGATAGTAATAGGAACGCCATGCTCATCACTGCCACCCACAAATTTAATATCCCGCTGCTGCGCCCGCTGGTAACGTACGTAAACATCCGCTGGTATATAACAACCCGCCAGATGCCCGATATGCAAAGGGCCATTGGCATAGGGCAGTGCCGCCGTAACCAGTATTCTTTTATAATCTCTCATAGTATGTAAAAAGGAATGCAAAAGTAATTCAATATGGCGACATGATTATCCCGGAATTTCAATACATTTACGGTCTCCTGCAGAACTTATTTATTCTTCACTTTAAAAAGGATTTTTTATGAAAAGTATTCATTTTAATCTCCGCAAAGCAGCAGTACTTGCAACAATAAGCTTTTGTCTCTTCGCTTTTAAAGCAAATGCCCAGGATGAAACAAAAACAGTTTCAGGCGAAGTGCTTGACATGGCCTGCTATATGGCTAAGGGTGCGCACGGTGAAAAGCATAAGGGATGTGCTGCCGCCTGTATAAAGGATGGCGCCCCGATGGGCTTGCTCACCAGCGATGGTAAAATATATTTGCTGGTGGAAAACCATAATAAAAAAGAGGTGTATGCCAAAATAAAAGACCGTGCCGGTGAAAAAATTACAGTTACGGGTACTGCTTCAGTAAAAGGTGGCCTGCAGGGCCTGGTTGTGGAAGAGCTAAAAGAAAAGAGCTGATTTATTGCCTGTTGCCCGGTCATTATATGAATTTACGGTGTTGTTGGTGTAGTAATTGACTTTGTAAATTGGCTGCATCAACAACATTTTCTGTTACTTTGAAAGATGAATCGAAAACATTTCCTTTCTTCCCTGTTTACAACCGGTATTTCAGTTAAAGCTTTAGCAGCCACCCTCCATAACCCGGATCCATCTATACGTATTCCCCAGCACCTTAAGCCCGGGGATGCGGTGGCCATTACTGCTCCTGCAGGACATATTACCGTTGAAGAACTGCAGCCCGCAATAAAGCAGATAGAAAGCTGGGGGCTGAAAATACGGCTGGGTGATACGATTGGTAAAAAGGATTTCAGCTTTGGCGGAACAGACGCGGAACGTGCGGCCGATTTTCAGCGGATGCTGGATGATCCTGCTGTTAAAGCTATCATGTGTGCCAGGGGCGGCTATGGCTCAATCAGGATCATAGACCAGCTTAATTTTTCAAAATTCCTTATCAAACCCAAATGGATCATCGGCTTCAGCGATATTACCGTAATGCATTGTCACATCGGCAGCAATTACAAAGTGGCTACCATTCATTCAAAAATGTGCAACAGTTTCCCTGAAGACTGGAGTAAAGCCGAACCTTTGCAGCGGGACACGATCCTATCTATAAAAGACGCTTTAACGGGTGTAAAAATGAAATACAATGCTTTGCCGCATGAAAAAAACAGGCACGGCATTATCGAAGGCACACTAACAGGGGGGAATTTAAAAATCATTGAAAACCTTGCGGGGTCAAAATCTGAAATTAAAACCGCGGGTAAGATCTTATTCGTGGAAGATACGGGCGAATATCTTTACAGCATTGACAGAATGTTCTGGAACCTCCAACGCACCGGGAAGCTGTCGCAACTGAAAGCTCTTATTATCGGAGGATTTAGAATAAAGCCCGATGACCCGGGAGAAGAATTTGGAAGAACTTTATACGACATAGTATGGGAAAAAGTAAAAACATATAACTATCCTGTATGCTTTGATTTTCCCGTAGGGCATCAGAGAAATAATTATGCGCTGAAATGCGGGGTATTGCACCGGCTCAGCGTTACTGCCAACGGGGTGGAATTACTGGAAGTGTGAGAGAGAAGTGATAAGTGGTAAGTGGTAAGTGGTAAGTAAAATACAGGATTATAAAAAAATTAATAGCGCTCAATAAATGATAAAAATACCTCCTTACCTGAAAAAAGGCGATACGATCGGCATTACCTGTCCGGCGGGTTATATGGCGGCTGAAAAAGTGCAGACATGTGTGGAAGCCTTGCAGCAATGGGGTTATAAAGTTATAGCCGGGAATACCGTAGGCGGCAAATCAACCACTTATTTTTCGGGCACCGATGGGGAAAGGCTAACAGAGCTGCAGCAAATGCTGGATAATGAAAACATAGCCGCCATCTTATGCGGACGCGGTGGTTATGGCATGGGCCGTATTGTGGAACAGATTGATTTTAAAAAATTCAAAAGGCATCCCAAATGGATCATCGGCTTCAGTGATATTACCATTTTGCATACCCACATCCATACCCATTACGGTATTTCCACGCTGCACGCACCTATGGCAGCCGCTTTTAATGAGGAGGGCTACAAAAATGAATATGTACAATCCTTAAAAAAAACTTTAGCGGGCAAAAGAACAAAATATACCTGCAACGCATACGAGCTAAACAGAAAAGGTAAAGCCTCGGGAACATTAATAGGAGGTAACCTTTCCCTGCTGGCACATGTAACAGGCACATCTTCTGACATAAAAACTAAAGGAAAAATATTATTTATAGAAGAGGTAGGAGAATATTTGTACAGCGCCGACCGTATGCTGTATCAATTAAAGCGCAGCGGGAAATTAGATAAGCTTGCAGGATTGATCATAGGGGGATTTACAGAAATGAAGGATACGAAAAGGCCTTTTGGAAAAACGATCTATGAAATTATTGCCGATGTGGTAAAAACATACAATTATCCGGTTTGCATGGGCTTCCCGGTAGGTCACGGTAAAGAAAATTATGCGCTTAAAGTAGGGGCGGTTTATCATTTGAACGTTACACCCAAAAAAGTAATGCTGGAAGAAACCCGGTAACCATACCCATCTGAATGAAAAGCAGGCACTAAAAAAGGGCCGCTCAAATATGCTTTTGGCAGCCCCTGTATTTAACCGTCCAATAGGGTAAACTTATTGTTTAATGAGCTTTGCAGTAATAACGGAACCATCTTCTGCTTGCACAGCAATAATATAAATACCTTTTTGCCATCCTGCCGTTTCAGTTATAATAATATTGTTATTGCCTTTGCTCACATTTACCGGCTTTACCAACCGCAGTTGCCCACTGAAATTAAAAACCTTAAGGGCAGCCATCCCTTTTTGCGAAGCATAATAACGAATATTAACCTGGCTGGTGAATGGATTGGGTGAAGCTGCAATATGGCTGAGTGCGATAGCATTGAACCTGATCATTTTTATTTCGCTGTAATTTTCCCTGCCATCTGGTTCAACCGCTTTAATACGGTAATATACCAATGCCGGCGGGTTAGCAGATATCGCATCATCCGCATACTGATAGTTAGCACGCTCCTGCTGTTCCATCCTGACGGCAGCGGTAAAATCTTTTCCATTGTAGCTGCGTTGTACCTCAAACAAGGTTCCCTTATCATATTGCACCAACCAGTTTAATACGGGTGTATTACCCGAAAGCTTTACAGAGAAGTCCTGCCACTCCACAGGTAGTATGATCAAAGAAGATTCCTGGTAGCAGGGGTAAGCAGAAGCTGTTAAGGTGTCGGGCGCTGCAAACGGGGCGTACATGGCATTGGGATATACCGTGCCCCATTGCTCATCAAATATCCGGGTAGTGCTGGTGCGGTTTACCGTATATACTTTCAGCGTGTCAGTAGTATAACCGTTTACGCCTATCGTTCCGCCCCCTGTGGTTTTACCCGTTAAGTACATAAAGCCATTTCCTTTAATAGTGCCATAGTTAATAAACCTTACGGCTTTTATAATTCCCTGGTCTAAGCTTATAATAGTTCCGCTATTATTCGTAAGCACGGATGCTTTTTGCTCGTTGGAGGCCCAAAATAGCCCGCTGTTATATATTGTACTTGTATTAACCGTAATTTCCTTTCCGGAAACCATCCTGCAGGTATTGGTAATAGTGGCGTTGCTGTTAGTGGTAATGCCTTTTTTAGCATACCAATATCCTTCATTTTGCAACTGCCCGCCATTCATGGTAAAACCCTCACTGATTAAGATATTATTCCTGTTTAAAATGGTAGCGCCATTATTGATATCAAACTTTCCGCTTATAGCTACATCGCCATAATTAGCAAAACTGCTGCCGTTTACATTAAATACAACGGAACCTGTAAAGTTGATCGTTGCATGCTTTGCGTTGGTCCATACCTGTATGCTGCCATTCATTTCGGTATTGCCATTAATGGTAATTATGCCATAATTTTCCAGCCCAAAACCAGCTTCAGTTTTTAAAGCAGGCAGCATAGCTGTTCCATATACTATGTATTTACTCCTATAGCCTTTGACTGATGAAGGCTTAAAAGTTGCGCCGGCAGCTATTGTTACTTTTCCACCCTGCTGCTCGTCAATGAGCTTTCCGGTAAACGTTCCCTGGCTCACGTACAGGCTATCACCAGTTTGTAAGGTATATGTATGGGAACTGCCATTGTCAATATAGATAGTTTGTGCATAAGCTAATGAAAAAGAGAAGGATAGAAAAACTGTAAAAAAAACAAGGGTAAAATTTCGTTTCATTTTATAGGGTTTAAGGTCTTGCTAAGTGATGTTAAATAATCACCTATCTATTTATGGTGAAATCATTTATCAGCAATTAAATGTTTACACTTAGCTGATGCAAATATAATAGTAGATTTACCATACAAACAAGGTTAATCTACTAATTTGACTTTTGTTAAATGACTGATAATCAATATATAAGATACAAAAAGAAGGAGGAATAGCACTAAGGCTTTGAAGCGATGCCAGGTACGAAACTGGGAATTTATAATACAAAGAGGAACCAGCGTTCAGCGATAATTCCCGGGATAGTCAAAAAACCAGAACTGTTTTTCGGATTGCCGAAAATCCTGCCACCGCGATATATTGGTTTTTATTGCGAAAATGCCACAGGTGGGCATATTATCAACCCTGATCTCATCAGTAAGCTGATTCACCAGATCGGTAATGCCGGGGTTATGGGAGCAGATAGCAAGATGATAAAACTGGTTGGGCGTTTCTTCTATTACATCGTAAAATGCATCAGGTGTAGGGAGGTATAATGTTGCTTCCAGCCTTATACTACCGGAAGGTATTTCATAGGCTTCAGCAAAAAAACCGGCTGTTTTGGTGGTTCTTTTGGCAGGGCTGGAAATAAAGGAGTCGAGAGGAATTTTTTTTTCTAACAGGTGTCTTGCCATTTCGGGAGCGTCTTTTTTACCTCTTTCGTTCAGCGGACGGTCGAAATCGCGCACAGACGCATTATCCCAACTGCTTTTAGCATGACGGATGAATAAGACAGATCTCATCTCTTCTCAAACATTTAGGAGAAACGGCAATTAACGGTTAACAGTTACGAATAATAGAATTTCAAAAGGGTACTTCAATCTATAAAAACAACATAGGAAATGCAGGATCTAAAAACGGGTGCAAAAAAGCATTTCAATGTTTAAACAAAAACCAAGCCAACAATTCGTTAATACCCCCTGATATTCTTTCCTTCCATGAAATTTATGAACGCTTTATTCACAACCCTGTTCCCGCCGGGGGTAGGATAGTTGCCGGTAAAGTACCAGTCGCCGGTATTTGTTGGGCATGATTCATGAAGGTCTTCTATGGTCTGGTATATTACATCAACCGGTATGCTAACATCCGGAGGCGTAATAAGTTGTGCTATTTTTTTAGATATATCTTCGGCGGTAAAAGGCTTATAAACCCCCCGCACCACATTTTCAGTGTGTAACTGGTTGTTCCGTTCAAGCTCCCTGCATTTGTTGTATAAATCCTGTAGTATATAGTCTGATTTTTGCTCCCTAATCAGCAGGATAGCGGCCTGAAAAGCAATAAAATCATTCATTTTGCTCATATCAATACCATAACAGTCGGGATACCTGATCTGAGGGGCCGAGGAAACAATGATAATTCTTTTGGGTTCAAGCCTCGACAACATTTTTATAATGCTTTCCCTGAGGGTTGTTCCGCGAACTATAGAATCATCAATTACCACTACCGTATCTTCTCCTTTCCGTATTGATCCGTAGGTGATATCATAAACATGCTGCACCAATTCGTTACGACTAACATCTTCGGTAATGAAAGTGCGCATTTTTACGTCTTTGTTAGCAATTTTTTCTACCCTGATACGCCGGTTGATCATTTCAGCAAGCTTTTCTTCATCGTAATCCTTTCCCCAGGAGGTTATCCGCTGTACTTTAATTTTATTCAGGTAATCCTCCATGCCCTTCAGTAACCCATAAAAAGCCACTTCCGCGGTATTGGGAATAAATGAAAAAACCGTGTTTTTAAGATCATGATCAATCGCTTTAAGCACATGGTTGCTTAAATGGTTCCCCAGGGCCGTTCTTTCCCTGTAAATTTTTTTATCGTTTCCCCTTGAAAAATAGATCCGCTCAAAGCTGCAGGCTTTCCGTTCTTTAGGTTCAATGATCTGCTCAATCTGGTAACTTCCGTCTGCCCTAACAATTAAGGCATGGCCGGGCATAAGCTCCTTCACTTCATTTTCCCCAACATTAAACGTAGTACGGATAGCAGCACGTTCTGAAGCCGCCACTATAACATCATCTGTTATATAATAATAGGAAGGGCGTATACCGTGGGCGTCACGCAAAACAAAACTATCGCCGTTACCTATCAAGCCACCCACATGGTATCCTCCGTCAAAAAGGCTGGCCGATTTTTTTAAAACATTTACAATATCAAGCCTTTCAGGATGCTGCTCATCTTCCTTAACCAAAAAATGATGAACAACCTCCATCATCGCAGCCAGGTCGCTTTGCTTTTGAAATACGCCGGGTTCAATATTTACCAAAGCAAACAGCTCTTCTGTATTTACAAGATTAAAATTACCCGCTAATGCAAGGTTGAGTGCCGGGATGGTATGGCATTTAATAAAGGGATGGCAAAATTCAACATTGTTCCTGCCCTGTGTGCCATACCGCAAATGACCAAGCAGCAACTCCCCCAGGAACCGCACATTCCCTTTCATCAATCCCGGGTGCTTTTTCAATTCCGGCTGATATTTTTCCAGCCCGGCAATTTCTTCCGACACCTGCCGGAACAGGTCGGCAATAGCCATGGTTTCGATACTGCGGATGCGATGCATGAACGGATAGCCCGGTTCTGTGTCAAGTTTTACTGTAGCTATCCCGGCGCCATCCTGCCCCCGGTTATGTTGCTTTTCCATAAGCAGGTACAGCTTGTTCAAGCCGTACATTACTGTACCATACTGCTGCAGGTAATATGAAAAAGGTTTCCTAAGTCTAATAAATGCGAGTCCGCATTCATGTTTTACAGGATCACTCATGAAGAATTTTAAAAAGAAGCCGCAAAGGTACATTGTTTACTTCAACAAAAAATGCCTGCGGAATGTTCCTCAGGCAAAGCGGTTATTTTTCATAGGTTTCCCCTGCGGGCTATTGACTGTTCCGCTTTGATAATAGCTGGTCCAAAATTTTGCGCTGGCTTTCTACTTCCTGAACCTGGGCTTCCTGTTTTTTCTTATTATCCTCAAGATCGTTCTGGAAATCCCTGATCTTCTTTTCTAACGAAGCCTGGTCTTTTACCAGGTCATCGTATTTCTTTTGCGCTTTCTTCGTAATATCTTCCTGCGCCCGGATATCTCTTTCTAACCGCTCGGCTACTGTGTACGAAACAATATTGCTGTAAAAGCCATCTTCAGACAGCATATTGCTTTCAAAGGGTACTGGTGTTGCCTGGTTACCGGGCTTGCTGGCGAAAAAATAGACCAGGCTGGTTTCTTTATCTTTCCTGCTCTTTCTTTCTACTTTTATATAAAGATCGCTGCGTTCACCGGCAATGCTCCGGTCGTCAACATCCTTAAATTCCATCCACCCTTTGTTTGTTTTGGCTTTGTACCCCAATTTGAGCATTTTATTTTTTATGGCCTGCTCCACAACATCCGGGGCATCGCTTACCTCCATTGATTTTACCGTTCTTTTCGTTTTATTAAACTCCACAACCGCCTCACCAACCTGTGCAGATACGCTTATGCTGCATATTATACATACCCAAAGCGCTATAAAATATCTTTTCATACAAAAGTTTGTTTGTAAGTAGAGACTATATATAACAGAAAAAAGGTTGCATTCATAAAAAATTTCAGCAAAGGCAATCCGTCAACCCGGGTTACAGCATATTTCCTTCCCTTCCTTCCCGGACGTAAAATGAGTAAGCTATACTCCTAACCGGTAATTGATTATTCAAAAGGGTTTGTGGTGAAAATGCTTATTCCGCTTATCTTTACTGCACTCATTTTTTTTGTTTAAACATTTTTGTTGTTGGCGGGCATTAAACAATTAGCAGGACAAACGTTATGGTATGGAGTAAGCAGCATTATTCCCAGGCTCCTGACTTATATCCTAACTCCTTATTTAACCCTGAAACTAAGCGGCGCCAATTATGGAGATATGACCCTGGTATATGCGGCCATCCCTTTCCTGAATATAGTATACACTTACGGACTTGAAACAGGCTTTTTCCGTTTCATTCAAAAAGAAGAGCACAAGAAAGACCTGTATAATACAGCCAGCATATCGCTTATTACCAGCACCGTCCTGTTTACAGCCATTCTTTTATTATTTACCGGGCCCATATCCCGCATTATAAGGGTGGAAGAGCATCCCGAATATGTAACGCTCTTTATTTTAATTGTGGCTTTCGACAGCCTCTCTACTATTCCGTTTGCCAGGCTGCGGCAGGACGGTCGTCCTTTAAAATATGCTTTTATACGCATCACCGGCGTACTTATTTATATAGGCACATTATACTTTTTTCTTTCTGTTTGCCCTTCCTTAGCCCTGAAAGATCCCAACAGCGTATTTGCGCTGCTGAGCAGTGAAAATCTGGGCATTACTTTGGTGATCCTGGCAAACCTTATACAATCTGTGTTTACATTGATAATGCTTTGGCAGGAACTGAAAGCAATCCGCTGGCGGTTCAATATCCGGCAGTGGAAAGAGCTGATGATCTATTCGCTTCCCATGCTCATCGTAGGATTCGGGGGGATGATCAACGAAACGCTGGACCGGCTGATGCTGGGCTGGTGGGGGGTGTCGGCTACAGGCGACATAAAAGTTGAAATCGGAACATATGGCGCCTGTTATAAGCTGGCGATACTGATAACAGTTTTCATCCAGGCCTTTCGCATGGGTGCCGAGCCTTTTTTCTTCAAGCAGGCTATGACCGAAAATCCCCAACGGGTATATGCAAGAGTAATGAAATTTTTTGTGATCGTTATTTGTGTGATGTTCCTTTTTGTTGTGCTGTACTTAGATGCCTGGAAATATTTTATACAGAACCCTGTTTTTTGGGAAGGGCTGAAAATTGTGCCTGTACTTTTATTGGCCAATATGTTCCTGGGCATTTATTATAACCTGTCTGTCTGGTATAAAATAACCAATAAGGTGTCGTCCGGGGCGTGGATAACCATCGGCGGCGCCCTGGTAACCATAACCATCAACTACCTTTTTATTCCGCGCTATGGCTATATGGCCAGCGCATGGGCCACTTTTTTCTGTTACGGCAGCATGATGATAGCCTGCTATATATGGGGGCAAAAAGAATATCCCGTTCCCTATGCCTGGAAAAAGCTCTGCGCCTATATAGTAATTGTGGTTGTATTGTTTTACCTGCACAGACTGCTTACACACCTGTGGCCGCACATGATCTTTAATTATACGCTGGCCACGGTTATACTGGGCGCCTTCCTGCTTTTTGTGCTGCGGATAGAAAAAAATGAATTTAAAAAACTTCCTGTAGTGGGCAGGTTTTTAAAATAAAAAACATGTACCTCTACATAAAGGCACTTCATATTATTTTTATAGTCACCTGGTTTAGCGGTATGTTTTATATAGTACGGTTATTTATTTATAATACGGAAGCCTCAGAAAAAACGGAGCCGGCCAAAAGCATACTCCATGACCAGTACCGCATTATGATCAAAAGGTTATGGATGGGTATTACCTGGCCATCAGGTATACTTACCCTCATTTTCGGATCATGGATGTGGTATATGCTGGGCGCCCTGCCGGGCTGGCTGATCATTAAGCTTTGTTTTGTACTCGGGCTGTTTTGCTATCACTTTTCCCTGCAACACATTTATACGCAGCAAATGAAAGGTGTTTTCCGCTGGTCATCGCAGCAATTAAGAATATGGAATGAAGTAGCTACCATTTTCTTGGTGGCTATTGTAATGCTGGTATCTGTAAAACAAAATATGAGCTGGGCATGGGGACTGCTCGGATTAGCAGGCTTCGTAATTATTTTAATGAGCGCAATTAAAATATACAGGAGGCTGAGGGAGAATAACGGGAGGAAATAAATCCGAAGACAAATGCACTACAAAGCACCAAATCACAAAAAAACAAGAACCAAACCTGTCCGCCGGGGCGGATAAATCTCAAATCCGAAGGATAAAATACCAAATCCGAAACGAATGCAACTATAAACCACAAATCATCAAAATTCGAAGCCGGAAATCTTAAATTCGAAGCGAAATACAACTACAAACCACAAATAATAAACAATAAGCCCGGATTGCAACGAATTTCCCCTGTGCGTGCCTAAAATAGGTTGACATTTTTATAAATGTTCAAAAAGATCGAG
>CALMQS010000090.1 GCA_937871285.1 uncultured Sphingobacteriales bacterium | reverse complement strand
CTCAAATTGACCTAACGCTTTAAAGGCGTGTGGTAAGTGGTTTGAAAAATTGATCAAAATTTTTTCATCGTCTATAAGTAAATACTCAAAATCTTTTGGGTAAAAGTTTCCAGGATCAGAATATCTATTGAAATTTTTAATGTTATTTTCAATTATCTCTTTTTCTATGATTTCCTCGCCATCATCCTTATTCCCAAAATCAAATTTGTAATTTTCAATTAATTTTTTTAAGTCGTTGTTGTTAGAAATAATCAGATTTCTGATTATTATGTTTGGATTGAAGGCCACATTTATTGAAGTCCAGTAATGATTGGGGTGTGCAGCTAAATAGTCAGTGTATTCATAGAACATGATACTTGCATAACTCTCATTAACCAATCCAATTGTGTACGAAATTTCAAATGTATATTTATAATTTCTCACGCTCCCTGTTTGATAACCTTCTGTCTCCTCAAACAGTGTTTGGTATAAATCGCTGATTTGTTCATGAATGTAATGCCTGATTGCTACATTAAGCATGTCGGTATTAACAGCGGTGGTGCCTCGGAATATTGGATATTTAATTTCATACGAAAATAACCTATTAATTTCTCCATCCAGGTGAACTGTATGTTCTGAATAGTCATTTAATTTTATTAACTCACCTGGAACCGATGCCATCATTTTGGTTCGCTGAGCGTTTAATGCTTCAATAATTTTTCCCCTGGCTTCAAAATCTCCAAGGTGAACCCAGTTAAAGATGCCAAGCTCTGGCGGGACTTCACAATCATCCAATTTAATGGGAAGTATAAAAATATCAGAGGTTAATTTTTCTTCCGCGTATTTCAAAGCGTATTTAAATTCCCTCTGAACAAACCCTCGTTTGGAAACAGAAGTCTTTGATAATAAAATAATGATGAAATCTGCGGTTCTGAGTTCATTCATGATTTGCGGTTCCCATTGTTGTCCCACTAATAGCTTCTCTTTGTCCATCCAAGGTCTAAAATTGTTAACTTCAAGATGTTTGTAAATCTCCTTTGCAAATTGAACGTCTTCCCTGGCATAGCTGATAAATACTTTGTCAAACATATTTTGTTATCGGTATAAAATTTTTGATTTTTTCAATTCAGTGATTTAATGTACTACCGGAGACTACGAAAGTTTGCCCCGAAGCATCAAAAAAGGTTGACTGATCATATAAAAACTCTAACTGCGTATTATGAGCTTTAAGCTCCTTACAAATTATACCTTTAAGAGCAGCATAACGGTTATTGATCAGCTGCATCAATTTGTCAAAAAATGATGAAACATTATCTTCTACATAAGAATGTTCCATTTGGTCTGCTTGTGCCCAAATGGAAAAATTATCATGCCAGCTTTTACCGTTCACTAATGATGTATGAATGACTGGCATTTTGGGCAATCGCAAACTATCTAAAATTAGGGGAACCTTCTTTCCATGAAGAACCACATTCCTGCCCTCATAAAAATGACGGATAGCTTCTTTAAATTTTTTATGATTTTCTTTGTCGCCTTCTATCGCTTCAGATGCTTTAATAACAGTGTCGTGGATTCTTCCTAAATGAGCAAAAAATGAAACAAATGAGTTGCTGAAATTCATATAAGCGTCAAAGTTGTCAATGCCATTCATAAATACTTTAGATATAATCATTCTGTAAATAAAATAACTGGATTCGAGCACTGTATAACTGTTTTCAGCAAATTTTGTTCTCCTTTCTTTATAGGGATAGTTCGGTAGTTCTGCCTTTGTACCGTTGCCCGTGTGACCCACAAAGATCTTCCAGACCTCTTCGTAATTGCAGAATTTGTCTTCAATAAATGCGGCTGCTTCCTTTTCCAATAGATCTCCATGTTCTTTTATAGTGTATGCCATATGCAATAGAGTATTTGATAAATAAAATTTTTTTAGCCAGGGCGCTCTACCCGGCTTCTTCTATATACAAATTATATGGTTTATTAAAAGGACGTGTATCCTCATTGGTTTCGCCATTTTGATTCTTTCCAGAGCTTCATCATTGAAGCTGCATAAAAGTTTTGGATTTCAATTCATCTGCAATATCAGGTCTTGTTGTTTTTACATACTTGTCAAAAGCGTTTTGTATAAACGGGGCGACCCAATATTGCGAGTCTTCTTCAGGTGCCATTCCTAAATCAAGATAATCAACATAGTCTGACGACATCATATAATGGTCATTTAAGTAAAATAGGTAAGCCAAATGTTGAACAAAAATTGCTATTAAGTCGTTTTGAAAGTGATTTATGGCATTAATTCTTCCTTTAAAATGAATTTGGTTGTCGTTGAGTAGAATGTTGTGATAAAAGTTGTAGTGAGTATGGTCGTTACATCTGTTCCTAATCTCCTTGTACAGTTCGTCCTTTTGCAATAAGGCTGTAATAGGTTTAAGTTTGTCCGAATCTTTAATGTATTTTGAAATTACTCTGTATTCTGGAATACTTTGTTTACCACTCAGCCAATTGTCAATATTTTCAACAATAAAATTTTCAATAGAAAAATGGTCGTTCAAATAAAGATTTGTATAAATGTTAATGATGGTTGAATCATAATATTTTCTGAGCAGTGCATAGGCATCATTCAGTCGTCCGTTAAACAAAGTACTTTTCGTAGATTCAAGTGTCCCACTGATAGATGTAAATACATATGTGTCAAGGTTAGTAATAGCTTTTGTCCCTTGGCTTACAAATCCCATTGTTGTGTTGGAAAGGCCATCATAAAAGTCAATAAGTTCTGTCAACTGTTCAAAAACAGAATGTTCTAAATATTCATTTTCAAGATTATGTTTTGGAAAAGAGTCAAAGTCCATTTGATGTGTGTTATAGCCTGACCGCTAACTCTCGGATTGATGAGAGCTTAGCCGTTTAATTAGACAAGTTACAAAAACAACCGGAGATTTTTCTATCAGATCCTTTTTAACTTCAGCAGACCTGGCATGACTAATATATTATATGCCGTTGAGAGTAAGTATATTTTTCTTAATTGGACATGAGAATTCTATCGCCAACGATTTTAAGTTTAGTTATACGTTGTTTCCTTTCTTTTCTTCACCCAGCGTATTCCGTATTCCCAGAGGACGATTGTTAGCGTAAAATGCCCAGCCCAATAAATTAAGATGTCCGAATACCTCACCAATTTGCGAACTATACAATTTCCCTGTAAAAGCAGCGAAAAAGTTTATAATAACCTGAAAGAGTGCAGGCAGTTGGCCAACAATTGCAAGTGTCAATAAAAGAGCAAGGGCAATAAAAATAATACCTAAGATTTTTTTTATTTTCATAAGAAGAATGTCATTTAAGATTGCCGCCAGGCACTTATAGTTTGTTAAACGTAAGCAACCGACCAAGCCATCTTGCTGGCAAAATCATAGGCAGGTATTTTTGCAGTAAAACTATAATATGCGCAATAGTGCTGAAGTACGCCGTCAAATGTCTGAGATGATAGAGCGGTGGAGGCAAAGTGGGCTTTCACAAAAATCCTTCTGTGAAAATGAATCCATCAAACCTTATGTGTTTTATTATTGGTATAAACATTGGCGGTTAGCGGAACAAGCTTCAGAAAATAAATCTGGTTTTGTAAAATTAAACATAGAAAAAGCCACTGTACCCACTTCTGTAGAAATTCATTTTCCGGGTGGGGTACGATTAGTTTTTCATGAACCGGTTGACAGTGATTATTTAATTTATTGGGGACATTTGTCTTTTTTTTCCAAAAGATGTTTGGAAGGTTTGAAATAGATAATTTTTGAAATGCTGATACAACCCTTGAATGATTTGGATATAATACGAAATTACTATTAACCGTTCTTGTTGCATCGCCAATATTAACACATGCAATCCCGCCGGGCTTTAGAATCCTGGCTATTTCCACCCATGTTTTGTCGAGTTCTTTGTGCATTAACTCGAAGGCTTTAATGCCGGCACTATTCCGTAGACAATCCCTTATAGCCGGGTTGAAAGCGCAAAACATTTCGTCCCACATTTTTATCATCGGATATGGGGGAGATGTAACAACCAATTCAATTGAATCATTTGCTATCTCCTTCATCCTTTGGGATGAGTTGTTGATTATTTGGTGAAATGTAGTACCATTGCCTGTTCCTTTTCTTCTATCCTTGTCCAACGGTAAAAAATATTTACGAGATACTGTTTAATCGGCAAAGCAATATCGCGCAGCAATGAGTGTCTTAATAGCGTTGGCTTATTGTATCCCAATTTGGCTTTGAATGACCGGATAGCATTTTAAAAATAATTGTCAAACAAGTAAATGATTTCCTGATTCGTAAAATAGTAAAACGTTATTACAATTGATATTTCAGCCGTAATAATTATGAACAACCCTGAATATTAACTATTACAATGATTCCCTAATACTACATCAATGATTCTATAATAAAGCGGCGTTCTTTTGCTTCTTTTCTTTGGTCGCTGATGTGGAAAGAAAAGAAGCCCTCCATAAGTAACCCAGGATACCTGTGTATCCTTACAATAATCAAGCAACCGCTTTGGCAAAATACTGGAGTGGAAGGATGAAGCGACAGGAGTTTGTCAATGGGGTTGCACCGCTTTATGCAAAAAGACAGTCCCGACCAGCGGAAGGGAGGGTCTTTTTGCCGCCGGGGTTAGGCTGTCAGGCAACGGGTATGGGCTGTGACCTGAAATCCTTCAGGCTAAGGAAAAATCCTCTGTATTGTATCAATCCGTTACGAAACAGCCCCCATAACAAAGAGCATCCCAATTGCGCCAGTGATGAATTAATAAACAAATCTTGTTTTTCCAATGCTTCCGCTAAGCTACAGCTTGGCGTATCATCCATAGCTTCGGATTGCTTCAGCAGTTCCGAAAATTCATCAGTAACCATTGGCAGGTTTGCCACCGTTTCATATTTCTCCGATTTGGGCTGCCGGATATTTCCTATAGTGGATAGTATCACTTGTCCGCTATACCGGCTATTACCGAAGTCAAGCCAGTAAAGCGGATGATCTGAATACCCTCTGTTATTGTTTAATCCGGTTAATATATCCGCAATTTCAAACCTTGCCTTCACGCTGTCCACACAGGAAATATAAATACTTGATCTGAAATTTTGGGGTAACCTGCCTAAACTGTCTTTTTCAAATTTTACGGTTTCCGCTCTCCAGTTTGTACCTGCCCAACGGTTCGCCCGGTTTATCAGGGCTACAGACTTATACAGCCCTGTTTCAGATGCTGCAAAACGCTGTCTGCCTAAATTAGCCTCTGTTATAATATCGTCATCCCATAACCGTACCTGTAAGCCTGCATGGCATAAGGCTATCATGCTATGGTTCATTTCCATTAAGGCAGTTAAAACCTTTGAACCTGTGCCGCCTGCTCCTATAAGATTTACCTGTATCGGGTTGGTAGCGTTAATAAAGTCGCTATCTGTAAAGTGGACTTTCATTCTATCACTATTCATGGCAGTAAGTTTTTAAGTGTCCGGTTTGCCTTTTTCAACACTTCTTTGGGAAAGGGTTTTTCGGTACCAATAAGCTCTTTCCAAAGACTTACACAGTTGCCCTTAACCGGGTTATGATTTTGCATCAGGTGGCTGAAATAACTATTAAAAAAATAGCTTTCCCATTCTGCCGTAAACCCTTCAACTGATGCGGAGCTTTTAATATTGACGCTTACTGTTCCCATACATACATTGCCATTTTCATACACATTAAAAAATGGAGCATAGTACAGTTTGGTTTTTTGCGTTGGTCTCCTGTCAGATGAAAGGGCAAAAACAATAAGTTTGTTCCTGTCTGCATACCAAAGCAGGGCGGGTATTTCCGCTATGCCGTTGGAAATTTCAAGATTTTCAGTAAAGAATATTTTTATTTTTTTTGATTTGCTGTACCACAATAGCGAACCATTTTCGCTTGGGTTAATATAGAGTACATTGGTTGGCAAAATACCTTCAGGCTTTAAAAAAGCTTTACTCTTTTCCTTGTCTGTAATGAGTGCCTTTGCCAGTATATTAGCTTCTCTTATGGTTAACGGGTGGGCATTGACAGGGTTGCCATTGCTGTCCATGTCAAAATGCTCTACATAAGTATCGCTTCCGGTTCCTTTAGTTTGGTAAACAACCAAAGCCGATACAGGATGGTAAAGTGCTGCGAAGCTGTTGGTAATATCCTTCATCTTACTTCTGTTTAAAAATTGTTCAGTAAATACGCCAGTTCTTCCAAAAGAGCAAAGAGACGATTTTCAAAATCAAGATTGTTATTGGATGCAATCTCTTTTCCCTTAAATATTTTGGTAATAATCGGTTCCTCCATTTGCCCATATTCCTGTAGTTCCGTGTTCACGCACTGCTTAAGGTTCTCATTCAGCCATCCCTTACCATCTGCACTAAAGGAAACATATTTGTCCATCGTTAGCACATAATCTAAGTTTTCATCCTCTGCTTCGCCGTTGATCTTAGCATTTCTAAAAATGGTAGCATCAGGATATTTTTTATACAGGCAAAATGCCTCGCTTGCCAGTTCCCAACAATCATTCTCAAAAGCATCTTTGCCGTTAAAGTTTTTCAGGCGTTGTTTGAATATCTCTAAATTTACAGGATTGCATATCTTTTGTTCCATACGGTTTCCTATCCATTCAGCCTGCTGTAGTTCACTCAGGTAGCTGTTTGTTTCATCTGTATAATCATCACCCAATACCCATTCTTTCAGCATTTCATATTGCCAGTATAGAAAACTATTCTCCTGCCGGTAATAGGGTACATCTGCTATATGATACAGGTAGGAGCAAACAGATAAAAGCAAATGGGCGGCTTTTTTGCGCTGCGGATTTTTTAATAACCCGAACAACGGCACTACCGGAATATAATACAGGGTTGTACCTGTGTTATACCGCTCTGTGCTTGTAAGAAATGTTTTCCTGCTGTTCTGCAACAGGCGGATTTCTTCCCAATCCCTCACTTTCTCCTTTAACTGTTTGCCTGCATCATCCAAGGCAAGTGCAATATTGTAGGGATAACCATACTGTTTTGTCTGCATAGCCTGCAAGCCGTAATGCGCTGCCAGTTGGGAAAGGGACTGGTAAAAATCTCTTTCCGTTTTTGCTGATTTCCCGGCGGACTGTACGGTTTGCGGTTCTTTCAGTTTGGGCAGGAATGAACACCTTAGAAAACCATTGGCAGCATGGCTACCGGCAGGGATTGCTGTTTGTCCTTTTGTGTCTCGCCTGCATCCTTTGGTCTTTGCATCCAGTCTGCGAACTGCCCCAACTGCTTGTGTAACTGTCGTTGTTTTTGTTGTTGGGGTATTTTGATTGTACCTGATATGATGTTGCGTTGCATAGTACATTACTTTGGATTTTTGGTTCAGCCTTTAGTACCCATCACACTTTCAAACCTGTACTGTAACCTGTCCTCGCGGATTAGGGGTGCAGATACTTTTGCTGTGGTGAGGATAGGATAAGTATTGGCATAAAAATTCATGACGGCTTCCACGCTCCATTGGGGTTCAGGGTCTGTCAACCGTATTTGCTGTCCTTTATCTTCAAATAGAAAAACTCTTTCTAACTGTGTTGCTAATAACATGACTATCTTTTTTAGGTTAAATAATTTACTCCGCTTCGTTATCGTCATCCCAATTTTCACTGTCCTCATCGGGCATTGGTTCGTCATCGGGATTTTCTTCTACAGTGTTATCTTCCGGCGGTTGTTCAGTCGCGGTTACTTCTTGTGTTGCACCAAACAAATCAGGCACGAACTTGCCGGAAAGGGCAGATTTCCGTTTGCGGATAGTTTCAGCCTGCTGAGGAAAAACAGAAGGGTCTGGCACTTTCATCCACGCATCCTTAAACCTGCCTTCCTTTTCCAGTTCATCCACTTTTTGCATGGCTTCTTTATACTTTTTCTCTCTTTCTTCCTTTGCCTTTTTTTCCTTATCGGCTTTCTCCTTCACCATTGCGGATTGCTTTTTGGCTTCTTCCAATTGTTTCATAAAGACTTCCATATTGTCCATTAAACCCGAAGCCGTTTGTATGGGATTGGTTATCTTCTCAAAAAAACCTGCGTCCAGTTCCCGGGCTGTTCCCCGAAGATTGAATGGCGGTATCAGGCGTTTTGCGCTATCTGCGCATTGTTCATTTTGAAGCATCACAGAAACAATCATGTTGCTTTCTGCTCCCTTGGAAATAGTCAGATGCAAATCACCTGTAATATTTAGTGCTGCTATCTGATTGAAAAAATTTGCGTTCATTGTTTTAAATTTTAGCTGTTCTTTAATTGCTCTTTCATTTTGCTGTATCTTTTCGTGCATTTCAGTCAGGTATGCGGCGTTTTACCCGTTCTGCCCTGCCAGTTTCTCTATACAGAAGCCGGGATATCCATCTGCGGTAAAACTGTACCCGTTGGCTTTAATTGTTTCTGTTATCGCTGCATCGCTGGTGAGGTATTCATACGCTTTTTGAAGTGCGGTAAATAAAAAGTGATTGAGCTGTTCGCATACGTCGGTTATGTCTTCTTCCAAACGGGATAATTCATCCTCAATACAATTGTAGTTCCCGCACCTGTTGTAAGAAAAGTTCAGGTCTATCGAAACATTGACAGAAGTTTCTCTGTTGGTTGGCTCTACCTTTGCCCATGTATCAATAATATCCCGCTGAATCAAGTCCAGTACTCGCCTGTCAATATTTATTACCGGAAAATCCAGTTCAGCTTTGGGTGCATATGCTTTCCATGCCATCTCTTTTACTCCCTGCAATAGTTTTATGATATTAACGGAAGCTGTGTAGCTGCTGCCCTGTCCCTGATGGTAGAAGCCACAGAAATAGGTTTTTTTCAGGTCAACTGTAACCCCAACATATTCCGCAATGGTTTTAAAATCATCATACACAAAATCCCACCATCTGTAGTCGGTATTTATATCCCTCATTTTATCAAGGGCTGTTTCCTTAGCCTCCTCTTTTAGTTCCGAAAACTGATACAGTTTGATCGTTACCTGTTTCATAACTGCTGTTTTTAACAGGCTACCACCTTTGCAGGCGGTAGCCTGTGGTTATCAATTAAAGCTGAAAATTTCCGCTCCATCTCGCGCGAATGCCGTGCACAGTTCAAAAGCCTTTTGCGTTTTAAGTTGCGCCGTACCACCCATTACAATGGATTGCAGTTTGGCTTCATCGTCTTTGTAACTGCGTACATTCTGGTAGTATCCTGTTACAGCATTGTATGCGCCAAACAGTGTGCCTTTGGTAGTAGTCATTTGCTGGCAATCGCTTATCATCCCATAAGCAAAAGCATCTTCAACGGTGTTTTTGAACACGGTGGAAATTTCATCGTCCGAACCTTTTTTTAGTAAATCCAATGTTTCCCTGTTCGGGCAAAGTGCCAACTGTATCAGCTTTTTTACTTCATGGTCGGTTACTTCAATCGTTGTCCAATGGTTGAAAATATCCTCCAGTTGATTGCTCAATGTATTTGCCAGTCCCATTACCCTATGCGCATTCTCCAAACGTTGTTTTGCCCCTGCGGTATGCTTGATGCGTACAACATTGCTCATGTTGTGCAGTGAAGCGTTAAGGGTGTTTTGGCAAACGATACGTATAGGCGTAAACGCCGCTGTAATGCTTCCGCTGCCATCGTGTGAGGTTGTCAAAAAGATATACTTCTCGGTAATATCATCACCATTGCCTACACGTATATAATCGGGTAGTTTAGCGGTGATAAATGTGCGCTCACCATTGCCTAATGCTCCGGCGGTCTCATAAAGAATCCCATCGCCACCACCCACTATAGCATCAAAAAAGGCGAAGGCTTCACGGTTCTGTACGATATGATAGTCGCTACCCACTACGCCTAATACTGCATTGTTGTCGGTGCGTATGTTGGCAAAATAATCAGGTACACTGATTTCCTTGTCTCTCATTTCTATACCGTCTGTGCGCTGGATAATGCCTGTGCCTTTGGTGTAAATAGGGGCTTTTATTACCTCATAGTCAAGTCCTGCATGTTTGACGGCCTCTCCGCTTGTGGGGTAATCCTGTACGATTTGCCCTAAGCCGTGCCATGCCTTTTGCTGTACGCTGAAGAAACTGTATCTGCCTGTTGTTTCGTTGAAATTCAGATTGTGTGCCATGATGTATTGATTTAAAAGTTTGAAAAAAAATGATTGATGGTTGTTGGTTAAAAAGGCAGGTCGTCTGCTGCTTCCAGTGGGATAAGCTGGGTGTCACTCACTTTAGCAGTAGCCTGCAGGGTTTCAGGTTTTTTGCTACCTCCGTGAATTTTAATTTGTGAAACATGGTAGTTTAGTGCGGCTTTTGGCTCGCCGTCTTTACCCATCCATGCCCTTGCGCTAACCCTTCCGGTGAGTTCTGCCAGTGTTCCTTTTTTAAGCACCCTGGCTACGCTTGTGCTTATCCAGTATGAGCAGTCTAAATAGGTGGATTGCTCAACACGTTCCCCCTGCTTGTTTCTGTAGCTGTCGTTAATAGCTATAGAAAAGTTTACTACCTGCTTGTCCTGTGACGTTGTGCGGATTTGTGCATCCCGTGTCAGTCGTCCGATAATGTTCATGATGTTTGATTTAAAAGTTTTACAATTTTGTTACGCTTGCTTTTCCTGTTTCCCGCTGTGTTGTGCTTTGCTCCGCTTCGCCTCGCAAATCATTTTTCCAAAAGAAAAACCGGAAAAAAGAAAGCAGCAGGAAGAGATGGGCAAATGGTGAAGCCAAAAGGAAACTGAATAAAAGATGGCTTTGTGCGTAAGGGAAATGCCATGCCGCTTACAATAGATATGTCATGGCATGTGTTTATGCGGTAGTCTTTTGGCTTCACCCAAGGATTTGTGCTGGAGCTTGCCCATCCCAACTTAGCTGCCTTTTTACCGGTTGATTTGGAAAATGTACCCAGTAATTATTTTCTCTGATCTTAATATCCAGGCTATGAAAGCCTGGTGATAGAGATTTGAAAAATGTTTTGAAGTGCTTAGCGTATAGCAACATTTTTCAATTTTCTATCTGTTATGATCTTCAAAGCTCTTTTACGGGCGGGCTTGTGTGTTGCTTAAATGTGCTTTGAAGATTATTCAGAAATAAGTAATGCCAATTATTTTATCAAAAAAAAGGGTTTAATAATTAAAAAAGGGGCTAATTAAATAACAACTATTTAAAGACAAGTACTTCCTGAAGATGACAGATGAAGACAATATTCTTTGCTATATAACACTCGTAATTACTTTCAAGTTTCTGTAAATTATTGAAGAAGATGTATGAGCAAAAAACAGCGTTACGGCAAACAAAACTGACTCCTGAAAAACTATTAAAAATGATTAAAGGAGAAGAAGCAGGTATGAGCAATGAGGAGGCCGCAAGCCTACTACTGTTTCTCAGAAAGCTGGCTCGTATAGTTGTTAACAAATACCTGGAGCAATGAAAATGAATAGAGAGCCGGTAGCTGATCTGTACATCCGAGTGAGCACCGATGAACAGGCCGACAAGGGATATTCTCAACGGAATCAGGAAGAGATGCTACGGAAGTATTGTGACAATCATTCAATAGAAGTGCGTGACATCATCTATGAAGATCATTCGGCAAAAACATTTAACAGACCTGAGTGGAAAAAGCTGCTCCATCATTTAAGAAAGAACAGGAATAAAACCGACCTGATCCTTTTCACAAAGTGGGATCGTTTCAGTCGTAATGCAGGAGATGCCTACCAGATGATCAATGAACTGCGTGATCTTAACGTAGAGCCACAAGCGATTGAGCAACCTTTAGACCTTTCTATTCCTGAAAACAAGATGATGCTGGCATTTTATCTTGCTGCACCTGAAGTAGAGAATGACCGGCGTGCACTGAATGTTTTCTATGGAATGCGCCGGGCAAGGAAAGAAGGACGGTATATGGGACTGGCACCGGTGGCTTATAAGAACAAAGTTGATGAAAGCGGAAATAAATACATAGCCCCAAAAGAACCCGATGCATCAATTTTGCGCTGGGCATTTGAGCAACTTGCAACAGGGGTATATAATACGGAACAGGTTTGGAAAAAGACCAAGGGAAAAGGGCTAAAATGCAGTAAAAATGCCTTCTGGCAGGTAATCAGAAATCCATTGTACTATGGGAAAATTTTCATACCAAAATTTAAGGATGAGGAGAGCTGCCTGGTACAAGGGCAACATGAGCCTATTATTACGGAAGAACTCTTTGAAAAAGTTCAGTATGTCCTGGATGGTCGCGGAAGAAAGTACCGTTCTAAAATCCAGACACGTAGTGAATTTCCATTAAGAGGTTTTCTGATCTGCCCGAAGTGCGGAAAAATACTGACCGGGAGTAAATCAAAAGGTTGTACCCGTTACTATGCATATTATCATTGCAGGAAGGGATGTTCTTACAGAATACAAACACAAGAAATGAGCGATGCACTTGAACAGGAATTGCAAGGATATATTCCCTCTGAAGAAATTTTAGATGTTTTCCACGTTCTGATTGCAGAAACCTATAATGACCTGACCAGAGATGTACAGGCTTACAGAAGGCAAGTACTGAGCCAGGTAAAAGATTATGAGAACAGAATTGCTCATATAAAAGATCTGCTGGCAACCAATAAAATTGATCCATCGGATTATCTTGAAATTAAAACGCGATACAGTTCATCATTGGAACAACTGAACACTACATTGAATAGTCTTAATGACAAGTCTCCCAGCTTGGAAACCTTGTTATGCAGGGATATCAAGTCTGTTATGAAACTGGATAAAATATTCAGAAACGGAAATGATGAAGATGCAAGAGCAGTAATAAGCATGTTATACCCGGAAAAGATTATTTACAATGAAGCGGGTTTTGGGAGTTCGAAAGTGAATGCAGTTATTAAATACAGCTATCACTATACAGTTTAGGTTGATACTATGCAAGATAGTATAGCACTATTTTAGCGTTCGCAAAAACATCCTGATAGGGGTGTTTTTTTTATGGTTAAACTCACCCGCAAGTCGTAAGGTCAGGTCTGCACTATAATTTATTATTCTGCTGCTTTTTCTTTCTGCCGATCCCTGAGTGTTACTTCCAAATTCTGTGCTGCCATATGCACTGCTGATAAAGTGATTGCAACGCAACGAGGATGCTATGAAAAACCAATGCCGGTATCATTCAAATGGCTATGTCGCTTTTGGCGTTACTATAAAGGTTAAGTTTAATATCCGGGAAAAAAACTGCTGAAAATATAGCTGAAAATGTGGCTTAATAACAGCTAAAATCAGTAATTTAGTACCACTAAATGCCAATTACAGCCACGATATACCACCTACAGGAACGATAACATCTTCATTCAGATTTAAGAGACGGACATTTTATTTCAATAGGGACAATCTATACTCTCAGGTGTATATGATGGCAATTATTAATGATTGTAAAACAAGCGTTATGAAATATATCGCAGACCTATACATACGGGTAAGTACCGATGAACAGGCGGACAAAGGCTATTCTCAACGCAACCAGGAGGAGATGTTGAGAAAATATTGCGTCAATCAATCTATAGACATCCGCAACGTGATTTATGAGGATCATTCGGCTAAATCCTTTAATCGCCCGGAGTGGAAGCGGCTTATACAAGGACTGAAAAAAAGAAAGCATGATGTAAACCTTGTACTGTTTACCAAATGGGATCGTTTCAGCCGTAACGCCGGTGATGCTTATCAAATGATCAATGTACTACGTGGATTTGGAGTAGAGCCACAAGCCATTGAGCAGCCACTGGATTTATCCATACCTGAAAACAAAATGATGCTGGCATTTTATCTCGCGGCACCGGAAGTCGAAAATGACCGCAGGGCGCTGAATGTTTTCTACGGGATGAGACGTGCAAGAAAAGAGGGGCGCTATATGGGGCTTGCACCATTGGCATACATAAACAAAACAGAGGAAAACGGGAAAAAATATATAGCCCCTAAGGAGCCGGATGCATCCATTTTGCGATGGGGTTTTGAAGAAATGTCCAGGAGGCTTTTTAATACGGAGCAGGTATGGCGTATGACCAGGAAAAAAGGATTAAAATGCAGTAAAAGCAGGTTCTACCAGGTAATCAGGAATCCTGTTTATTGTGGAAAGATTTATATACCCCAATTTAAAGATGAAGAAAGCCGTTTTGTGCAGGGGTATCATCAGCCTATAATTTCCGAATCGCTTTTTTATGAGGTGCAGGATGTGTTGGATGGACGCGGAAGGCAGTATCGCCCCAAATATAAAACACTTGACGAGTTCCCAATGAGAGGTTTTTTAATCTGTCCTGATTGCGGGAAGGTGCTAACCGGCAGTAAATCAAAAGGGCATACGCGCTACTATGCCTATTATCATTGTGTAAAAGGATGCAAACACCGGGTAAATGCAGAAACTGTAAATGAAGCAATAGTGCAGGATTTGCAGCACTTTATTCCAACAATTGAAGACCCGGCATCTTACCAGGAAGTGATATCGAAGGAATATCTTGAACAGACCAGGGAAGTACAAACCGAAAAGAAACAAATTCTGCATCAAATTAAAGACTATGAAGACAGGCTTTCGCACACGAGGGATCTTTTAGCAACCCGGCAAATAGATGCTTCAGATTACCGGGATATGAAATCTGAGTACAGCGCTAAAATATCAATATTGGAAATACAGCTAACCAGACTAAATCACGATGTAGACGACATACAAAATATGATACAGAGAGGGGTGGCTAAAATTATAGAACTAAAAAATATGGTTGAGGAGAAAAGGTTGACTGAAATCAGAAATGATATTAGTTCGATCTACCCCGAAAAAATCGTTTTTTGTGACAGCGAAGTTCGAACTGCCAGGCGGAACGAGTTTATACAATATATCAACCTGATAAACAAGAAATTAAGGGCAACAAAAAACGGGACAAAGGTAGATATTTCTACTTTGTCCCGTCAAGTCGGGATGACAGGATTCGAACCTGCGACCCCGTCGTCCCGAACGACGTACGCTACCGGGCTGCGCTACATCCCGAATGATTTTCCGGCGCAGCAAAAATATTGTGAAAATATTGTTCCGGCAAATTCATTATTCTTTCCTGGCTGTATCTTTCGCGGGCTTCTTTTTAAGCAGGTCTTTCAGCGTGTTTTTTACGGCCTCTTCCGCGTTTTTCCTGGTATCCTCTAATGGCTTCCCGGAATCGGCGCTGTCTTTTTTGCCGCCGAGTAATTGTTTGGCCACTTCTTCCTTCAGGTCTTTAACCACCTCATCTTTTATGGATTTGGCAGAATCCTGTAAGGTTTTTTTCGCACTGTCTATTTTCTGCTGCGCAAAATCGGCGGCCTGCTGCTTCATATCGGCAACGGCATCGCCGGCCGCTTCTGTAAGGTCGGTTTTAATTTGCGGATTGCTGATGGTGCCGCCCATTTTGATGTTCAGGTTAATGTAATCGCTGAGTTTAACCGGAATGCCCTTACTGCTTGCCTGTTGTGCCAGGTTGTTGATCAGCGCGTTGCCCTGCGTACCGATCAGGCTGCGGGGGAGCTTCATGCCAATGGCGTAGTTAATGGATTGATCTAACCCGTGCATACCGCCTATTTCCATATCAATGTCTTTTACCTTTACATGAAAGGGCTGAACCAGTACTTTACCGTTGGCGAACTCGAAATAGGTTTTAATATCTTTCAGGGTTAACCCGTTCAGTTCAGCAACATTCAGTGTTTGGGCTACCTTTTCCAAAGGAGCGAATTTCTTTAAAACGCCTTCTAACAGCAACAGGTTACCCTTACCTGTTAGTGTGCTTAATACAGGACTCATATCGCTCCCTAATTTACCATTCAATGTTAACTGGGAAGAGATAACACCGGAAATAAATTTCCCTATGGGCATTAGTTGCTGAACGGTATTAAAGGCGTAGAATGTTTTTTCTACGTTCAGTTCCTTCACATCATAGGTTAAGGAAATTGCCGGGTTTTTTTTATCGGTTTTGGTAGCGTAGGAGCCATTCAAACCAATTTTCCCGTCTAAAGCGTCCATCTGCAGGTTTTGCAGCGATACGGTTTCATCTTTGATCACTACACTGCCTTTCAGGTTATGGTAACTGGTTTTATCGTAGGTAAGCTCATCTATAGCGGCCTGTAAGGTAAAAGCCACGTTTTTAGGAACGGTAAAGGGTTCAGATGATGATGTGCCCGTTCCCGCAGCGCTGTCGGTAGCCGTGGCCGCCGTTTCCGTACCCATAAAGTCGTTCAGGTTCAGCTTATCGGCATGCACCTGTAAGCTGCCTGCAACAGGTTCATCCTTCAGCGCGTACCCTATAGCGTTATCAATGGCGCCGCTGGCGGTAATATGCGACTTAAGGTACTGTGCTTTCAGGCTGTTGAGTGTAATATTTTTCGGGTTGAAGGTAAAAGCGGCATTGCTGATGTTGATACCCGTGGGGTAATCTTTGCTGGCATATTGCATATCCGCAACATTTAGCATACCCGAAAGGTTGATCTTGTCATAAGCTTCTTTATCAATATCCGTTTTATTGCCCTTAAAAGCAATATTGGCGGAAAGCAGGCCTGATAATGTGGTGCCGGGCTCAAAGCTGGTGAACTGCGCCGCATTGGCCAGGTTGAATTTGCCCTTTGCGCTGCCATCGAAAGAAAGCGTTGTAGCAGGGTTTTTGATCAGCACATTAAAATCAATGGGGTCGCTACCTATTTCTATATGCGCGGCGGGTACATGAATAACCGTGTGATCTGCCACACCGTCCGGGTTATCGAATTTTACCTGGATATTGCTGTTGCGAACGGGCTGCGGAAAATCGCCGGAGGAATAATTGAGGTTAGTGATATTAATAAATCCATTGGCACTGAAAGGCCCGGGCTTTTGTTGGGTAATTACCGCCACGTTTCCCTTAGCCATGGCGTCTGCATCTAAAAGCCCGGATAATTTGGTGTCACCGCTTAGTTTTACAAACTGGGTAACCTGCGCCAGGTTTAGCTTACCTTTTATCCATGCGTCTATATACTGGTCGGTAACCGGTTTTTTTAACAGCAGCTTAAAATCAAAAGGATCATTGCCGAATTCTATATGTCCTTTGGAAAGATCTACCACGGTATTGTCGGTAATGCCATCGGGATTATCCACTTTTAAGGCTATCGTAATATTTTTTACAGGTTGGGGCAAATCGGGGTACTGGAAAAAACCATCCTCAATATTCAGGTTAATATTGTAGGCGGGCATTTTTACCGCGTTGTATTCTCCTTTTACAAAACCATTAAATATGGCTTTACCGCTGGTTTTAATTTTAGCGAAATCATTTTTATAGATAGCGGGCACTAACGATAACAGGGTTTTGAACTCGGTGGAAGGGGCGTTGAATTTGATATCCATTCCATACGTGGTATCGTTTACAAACTGGAAATAGCCTTCGGCCGACAATTTCAGATCGTTTAGTGCGATGTCATCTGTTTTGAATGTGTATTTATCATTCCTGTTATCTACCGCTATATCGGCATCTAATGTGGCCTTTGCGTTGATTAAGTAAGGGATTTTAGTATAGGTAAAAGATACCGACTCAGCCGATGTAGTTGTTTTCAGCGTAAAAAGATCAGCGGTAAAATCGCCGCTGCCGGAATGATCAAGGTGAAATATTTCACTGCTCATATCGCCGGGAATATCAATATAGCTGATATAACCATCTTTAATGGCGTATTTTTTAAGCTGGATATTGAAGCTGCTTTCTGCTTCCGGCGTGGCCGTGGTGGCGGTATCGGGTATGGTAATGTCCCAGTTAGCTTTGCCGTCTTTATTAACGATGGCGTGTATACGGGGCTCATCAATGGTAATGGAATATATTTTCATTTGATCGCCCCCAAAAAGGCTCATCAGGTTCAGCGCCACATCAATTTGTTTGGCAGCAATGAGGGTATCCTTCGAAAAAACGTCTTTGCCTGTTACCTGTAGCGCTTCCAGTGCAACCGCAAGACGGGGAAAATGCCGGAACAGGGAAATGTCAATATCTTTAAACTCAACATTCGCGTTCACATTTTTATTGATCTCCGTTTTGGCTATCTGCATGATTTTGCCTTTGAATGCAAACGGAAGGATAAAAGCAATAAGGATAAGGACTATGAGGACAATACCTGATATTTTAGCAATTTTTTTTAACATAACTTGTTTCCTGTCTTTTTAAATAAGTGAAAGCCGAAAATAACTATTTATATTTCAGGCTGTTTTAAATTTACAAATATGACGCCAGAAAGATATCAACGGCTGCTTCAGGTGCTCAATAAACGTCAAAACAATCTTGCTGTTGTGCTGGAAAACGTTTTTGATCCGCATAATATATCCGCTGTAATGCGCAGTTGCGATGCTGTGGGCATACAGGACATTTATGTGCTGAACAGTAAAATACCAAGGCATAAAAAATGGGGAGCAAAGAGTTCATCCAGCGCGGCCAAATGGCTCAGCATACACCAGTTTACGGATGTACAAGCCTGTTTTGATGAGTTGAGAAAGCGTTATGATAAAATATTAACTACGCATTTAAGCAGCGATGCGGCAGGAATATACGATATAGATTTTACGCAATCTCTTGCATTGGTTTTTGGTAATGAGCACGATGGTGTAAGCGAAGAAATAAGAGCCCTGGCGGATGGCAATTTTATTATTCCGCAGGTGGGTATTATAAAATCTTTAAATATTTCAGTAGCCTGCGCGGTTACCATGTATGAAGCTTACAGGCAAAAGCACAGGGCAGGTCATTATGATCAACAGTCCTTACCGGAGTTCCGCTATAATACTTTATTAAAGGAATGGGGTGTAATGCAGGGAGAGGTAAAGCAAAATAATGAGATTTAGAAAAGAAAACTATGCCGGAGGTTATGACAGATACTTTAAGCAAAAAAAAAGCAACAGAAAATGGAAAAAAGATTAAGGTTATGAAGGGGATTAGTTTAATCTGTGGCGCAAGGCGCCATACCATTTTCTGTTGCCAGATGTTGCAACGCTTTAAACGGACGGTTAAAACACATTGCCGGTCTTTCGCTTAGGATGTTGGATCGGGTGCTTTTGGTTAAGCGTGGTTTTTTACAGGATAAGGTAAGTGTTCATCACGGATATCGGATCTGTTTGGATAATTGGATTCAGATATTGGATAAGGATCATTGGATTTGTTACACAAAGAAACATCACTTCAGGTTGCTAAAAAATAGTGCGTGATACCATTGATCAGTCATTCTTCTTCTACAGCAGCGGATAATTACGATTCAATGCTGTTAAGGCTTTCCCCTTAGACTGCTGTATGCTGCATAATTTCATGCATAAATGTATAAGGCACAGTTATTTTCACATATACCGCAATTGAGGCCTGTACGTATTTTCATCACGCTTCGGTAAATCTACGTGAAACAGCCATACACTCAATAACAGCAACAGCCCACTAAAAATAGCTGCATTTTACTTTTAATTGATGTAGGATAACGGGAAGGCACCAGGAACAAAATGACAAATCACAAATTCGAAGAAAAAAATCCGAAATCCGAAACGAAATGCAACCAGAAACCACAAACGATAAATCACAAATCGGAAAATCCGAAGAAGAAAATCCGAAATCCGAAGGAGGGTGCACACCCTGTGCCCTGTAACTTGTGACTTGCACCCCGAAAGAAATACAAAGCATCAAGAACCAAATAACAAGAACCAAATAAAATCAAATACTAAACCCGAACACTAAAATTTTAAATCGAAGACAGATGCAATCATAAACCACAAACTATAAACTACAAATCCGGACTCACTACTCACTATTGACTATTCACTAAAATTCACCCTTTGCTTCGGATTGGTTTCGGCATAACGGTAAATCATATCCCGGATAAAATCATTGTCGTGGAAAGGCGTTAAAACCTTTTTCAGTTTTGCCACATCTTTTATCTTCATTTCCCGCGGAATATAGCCCATACCATAAAACTTCCCTTTTTCAATCAGCAAACAACTTTGTTGAGCATCTTCCACACCATCACCCAAAACCGCAAAAGTAGGCAGCTCATCATGCAGGGTCTGCAATGCCCTTTCTACCCGCTGGTTGTATATAACGGGCTCATCATATTGATCCGCGGAGTCGCCTGTTTCTTTTGTTTTGTCTACAAAGCAAAGCCTGGGCGAAAGCTGGTGGCGTTCTATCATATTCCATAGCAAACGGTAACCGTCCCATAATAATCCGAAAGTATGTACAGGATGGAGGTGCTTTCTTTTACGTTCAATGGCCAGCCGCGCATATCCCCGCTGGTCTTCAAAAACATATAAGCCATACTGGATGCTAACCTGTTTGCGGCTCGTGTTATAAATGGGCCACAGCTTTTTGATCTCGGTTTCCTCCAGTATGGCGGCCATAAGCTCCGTGCCACAAAGCTGGTAGCTTATGTCATGCACATTCCGGATGAATTCCTGCTTTTGCCGGCCTGCGCCGTTATGGGTGAAATGGCTGCTGATCCGCTGCTTTAAGTTCCTGGCTTTGCCTACATAGACCACCTTGCCTTTTTGATTCCTGAAATAATATACGCCGGGTTTCCGGGGCAGTTGCTCAATCTGTTCCTTTGGCAGGTGGAGGGGCAGGTACTGTTCTTTGGATGATTTTTTGAGAAATTGCTCTATATGCGGCTGCGCGTTATGATGCAGCAGCATTTCAAATAATTGAACGGTAGCCCATGCATCTCCTCCCGCACGGTGGCGGTTTTCAATGGGTATCCGCAGGGAGCGGCAAATATTACCCAAACTGTAGGAGGGGAGCGCCGTAAATACTTTTCGGGTGAGCCTTACCGTACATAATTTTTTAGCGCTCAGCTCATAGCCGCACTGCAGCAGTTGGTGCTTTAAAAAGGAGTAATCAAAATTCACATTATGGGCTATGAATACTTTATCGTTAAGCAATGCAAACAGTTGTGCTGCCACTTCCTCAAAAGAAGGCGCATCAGCCACCATTGCATCGGTAATGCCTGTCATGGTTTGTATAAAATAGGGGATAGGCTGTAAAGGGTTCACCAGCGTTTCAAAATGGTCAATCACTTTTGTTCCGTCATGCACAAAAACGGCTATTTCCGTAATGCCGTTAGAGGCGGCGTACCCGCCTGTAGTTTCAATATCCACTATTGCGTAAATCAAAATCCTGCTTTTTTCGCTTAACTAAAGGTAAAATCCTTTATCCATTTTTGGCAAGATCTGTTCAAAAAGATTGATTATCAATTAAAAACAAAACATTTGCCACACTATATCCACAATAACGTACGGGGTGCACAATAAAGTGATTATCATACGCTGAAATTACTTAACTTCGGGTATCATTAATTGATTACGCAAGTACTATATATACAAATAGCGATATAACAGTATTACAACCTGGGCAACACCAATTGATAAATATTCCTACCCTCCTTTGAAAGCTTTATATAATCCGGTCCTGATTTTTTCATCTTAAAATCATCAATTATGAAGCTTTTTAACTCA
>CALMQS010000089.1 GCA_937871285.1 uncultured Sphingobacteriales bacterium | reverse complement strand
GGGAAATTTATTTTAGAAACCTGGGTAAAAGCAATTACGCTTAATAACAATGATGGGCATCAGGGAACAAATTTTGGCGTGGCGGCTTTCGGAAACCTTTCAAAGGGGTACGTCATCGCGCAGCAGGGATCTAACTGGGTGGCTGTTGTTGATGGCAAAGCATCTTATGTAATGGCGCCGGTTACGCCGGAAGTATGGATACACCTGGCATTGGTAAATGAAAATGGCAACGGAAACCTATATGTCAACGGGAAGAGGAAAGGTAAGTTTCGATTATCAAAACAAATAGCTGATAATTTTTCTTTGGCTAATGCAGGTAATAATGCCAATTTTAATGGGTTGATTTATGCCGCAAGGTTAAGCACATATGCTTCAAAATTTGATGCTAAAAAATACTTATTGCTTAATGTGGAAGAACTGCATAAAGAACAAAAGCAGGCCACTGAAAAGCAAAAATCGCTGATCGCATCATTAGCGGCGCTCCCGCAGGTAACAATGGTGAATGCATTGCATGCGGAGGTGGTAAAAGAAGATTGGCTGGTTACTCCGGTTAAGCAACAAGTAAAATTATTACTGCAAAAAGCCGGTAACGGTGAAACGGCAAAGCTTATGCTTACCAATGGACTGGTGAGCAGAACGTTTTATATTGGGGGTAATATTGCTTGTATCAGTTATAAAAACTTATCTAATGAAGCAGAGTATATTCGTGCCGTTAAGCCGGAAGCGCGGGTGATGCTCGACAGCGTTTGGCATAATATAGGTGGTTTGATTGGTCAACCTGAAAAATCATATTTCCTTGAACAATGGTGTACAGCCCTCGTTGCTGAACCCAATGCTTTTTATTTTTCAGGAATGGAGATCAGAGATCCTGAACCCCGTTATCCCTGGCAGGTTAAATATAATGCGGTAAATACTGAGTGGCCGCCAAAAGGATTATATATTATCATGCATTACCAGCCACCTGCCGCTATGAGTGGGGTAACCATTGATGTACACTACGAAATGTATGAAGGAATGCCGGTTATCCGTAAATGGCTAACGGTAAAAAATAATAAAGGAAGGGAAATTGTGGTGAATAAAATGGAATGTGAGGTACTGGCAGTATCACAAGACCAGGAAAGCCGTCTGCATGTGGAAAGCGATTATGCTTTCGCCGCGGTTAACAATACGCCCGAAGCAAGTGGTTCCACACTTTATCCTTCTGATGATAAAAATAACACTGCCCGTTTCGGATACGGTACCACGCATTGGGTAGTAGACCCGGATTATAATACCTGGGCCACCCATAATCCCGCAGAAGATCTTTTTCTGAAGAATCCGCATTTCAACTTGTTACTGAGCACACTCCATTTTGGGCCTTCGGCTCATGTGGCTAACGATTCCCTGTTTCATTCTTTCAGCACATTTGAATTATTGCATGATAATGATGACCAGGAGCGGCAAACCTTAGCCAACCGCAGGTTATATCGTAAGCTGGCGCCACAGGTATCCGAAAGCTTACTCACAGGCGGCATTACTTCGCAAGATCCCGTGAAACTGAAACAATTTATTGACCAGATGAGTGAGCTGGGGTTTGAAAGGCTGGATGTGATGGCGTGGCCGGGAATCAGTCATGATAACCTTGCCCCGGCATACCTGTCTTTGTGGAAAGAGGTAGCGGATTACGCAAAAACCAAAGGCATTATAACAGGTGGTTACGAACTGCAGGTAGCTTCGCGTGGAAGGGGCGCTGCATATGATTGTATTGCCCCGGCTACCGGTAAGCCTGGCAGCTTTTTCGGGCAAAGTGTATGCATCGCCAGTAAATGGCAGGATATATACTACCCTAAAATGTGGAAATTTTTTGACACCACAGGATTAATGTCGTTAAATGTGGATGGCCCTTATCATGGTGACGCGTGTGCAGCGGTTGATCATTCCCATCATCGCAATTATTATGATTCCCAATGGGAACAATGGAAATTTCAAACCAGTGTAATACATGAGCTGCAACGCCGGAATATGTATACGCCTATGCCTGACTGGTATTTTTTAAACGGGCAGGCTGCCACTGGTATGGGTTACCGTGAAGCCAGCGCTAATCTTACACCGCAACAGCAGTTGTTGCTGGGGAGGCAATATATTTATGACGGCACCTGGCATAAGGCGCCAACAATGGGCTGGATGACGCTTCAGTTGGTGGGGTTTTACTCCAATGATCCCCGTATCGGACTGGAGCCACTTTCGGAGAATATGGATCGCTACGAAGTGGGGCTTTTTCAGCATCTTGCCAGTGGTTGCCAGTTTACGGTAAGGGGTAACCGCTTATATGATACCCCGGAAACAAAAGCGATGGTAAAAAAGTGGACAGGCTGGTTCAAAAAGTACAGGAGTATCCTTACTTCGGATATCATTCATATTGGACGGCCAACGGGCAGGAGCCTGGATGGGATGTTCCATGTGAACCCGGAATTGGATACCAGAGGGATGGCGATTATATTTAATCCTACGGATCAGCCCATCAAAAATTTTTTCCGGTTACCCTTATATTATACCGGATTAAAAACTGTAGCAAAAATTAGAGAACAGGAAGGCATCCCGAAGATCTATACACTGAATCATAATTATGAAGCGGAGGTGCCGGTTGAAGTCCCTGCCGGCGGGTTTACCTGGCTGGTGGTGGAAGAAGGATAATACTATTTTTTTCCGTTGAAACCTTTTAAAAGGATTTGTGGATGAGCTTAGAGAATAAAGAATGAAAACTTTCAGGCCTCCGGAGTCATTTGCTTAACGCATTATGGGCGGCTATTAATATAAATGATAGTATTACTGTTGATAGAAAAAACAAATAATATGGTGAAAATAAAAAATGTTTTTTTATGTATTCTGCTATTCCTTAGCGTTAGCGTTTATAGTCAAACCGGAACGGGAAATTACATTTCACCGGAAGTGGCTGCAAAACAATATACGGTGCTGTCAAAGCAATCGTTTTACATTTTTCCCGAAACAAGAGATCATCCTGTTAAGTGGAATGACTCCTTGCAGGTATCGTGGTTACACAACGATTATTCAAAAAATAATTTTGTGTTGCAGGCGCAGCCGGGTGAATATTTTGTTTACCAGGTGGGGGTATGGGCTATAAAAACTGATCTGAAGAATATACAACTCAGTTTTTCTGATCTGAAAACCAAAAATGGGAAAATAATTTCTTCCCGGCAGGTGAGCTGTTTTAACAGGGGCGGCATTGATTACCTGGGAAATCCGTTTACAAAAAAAATAGACATTCAAAATGGTAAGGTACAGCCTTTGTGGATTGGCATGGATCTTTCGGGCATAACAAAAGGAACCTATTATGGTACCGCAACGGTATCGGCTAACAATAAAGCGCAAACGATAAAAATACAATTAGAGGTTGATGGCGAAGAAGTACGGGATCATGGTTTCAACGAGGGTAAACGCTTATCGCGCATGTACTGGCTGAACAGTACGCTTGGCATTAATGATGAAGTTACCAAAGGGTATGCGCCTGTAACCCGTAACGGCAATACGCTGCATATTTTAGGACGGTCCGTGACTATTGCCGCCAACGGCCTGCCTCAGGCAATCGCCAGTTATTTTACCGCTTCCAATCAAAGTATAGCACAAAAGGGCGAACCCATACTTAGCGAAGCATTACGCTTTGTAATTGAAAAGGAAAATGGTGATATTATTGCTTTGCAACCCGGCTCATTACAATTTACAGCACAGGCTCCCGGTTTTATAGCATGGCAGGTAAAAAACAGTTCGGCCGAATGTGAGCTTATTTGTTCAGGCAGGCTTGAGTTTGATGGCTTTGTAGATTACAAGCTGGCGTTAAAAGCTTTGCAACCTTTAAAGATCAGGGATATTCGCCTCGAAGTGCCGGTAAATAAAGAAAAAGCCGAATATATGATGGGACTGAACCGTGAAGGCGGCTTGCGGCCGGCTTCCTGGCAGTGGCAATGGGATACCGCTAAAAACCAGGACGCTTTATGGATGGGCGCGGTTAATGGCGGTTTGAGGCTTAAGCTAAAAGCAGAGAATTATACCTTGCCGTTGGTTAATATTTATTATGCCTTTAGTCCTTTGCATCTCCCTCCTTCATGGGGAAACGATAACAGGGGAGGGGTAGAGCTAAGTGAAAAAACAAATACGGTATGGGTTAAGGCTTATTCCGGAAACCGTGAAATGGCAAAAGGGAGCGTGTTAAATTATGATTTTGAACTGTTGATCACTCCTTTCAGAACGATCAGCAATGAAGTAAAATATGGCGACAGGTATTTTCACGGCGGAGGAACCGATGCGTTCAGCAAAATTGAAAAAGCAAAAAAAGCTGGCGCCAATATCATCAACATCCATCACGCAGAGAATATCTATCCTTTTATTAATTATCCTTACTTAGATGAAAATACTGGGGAATTAAAAACCCTGGTGGATAAAGCACATGAAGAAAAGCAGCGACTGAAACTGTATTATACCACCCGTGAGCTCACTAAAAATATTCCCGAGTTTCAGGCTTTTTACAGTTTGAACGGGGAGGTGCTGTTTCCTGGCCCGGGCAATGCCAGCCGCACGGAAGCATTGCATCCAAAAGGACCCAATGAATGGTTGATTAAAAACCTGAGGGAGAAATATATTCCCGCATGGTACAATATTGTGAAAGAAGGGGAATTTAAAGGAGAGATGGATCTTTCCGTTATTACCACACCCAACAGCAGGCTGAATAACTTTTATATAGGCGGGCTTGACTGGATGTTGCGGAATTTGAAGATTGACGGTGTGTACATTGATGATGCAGCGCTCGACAGGTTTACATTGCGCCGCGCAAGGAAACTGATTGACCAGTACCGCCCGGAAGGCAGGATGGATTTGCATAGCTGGAATCATTTTAATAACTGGGCCGGGTATGCCAGCTGCTTGAACCTGTATATGGACCTGCTGCCGTATTTCGACCTGGTATGGATAGGCGAAGGAAGAGATTATAACCGCCTGCCCGATCATTGGCTGGTTGAAGTGTCGGGTATTCCGTTTGGCTTGCCCGGGCAAATGCTGGAAGGCGGAGGAAACCCATGGCGGGGAATGGTATATGGCATCACTAACCGTGCGGGATGGACAGGTAATACCCCCGATGAATTGTGGAAATTCTGGGATCAGCACAGCTTTAAAGAAAAGGAGCTGACCGGCTATTGGGATAAAGCCTGCGCGGTTACTACCAATAATGAACACATCAAAGCGTCTGTGTTCAAAGGAAAAAAAGAAAGTATTATTGCCATAGCCAACTGGAGCAAGGAAGACCAGGTGAGTTCTGTGATTATTGATTGGCAGGCGCTTGGGTATGATCCATCTAAATGCACAATCAGTATTCCTTTTGTAAAGGACTTCCAGGAGGAACAGCCGCTGCAATCATTGAGTTCCGTAAATATTCCCGGTAAAAAAGGATATATGATTGTTGTTAAAGAAAATAACTAAACGAATATGAAGTATCTCAGGCTTTCCATGGAATTTTTTCGGGTATTCAGCAGTTGTTTTCTGGTATGGCTTTTCGGGCGCTGTTTCTAACAGGCCGGCTTTACCCGGCGAGGCAGTAAAACCTATCATATCATTGGATAGCAGGGCTCAAAAAATAAATAAAACAAAATAAGATATATCCCGGTAATTGTTGAGGGTAAAATGAATAGGGTGCATTTCAAATTGTCGCCAGTTGGTGCGGACACTATGTCCGTCAACTTAAGTTTTTTTAGAGGAGGAAACTGCATCTCACCTTCCGGCACGTGGAGACACGTGCCGGGGCAATCGCCGTGGTACGTGTCTCACGTACCACCACCAGGGCTTCTTTTTATTTAAGTTGACGGCTATGGTGCGGACACCGCCCACGGCAGGCCGAAGATGCGACAATTTGAAATGCACCCAAATGAATATGAATAGCTAATAAGTTTTGTACGTCAAAAATGTATATAAAATGCAGATAATTAAAAAAAGACTATGGGATTTATTCATGCCTTTGCTGGTTGTTTTACTCTTTATATCCTGCGGTAAAAAGGTTGATTTTAGTCTTGAAACAGATTATGTGACGCTTGGATTCGATGCACAGGGTAATATCCTGAGCATGAAGGAAAAAGCTTCCGGTAAAGACTATTTTCCGGCAGGACAAATAGCCCCGTTGCTCAGTTTATACAAAGATTCCGCATATACTTTGCCGGAACAGGCAAATTACAATGCTCAGGAACAATTGATCACGCTGCAATATCCCGGAGGGATAAAAGCTGTTGTTGGTATAAAAAACAAAGCAGCATACCTGCGCTTTGAATTGCTTTCGCTGGAACCACGTAATGGTACACAGGCAGTAGTGTGGGGACCCTATGCAACTACTATTGGTAAGCTGATAGGTGAAACAGTAGGCGTGGTAAGGGATACTGCGTTTGCTATAGGCATTCAGTCACTCAACATTAATACTATTGAAGGTATACCCGATGACGGAGACAATGCAGGTGGGGGCTCTTTTATTGATCCGCTGCCGGGGCAACATTTACCTGACTCATTGAAAGATAAAATCGGGCAACCTATTGCAACCGATGTAAACGGCGACGGGGATATGCCTGAATATGTGAGAATGTACAGGGGTAGCCTGGCTGTAAAAAAGCCTTACGGCAGTGAGCTGCGTTTATTTGCGCGCGACCGTAGGATTCCTCAAACAATAGGAACGGGAAATAAAATACAATACGTAGCATCCATCAACAGTGATTTCGCCGGGAGCGCCATTGCTTTTTTTGGCTGCCCCGAACCTGAAGTATTGAATGTGATTGAAGAAATTGAATTGGGCGAAGGCCTGCCGCATCCAATGCTGGATGGTGAATGGATAAAGCGTTCGTCAAGAACGGGCGAGGCCTACATGATGTACGAAGGAAAGAACATGGACAACTGTATTGAGTATGCGAAGAAAGCCAATTTCAGGCTGGTACATATTGGAGATATTTTTGAAAGCTGGGGGCATTTCGGGCTAAAAACCGCGCGTTTCCCGAACTGTGCTGAAGATATACGCAAACTTACCGCTAAGGCCAAAGCCGAAGGTATTTCACTGGGTGTGCATACCCTTACCACGTTTACAGGCACTAATGACCCTTATGTGTGGCCTGTACCAAACGACAGCCTTTGCAAAACAGGCAGCTCGGTGCTGGTAAAAGATATTGGTGAGCATGATGATGTAATTTATGTGAAAGACCCCACCTGGTTTAAAAATACCGGATCAACGCATACTGTTAAAATAGGGAAGGAATTAATATCATACAGAACGGTTTCTGAAGACGCGCCCTGGCGATTGCTGGATTGTGTGAGAGGGCAGTTTAAAACTGCAAAGGCAAGCCATAAAGCCGGTGCTGTTGTTGATAAGCTTGCCAATAACAGTTACAAAGGTTTTTTGCCCGATATTTATTTACAGGATGAGTATGCCAGGCGTATGGCGGAAGTATGCAATGAAACGGGTATAGACCTCATGGATTTTGATGGTTTTGAAGGACTGGAGGCAACCGGGCATGGAGCTTATGGGGAAAATAAATTTATAGACCTGTGGTATAAAAATCTTGACAGAGACAGATTGGTTTGCGGTTCTACAACCGCGCATTATTACTGGCATATTTATGCTTACATGAACTGGGGTGAGCCCTGGTATAGCGGACTACGGCAAAGCCAGATCAACTACCGGATAGAGAATCAACGTTATTTTGAACGCAATTATATGCCCGGCATGCTGGGGTGGTTTAAGCTGGAAGGAACATATCGCCCCGAAGAAATGGAATGGATACAGGCAAGAAGTGCCGCATTTAATGCGGGCTACCTGTTGCGTGTAGACGAAAGCATTGAAAAAAGCGGATTTAAAGAAGAATTCTTTGAAGCCATACGGGAATGGCAGAAAGCAAGAAAAGCCAAAGCGTTTACCGCAGCCCAGATTGAAAAATTTAAAGACCCCAAAAACGAGTTCCATCTTGAAAAAACAGGGGAAAGCTCATGGGCTTTATACCCGGTGAGCCTGCAAATGGAATATGAACACAAATACAGAAGCGTACAAACCGGTGAGCCTGTTGCTACGCGTGTTAAAATAAATAATCCATTTACCGCGCAATCTGTTCAGCTTTATATTACAGCTACTGCCGCTGAAGGAAATAGAACCGCAACGGTATCTCAGCTTCGGCTGGAAATCAACAATTATCAAACACTCGAAATAAATGAACCGCTGAAAGCAGGAGACAAACTGATCATTGACGGCAAGTCTGTGTACCTCTGCGACGCCACATGGAACAAATTAAAAGAAATCAAAGCCGGCGTTTTGCCGAAATGGTCGGAAGGAGAAAATGAAATTGTGATAAAGAGTGATTTTTCAGGCGGGCAGGCCCCTGTATTAAAATTTGATTTTAAATGTGTAGGTGCGGCGGAGGTCGTATCGGCAAAGTAAGCGGGAGAATACTATTGGCTTGTAGCACTATATAAAATCAAAACTGATCCATTTAACGGAAGCATCGGAAGTTATTAATATAAACGAGCAGTTAGTTTAGGAAAATGTCCACAAAGGTTAAACAGGCGTTTGTTTCTACTTACGCCTTATTTTTTTATCTTTCAACTTCTTTCTTCGTATTCAAAAACAAAAACTTAGATGAACAGGAAAAAGTTTCTTTTATCGTGGGTGACACTGATCGCAGGCACTAAACTGTTGCTTGCAGGAAGTGAAAAAGCAGTTGCGGCTCCCGCAATAAGATTTGGTATAGTTACAGACCTGCATTATGCCGACCGGCTTCCTAATAACAGCAGGTATTATAAGCAGTCCTTAACCAAATTATCCGAATGTATTGAGCTGATGAATGAGCAGGGTGTGGATTTTCTTATTGAGCTGGGCGACTTTAAAGATCAGAATATTCATCCCAATGAAGAGGAAACCCTCCGGTTCCTTGAAACCATTGAGTTAAAGTTCAGGCAATTTAAAGGACCGGTATACCATGTTTTGGGTAACCACGATATGGACTCTATTTCAAAAGACCAGTTTTTAAGTAAGATCCATAACAGCGGTTTTTCAAAAGCCAGGAGCTATTATTCCTTTAATGCGAAACGTCACCATTTTATAGTGCTGGATCCCAATTATACCCGGGAAGGTATCGGCTATGACCGCGGGAACTTCGACTGGAAAGATTGTCATGTTCCTGAAGAGCAATTAAAATGGTTAGAAGAAGATTTAAGGAAGCATCACCAACCTGCTGTTGTATTTATTCATCAGCAACTGGACGGCCCGGCTTTTGATGGCGATCATGCCAGGTATTGTCCGGATAATGCAGACCGGGTGAGAGCGATCCTTGAACGATCGGGTAAAGTGCTTGCTGTTTTCCAGGGTCATTATCACGAGGGAGGGTATAATGTAATTAACGGCATACCTTATTATACCTTGAAGGCTGTAATAGAAGGCGACGGGGCTCAGAACAACAGCTATGCTATTGTGGAGATCTGGAAAAATCTGAATACAGCAATAAAAGGATACCGGAAAGCCGTTTCAAAAACACTGGTCAAATCTTAATAACTTTCAGGAATAAGTTTCCATCCTAAATTATTCTGATGAACACATTATATACAAATTTATTGGCAGCAATATTAGCTGTAACATCCGGGGTTAGTGCTTTTGCGCAGGAAAAGCTGAAGGCGGATGGTGAATTCCCTGTTTTAGCCTGGGTGGGTGTTCCTGAGCGGGAAACGACCGTCGAACGTTTCCGGGAACTTAAAGCATCAGGCATTAATATCAACTTTTCATCGTATTCCGGCATAGAGGCTGTAGAAAAAGCGCTGGATATTGCACGGCAAACGGGTGTGAAACTGATGCCGTACTGCCCGGAACTAAAATCAGAGCCTGAGAAAACGGTGAAGCGGCTGATGAAACACCCGGCGCTTTTCGGTTATCATCTCAGAGACGAACCGAATGCTGTGGATTTTCCGGAACTGGCGATATGGATGAAAAGGATACAGGCGGTGGATAAGCAGCATCCCTGCTATATCAATCTCTTCCCCAACTATGCCGCTCTTTCCCAGTTGTTTGCTGAAGACTATGAATTAGAACCCGGAAAAGATATGTACGAAGAACATGTGGATGTGTTTTTAAAAGAAGTGCCCGTACCTTTTATTTCCTTCGATCATTATCCCATATCAGAAAAAAATGGGGTCAGAACACTTCGTTCTGATTGGTACAAAAACCTTGAAATCATTGCTGCCGCTGCAAAGAAGAGCGGGCTCCCGTTCTGGGCGTTTGCTTTATCTGTAGCGCATGGTTCCTATCCTGTAGCCACGGTAGGAGAGATCAAACTGCAGATGTACAGCAACCTGGCCTATGGCGCACAGGCGTTGCAGTATTTTACCTATTGGACGCCCGGTATTAATTCCAGTTGGGACTTCCATCATGCACCCATTGGGCTTGACGGCAAACGTACCGATGTATATGATCGCATAAAACTGATCAACAATGAAATACAAAACCTTGCCGGGGTGTTCCTCAATGCCAGGCTGGTTTCGGTAGCGCATACCGGCACACACATCCCTCCCGGAACAAGAAGAATGGATAAGCTTCCAGCCCCCTTTACAGTGCTGGAAACGGGCGATAACGGCGCGGTGGTATCTGTGTTGCAAAAAAAAGACCGCCGGTTCCTGGTCATCGTTAACCGCGATTTTCAAAATCCGATGAAGCTAACAGTTGTTGCCGGCGATATTGTAAAAAAGGTATTAAAAGACGGAACGATGGTTCCTGCCAACGTTTATACTAATACGTTAGCGGTTGATCCGGGAGATGTGATAATATATACCTGGGATGAGAAATAAGTGGGATCCGCTTTTAGGAGCAACGTCGTTAAAGCCGGAAGTGATACCGTAACCCGCAAATGAAACGAAAGAATATAATTTGCATCTTTGGTTCCGAATATATTTTAGAAGTCATTAGTTACACTCAATATGAAACAGCTATTTCAACTTACCTTTTTATTGCTGTTGTGCAATACAATGGTTGCCCAAAAAGTTACTTTAATAAAAAAAGGCAAGTCACCCTACAGCATTGTGATGCCTGCGAAGGCTACTCTGGTAGAGATCCAGGCAGCTAAAGTGCTGCAGGATTATTTGTTCAGGATCACGGGAGTAAGTTTACCGGTAGTTGCCGATAACGAAAAAAGCACTGCTTCCGAAATTTTGATTGGCAGGGTAAACAGACCTGAGCAGGATCAGATAGATTACAGTCAGTTGAAGCAGGACGGATTACTCATTAAAACAAGCGGAAATAAATTAATCTTAACAGGAGGCGATAAAAAAGGAGTGATATACAGTGTGTATACCTTCCTGGACAAATATTTGGGCTGCAGAAAATATACATCGGATTTTACGTATGTCCCTCAGCGAAAAAAGATAGTACTTCAGCCCATAAATGATATACAATTACCGGCTTTTCGTTTCAGGGAAACCTACTATAATGATGTGTACGATCCGGAGTTTATGGACTGGCATAAGCTGCACTCCTTTGAAGGCAGAGGCGGCGATAAAACGCAGTGGGGTTATTGGGTACACACATTTAACAGCCTGCTTGACCCCAGGGAATACGGGGAAAGCCATCCCGAATATTTTAGCTTTTATAATGGAAAAAGGCATGGCGCTTCTGTTCCATCCTGGGATGGGAGCAGCACTCAGCCTCAGTCGCAATTGTGTTTAACCAATCCGGACGTATTAGAAATTGTATGTAAAAACCTGCAAAAAGCCATTGATAAAAACCCGCAGGCGCTTTACTGGTCTGTTAGCCAAAACGACAACGTGAATTATTGCCGTTGCGATAACTGTGCTGCGCTGGATAAAAAACATGCTGCTTTTGCGCCCGAAGAGAAATTACTTTCTACCCATGGTGGAGAAAAATATCCTGCCCTGGGTATGGGGTCATTGTTAACTTTTGTAAATAAAGTAGCAGAGAGGTTCCCGGATAAAATTATTTCCACCCTGGCATATCAATACTCCCGTGTACCCCCAAAAGGTATCGTGCCGCGGAAGAATGTAAATATTATGCTGTGCAGTATTGAGAGCTCCCGCAACGATCCTATGGAAACAGGTGATAAGGCTTTTAGCGAAGATTTAATAGGCTGGGGAAAGCTTACGGATAACATCCTGGTATGGGATTATGTAATTCGTTTTTCACACCTGTTCGCTCCGTTTCCCAACCTGCGGGTATTACAGCCCAATATTCAATTTCTCAGGAACAATAATGTATCGGCATTATTTGAACAGGGTAATATCCAGTCTGGTGGCGATTTTGCGCCGTTAAGGGCCTATATGATCGCTAAAATGCTGTGGAACCCTGACCTTGATATTGAAAAAGAAAAAAATGAATTTATTGATGCTTATTACGGTCCCGCTGCTGCCGGTATAAAAGAATATATAAGGCTGCTGCACGATAATAACCAATCCGGAAAAGGCGTGAAGATGTCTATATTCGGCTCGCCGGTACAGGAAAAAGAAAGTTTTTTATCGGAAAAATTAATTGCGGAATACAACCGGATCTTTGACAGGGCCGAAAAGAAAGTGCAAAAGCATCCCGACTATTTTGTAAGAGTAAAATCTGCACGTTTACCGGTGTATTATGCGATGCTTGAGATAGCAAAAGAAGTTAAAACCGGGAACAGGGGAGCATTTGTTACGGGGGAAGATGGCAATTTGATCCCCAATCCAAAAATAGTAAACATACTATATGAGTTTGCGTATCACTGTGCACGCACTAAGGTAAGCAGAACGGCGGAATGGCATACCCCACCTAAGGAATATTTGGAAAAATACATTGCATTTTTGCATCAACCACCAGTTAATAAATAGCCTATTAATCCGTTGTATGTTTTGTTCTATCTTAAATAATATCTGCGACAGAATTATGTTTACAGAAATGAAAAAGCAGCAGCGGACTAAAGTTGAATATACAGTAGCACAAAGGACACATCAGGGAACCGACCGGAAAACGGGGGGTATTCGTTTTCCGGCGGCTTTTTTGGTTACTTTTTTTCCGCAAAAAAAGTAACATACAAACAAAATGTTAGCTAAATCATTTAAAAAATAGATTTAGCTCTCAAGTGATAGGAGGTTACAAATGCCTGTGTTTTACCCCTTCTTCTTTTTATTATAAAATCCACTAATCTTGTAACTAAAATAAGCATAGCGTGAAAAGAAACATTTTTAAAATGGTGTTAGCATTTGTTACAACGTACCAATGCATTGCCGTTACTGCGCAAAACGTTCGTGTTGACGCGCTTCCGCCCTATAATAAAACACAATTGCGCAGCAAAACCGACTGGCTGGTTTCCGGCGCCGCACAATCCGCTGCAGTATACAAAACACCCGAAGGTCATATGGCGCTGAGCAACGGGCTGATAACAAGAACTTTTACACTTGCGCCCAACGGGGCAACCATTGGATTGGATAACCTGGTTACCAATGAAGCCCTTGTCCGGGCGGTATCGCCCGAAGCCGTACTCTGGATAAACGGTCATGAAATAAAAGCGGGAGGATTAACGGGTCAGCCTATTGGCAACTACCTCTTACCCGAATGGATACCCGCAATGAAAGCCGATCCGTACAGTTTAAAGCTGGTATCATACGCTACATCTCCCATCAAAGCGCGTTTTGAATGGAACCGCCGCACGGAATGGTCGTCGCAGCAACTGCCCTGGCCGCCCAAAGGAATAGAAGTTGCCTTTACCTACAAAGCCGATGAAGCCATCATCCGCAATTTCCAGAACCTGAATGCGGGCGATGCCCAAAGAGCAGTATTACTGAAAGATGATTTTATTACATTGTCGCCTCAGTGGAATATTGTTACCGTAAATGCAGCGGCCAATGCATTTAATAATGAGGGTAAGGCCGGAGAAATAATGGCTCCGGCAAATGCCGTTGTATTTGGCGAACGGGCATTGCCTGCCGGTACCAAAGTGATCATATGCAGGCTGAATGCCGGCACGGACCAAAGCAGCGGGTATGGCCCTGGTATTGCGCTGCAGTTTGAAGGAGAGCATTCATCTAAATTCTATCTTTCACCCCGCAATAAAAGTTTTGGAATATTTCATGATGGCAAAAGCCAGAGTTTCGAAGGCTTTGACCCGGGCAAATCTTATTATTTGAAGGTCCTGCTGGCCACCGGCAAAATGATATACAGTATATCGGAAGATGGCAAAAGCTATACCTCCCTTGCTGAATTACCTGTTCAATCTACTCCTGCGCATATCCGTGTGGGTAAGACCGATCCCCGTGGTGGCAAAATGGTGCGCGGTGAAGCGGGGGCAACAGGGCGCAGTAAAATAGAGCAGGTAGTGTTGTTGGGTGCGCCGAAGGAAACGCAGGAGGATTTTGATTTCCTGAGCGGACTAACCGTAAAAGTGCATTACGAATTATATGATGGATTACCCCTGCTAAGCAAATGGGTAAGTGTGGGAAATAAGAGCGGGCAGGAAATTATAGTAAATAATATTAAAAGCGAGCACCTGGCGGTAACAGAGGCAGAAAGCGCCGTAGAGCACAAGCAACGCTGGGAACTGCCTCCTATATTTACAGAAAGTGATTTCGCCTTCGGTTCCATGTCGCCCAATGCAGCACAAAACGCCTGTGTAGAATGGCAAACCGATCCGTCTTACACCACGCAGGTAAACTATGCGTTGCAAACCCCTTCACTGCTGGTATGTATGCCCAAAACCGGGATGGGGCAGGAGCTGGCGCCCGGTGCATCTTTTGAAAGCATGCGGTTATGGGAGCTGGTGTACGACAGCTACGACAGGGAACGGAGAGGGCTAAGCGAAAGAAAGCTTTACCGCACCATCGCACCGTGGGTAACCGAAAATCCCATCATCATGCATGTAAGCAGCGCAGTGGATGAGCCGGTAAAAAAAGCAATTGATCAATGTGCGGAAGTGGGTTTTGAGATGGTGATCATGACTTTTGGTAGCGGGTTTAATATTGAAGATACTTCGCAACAGAACCTGCAGCGTATGAAAGCGCTGAAGGATTACGCGAAATCAAAAGGCGTGGCGCTTGGTGGTTATTCGTTGCTGGCCAGCCGTTCCATTAATGCAGCAAACGATGTGGTAATGCCCGGAGGCATGAAGCCTGCATTTGGCAGCTCACCCTGCTTAGAAAGTAAATGGGGTCAGGATTATTTCAAAAAGCTATACCGGTTTTATGAAACTACGGAACAGGACCTGCTGGAACATGACGGCTCTTATCCCGGTGATGTTTGCGCTTCCACAGATCATCCGGGTCACAGAGGTCTGGAAGATTCGCGCTGGAAACAGTTCAGGGAGATACAGGAATTTTACCGCTGGTGCAGGGGCAAAGGCATTTACCTGAACGTGCCCGACTGGTATTTTTTAAACGGCAGCACTAAAATAGCCATGGGCTATCGCGAAACGAACTGGTCGTTGCCACGCGAACTGCAGGAAATTATTGAACGTCAGAACATATATGATGGCACATGGGAAAAAGCGCCTTCTATGGGCTGGATGTTTGTGCCGCTGGTGCAATATCACGGTGGTGGCGCTGCGGCTACTATAGAACCACTCAAAGAACACCTGCCGCATTATGAGCAGCGTTTGGCCAATTTGTTTGGAGCGGGTGTGCAGGCCTGTTACCGCGGCCCGCAATTGTATGATGCGCCTCAAACCAAAACCCTGGTGAAAAAATGGGTTGATTTTTATAAGAAGCACCGGCGGATATTAGACGCTGATATTATTCACCTGCGCCGTCCCGACGGAAGGGATTATGATGCCATACTCCATGCCGATCCGCACGGCAAAGAAAAGGGCTTACTAATGGTATATAACCCGTTGAATGAGCCCATTACCCGGGAAATACAAGCAGACCTGTACTATACAGGATTAAAAAACCGGGCTACCATGAGTGAAAATGACGGGGCGGCTAAAAAAATAATGTTAAACGGCACAAAGCTGAACTTACGGGTAACCATACCTGCCAAAAGCCAGCAATGGTTTGTATTTATGCCATAAAAAGAAATGCCATTAAAAAAACTGTTTCGTTCGGAAGTTGACTGGTTCGTAAGGATACAAACCAGGCCATTCGAATCTGAATTAAAAATAACAATGATGAATAAAATAAAACCTTTTTTTCTTTTCCTCTTATTGGCCATAGGTGCCTGCACGCAAAAAAATGAACAGCCGGATGCCGTATTACCTTCAGCGCCACACGTGCAATGGGCAGAGGCGGAGATTGGCGCTATGTTTCATTTTGATGTAGTGAACTATGTGCCGGATTATAACTGGCGGAAATGGGGCACACATCCGCCGGCTTCTGTTTTCAATCCTTCTAAGTTAGATACCGATCAGTGGTTGCGCGCCGCTAAAGCAGCAGGTGCAAAATACGCGGTACTGGTTGCAAAGCATTGTTCGGGATTTAGCTTGTGGCCAACAGCAGCACATGAATACAGCGTTAAACATACGCCCTGGAGAGATGGCAAAGGAGATATTGTGGCTGATTTTATAAAATCGTGCGAAAAGTATGATATAAAACCCGGCATTTACGCCAGTGCGGCTGCAAATGGATACTGTTATGTTGATAATCCCGGCCTGGTTCAACCCGGAAGCCCGGTGGACCAGCAAACCTATAATAACGTGGTAGTGCAGCAACTCACCGAGTTGTGGAGCAACTATGGAAAATTATTTGAAATATGGTTCGATGGGGGTGTCTTACCGGTTAAGGATGGTGGACCCAACCTGGCTCCTTTGTTAAAGCAGTTACAACCCGATGCCGTTGTTTTCCAGGGTCCTGCAGATGCTAAAAATCTTATTCGCTGGATCGGCAATGAGGAAGGGTTGGCTCCCTATCCTAACTGGAGCAGAACCGATACTACAACTTCAGCCACAGGAACCGTTAAAAGCGATGACATGCAGGGTAACCCTGAAGGTGCAATATGGTGTCCGGGTGAAGCCGATTTTCCTTTGCGCACCGGCTGGCAGGGCGGCTGGTTCTGGAAAGCGGAAGGTCAGGAAATATTATCGGTTGATCAGCTGGTGAAAAACTATACTACCAGCGTGGGGCGCAATTCGAACATGCTGATCGGTATTGTGGTAGACACCAGCGGACTGGTGCCCGAAGAAGATATGCAGCGGTTAACAGCGTTTGGCAACGAAATCAAAAAACGTTTTTCGGAGCCGCTTGCTTCCGCAAAAGGAAATGGTGAAACGCTCGAATTGTCGCTTGGCAAAATACCTGTAGCCATCAACCATGTTGTTATTGCCGAAGACATCGAAAAAGGAGAACGTATCAGAAAATACAGCATTGAGGCATGGAAAGATAATCAATGGGTGCAAATAGCGGAAGGCAGTTCAGTAGGAAATAAGCGCATTCAGCAGTTCGATGAGGTAGTAACAGATAAAATCCGGATAAGTATAACCGCGGCATCTGCCGGGCCACGGATCAAAAATTTTTCTGCCTATAAAATATAAAGATTTGGAAGCCCTCTTCGCTTGCTTCACATCTGTCAATGATTTATCAGGAAATTTAAGCTGATGCTTTGTATATTGAGGATCATTTACATCTTCATAACTACAAACTACAAACTATAAACTATAAACTATAAACTGTAAATAGCTATGTCATCACGCAGGAAATTTATACAGTCGGCTGCACTGGCTTCCGCCGGTATGGCTGTTGGAAGTTTCAGCGCTACAGCAAAGAGCTATAGCCGGATCATTGGCGCCAATAAAAAAGTTAATCTTGCCTGCATTGGTATTGGTAACCGGGGCGGCGAGATCCTTAATGCCCTGCATGGTACTGGTTTGGCCAATATTGTAGCGCTTTGCGATATTGATATGGGCGCGCCGCATACACAAAAGAGTATTGATAAATTTCCTGGCGCCAAAAGGTTCCAGGACTTCCGTGAAATGCTGGATAAAATGGGTAATGAGATAGAAGCTGTTTCTGTTGGCGTGCCCGACTTCTCCCATTTCCCGATCACCATGATGGCCATGGGGCTGGGCAAGCACGTGTATGTTGAAAAACCTATGGCCCGCACTTTTTATGAAATAGAGCTGATGATGGCGGCCGCGAAAAAATACAATAAAGTGGTAACGCAGATGGGAAACCAGGGACATTCGGAAGCCAATTATTTTCAGTTTAAAGCCTGGAAGGATGCCGGCATCATAAAAGATGTTACAGCGATTACTGCACATATGAATGCATCGCGCCGCTGGCACGGATGGGATACTTCAATCAAAAAATTTCCTGCTGCGGAAGCTGTTCCCGCCACATTAGACTGGAACAACTGGCTGGCTGCAGCACAGTACCACGATTATAATCATGATTATCACCTGGGGCAATGGCGTTGCTGGTACGATTTTGGGATGGGCGCCCTCGGCGACTGGGGCGCGCATATTTTAGACACCGCGCATGAGTTTTTAGAATTGGGTCTGCCCTATGAAATTACGGCGCTCAAAGCGGAAGGGCACAATGAATTTTTCTATCCTATGTCTACCACATTGCTGTTTAGATTTCCGCAGCGCAAAAAAATGCCGGCGGTTGATATTACCTGGTATGATGGTATAAATAATATTCCTCCTGTACCCGAAGGATATGGCGTATCTGAACTGGATCCCGATATCCCACCGGCAGGCAATGGTAAAATTCAGCCGGTCAAGCTCAATCCGGGTAAAATTATATACAGTAAAGAACTGACCTTTAAAGGCGGTACACATGGCAGCACCTTATCCATTATTCCCGAAGACAAAGCAAAGGCAATGTCATCCAAACTACCCGAAGTGCCTAAAAGTTCTTCAAACCATTTTGCCAACTTTTTGCTTGCCTGCAGCGGGTCAGAAAAAACGCGTTCCCCCTTTGAAATTGCGGGACCGCTCAGCCAGGTGTTTTCATTAGGCGTAATGGCGCAGCGGCTTAATACGCAAATATTATTTAACAGGGAAACCAAACGTATCACGAACAACCGGTTTGCCGATGCCATGCTAACGGGAACACCTCCGCGCAAAGGCTGGGAGCAGTATTATAAGTTGTAGAGTGGAATGCAACCGCCCCGGTTCGTGTCTCGCGAACCGGAAGTTTGAAGCTGGTAAGTGGGGACACTTACCAAGGCGATCGCCCCGGCACGTGTCTCCACGTGCCGGAAAGGTGAGACTGGACTGCGCTTTCCTCCTCTAAAGCATTTTAAGTTGACGGCTATGGTATCTCACGAACAGGAATCCTTATTGATCTTTGGATCGGGGTTTATTAGATGAACTAAAAATTTAAAGGCATGTTACACAGGGGGAGGCGGTGGCCGGAAAAACGGCCGGAGGCGTTCGTTTTTCCTTTATTTTTTTGTGTTTCTTCCGCCGGGCCGGATGAGTATTCCGCCGGTTTTATTGGCTCCCAATACTGGTACAGCCTGTTCGGAGTATATCCGTGAGTTGTCTGTTATCCCTTTCGTGATATCTTTCAGGAAGGAAAAACTGCGTTATCAATAATGCTATGTTTTTGCTGCGCAACCGGCATCCCGGAACAAATTACATGCAGAAGGGATATTATAAACAGTTGTTTCATTCTTAAAAATATTATCGTGCGAAGAAGTGGTATTTTAGCGTACTATGCCGCGTGTTACATACGTTAGGAAAGCAAAAAACGTTTGCAGGTATAACGTCAAACATAAAACGCAGGTTGAAAAATGATTATCATGAAGCGTGAGAAAAAAATGCGGCTTACTGTATTATCGGTATTTGCGGCGGTTATTCTTTTCTCTGCGGCCTGCCGCGATCATCAGGAAGCAGGAAACCGGGAGGTATTCGAAAATTTTAAATTCAGGAAGATCCAGCAGTATATTGAAGACAGCGTGCTTTATTTCAGAGCGGTTGATTCCATATATGCCGACCTGCCTTATCCGGAACGGATGTATGAAACCTATAGTGTAAAAAGAGGGTACTACTATACGCAAAAAAGGGATTATGCCAGGGCTTTAATGTATTCAGACAGCATGCTTATGATTGTTAAGCAGCTCAAACGTGAAAAAGGGTACCTGCACTGGTATTCCACGGCGTTATCGTATAAGGCCGATGACCTGCACGCCCTTAAGCGCTACGATGAGGCGTTTGGTTTTTATTTCCTGGCACGGGAAGCCATTTTAAAAACAGGCGATATATGCCAGCGTACCAATTCCACTACCAGCCTGGGCAAAATTGCATACAAGCGTAAACGTTATGATGAGGCAGCCATGTTCTTTAAAGAGGCTTATATACAACGATCTGATTGTAACCGTAACAGCGATCCCAACAAAGAACACACACTTTTTGCCAACCAGCAGGCAGACCTCGACAATGTTGGCATATGCTACAGCAGGCTGAATATGCACGACAGCGCCATATATTATTTCGACAGCGCGCTGCGCTATATCCAATATAACGCACACAAGGCATTCCGGTATAATGCTCAAAATCAAAAGATCCTTGATACTGTTCTTATTGAGGCGGCCACAGCAGTTATTTATGGCAACCTTGCAAAGGATTTAATGGAAACGGGGAACGATTCCGCTGCCGAACGCTTACTGAAAGAGAGCATTCGCATCAATAGCTTGCCCCGCCGCGCGGTTGAAGATGTGCCCTGGTCGCTTGCCAAGCTGGCCGACCTGTATATCCGGCAAAAGCGGCTGCATGAGGCCGAAGCCGCATTGCTTGCCCTGAAAAGGGGGCTGGATAGTTTTCCCAACCCTGAAATCATGGGAAAATGGAACCTGATGCAATCGCGGGTATCTGAAGAAAATAATGATTTCCGTAAAGCAAACAGCTATCTCACCCGCTATATGAAAATCAGCGATTCTATAGAAATCGCGGAAAGAGGCGTGCTGTCTCCGGATATCAATAAAGAATTGAACTATTTAAAAAACGAGTATGAGCTGGATGCTTTGCAAAAAGAAGATGATCTCAAAACCATATATCTTATTGTTACGGCAATAGGCGCAGCCATGGCTGTGCTGGTAATGCTGCTCATCTGGCGGAATAATCGCCAGTCGAAAAAACATATCGCAGTGCTTGCTAAGCTCAACACGAAGATATCCAACAAGAATGCTCATTTGGAAAAAGCATTTTCTGCATTGGAAAACAGCCATGCCGAAAACAGCAGGATGATGAAGGTGGTGGCCCACGATTTGCGCAATCCCGTTGGTGGTATAGCAGGCATGAGTGATTTTTTGCTGAAAGATGATAATTACCTGCCCGGTCAGCGCAAAATGCTGGAAATGATCAGCAAAGCAGGTCACCATGCTGTTCAACTTATAGAGGAGCTTTTGCATACCGGTCAGCGGCGGAACGATGTTAATAAAATGCCCGTGGATTTGGCCGTACTGGTTTCTTATTGTGTGGAGATGCTTGCATCCAAAGCAGCGGAGAAAAATCAAATCATGAAATTACAAACCGTGCCCTGCGTTGTACAGGCGGACCGGGAGAAGCTCTGGCGCGTTTTTAGTAACCTGATCGGGAATGCGATAAAGTTTGGCCCCGAAAATGCCGGTATTGATATTGATTTCACCATTAATAATGCTGTTGTAACCGTGGCGGTAAAAGACAGGGGTATTGGCATCCCGGAAAACCTGAAAGAAAAAATATTTCAGATGACAGCCGATTCTAAAAGGCAGGGCACTTCTGGGGAACCTTCGTATGGATTGGGACTTGCTATATGCAGGCAAATTATGGATGCGCACGAAGGCAAATTGTGGTTTGAGAACCGCAAGGGTGGGGGCACTGTTTTTTATGTTTCTTTTTCCTGTGCAGCTTTACCTGTCTCCCCTCAGGCATGATTGCTTTAATTAGAGAACCGGAAGTTGGAAACTTCAACCGCCCCGGTTCGTGTCTCACGAACCGGAAATTGGGATTCTTCTTCGTTCGTATATTCATAATCTGAAATGTAATACATTCGTTAATGTATTATTTTGAAGAACACCGTAAGTCCTATATGGAAATAGGAAAGATATATTTCTGGACAGCTACCATTAATAACTGGCATAAGCTATTATCCGGTGATGTACCAAAGCAAATAATCACCGGTTCGCTCTCCACCTTATCAGCAAGAGGAAAAATTACAGTATATGCATTTGTGATCATGCCCAACCATATCCACCTTATCTGGCAAATGAATGGATTGAATGGAAAAGAAACCGCCCAGGGATCTTTTTTAAAATTTACCGCTCATGCGTTTAAAAATCATCTTATCCATAATGATCCATTGTTTCTGCCCTCCTTTTCAGTAAAGGCAGCTAACAAAAATTATGAATTCTGGCAGCGGAATCCATTGGCGTTTGAACTCACACAAAAGAAAACTGTTATGCAAAAACTGCAATACATTCACGATAATCCTTTGGCAGAACACTGGCAATTAACAGACGACCCGGTTAAATACCACTATTCATCAGCGAAATATTATGAAACGGGCATTGATGATTTTGGGTTTTTGAATGATATCACAGCTATATTTTAAGAAATGAATGAAGCTGGTTCGTGAGACACGAACCAGGGCTGAGGTATTAATAAAATATATCAATGTTTTTTTACAGCCGTCAGCAGCCTTAGCTTCTCCACCAGTTCAACCACATTGCAACCGCCCTGATTCGTTTCTATGAACCGGAAGTTGGGAAACAATTTGTTAACCATGCAATAATTTATCAACATTGCTTTGATTACTCATTTCTATTTTTTAATATTACTGTTCCTCCCTGAGTAAGATCCTATGTACCGCCTCCTCCGTTCCTTCTTTAAAATTCAACTTCCGTTAAAATTTTAGTAAAGACAAATACTGCCGGCTTTTGGCGTATGGCGCAGCCATTTGTCTGAGCGCATTCTTTTATTGAATAAATCTTTTTAGATGACACAAGCGCAATTAGCCACTATGCTGGAAAGCATAACGGGCCATCTTACCGTTACGGGTCAGGACCAGGAAAGACAATTACAGCAGGCGAGGGAAAGGATTGCGGCTTCGCTGGTCAGTCAGAAAATGGAAGATACGGGAACTGAACACCTTTTCGCCAATTCCAACCTGTATAGCCGCGACAATATTAAAGTTTCCGCACTCAGCAGTATTGCCGATATAAGCACAAGGGTTGCACGTACTACTGCGCCTGTGGAAGCAATGCAGGGCGAAAGCATTTTTGTACGCAGTGTACCCATATTAAATGCCGCAGTGGCCGGCAGTGTACCCGACTGGGCCGCAGGAGCCAAACCCGCCGAAACCTTTGGTCCCTTTTTAAATAATGAAGGACGCGAAATATGGATAGACATTTACCGCTATGAAAAATTAATTACCCTGTATATCGGCACACAGCCGGCATTGTTATTTAAGGCTTCTTTCCGGCAGGGAAGGATACTGTTTCCGGGTGGTTTGCCGGCAGAGCTTGCTACAACCTATACAATAGTAGCAGGCAGTTGCTGGATAAGTGCGAAATTCCTTTCTGCTGCAGCCCCCGGAGACCGGTTTGTTGGCGTGGCAGTAAAAGGAGGCAGTATACAATTAAGCCTTGCACCCACTATTCAGAATAACCAGATCACATTAAACCCAGCAGTTAATATACAGGTGTCGCTCAAACTGGCACAGCATACAGATGAAGGTGCGGCAGAAACCTCGCCTTACGGAAGGGATGCAAGAGAAGCCACTTATCAGTTACCGGAAATATGGGAATTTTCGTGGCAGAACAATAAATGCACTATTACTCAAGTTGGTCCGGCAACAGGTGAAATATACGGACAGGCTGTGGCATTCGGCTTCACACCGGCTTCCAGTGTAACGCCTGCATATAATAACAACCAGGTGTTGATACCATGGAAAACGGATGTAAATGAATTTTCTATCTTTAAATATAAAAGTCCGTGGACCGGTATCTCAGGCAAGGCGCTCATACAAAAATCATGGTGGGCTTTCCCTGCCGCAACATTAAATATTAACAATCCTGTGCAGGCAACGGGCAACGGTGTTGCATTGTTACAATGTGGTGAAGGCTGGCGCATGACATGGAACGGATTGCAAAATGAAGACGTAAGATTGAAGCAACCTGTAATATCAGGTAAGCCCGGTGAGATTGTTATCACCGATATGGAAGCCGATGCGCTCGGCGCTTCACATCACCTGGAGCTATGGAAAGATGACCTGAATCCGCACGGTACCACCGCGGATATAGTGTTGTTAGAAAAGGCGCCTTTGATTTTTATTATAAATAGTAAAAACGCGCAGGAACTGTTAATTACAGGCTGTGCCGCTACTATTTATACCGACCGCCCGGTTAAGGTAAACGGAGAACCTTTTCCTGTTCAGTCGTCTTCCTGTCATATGATGCTGAGCGCAGGAAAAACCGGCAGAAGGATAATGCTGATGGAAGAAGATATGCAGGCAGACCAGGCTGCTTCCGCTAATGCCGTAAACATTCCGGGTGCTGCTCCCGCACAGGAATTAAATCTTTTCTCCATTGCGCTGGAAAACGCGTTATTCACCGTTTCACCGGTAAAATCGTTTATCCTTATTGGTGAGTGCGATGACGCTATGGAAAATGTGATCCGGGGAAATTGCATATTCATCTTCTCATTGTATAGTTATTTGCCTACGCTGCCTGATCCTTATATTGCTAACCTGGGACTATGGCGAAGGGGTGTTTATTCCGAAAGATACAACCGTATTGCCGGTGCAAACGGGATAAACAGCCTGCTGATTTGTGTGGTAAGTTTTATAGAAGCGGAAGACCAAACCGATGAGGTAAGCGTTGATTTTTATTTTGGCGGAAATGAGCTTCCCGATCTGCTCACATTACCGGAAAAGAAGACTGCCGCCAAAACAGCAAAAAAAACTACCGCTGCCGTAAGATCAGCAACAGCCCTTTCCCGCAAGCCCTCCGGAGTGGTAGCCACTGCCGTAAAAAAGCCGTTATTTGGCAGTATCGCTACCGCGGTAAGGTTAACGGCTGAAAGCTTTGCGCCGGAGATTGTTGCCGAAAGATTTCCCGGCGTCATCCTGAAGGAAGAGCCTTCAATGAATACAGACCTGCTGGCCGGGTTTAAAAATGCCAATGGCGCTGTTTACAGTCCGGAAGAGTTATTTAAAATGAAGAAAGATGTTGAAGATGTATGGGACAGTGGTTTACAGTTGCAGCGGGAATTCTTTTCGCTATTAGATGTGAGTAGTAATGCTAACCAACTGGGCGTGAGCTTTGGTGCAGACTGGCAGCTTATAAGAACCGGCAGTGTAAGGGGGGCAGATGGTGAAGTGCACAGTGTAGATTATAATGCAAACACCTGGAATAATGCATTCCCGTTTTTGGTGGAAGGCATGCAGGTGAAATTACCGGCAAACAGGGTACGGGCATTTACATTGCCGCTGATGGCGTGGGAACCCGAAATAAATTTAACGCCGCCCGACAGGGACAATCCCCTTGATCCCAATTCCCCCAAGCTCTTAATGGATCCCGAAGCGGGTTTTTTATATTATGCCGATGATGGCGGCCCGGCCCGTATGTGGAACAATAACCAGGCTCCGGTTCCACTGGCGCCCATACCGGTAACCAACGGACTGGTTGAAGATTTTAAATCGCAGCCCGGTAATTATACGCTTGCTACTTTTACACTGCCTTTCGGAATGAAAGCTATCAGCTATATTTCAAAACATTTTGTTGAGCCGCAGAAACCGGCGATTGAAAATATACGTCCGAAGTTCAGGAAGAATGAAGAAGATAATACCTATAAGCTTGAAGGCGGCATTCAGATAAGCCTGCAGGCCGGAAGATTTGGCAAGCCCAATCCTGCCAATCCAACAGAATATGATAGTGATATGTTTCCCGGCTATACGGTGCAGGCCAATAACCTGCTGAACTGGTTTGGAATGGCATCTTATGCCAGTAATTTGGGTCATCGTGTAACGGAGATTTTCAACAATGAATTTCTATTTGGTCCGCTCAGCCTTTCCTCGTTGCTGAAAGATTCGCGTGGCGTGCCGGTATCGCGTATGGATATTACCGGTTACGGCGCCAGCATGTTCAGCAACTGGTTAAGTCCGGGCGCTGCTATGGCGCAAACCAGCCAGGCCAGGTTCGACGTAATGCTCGGGCGAACAGGGCATGAAGTGATCCAGGTAAAAAGTATTATTTATCCCTGGGGTATCCGGGTGGTAAGAACCATTACCGTTTTCCGCACAGGCTCCGGCTATGTATTCAGAACAGATAGCGGATGGAAAGCAGAAAGCGACGGGCTTTTTGATTTTTCCTACAGCTATCTTAAAAAGGGAAAAGATCCTTTTGCAAAATTAACCCTGGCCGATTTTGAAAACATTGAAGCGCCCTACGAGTTCCATCCCGGTATCATCAGGGGACTGTTTAATGTGCGTAATATCAAAGACGCACCTTCTGTAACGGAGTATACATCAGAAAATATTATAGCACCCAATGCAGACTATGTAAATGGGGTAAAAGGCCAGATGTATACCAATGGCGCCACACAGCGTAATGAGCCGGTTAAATGCGGTGGCGTATATTTTGATGCCGACGTGGAAATAGAAAATGTAGTGCAGGGTCATATAAATAAAAGAGTGGTATCCAAAAGGGTGCTGGGATATGTGCAGGTGGCGCCCGCGGGGAAACCTTTAACGGCAGAGCAACTGAAAGCGCTGCTGCAACTGCAGAACGGCAGTATAGGCGGTGAAGTGGATTGTGTGTTAGACATCAACAAAAGTAACCAGCAGGTCCGCGTTAACCGGTTTGATCTAAGCGCCTCTATTAATAAGGCAGGTACCATACCCGTTTTTGTAGTAGCGGCAAGAGGAAATGTTTTTTTACCCAAAGACGGCAGTTGGGCTATGGTGCAGCACAATGCGGGTACAGGCGAAGTGATACCGCTTCCGCAGGATGTAACGGTTCCGCTTATACGCACTGCTGCATGGAAAAAAGGAAATGTAGTGGATGCCGCCACATTACAGCAAAAGCTCGTTCGCATTGCTCATCCTTTGGAAATTCTTCGTGATCCTTCCGCCGATACCATCAACTTCGGCTACCTGCAAACAACGGCCACGCAAAAAGCATTGTTTCTTACGCCGGCGTATGGACTGAACGTTGATAAAATGCTCAGTAAAACGCCGCCCATTTTTGCAGATGCCTACCGGCTGATGACGGGTAACGGCATATTTCCCAATATTGGTAACGCCATTACAGATTTTGGCAAAACGATCCCTTTGCTCAACAGCAAAGACGCCAATGGAAATACCTTCCAGGCTTTTGTGGAAAACGCTTTGGAAGACGGAGGTGAAAAAGTGCTGGAGCTCATGAAAGTGGAAGCGGAAAAAGCCGGCGAAGCAGTCATTAAGCAGGGTATGAGCATGTTAAAGAACGGCGCCAACGGCGTATTGGATAAAGCATTAAAGTTTGATGTACCGTCTTTTGAAATTCCGCTTGTAGACACAGAAGCATTGCGGATTTACATCGAATACAAAACCGGTAAAAAAACCGATGCGCCTGCGAATTATGTAGACAGCAAGTTAAATTTCGATGTAGATTCCTTTGCAGGCGATATGGCCGACCAGTGGAAGAGCCGGATGAATAACCTGGCAATGGTGGTAGACCTGGGCGACATGAAACGGCTGATGACCATTAAAGGCAATTTTGATGCGCAGAAAGGAAAAGAGAGCAGTTATGAAGGTGGCAGCAGTCCAACAGAAGGCATACCCACGCCTGAAATTGAATTCAGCGATGCGCTGCAGCCTGTAATTGATATTTTGCAGATGCTTGCTTCCTTAAGTTCGGGCGATTACGGAGAGGCGCTAAAAAAGGGCTTAAAGTTAGCCATGAGCAACAGCGGTGAAATATGGGAATATAAATTTGAAGCTACCAAAGAGATCGCCCTTATCCGTTTTCCGCCAACCGATGAGTTATACAACAGCGCACAAACACCGCTCAAGCTGGAAGCCTCACTCTCCGTTGGCGTATATTTTAACGCTGCGCTTAAAGTAACAAGCGACCCGTCTCAGTTACTCCCAACAGCAGGCGCTTTCCTGCAGTTTCATGGTGGTTTGCAGATAATGTGCTACTCCGTTGGCGTTGGTTCCATATATGCTATTGGCGCGGTAGATGTAAAAATTGCGGCAGATACAAAGGTAGGTCCGAGTCTCACTTTAAAATTCGGATTTGGGGTATCCATAGTTGTTAGTTTACCTGTAGTAGGTAACGCCAGTGTAACTTTTATGGTAGGCGTAGAAATGTATGCCGATAAAGATAAAGTGGTGCTTGCCGCATTGATGCTGTTCCGCGGGCAGGCCAATCTTTTGGGCGGGCTGGTATGTGTTTGCATTACCATCGAAGCAAAAGGAATTGTAGTGCGGCAGGGTGGTAAAACAGACTGCAGTGCCCAGGTAACGTTCGCTATTGACATCAGCATTTTCCTGGTCATTGATATCAGCTTCTCTAAAACATGGGGTGAGGACAGGCAGGTAGCGTAGGGCTGTGAGCTGGCGGCTATCAGTGGTCAGCTATCAGCCGTTAGCGGGAAGGCCATATGAAATGTGAATAGTGAATGGGCAATGGTGAGAAGTGAAACCTTGAACCCTGTAACCCTGTAACCTTGAACCCTGCAACTTGTAACCCTGTAACCCTGTAACCCTGGAACCTGCAACTTGTAACCTGTAACCTGAAACTTGCAACTCTCTATAATTGATTAATACAACATTATGGAAGCGAAAAGAAGATATACTACGATGGTTTTTCCGCAAGGTTATGACGGAACAACTTTACATCTCAATATCGTTGTTATACCACGCAACCAGGATCCGTTTGCGAACTACCCAACCGGGTTGCCGGCGCCTGATAATACCGCAATTCCTTTTGCAGACTTAGTTCCCCAGTTTGAATTAAAAGTGGTAAAGGGGTTGGATGAATGGCCCATTGGCAATGCGCTGGCATTAACACGTAAACCTGTGGATGTGCCTGTGAATGTGGATGAGGCCACCAACAAAAATGCCTTGCTACAGGCCATCGCGGCTGAATTAGGTGCTAAAATAAATATTACTGCTTCCGATAAAACGCCGGATATATTAGCGGACTCGCCAACAGTAAATAAGTACCTGCCCGAAAGTTACCGGGGTGCTTTTAATTTCACCTCCCCGCGGGTACCGAATGCCAAAACAGATGACAGCTATCATTGTGCCATAAAAAAGGATACGCCGCTCGTTTCCACCTGGAAGAACAACGACGACTTGAGCTGGGGCCAGGTATTCGCTTATATATTGCGGCAACCTTTGCTTGCCCGGGCCTGCGGTATGGTATATAAAACTGAAATTGCTGTTGAGGGCGACAATGCGGCTTTATTCGAAAAAGGCTGTTATATCTATGCCGACATCGTTAATGAAGATTACAAAAGCATACAGGAGAAATTGATGGTGGAGGCAGACGGACCATTTATAAAACCTTATGCAGCCCGCATTCCCAAATTAAAAACCGGCGCTGCAAATAAACGCCCGGTTTTTGCACCTCTGCTCTTTCCTGTTTTATTTGTAAAAACCGGCGAAGTGGTAGACCCGGAACCACCGGCAGCGCCGTGGGACAAAATTTTTGCCGAACTGAATGAATACAACGACGGCTTCGCTAAAATTGTACATGCTGCTCAGCCGGTAAGCAGCATACTCCTCAGTGAAAGGCAGGACGGAAGCCATCCCGTAAAAGATGAAGGAATACGCCTGGCCTGGGACGATGAGCAGATCTTAATATGGTATATGCGGCAGTTGGAAGGATATCCCACCAAAACCGGGCCGAGGGTTGACGCACCGCTGGGCGTATTTGGTTACCGCATTGATGTAAAAGAAGATGCTTTGGGTGCAGACTGGAGCAGTTTGAATTTAGTAAGATGTAAACAAACCTATTCCCTGGGAGCTGCCAGCCTCGGCAATGGCCCCAATGAAGCGCTGGAATTGCCCTTCCAGGTTTTTCCCACCCAGTTAGACAATGATACAAAAGCACCCTACTGGCTACCGATGTATTTTACCAGTTGGATCGGCAAAAGTGTGGTGTTGAAAGACAGTGACGCAGTGAACATTCATCAGAGTGATGAAGCGCGGTTAAATCCTTTGGATCCCACACCCACCAAGGCCGTTGACCCCAGTAATATGTTCGATGAAGTGCCGGCGGCTACGCTATTGCGTTATGGCAACCGTTACCAGTTCCGTGTTCGCATGATGGATATTAGTGGAGGCGGCCCTGTGATTGCTGAAGAAGTATACAATAATGCCGCTGCGCCAACATCAGAATGGAGCTTTAAGCGGTATGTGGCGCCATCATTATGCCGTATTGAAAAATCTAAAGACCTCAAAGAAGCCAAAGCCGATTTTTTTAACGAGATCATAGCCGATGATCAAACTTCTTCCTTTAACGGCAATCCCGTGCTTTCTATCCAAAGGCCGCTGCTCACTTATCCCGCGGTTGTTTTTACAGGCAAATACCAAGCGCTGGGTGCAGATCCTGTACAGCTATTGATACAGTCGGCACAGGATCAGAAGCAGGGTGGTACGGTAGCGAATCCCAAAAATATTGTTCCTGCCATAGCCGACCCGGATGTGGCTGAGGTGGAAATAAAAGTAGAAGTGGAAACGCTGCGGCTCGACAACCTGGCTAGCGAAAGTGGTAATGAAAATTATATTACCCTGTATACCACTTCAAGAAATTTTCCTGCCGTAAATGCAGCGGCAGATATGGAAGAAACCCTGTCACTTAACGTTATATTTCATGATGCGCCCACACTCAACCTGGGCAGCAGCGATGATCCTTTTAATACACCCGAACTGAATAAAGCGGCGATCAATGCCATGGCAGGTATTCCATTACCCACCGCAAGAAAGATCAGGATGACCATTCGTGCCGTTTGCGAAGGCGATGACAGCGGTTATTATGGTTTTATTAATGAAGGGAACCCGGATCGCGACAGCCGGTATGGCAAAAAAACACAGCTCTGGTTTTATAAGGAACTGATCAATGAAGATGCGTCGTTATTGCTGCCTAAAGCCAATGTTCCCGCGTTACAGGGGCTATACCTGCAGCCGGACCCTGAATTTATTCGTAAGGGCATAGTTAATCAATTCTTTTTCTTTAATGCCGAAACCAGCAACCGTCCCGATATTATGCAACGCCTTGCGCAGCAACTGGGCGTAAAGGTAAACGGACTTACCCTGGTTGCAGAAAAAGGGGAAAGGATCGTTTTTGGATGCAATAATAAAATACGGCATCACCTGGCGCCGGATGGCAGCAGCATTACCTTTTCTACCAAAGCCGACCTCTGTAATCACTGGATCGGCTGCCTGGTATATCGCCTCAACCGCGACTGGAGCTGGGATGCCCTGCAGGATACGGCATTTATCATTGGGCGGCAAAAAAAATTCAGCCGCGATGATGCAGGTGAAATGGAAACACTCAGCAATATCGGTGATATTGAATTGAAGCATTCCGCATCATTCGAATCCCTGCAGCCGGATCCATTCGGTAATATCAACAGGAGCAGCACCACTATTATTTTTATTGATGCCATTGAACCCAAAGCTGCTTTACTTCGTCCCAACGGGCAGCTTCGTTTTCCCGACAAAATAGAAGTGCAGTATACCATTACGGCAAAGTTTAAAGCAGGTCACGGCGAAGATCAAACCCAGCAGCCGGATCAATTAACATTACCGGCTACGGTTATTCCTGCCCAGGTGCCCAAAATTGCCAGCGTTGGTTTGGCATTTTCTCCTTATCGTAAAAATGAAAAATACAGTGCTACGGAAGCAAGGCAAAAGTATTTGTGGGTAGAGCTGGAAGAACCTGTTCAAGATCCTGCCGATACTCTATTTTGCCGTGTATTGCATTATGCGCCCGATCAGTTGATCGGGAACAATAAGCAGTTCGGTGAACTGGTGCAGGCCACAACCGAAGATCCGCCTTTGCCCATTGATCCGGAATATATACGGATGATCACGCCGGGTCAAACAGACGATATGGCCGGGTTGGGCGCCATGCAGGCAATGGAAAAAGCCGGCGATGACGATGATATCCATTATTTACTGCCGCTTCCCCCGGGGTTACATCCCGAGAGCCCTGAGCTGTTTGGCTTTTTTACATATGAATTCCGTATTGGTCACGGGCATTGGAGCAATGGTGAAGCAGGAAAAGAAAACCTGTGGAGCACTGCCCAGGGAAGGTTTGGAAGGCCATTGGTGATTGCCGGTATGCAGCATCCTGCACCAACGCTGTTGTGTAACGTAAACCGGGATATTGATAAAGTATATGTAAACGCGCCCTATGGGAAAGCGGTATGGAAAGGAAAGAATGTAACCAATGATCCGCCGCGTACGCAACTGCATTGTGTATTGTATGCGCAGGTAAAGCAGGCCGATGGTGTAACATACCGCAATATTCTTTTGGATGAAAAGCTGATGACACTGGTAAAGCCTCAGCAACCGGAAGTGCAGGCGCCTGCCGGTACAGGATTGTTTAATAATGCTGTTCTTTCTGAAATAGTGCATACATCCGCTATATGGATGGTGGACAAGACAGATGAGGCCGCGCGGGCAAATGTTGTTTTGAGTAACCTTACACTGATGAATGAAGTGAGCCGTTTGGAAATAGATAAAGTGTATGAAGCAAGATTAAACAAAGCCATGCGCGATTATAAAGCAGGTAAAACCGTAAAGATAGACAGGGCAATGGCCACAAACATCCTGCATGCTTTTGAAAATCTGAAAGATGCGGGCAAAGCAGCACCGGCGCCCAAAGCTGCGAAATTTACGGAAGCAAGCCTGCTGGCAGGCGCTGTTAAAGCGATATACAAAGACCAGCCCAAAGCGGCCACTGCTATGTGGACGAATAAAGAGATCGCTGTGCTGTTAAAACAATTAGGTCTACCTGAAGATGCTCCGTTGAGTGTACTTGTGGTGGAAGTGTTTGGCAATATTACCAACGTATTCGATCATTTTTTACCATTGCCGGATGAAAGGCTGGCAGCTTTATCTTCGCAAAGGTCAACAAAGGATATAGCAGCCATGCTGCTGGATCGCAGAAACAGAAGCAGCCGGGCATTGGGAGATGAGTTGGGCAATTACCGCATCTTACGCACCTCACCGCTTACAGAAGTGCCTTTTGTATGCTGCCCAACCTGCGGTTAAACCTGTTCGGTTTGCAGCGCTCACTTAAAATTCCGGTATTACCAAGATGGATTTCGGAATATGCACATAGTTATAACCGGTATTGATATTAACCCTGGCGCCGAAATAGGATCAGTTTTTTTCATAGATCATGGTACAGGTGTTGTGATAGGCGAAACCTGTGTGATTGGTAACAACGTAAAAATATACCAGGGTGTAACCCTTGGTGCATTGAATGTTTCAAAAAATACAGGCATACATCAAACGGCATCCTGCCATATCAGAAATATACCGCCATATATGAATGTGGAGGGTTATCATATTTAATCCTTTCTGCCGGTTAAATTAAAGTGAGTAAACCTTTGGAGCGCAATCGTGGATATATTAGTGGAAACAGTGTGGGTGGAGAATTCTACCAGCAACATTAAATACAGTGCAAAATCTGATCATGTGTATTGATAAAGAAGAAACATTGGATCAACAAATGCTATATGCTCTCATAGCTAATAGTTTAAGTTTTAAAAAACAAACATTTATATAGTCTATAAAATTTATAGACTATTAACTTTCTTTTCTTATATATTTGTAAGAATTAAAAAAAAAGGTTAAACTTTAGATTAAAATTGATACAATGGCTGACACTAAAAATCAACAACAAACCGCCCTCGGCGACATAGCGGCACGGCAACTCGCTATTGCTACACGCACAGTTCCTCAAATGGTTACTATTACTCCACGCTGGCTTACCCGGTTATTAAACTGGGTACCTGTAGAATCGGGAGTGTACCGGCTTAACAAAGTAAAAGATGCCACGCGAATTGAAGTAGACTGCTCTTCAAGAGATGAAAAAACATTGCCACAAACCTTTGTGGATTATATTGAAAACCCAAGAGAATATAACCTGGCCGCAGTACAAACCATTGTAGATGTACACACCCGGGTTTCCGACTTGTACAGCAAACCTTATAACCAGATTTCTGAGCAGTTAAGGCTTGCCATTGAAACGATAAAAGAAAGGCAGGAAAGCGAACTGATTAATAACACCGGATACGGATTATTACATAGTGTAGCCGGCAGCCAGCGTATTAAAACGCGTACCGGCGCTCCAACTCCCGACGATCTGGATGAACTCATTGCCAAAGTGTGGAAGGAACCCGGGTTCTTTTTATTACATCCACTGGCCATTGCAGCATTCGGCAGGGAATGTACCCGTCGCGGTGTTCCTCCTCCCACTATTTCTTTATTTGGTTCACAGTTCTTAACATGGAGAGGCATTCCATTAATCCCATCCGATAAACTACCCATTGTAAAAGGTAAATCAAAAATCATATTATTGCGCACAGGCGAAACCCGGCAGGGGGTGGTAGGTTTATTCCAACCTGGTTTACAGGGCGAGCAAACCCCTGGGCTTTCCGTTCGTTTTATGGGCATCAATGAAAAAGCCATTGCATCCTATCTTGTTTCCTTATACTGCTCGTTAGCAGTATTGGTGGATGATGCTATTGCCGTATTGTATGATGTTGAAATTGGTAACTATCATGAGTACAAATACAAATAATCTTCCGGACGTGGAAGTCTTGCAGGAATTGGCCAACCAGCTCTTTAAAGCTTTACCGGAAGATGCGCCAAAGGAAATTTCATTAGATCCATATGAGCACCCGCGGGCAACTGCTTTCGCGAAATCAATCACGGGAGAGGGTATTGTTCCCGGCGTAAACCTTCCTGCAGATGAGCTTATGACGCATGGCATCGTGCAACCTGCATTAGCATCACCGGTGCCGGTTAGCGGGTTCTCTGCGCCACCTTCTGCAACAGGATTAGGTGTATCATCTTCGGTAGCAGGTAGCGGGGCTTCAGCGCCCCGGGAAAATTATTCAGCATTCGCAGCGCTCCAGCCCGGTTTAACTCCCGGATTTGAACAAACAAGTTCCGATAAATCTACGCTTAGTGGCGGCGTTCCGGCTTCAGTAGCTGGCAGCGGCGCATCTCCATCGTATGTACATCAGCCGGAAAATTTCAATATTAAGGAACCGGTAACCAGCTTTCCGGATGCAAATATTGATAAACAAACAGCAGGCAATAAGCAGGATCCATTTGCATTACCTTTCATAGATGAACAACCTTACTGGCAGGATATTGAATCAATCCTGAAATTTGTAAACATCAGCGATCCAACAACTGGTTCACATCATTCACCATTACCAATCATTACAGATACAAACACACCTTCTTTCTATTTTTTACAGCAGGAGCGATTACCTGTTAACAACGGTGAGTTAGGCGGTTTTACACATGGTTTTGATGCTTATAAAATAAAAAAAGATTTTCCCATTCTCAACGAAAAGGTGAATGGCAAATCGCTTGTTTGGTTAGACAATGCGGCTACTACACAAAAGCCGCAATCTGTAATAGACAGGCTGAGCTATTTTTACCGGCACGAAAACTCCAACATACACCGTGCTGCTCACGAATTGGCTGCAAGAGCAACAGATGCTTACGAGGAAGCAAGAAAAAAAGTACAGCAATTCCTCGGCGCCAGATCACCTAATGAAATCATTTTTGTTCGCGGTGCTACAGAGGCGATCAATCTTGTTGCACAAAGCTGGGGCGATCAATATCTGAAAAATGGCGATGAAATTATTGTGAGCCATCTTGAACATCATGCTAATATAGTGCCGTGGAAAAGATTGGCTGATAAAAAAGGATTGACATTAAATGTAATACCTGTAGATGATGACGGACAGATTTTATTGGACGAATATGCCAGGCTGTTAAACGCTAATACAAAATTAGTTGCCTTCACCCAGGTGTCGAATGCATTGGGAACAGTTACACCCGCTGAACAAATGGTTGCTATGGCGCATGCTGCCGGCGCGAAAGTTTTGGTAGACGGGGCGCAATCTGTTTCGCATATGCCTGTAAATGTACAGGCGCTCGATGCGGATTGGTTTGTATTCTCGGGGCACAAAGTTTTTGGACCAACAGGTATTGGCGTAGTGTATGGTAAAGAAGATTTGTTAAATAGTACCGAACCCTGGCAGGGTGGAGGTAATATGATACAGGATGTGACTTTCGAAGAAATACAATATCACAAAGCGCCCAACCGCTTTGAAGCAGGTACAGGCAACATAGCAGATGCGGTAGGTCTTGGCGCGGCAATAGATTATGTAACCCAACTGGGCATAGCTAATATCAATGCTTATGAACATGCTTTGCTGGAATACGCAACACATCATTTAAAGCAGGTGCCGGGTATACGGCTTATCGGCACAGCCGCTCATAAAGCAAGTGTATTATCTTTTATACTGAAAGGTCATTCAAATGATGATGTTGGCAAAGCACTCAACCGCGAGGGAATCGCAGTGCGTACGGGTCACCATTGTGCACAACCTATTTTACGCAGGATGGGAGTAGAAACCACGGTTCGCCCGTCACTGGCATTTTATAATACCTGTGAGGATGTTGACCGGTTGGTAGCAGTACTAAAGGGGTTGACCAGGTAAATAAAGGTTGATTACAATGCTGGTTCGGCTGCCAGATTTAACTTATCAGTTTCACCAACCCGTATACTGCTATCATTCCAATAGACAGTACACTAAGCCAGAATAATATATTATAGAAAATGGAGGATTTTAATGAAGGATAGTTTTTGTGGTAACGGAAGCACAGTGCGGCAAAAACAACGATCAATAAAAGCACCGAGCCCACCACGCCACCGGATATGATCATAAAAACCGGCAACTGGATAAAGAGATACGCTACTACCCAAACCGCGGGGAATATCCACGATAAAATAGCTATCGTTTTTTTTCTTTTCGCCGGGTTGTAAAAATCTATCCATCCAAACTGCCCGAAAATATCGGAGAACAATCTCGACCAGTAGGCAAGGGTTGCAAATACACTCGAAAACAATACAAAGAAAGCGCCAATGAGATAAGCTGTTCTTATGCCACTGCCCAATGATTGCGTATAAATATGTGCAAGGGTTTCTATCAAAGCATTTCCTTCCGGTATTTCTCCCCGGTTGTACAGTATGGAAGCGCCCAACAGGTAAAACGCGGCCGTAACGGCTGTATATATGATCATGGCCACTAAGGCATCGAGGTACATCACACTCGTCCAGCCCCTTGCCCTTTTCTTCCATTCCGCCGTATTATCGGCCGGTCCGGTATAAGCTGCATATCCCTTTTCAATGCACCAGTAATTGTAAGCAATGATCTCGTCGCTGGCCACACCGGTAATGCCAAATGCGCCTATGGCAATAATAACGAGGTGAGATGGCAGTTCAAATTGCAGCCCGGCTGCAACGTCGGTCATTGTAAAACGGTAAGGTGTAAACGAAACCGCTACCAGCGATACGATGGTTAATGCAGTGAAAGCCACCACCATGATCAGCGAGGATTTTTCAACGAGCCTGTAATAATTTTTATAGATAAGCACAGCAACTAGTATAGCGATAGCAATAGCCCATGCAAACACCGGCAATGCCGGGAAAAGCATGCTTAGAACAATAGCGGATCCTCCAAGCATACCGCCTACCTGTATTATTTTAAGTAAGGTCAGCAAAAAAACAGCACTTACAGTCCAGTTAACTTTCCCCAGTTTGGGACCGGGAAGCTTTGAAAAAGATTGCATGGGCGTTTCACCGGACACGACCGCCCGTTTGCCAAACTCTAATTGTATGGCTACTTTTACCAGGCAACTTACAATAATGATCCAGAATGCAATGAAGCCGGCCCTGGCGCCAAGTACAGTGGTAGCAATCAGCTCGCCGGATCCGACAATAGATGCTGAAAGAATAAAACCCGGTCCGAGGAATTTGAGTTTCGAACCGAAAGATACCGGCGGTTCTTTAATGCTGCTATGTGTGATGATATAATTATCCGCAATCATTGTTTGGGTTGATTTTTTTTCGACTTTATTATCCACCCCTCAAAATATACAAATTGTACGAGTATTTGTCATTGCGTTTTTTTTGGTTCCTTTTTTTTCGGAAAAAAAGGAACAGAATTCCTGCAGCATCTTTTATCACCGTATGATTGATGAAAGTTTTTTGTTGCAGCGGGGCGCTATATTTGGCGGAGGAAGATTACCCCCGCTTACAGGACGAAATAATGAAGTCGGCGACAAACATAGGTGATAAAGTGAGAGAATAAAGGGTGAACTACTCATTCACTATTCACTATTTACCACCTTGAAAACATTTCATCAGTTGCTGTGCTTTGAGCTCGTCGTCGGCTTTTTCCAATAACTGGCAGAAGGCATGCAGTTCTGCCATAGTGAGGTACATTTGAAAACAATCTGTTCCTGCAACATCAAGCATAATGATTTTAATATCCGGGTTTACGTTGGGCTGCATTTGCTTTACCTGCTGAATATAATGCAGGAAGCTTTTCCACTGATCGTACCAGAGATGGATAATGCTGGTGCCCGTTACCACTTCCAGCGCTTCACAATAAGCACATTGGGCAACATATCCCTGTTTATCCTGAATGATTTGTATGAATGCGCACATAAGTATTTGTTTAAGTAATAGTTAAATAGCTATCTCTAAATTAAACCGGCTTCTTTTTTTTAAAATGCCGGATCAGGAAAACAATTGTCGTTATTGGTAATAAAGCACCGTATGGAAGAATAGCTTCAGGGAAGATTTGCTGTTTCCGGAACCATCCCGATGTCATTCAAATAATTGTTTACTTTTTTCGTAAATCATTTTCCTGATTATTACGGGAATGTAATGACGATAAAAGAACTTTGCCCGGCCGCAGGATGTGTACTGCTAACACAGCAGGAGAGACCACTGTACAGAGAATAAAAAAACGGATATGAAAAGAATGGTATGGATGATTATGGTATTTGCAGGATTGGCGCCATACGGCACAGCTCAGCAAGTCGCGAAGCAGTATATATTAACGGGGGTACTCAAAGATTCCGCTACTTCCAAAGCAGTTGCCTATGCTACTATTGGCGTATGGAACGGGCAGAACGAGCATATTGCTTCAACCTATTCGCTGGAAAGCGGCGCTTTTAAAACAGCATTGCCCGAGCCGGGAAAGTACAGGCTTGAAATAAGCTTTGTGGGTTACAGCACAAAGGAAGTGTATATTGAATTAGCAGCCGGGCAGTTAATGCTGAAGCTGGATGACATCCTCCTGGTACAGGGTAGTGATTATTTGCAGGAAGTAAAGATCACTGCGGTGAAAAGACTGGTAGAACAGCGACCGGGGATGCTGGTATATAATGCAGAAAACGATGTAACCAATAAAGGAGGAACAGCGGCAGACGTACTGCGCAAAGCACCTGTGCTTAATGTAGATGCCCAGGGCAACGTGAGTATGCGCGGAAACAACAATCTTAAAATACTCATCAATGGAAAGTATTCCGGGCAAATGGCCCGCAGCGTGGCGGATGCGCTGAATATGATGCCTGCCGGCATGATCAGATCTGTGGAGATTATTACGACGCCATCGGCCAGGTATGACGCGGAAGGCGCTGCCGGCGTGATCAATATCATTACAAAAAAAGGTAAAGGCGATTTCAGTGGCACGCTGGAAGCAAGTGTGAGTAACCTGGAACAGATGCTGAACCCCCGGCTTTCTGTATCCGGACAAAAATGGAGCATTAACCTGTCCGGCCATTTGCACAGGCTTCGCAGGAAATCGGAGCAGTTGCTGGAGCGAACCACGCTTCTTGATAATGAACCAGCTGGCGGTTTAAGACAGTTCATCGAAAAAGACAATGCAGCGCCGCACGGGTCGGCTGATCTCGCAATAGATTATGCGCCCGATTCGCTTAGCGAGCTGAGCTTTGGTACAAATGCCTGGTTTGGTAATTGGCCGGAAGATAGTCGCCTGTCCGGTACCGTAAGTTTACCGGGTGGCGCTGTTGAAGAGCAATACCGGCAGGCAATTGATACAAGGAATGCTTACCTGGGCGCAGATATGAATATTGGGTATAGCCGGCGGTTGAAAAAGGCAGGGCAACAGATCACCCTGCTGGTACAAAATTCACCTTCGAGGGATTTGTCTTGGTATGATGCGGTGCAAACCGGCGAAGCAAAAAACCTGCTCTACCGCGAATTGAATAACAGCAAAACAAAGAACAGGGAATGGACTTTCCAGGCCGATTATATACATCCGTTTAATGCAAAGGGGAGTATTACGCTGGAAGCCGGAACCAAAATCATTTTACGCAATGTAGGTAACCGTTATGATGTGGCAGCAAGCGATCCGCAGCAGGTAGATAAAATGGAACCGCAACCGTTGCGCTCGGATGATTTCAGGTATAGCCAGGATGTAGCCGCGGTATATGCCATACTGAAATTAAAGCTCACCAATAACTGGTATATTGAAGCAGGCGCACGCCCTGAAGCAACTTACATCAGCGGGAAATTTATACATTCGGGTACGGCTTTCGATAGCAGGTTCGTGAATTTTATTCCTACTGCAACCCTCACAAAAAAGGTGAATGAAAGCAATACGTTCAACCTGAGCTATACCCGGCGGTTAACCCGGCCTTATATATGGGATTTGAATCCGAATGTAAACGCCAGCGACCCAAAGAACATCGTAGCGGGCAACCCCGAATTGGCACCGGAGATCGCCGACCAGGCGGAGCTTTCTTACGGGCTTAATACCGGCCCGGCATTTTTTATGCACGCTGCATTTTTCTACAGGCAAACGAATAATACGATCGTGGAGTTCATGGAAACAGATGCGCAGGGAATATCGTATACCAGCAAGCAGAACCTTGCGGGCAACCGGCAGTTTGGACTCAACCTTTCCTCAACGGTAAACCTTTCTTCAAGCTGGGGACTGAACGGGAACGTAAATATCAATCATCTTAACTATAGCAGTGAGGCGCTGGCAATATTTCGTTCAGGGTGGAATGCAGATGTCAGTATCAATACCAGCTATAAGCTGCCCCGTGATTTTGCAGTGCAGGTTTTTGGTGAGTACAGCACCCGGTCAGTTACCTTACTGGGCAGCCGGACCGGCGTTTATTATTACAGCTTTGCCGGGAAAAAAGAACTGAAGAAAACCAAACTAACCATTACACTGGCAGCCGTAAATCTTTTTAACCGGTTCATTCCGGAATCGGAAATGCTGAACCGTCCGCTCTTTATATCCCGAACGGATAACCGCTATTTCAGCAGGGCAGTTAAGCTTACGGTGAACTGGGAATTCGGCGGACTGCTTCAGCAAAAGGAAAGGAAACGGATCATTAACAATGACGTGAAAACACATGGGAAAGGATAATTGCATTATATTTTGTACTTTCAAAAGTAATGCGGGTTTGCCTGTTGATAACAGGTATTTGTTGAGATGCCGGTTTGTGCCTGGTAGCTCATGGTTCCTTATTAATTTTTTGATTGTGATCAAACTTAACAATTACGCAGTATCGTTTAAGATCATTTGCATATTGTTATTTGCTACTGTGCTGGTGAATAATAAAGTGCATGCCCAAAATGAATACGATGTAATACGGAACAACTGGATCCGGTTCAGCGATGCGCCCAATGCCCTGTATCATCATTTTGCACAACAGGCTTATACGCTTTTGGACAAACGTGCTGCTGCAATAAAAGGAATACATTCATTAAAGGTTTGGCACAACAGGCAGCAGTATATCCGTAAATCTTTACAGGATCTGGCAGGTCCTTTTCCCCAAAAAACTGCTTTGAATGCAAAAACAGTAAGAACAATAAATAAGGAAGGCTACAGGATAGAGCATGTTATTTATGAATCGCAGCCCGGGTTTTTTGTTACGTCTTCATTATATATACCAACCATAGAAAAGAAAAATAAACTGCCGGCGATCATTTATTGCAGCGGGCACGCCGGTGAAGGTTACAGGAGTACCGTATACCAGCATGTAATTTTAAATCTTGTAAAAAAAGGGTTCATTGTATTTGCATTCGATCCCGTAGGGCAGGGTGAGCGTTTGGAATATTTTGATGCTGCAACTGGTAAGTCAACAGTTGGCGGGCCGGTTGATGAGCATTCCTACGCCGGTGCACAGGCTATTATTGCAGGTAGTTCCCAGGCAAAGTATATGATTTGGGATGGTATAAGAGCAGTGGATTATTTACTTACCAGGAAAGAGGTGGATGCGCAACAAATAGGTATAACCGGCCGCTCCGGCGGAGGAACACAGTCCGCATATATTGCCGCATTTGATGACCGGATAAAAGCCGCTGCCCCGGAATGTTATATCACTAACCTCACCCGTATATTTCAAAGTATAGGTCCGCAGGATGCAGAACAGAATCTGAGTGCCGCTCTTGTGCGGGAGATAGACCATGCTGACCTTTTATTAGCGAGGGCGCCCAAACCAACATTAATGATCACCACTACCCGCGATATATTTAGCATTGAAGGCGCGAGGGAAACAGCAAAAGAAGTATCCCGAATTTATAAGGCTTATAATAAGGAAGATAATTTTAACATGATGGAAGATGATGCGCCGCATGCATCTACCAAAAAGAACAGGGAAGCCATGTATGCTTTTTTTCAAAAGCATTTAAACAATCCCGGCAATCCGAACGATGACGAAACGGATACATTAACTGCGCAGGAATTACAGGTTACCGAAACCGGTCAAATAGCCACCTCGTTAAAAAGTGAAACGGTTTTTAGCTTGAACCGTAAACATGCGGAGCAATTAGAACAACAACTGAAAACTTCCCGCAATGCGTTAAGCAGCCACCTTGTAAATGCAGTACAGACGGCACGTAAACTTTCGGGCTATGCGCCGCCACTGCAAAACTATGAACCTGTTTTTACCGGGCGGTTTCAAAGAGATGGTTATGTAATAGAAAAATATTTTTTGCAGGGCGAAGGGAATTATATTATTCCTTACCTGCTACTGAAGCCGGACAAGTTGAATCATAAAGCGCTTTTGTATTTACATCCTTCGGGGAAACAAGCCGAAGCCGCGGAAGGCGGTGAGATGGAATGGTTTGTAAAAAAAGGATTTACGGTGCTTGCGCCCGATTTGATAGGCGTGGGGGAGATGGGTTCCGGAATTTTTGAAGGGGATTCCTTTATCAAAGACGTTTCCTATAATGTATGGTTTGCTTCCATGCTCATTGGCAGAAGCATTGTAGGAGTGAGGGCCGGCAATGTGGTAAGCCTTGCCCGGCTATTACAGAGAAATGAAAATGTGCAGACCATTTATGGCCTTGCTAAAAAAGAAATGGCTCCTGTATTGTTGCATGCGGCGGCTTTTGATTCATCAATCAGCAGTGTAGCGCTTATTGAACCTTATACTTCTTACCGTGCTGTTGTAATGCATCGTTTCTATACCCCGGCTTTCATTCACAGCACAGTGCCCAACGCGCTTACCGCCTATGATCTTCCCGATCTTGCCGCCGGTATAGCCCCGAGAAAGCTGGTGATCGCCCATGCTACAGATGGCGCGGGAAATGAATCTCCCGGTGAAACGGAAAAAGATTTTGCAGTTATCAAAGCTGCTTATCATTATAAAAATGCAGACAGACAACTCCGTATTGTAGAGGGTAAGCCAACCGGTAAAAATATAGATCTGTATTTGGAATGGATAGAATAAGGATTGGTATCGATTTTGAAAAAACGAAGCTGATCAGGGCTTGCTCAATAAGTTTATCAATTTGTTTAATTGCATTTTTGTGCCTGATACCTGCAAATATTTTTATATAATTCTTGTAAAACCCTGCAGCGATATTCGTGCATCCTCCTTCGACGGACAGGTTAGTGGCAATTAATACTACTTTCACCACAAATTCATAAGGCTTCCATAGTTGTTGAACAAATCCTAATTAATACTTTGCACGCTGTGATTTTTACATTTTTAAAATCGAAGACTTTGAGCCTTTGCCAGCACGCGTTCTGTTCCATAGGAACATTTCATGGGTAGTAAATGTTGAAATAGAAAAGAGCTCGTTCCGTAGGAACGTTTGTATGTATTCTCCGGGATGTCCTACCCACCAAAAGTCCCTCCGGGACTAAGAAAATAATTTATATTATTATTTTTTTTGTGAGCAAAATGTTTTATTTCATAAGCAATTAATTATTAAAAAAGATCTATGGCAAACACCTATTTCAAATTTTAAGAGCTTGTTTAACATAGTGCCTTTCTGCTGAATGAATGGTGGTTTTAAAAAATAGAAATACCTTGCTGTAATGAAAGCATTAGTATGCAGCACCCCCGGAGCTTTTGAATATAAAGACCTGCCGGCGCCTGTATTACAGCCGGGGCATGCCATCCTCAAAATAAAACGCATTGGTATTTGCGGCACCGATTTGCATGCTTACCAGGGAACACAGCCTTATTTTACTTATCCAAGAATATTAGGGCACGAATTGGCCGCCGACCTGGTGGATGCCGATGGGTTAAGCGGGTTTGTACCCGGAGAAGCATTGACCTTTATTCCCTATTTCAGTTGTGGAAAATGCATAGCCTGCCGCAATGGTAAACCCAATTGTTGTGCTACCATACAGGTATGCGGTGTGCATGTGGATGGCGGGATGGCAGACTATCTATCTGTGCCGGAAGATACACTGGTAAAAAGTGAAGGACTGAGTTATGATGAACTGGCGCTGGTAGAACCCCTGGCTATCGGAGCGCATGGGATACGGCGTGCTGAGGTTATGAAAGATGAATTTGTACTGGTGGTTGGTGCAGGCCCAATTGGATTAGGTACTATGGAATTTGCACGGATAGCCGGCGCCCGCGTGATTGCAATGGATTTTAATGAAACGCGACTTGAATTTTGCAAAAACACGATGAACGTTGCATATACGATCAATCCATCTGCAGAAGATGCAATAAAGCGGCTGGCAGAAATTACAAACGGAGATATGCCCACCGTGGTTATTGATGCAACGGGCAACCGTAAAGCGATCAATAACGGGCTGCAATACCTGGCGCATGGCGGCAGGTATGTGCTGATCGGGTTACAGCGCGAGGAATTTTGCTTCAGTCATCCTGAATTTCATAAACGGGAAGCAACGTTAATGAGTAGCCGAAATGCCACCCGGCAGGATTTTGAACATGTTATTCATACGATAAAAGCCGGGGTGATCCGCCCGCTTCCCTATATCACTCACCGGGTACAATTTGATGAAGTAAAAGAGGTGTTCAACGAATGGCTCAATCCGTCCGCGGGTGTAATAAAAGCAATGGTTGAAAAGGATTAAATTGTATATTGAATTGAATAAAATATTCAGCTATGATGAAAGCTATTCTTGTTGTAGGTGTTTTTATTTCGGGCGTTGTGGCCGTAACGCTAAAACAGCAGGCCGGAAAGAATATTGTTCCGGCAATAACAACTGCCCGGGCAGATACCGGCGTTAGCCTGGCAAAGCTCATTAAACGCGGTGCAGCACTACAAAAAGTATCTGATCAGTTTAGTTTTACCGAAGGACCCGCGGCAGATAACAAAGGGAATATATTTTTTACCGACCAGCCTAATGATAAAATATGGAAATATGATACAAACGGGAATCTGTCTGTATTCATGGATAAATCCGGTCGCTCCAATGGTCTGTATTTCGATAACGAAGGTAACCTGGTGGCCTGCGCCGATGAAAAAAATGAACTATGGTCCATCAGTCCTGAAAAAAAGGTTACAGTATTGCTGAATGGTTTCAAGGGCGTTCGGTTCAATGGCCCCAATGATTTATGGATTGATAAAAAAGGGGGTATTTATTTTACCGATCCATATTACCAGAGAGATTACTGGCAAAGAAAGAAGCCGGACATGGATGCACAGAAGCTCTATTACTTAGCCAAAGGAGCCCAGGAAGCCACTGTAGTGGATGCCGACTTTGTGCGGCCGAATGGTATTATTGGCACGCCCGATGGTAAACATCTTTATGTGGCCGATATAGGCGCTGATAAAACCTACAAATATCAAATAAATGAAGACGGTAGTTTAACGAACCGGCAGCTTTTTGTGCTGCAGGGTTCAGACGGTATGACGCTCGATAGTAAAGGCAACCTGTATATAACGGGTAAAGGTGTAACCATTTATGATCCGTTGGGAACAAAAATAGGTAATATTCCTGTTCCTTCGGGTTGGGTAGGCAATGTATGTTTTGGCGGAAAAGACAGGAAGACCCTCTTCATAACAGCATCGGAATCTGTTTATACTTTGCAGATGCAGGTGAGGGGGGTGAAATAGGTTTCAGGTTGCAGGTCTCAGTGAATATCCGTTTCGGTCTGGACCTATCGTTTATTATTTGTCGTTTACGGTTTATGGTTTGTAGTTTATGGTTGCATTTGGCTTCGGATTTCGGAATTTCATCTTTGGATTTACAGTTATCAGGTGAGTAACTACTAATGATGGGATGAATCTTCTTCCCGTATTTTTTAGTTTATCATTTTTGGCTCACCGTTGGGATCGCATCGGATTTCGAACTTTCTCATACCTTATACCTGACAGCTAAAGGCACGGTATGAAACTATTGCGGATTAAGTAAATAATGAATAGCCTGCACAAATATCTTTTGTACCGCTTCGGTTTTCCAATCGTCCCAGTGACCAAGCGAGGTATATACCACCCTGTTTTTTCCACTGCTGTTAATCCACAAAACAGGTTCAGGTTTTTCATTCGGAATCGTTCCCGTTAGCAGCACCTGGGCATGGGGTGAACGTAAAGGCGCATTTTTATATAGCCAGTTTTTACTTGCAAATCCTTCCGCCGGTATGTTTTTAAGTATAGGGTGACCTTCCATTCCGGGAACGATATGAATAAGGGTGCTTTCTTCGAGATGCGGATAATGCCCCTGGTAATTGCCACCCAATGCAAGGCTGTCGAATTCGGGCCATTGTTCTAAGAAGCCGGAAACCTTTTCCGTAGAAGCCGCAATACCTCCCCCTTCCCTGGGAACATTTCCTTTTGCATCAAAAGCATGACTGGCCGTTCGTATTCCCAATACCGGCTTTCCGCGATTTACAAAATCTTTGATCAAAGCCATCTTTTCCGGCTCCAGTGCAATTCTACGGATAAATATAACAGCAAGATCTGCATCAGCGAGTATCTGCATATTTTCCAGGTTATGCCTGCCGGGGCCTTCCATTAGCGGAAGACCTGTTGCATATTCACAGTTCATATTTTCTTTGAGCAGCAGCTGGCGTCCGAACTCCGGCAGCTTTTGATTGGCGCGGTATTCGCCTTCTGCCGTTAAAAAAGCAATGATGGGCCGTTGGTCATGGCTGAACCTGAACTGTTTGCGTGCGGTAAAATCAGTTGAAACAATGGATGGACAAACATATTTCTCAATATATTCCGCCATAAGACTATTGCCGGTAAAATGTGATACATAAGGCCACATTTTTGAATTGTACATTACATCCGTAAGATCGCGGAGCAATGCAACATTCATCCCCAGTCTTACCATATTTCTTAACCCAAAAGACCTGCCGATCACGCACATATTGGTGTGCACACCGGTAAGAATAACATTTCTGATCCCTCTTGCCTTAAAAAGACCGGCCAACTCGGCACCGGAATCACTGATGGCATCTTCCTTACTGATCTCAATAGCATCATGCTGTTTTGTCCAGGCCTTATGCGGCGTTTCACCCACGTCTTCACAACCTTCATCCGACTGATCAATGGGCCATTCCGCACCTTTTTCCGAATCAAGCAATCCTTCGCCAAGCAGCTGGTTATATTTCTTCTTCTCATATTTTTGGGCAAGCTTTCTGCCCGGATGATCCTTATAATAATCCATACAATCGCTCGGGGCATGAACAATCAGCATCCCCTTTTGCCTGCCGGCAGCAATAACTTCATTAATATAAGGCGCCATCTCCCCTACCCTTTGCGTAGCGCCCGTGCACCAGTGCCTGTCCCACATATCACATATAATGATCGCTGTTTGTGAAGGAAGCCATTGCTGTACTTCGTGCGAAATAATGAAAGCGCCCTGCTCTTCCCCGGATGGAGGCCGCTTTTGAAGGGAAACGGTAAACGCTTCCTCTTTAACTTTAGACTGAGCCGGTAAGACATTAGAAAATAAAATGGCCGGTAACAACAGTTGAAAAATAAAATTTGCTTTTCCCATATTTTTAATGTTCTGTATTTCTATTGCCGGCACCGGCTGCCTGAAGCAGCGCGCCGTAGCGCAAGGAACCGAAAAATATCCGGGAAAAATTACAAAATATTATCCTTGCAACCATGAATTTTACCTTCAGCACCAGGTATGTAACCCGGCCCCCAACAGCCCCTGTTAATATGGTAACATAAAAGAGCCCTTCTGTTAATAACCAGCATTAACCATGTTGAAATAATTGGTTCTTTTGCAGGCATAGCTATCCCTGAATACAACCTTTGTTAACCCGATAAAAAAAATCTATGGATTTACATAATAAGGTAGCCCTTATTACAGGAGGAACACATGGAATAGGTGCAGAAACGGCGATTGCATTAGCAGCACAAGGTGCGCATATCGCTTTGGTTGCCCGGCACACCGGTGATGGAACAGTAAGAAAAAAAATAGAAGCAATGGGCATACCGTGCATTACGGTTACTGCGGATCTCAGTAAAGAAGAAGAATGTACACGGGCTATTAACGAAGTACAGATGCATTATGGAAGTATTGACATTTTAGTGCATAGCGCAGGCGCTCCGGCACCAGGCAGCCTGTTAAACGGTGCAAGGGAAATATGGTACCAGGCATTTGATATACATGTGCATGCTATCTTTCACTTATGCAGGGCCGCTGTGCCCTGTATGAAAGCCAATAAGAAAGGAGCGATTGTGCTTATTTCTTCGGCAGCAGGAATACGAGGAGTAAAAAACGCGCTGGCATACGCAGTGGTAAAAGGAGCTATTCCCCAATTTTGCAGGGCATTGGCCTTAGAGCTTTCGCCGGATAATATAACAGTTAACTGTGTATCACCGGGCGTAATACGTACACGGTTCCAGGATTTTCTTACGCCGGAGCAGGTAAAAAATAATATCAGCAACAGGATACCGCTTCAAAGAGAAGGTACGCCGGAAGATGTAGCGGCTGTTATCTGTACCTTAGTTAAAAACAGGTTTATTACCGGAGAAAATATAGTAATAGATGGCGGCATGACAATGCGCATCGTATAGCCGGGGCGGCAACGTGTTTTTAATAATACCTGCCTGTATCATGCCTGTAAAAAAATAAAAATACCGGGAAGAAATCCGAAGCGGTTTACTTACTGTTGGGGATAAACGAAAGTATAATCACAACCAGGGTAATATTCATTAAAATATGAAAATCAAAAAAATTGAGCTGTTTAAAGTTCCGCCCAGATGGCTTTTTCTTAAAATAACAACCGCCAGTGGCATCACAGGATGGGGAGAGCCTGTAATTGAAGGTAAAGCCGATACGGTAAAAGCGGCTGTTGAAGAAATGGCATCTTATTTAACAGGAAAAGATGCCCGGCATATTGAAGACATCTGGCAAACACTTTACAGGGGAGGGTTCTATCGTGGCGGTCCTATACTTATGAGCGCTATTGCCGGCATAGACCAGGCATTATGGGATATCAAAGGTAAAGCGCTCGGTGTTCCTGTATATGAATTACTGGGAGGCGCCGTAAGGGATAAAATGAAAATTTATGGCTGGATAGGCGGCGACAAACCTTCACAGGTTGTAGCGGGTGCAAGGAAAAGAATGGAAGACGGCTTTCTTGCAGTGAAGATGAATGCCTGCTCAGAAATGGAATGGATAGATACCCCAAAAAAAATTGAAGAAGCCGTAACAGCCATCGCTTCTGTGAGAGATGCTATCGGATACGACAGAGGACTGGGAATTGACTTCCATGGGAGAGTACATAAAGGCATGGCTAAGGCTTTCATGCGCGAGCTCGATTTGCTGAAACCGATGTTTATTGAAGAGCCTGTGCTTTCGGAAAATTTTGAGGCATTTTCGGGTTTAGCGCAATATACTGCAGCGCCTATTGCAACCGGCGAGCGTTTGTTCAGCCGTTGGGATTTTAAACGTTTATTTGAACAGGGGGCAGTAGATATTATTCAACCCGATGTAAGCCATGCCGGAGGCATTACAGAAGTAAAAAAAATAGCGGCTATGGCCGAAGCTTATGATGTAGCCCTGGCCCCGCATTGCCCGCTCGGTCCTGTTTCTTTCGCGGCAGCGCTTCATATAGATTTTAGCTGCATTAACGCTTTTATACAGGAGTCCAGCATTGGCATTCATTACAATGAAGGAACCGATTTGCTTGATTATCTCTTAAACCCTGAAGTATTTGATATAAAAAACGGTTATATCAGCCGGCCCGTTTTGCCCGGACTGGGTGTGGAAATCAATGAGGAAAAAGTAAGAGAAATGGCAAAAACCGGGCATAGCTGGAAAAACCCGGTGTGGCGTAATCCCGATGGAAGCATTACAGAATGGTAGCAATGCTTATGATAAAATTTTTAATAAACCTGACAATAGACGGCAATAAAAAAAAAACATGCTACAAAATTCCCTACGAGGTTGTCTCAAAAGTAATATTTTGCCACGAAGTCACGAAAACACGAAGAAAATAAAACCTGAAGATCAGGACTTTGTGCCCTTGTGTCTTAGTGGCATATCTTCTATACCGGACCTTTTGAGACAGCCTCATAATAATACAGGCAGGCGCACTCCAGCTATAGCAGGTTTCTTTTTCCTGTTCTTATTATTTTCGAAAGCATCGGGCCAACCGGGCATTCCATTTACCAGCTTACCCCTTACCGGGCAGGGCGACTTTTCGGCTGCCATGGTAGAAGGGATCAATCATTTCCTGTTAAAAGAAACGGAGCGTTTGCAAAAACAGCGTTCGGCTTTGTGGAAAGCAGATTTCAGCTCAGCAGCGGCATTTAAAATATCCATATCGGCCCAACATGAGCTTTTGAAGCTGTCGCTGGGTATTGCAGAGGAAAGCGTAAGCCCCGGACTGGAAGTACAAAGCAATAGCGAACTACAACCATTTTTAGTTGAAGCAAAAAGATACAGGATCTATGCCGTGCGCTGGAAAGTGATAGAAGGACTTTCATCGGAAGGATTATTGCTGATACCCAAAAGAAAAGCCCTTGCGCGTATAGTGATGATACCCGATGCCGACGTGTCGCCCGAAGTGCTGGCAGGCATGCAACAAGCAGGTGCGCCAGGTTTTGGAGCAGCGCTGCATCTGGTTAAAGCAGGCTTTGAGATCCTGATCCCGTCGCTGGTAAACCGCGATTTTAAATATTCAGGCAATCCTTCACTGGGCACTTCTACCCAACAACCTCACCGGGAGTGGATATACAGGCAGGCCTATACGGTAGGCAGGCACGTGATCGGCTATGAGCTGCAGAAAATTTTTTCAGCTATTGACTGGTTCCATACCCGCAACCAGGCGGAAGGCGATGCGCTGCCTACCGGCATTGCAGGTCATGGCGAAGGCGGCCTGCTGGCATTATACGCAGCAGCAATTGACCAGCGTATTGCGGCTACCTTAGTGAGCGGATATTTCAACGCGCGGGAGGAGTTGTGGAAGGAGCCTATATACCGGAATGTTTCCGGCTTATTGAAAACATTTGGCGATGCGGAGCTTGCGGTTATGACATGGCCGCGATCATTGATCATTGAACATGCCACAGCTCCTGAAATCATACACTCCAACCGGGGCGCCACGCCCGGTATTCTGACATCGCCCATGTTTAAAAGCGCGCATACGGAATTCCTGCGGGCAAAAGCAATGCTGCCGGCTACCGCCCAACTTACTTTCGTACACAACAGTACAGAACCCGTATTACAACCATTTTCTACCCCTTCACTCCGGGCTTTTGCGAAGGCGCTTCATGTTGAGCTGCCTAAAAAGATGTTGCCTGCGCCAGAAGCAGCTATACCCATTAACTGGATAAACGATGAAGAAAGGCAGGAGCGTATCGTTCGCGAAATGAACAATCATATACAGCATGTACTGGCTGTGTGTGAACGTACCCGGAATAAAGATTTCTGGGAGAAACTAAAAGGCGATGCTGCTGCGCAGGAAAAGGTGAAAGAAGAAGAGCGCGAACGGTTCTGGCAGGTATTAGGAAAACTGCCAACGCCCTCCGATCCACTTAATGTAAAAGCGAGGATATACCAGCAGTCAGACAAATGGATCAGCTATGAAGTAACACTGGATGTTTTCAGTCCTGATGTATATGCCTGGGGCATTTTAACAGTGCCCAAAGGTATTAAACCGGGTGAAAAGCGGGCGGTAGTAGTATGCCAGCATGGTCTCGAAGGCCTTCCGGCCGATGTGGTTACTACCGATTCAACCGCACAGGCCTTTCATTACTATAAAGGCTATGCCACGCGGCTGGCAGAAAAAGGATATATTACCTTTGCGCCGCATAACCCTTACCGTGGTAAAGATTCCTTCCGTGTCATTCAGCGCAAAGCAAATCCGCTTGGACTTACTTTATTTTCGGTCATTATCAGCCAGCACCAACGAATAGTTGAATGGCTGCAGCAACTTTCTTTTGTGGATCCTCAAAAAATTGCATTCTATGGACTATCTTATGGAGGTAAAACCGCCATGCGTGTACCGGCTGTCGTGAAAGGATACGCCCTCTCCATTTGCTCTGCGGATTTTAACGAATGGGTACGAAAAGTGTCCACTACGGAACATCATTTCGGTTATGTGTATACGGGAGAGTATGATATGCCGGAATGGAATCTTGGACATACTTTTAACTACGCCGAAATGGCCGCGCTGATCGCTCCCCGCCCTTTTATGGTAGAACGGGGGCACTTTGACGGGGTTGGCACAGATGAGTGGGTGAATTACGAATACGGAAAAGTAAAAAGGCATTATGATCTCACCGGACTTGAAGAATCCGTGCGGATAGAACATTTCGCCGGCCCGCACAGCATTCATGGCAAGGGCACATTTGAGTTCCTCGATGATCATCTTAAACGCTGATGCAATGAACTTCAATAAACACATATTACTATTATCCATTTTCAAAAAAAGCAGCTATGCAAAGACGTAATTTCATTAGCCATGTGGCGCTCGGGGCAATGGGGGTTAGCTTAGGCTCCTCTTTTATAACAAAAAAACAGGGCGGATCCAATGATAAAATTGTGCTGGCCCTTATAGGGTGCGGAGGCCGTGGCCGGGATGTACTATCCGGAATAGTAAAGGAAAATGAAAATGTAGAAGTAAAATATTTGTGCGATGTAAACGAAACCCTCGCTGCCATTCCTGCTGAAATAGAAGCCTATGCAAAAAAGCAGGGGTACGCGCCAAAGTTTATTACAGATATGCGCAGGGCATTTGACGATAAAGACGTGGATGCAGCAGTAATATGTACGCCGGAGCACTGGCATGTGCTGGCATCCGTATGGGCATTGCAGGCAGGTAAGCATGTGTATGTGGAGAAAAATCCAACGTTATCTATATGGGAAGGTCAGCAGCTCATTGCGGCCACAAAAAAATATAAGAAAGTATTGCAGATCGGTTTTCAAAACAGGAGCGCCCCTTATGCATTTTCTGCACGTGATTATATTAAATCGGGAAAATTAGGCAGCATCGTTCATGTAAAATGTTACAACCTGCTGGGAGGGTCAAAATGGATGCCGGAACCCGATACTGCCGTGCCTGCAGGACTGAACTGGGACGCGTGGCAGGGACCTGCAAAAAGCGTTCCCTATAATCCCAACAGACATAGCATGACAGGCCGTGGCGGCTGGCTCGATTTCTGGTCTTACGGAGGAGGCGCGTTATCAGACGATGCCAGCCATGTAATGGACCTGGCACGGTTAGCCATGGGAGATCCGGGTCATCCTGCATCGGTTTACTGCACCGGCGGGAATGTTGGCTTTCACTCTCAAAAAGAAACGCCGGAGTTTTTGAACATTACTTACCAGTTCCCCAATTTTTCCATGACCTGCGAAAGCGGTTCCTGCACACCGTATATGACCAAAGAAGGACGGGAGGTAAGATACGGAAGCAAATGGCCCTATTGGCCGCAAAATTCTACCCGGATTGAAATTTACGGAACCGAACGCATCATGTACCTCGGGCGCCATGGCGTTGGATGGCAGGTAATGGAAGTGGACGGAAAAATTGTTGATATGGATAAGGGGTACTTCCCCGACAAATTTCATCAGAAGGACTTTATTGACAGCATCCGCTTAAGCAAAGCTCCAAATGGCGATGTAACACAGGGACACCTGAGCGCTTCCCTTGTACACCTTGCCGATATTGCTTACCGGGTGGGTAACCAATACCTGGAATTTAATGCTACAACGGAAAGGTTTACCAATAATAAAGCTGCCAATACCTTTCTTAAAGGACATTACCGTTCGCCGTACATCATTTCATAAACATTGATGGTGCAGCACATCCCCATCATCAGCTATTCAGCAACTCAAACCACATGAAGGTACGTGTATGCATTATATGTCAAAAATGAAAAGTAAACCGCTTGCCACCCCTTCATCTATTGCACTGCCCAGGATCAGATGGCTGATGTTATTTTTTGCCTTTGCGGCAACTGTATTAAATTATGTTGACCGGCTGGCATTTAATTACCTAAGTGCTAATGGCGAGCTGAGAGCGCTTATCCCTAATGATGCCTTTGGCTATATTGCAACCGCTTTTTTTGTGGCTTATATGGCCTCCAACCTCGTGTCCGGATTTATTATTGACAGGCTCGGTACCAGGCTGGGATATTCGATATGCATGGCTTTCTGGACAACCGCTTCCCTGCTTCATGCGGTTGCGCGCTTACCTTTTCATTTCGGCATCTGCCGGTTTTTACTGGGCATAGGGGAAGCGGGTAACTGGCCGGCAGCCATAAAGCTTACCAGCGAGTGGTTTACACCTGAGGAGCGATCTACCGCTACCGGTATATTCAACAGCGGCGCCGCAATAGGAGCAGTAGTAGCGCCACCACTCATAGCATGGCTTGGCATGCGTTATGGCTGGCAGCTCACTTTTGTTATCATCGGGTCGCTGGGCTATATATGGCTTGCCGCATTCTGGTTTACCTATTATACACCTGAAAGCGCAAAAAAAGCGTCAAAGGCACGCACCATACCCCCGCTTAAGCTCATAAAAACAAAATTTGTTTATTGGTTTACTTTTTCAAAAATTTTCATGGACCCGGTTTGGTATTTTATTACCTTCTGGATAGGAAGATACCTGGTAGATGTTCATGGCTGGGGGTTGGATAAAATTGGATGGTTTGCCATGTTTCCTTTCATTGTTGCAGATATCGGCAACATACTGGGAGGGCTCTTTACCCAGTTTATTATTAAACGCGGAACACCGGTGGGTAAAGCAAGGAAGATAGCAACAGGCCTTTTTGGATCGTTGCTGGCGCTTTCCCTTATGCTGGGGCCATTTATTATTACCAGTCCTGCAACCGCGCTTGTGGTGCTAAGCATTGCCGGCTTTGGTTATGCGGCCTATACATCCAATACCATGGCTTTTCCGGCAGACGTAGTGCCATTGAGCGCAACAGCTTCCGTTTGGGGTGTAGCCAGCGTAGGCGCCGGGTTGGGCGGCGCCATATTCCAGGCCTTATCGGGCTTTACTATTGAAAATATTTCAAAAGCATACAATTATACTTTTGCTTACCATGCTGTTTTTGTGGGATATGGAATAATGGCGTTAATAGCGGTATGTATTATATTGTTTGTACTGGGCCCGCTTAAAAAAGATGATGCGCTTCACGAATACGCTGAAAATGGCATCAATAAAGAAGCGGCATAAACAACGCATTCACCAGGCTATTGCTCCATGTTACATGGCGCGCACTCTCTCCGATGATTCGCGAACAATAAGCGAACTTTCAATGACCTGCATCTCAAAATTTTGCGCAACAGTATTAACCGGCGCTGCCGCAAGCATATGATTGAAATACATGTTGGCGGCGGCTTTGCCAAGATTTCTGCTCTGCTGGTCAACAGAGGAAAGGGTTGGAAAGGTAACTTCCGTGAATGTTTCATTAGAAAAGCCGATAATACCCACCTCGTCAGGAACACGCAGCCCCAGTGACCATGCCGCTTTAAGAACGCCAAGCGCCGCATGATCGGTAACAGTAAAAAAAGCATCGGGCGGATCCTTATACTGCAACAGCTCGGTGGCAGCTTTCAGCGCTGTTTCCGTTTTAAATTCATTATCCAGGATATAATTATACGGAATATTAAGATCGGCTTCTTTTATTGCCTGCAGGTAACCCTGTTTCCGGTCGTTGTAAACGGTAAGATGATCAGAGCCGCCTAAAAAAGCGATCTTTTTATACCCCTGCTCTATTAAATGTTTCACGGCTTCATAAGCAGCATGACTGTTATCATTTACCACACGATGGCTTGCAAAACTTTCATCTACACGATCAAACTGAACTAACCCCATCTGATTGTTTTTTATTTCCAGCAAATGCTGTGTTGCCCTGGTTTCCTGCGAGAGTGAGATAAGGATGCAGTCTACATTCTGGTGTATGAGCGTTTGGATGCACTGTACTTCCCTTTCATAAGATTCATCTGACTGGCAAATAATAAGCCCGTGATTGTTTTCAAAGCAAACCTCCTCCATGCCGGCAATTGCGTTAGAAAAAAAAGCCACATTGATCTTAGGAACAATTACACCGATGGTTCTTGAAAAGCCACTTCTCAGGTTGGCCGCATTTGAATTGTACTTGTAGTTGAGCTCATTGGCCTTGGCTTTAACCAAAGCCTTTATTTTGTTACTCACAGATGGCAGGTTGTTCAGCGCTTTTGAAACGGAAGAAGGCGCAATACCCACTTCCTTTGCAATATCATAAATCGTTATTCTTTTTCCTTTCATACTGTTATTTTTCATAGCCGGTTGGTGCAAACCGTTCGGGGCGTTCCAAAAGTAGTTTTTATTTTTTAATTCAGGAAACCGATTGCCAATAAATTAAAAATTGTCGTATGTATGCTTTGGGGAATAAGAACAGCGCCTAAGGCTAATTGCCCGTCTGTAGTCCTTACCAGCCGACAACAACCTGAAGCGCATCTGGTTACTTGCTTTAAATCATAAAAAATAATCCCGATTATGAGTAATAGTTAAATATATAGCGTAATTTAGGAAACCGGTTTCCATTATAATTTTATGTTGGCCATAATTAACTGATTTTTTATGTTGAAAACTGCAAAACCATCTTTTAAACATGTTAGCTGGAGCGGTAACAGTTGCTTCAATGCAAAGATTGATTGCGGGGAAAACCTGTCGAATGCCTGGCATTACCATCCGGAGATCGAACTGATACTGATAAAAAATTCAGAAGGAACAAGAATCATTGGTACCAGTGTAGAGAATTTCAAAAACAATGATCTCCTGCTCATTGGCAAGAACCTTCCCCACGCATTCCTGCATGAAGAAAGATTCCTGCAGAACAAGGACAATCCGCCGGAGGCCATGGTGCTGCAGTTTCATGAAAACTTCCTTGGCAGCGACACGCTCCTGCGCCCTGAATTCAGGGAAATACAACAGTTGCTTTCCACCGCCTGCCAGGGGTTATTTGTTGAAGACCATGCCAGGACCCGGATCATTCCCATGATTGAAAAAATTTTTGAAGCTGTTTCGCTCGACAGGATAATCATATTATTAAACATCCTGAAGATCCTTACGGAAAGGAATACCTGCAGAACATTGATCAAAACGGAGCCGGTTCACGCAAAATATGCAGAAGACCCAAGAATCACCAGCATCCTGGATTATACTTACGCCAATTACGATGAGCATATCAGGATTGATGATGTGGCAAAAATTGCCAACCTAACCAGGGAATCTTTCTGCAGGTATTTTAAAACCAGCACCAATAAAACATATCTGGAGTTTCTTACAGCATTCAGGATCAGTAAAGCCTGTAATATGATAAAATATGATCAGCGTTCCATAAAGGAAATAGGCTATTCCTGCGGTTTCGACAGCCTGTCTAATTTTTATTACCAGTTCAGGAGAATTATGAAACTCAGTCCGCTTGAATTTAAAAGGGAGAACCAGCATTAATTTTTCGTGCTATAAGCCACTCCTCCGCTGCGTCTGCCAGCGCCTTCCACAAGTGCAAAGCGAAAGAGCTTCGGACCATGACACGGTAACAAAACGGGGCAATATGGCACACGACCACCGGGGCTTTCGCCATGAGCCCCTGGGAGACACTTGCAACAGGAAAACTTTTTTCCCGCAGATCCTGTTCCCAAAGGTGGGCGAGCACTTCGCGGGCATGAGTCCCTTCCAGTTCAATAGTAGTACGTTGACCGCTCACATCAACCGCGCTGAAATGATATTGGTTCTTCAATAGTGCGAGTTGCTGCTCCGCTTCCTCCAACCCTACCATAAGCCACCAGTCAGGAGCAAGACAGAGGACATGCGCTTCCCCTCCACCACCAGGTACTGACGTGGTTTGGATCTGGCCTGTCTTTGCCGGTAGTTCTATACCCAATGCTCCGGTAACGACAAGCTGGGCTACGCTTCCGGGTGCAACACGGAGATCAATGGTATGCAATCCCGGCAATTCACGGATCGCCACAGTAGCGGCGGTTCCTGTATGTTTTCCTTCCAACGGACTTTGTTTGGCGATCATATGTGCTTGATTAATCTCTTCTGATATTTTCCTTGTCAATAAATACGCTGTTGCATATAGTAGCATGCAACAGTTTTTTTCCTATAGGCACAGCCACCACTTCACCCATCCGGTTCAGTCCATCAGCCACCAGCGCCAGCGCGAACGAACGCCCAAGTGCCGGTGAATAGTAAGCGCTCGTTACGAAACCGGTATGAGGAGTTTTGTTGTACTGATCCGGTTGCGCATTCAATACTGTGATATATGCTCCTTCCGGGATCACTTCTTCATCCTTCTCCTGTATCAATCCAACCAATTGCTGTCTTCCCGCTGCTTTCAGGTAAGGCAACTGTAAGGAGCGCTTTCCGATGAACTCCTTCTTTTTGGAAACAATCCACGACATATTGAGGTCAGGTGGCGTTTGCGTGCCATCGGTATCCTGCCCGATAATAACATATCCCTTTTCCGCCCGCAGCACGTGCATGGTTTCTGTGCCATAGGCAGTCAGGTCGTAAGCACGTCCGAGCGTCCATAGTCTTTCCCATATATGGCGGGCATCTCCCCAGGTTGAGTTGATCTCGAATGCCAGCTCTCCTGAAAAGGAGATCCGTGCTATCCGCACCGGAATGCCATCAATCGTTGCATCCCGGTTGTGCATAAAAGGAAATGCATCTTTTGAGAGGTCAATATCTTTTACCAGTTCGTGGAGGAGTTGCCTGCTTTTCGGGCCAACTAATGCAATGGTCGAAATATGCTCGGTAACCGAGGTGCAATAAACCTCCAGCTCAGGCCACTCTGTCTGCAACCACTCTTCCAGCCATGCCAGCACGCGGGCGGCACCTCCTGTTGTGGTGGTCATGAGGAAATGGTTTTTACCCAGCCGGGTGGTAACGCCGTCATCAAACACGATCCCGTCAGCCTTACACATCAGTCCATAACGGCACTGCCCTTCCGGTAAGGTAGAGAACATATTGGTATAGATGCGGTCGAGGAAAATCCCGGCGTCCGCACCCCGGATATCAATTTTTCCAAGGGTAGAGGCGTCCATTACGGCCACACCCTGCCTGGCTGCTACGCACTCCCGCCGGACCGCCTCATCCATGCTTTCACCCGCTTTCGGGAAATACCAGGGTCGTTTCCATTGCCCCACATCCTCGAATACCGCCCCGGCTTCCACATGCCATTGATGGAGTGCTGTAATGCGGATGGGATCAGACAATGCTCCGCGTTCCCGCCCTGCAAGCGCAGCAAAAGGTATGGGCACATAAGGTGGACGAAAAGAAAGCGTACCTACCTCGGCAGGTGAGAGCCCGTCCTTTCCGTTCAGTTGGCAAAGTGCACCAATGGTGAGCATGCCGCTCGTTTTACCCTGGTCGTGTGCCGTGCCGATGGTAGTATATCGTTTAATGTGCTCTATACTCAACAACCCTGCCCCAACGGCGCGGCGCAGGTCGTGCAATGTGGTATCGCGCTGAAAGTCTATGTAAGCATGCCGTGCCTGTTCGGCATCGAGCGTCGGCCCAAAGTATACTGCCGGATCGTCATCGCCCCCGAAGTCGCCCGCCAGCATGCCGGCGGTGCGAAGCTGGTCGGTAGCGTGGTTTACCAGGAAGGCGGCGTGTTCCTCACTCCATTTTGGTTTGATGCCGATATGCGTTGCAAGATCAACAATAGGCGTCCAGCCACCGGATACAGCGAGCAGATCGGCAGCGGTTTGAAATATTTCTTTTGTCTCAAGATCCTGTATGGTGACGCTGTTTAAAACTCCTTCCGCATTAGAAGACGTATCAAGCACAGTGGAACGAACACGTATAGGAATACCTGCAGCCTTCGCGGCATCTACACTAACTCCCCTGGCGGATGATCGTACATCATAAATACCCTGTACGGATACGCCGGCAGTATGAAGCCTAAGCGCATCGCGGTAGCCCTGGTTATCAACCGTAGCTACTACAACCTGCTTAAATATTTTTACGCCATGCACCGCCACATAAGTAGCTGCAGCATGAGATAGCATAATGCCGGGTCTGTCGTTATTGGCGAAGATCAACGGGCGCTGAAATGCACCTGGCGCCAATACTACACGTTCGGCACGGATATGCCATACCCGGATGCGGGCGCGGTTCGCCGGCGCGGCATTACCAGGGTGATCGCTTCGCCGCTCAATGGCAACAACATAATTCTGATCGTATAATCCAACTGCCGTGCACCTGGATAGATAAGTAAGGTTCTTATGCGCGAGCATACCCTGTAAGGCAGAAGGTAATTCCAGCCCAAGGTGCCGGAGATGACCGCCAGGTCCTGGCTGGTCGTCAATCAGCAGCACTTCACGGCCTGCACGAAGCTCCTCATCTGCGGCCGTAAGTCCCGCAATACCTGCCCCTATCACCAGCGTGTCCACATAGCGGTTGGTTTTATCATAACGTGCTTCTTCGGGATCTTCAGGCAGTGCGCCGATGCCGGTCAAACTGCGTGCCGCCAATCCTTCCACTACTTCAATCACGGTAGCCGGGCGCATGGATTCTTTTGTGCCTGATACCAGTTGCACGAGTGCATTGGGTTCTTCAACGCCCAATCCGATCACGCCCCGCGCACGGCCATGATAGGTGCTGTTGGTGATGGACAGCAGACCGCAGCGCAGCAATGCAGCCGCCATGGGCTCACCGTGATGTCCATTGTATAATTTGTCATCAAAACTGAAAGTAATTCCGCTCATTTGCCCGAGCCCTCCTGCACGGTTGTACCGGGCGCTTTTGGTTGTTTGGTAAAGGGAAGATATGCCGGCCCGATTTCATGGGTAACGGTGTTGCGCCAGAGGTTGAACCATTTGCCACATCCGGCAAAGTGCACCCAACGCTCGGCAAGCCACCCCTTGGGATTGGCGCGGATATGCAGGTATTTTGCCCACTCGCTATCGGCCAGTGTGTTAGGATCAGGGTAAGCAACGCCAGCCTCAGCTCCGTAATGGAACTCAGTTTCGTTGCGCAGCCCGCAATGGGGACAAGGAATGTAAAGCATACTATAAATTTTATAAGGCTGCCGCTCACTTACTGCGTTAGCAGCACCTGTTTTAGTGTATTCATGATGCCATTGGTACTGCAGTACAAGGGTGTGACACAAGGGACGATGCTATGAAATACAATTGCCGGTAACAAAAAATAATTCATTTAGATACCGGCAGCGGTTTTTTATGGCATCTTCGTTGCATCGCAATCACTTCATCGTTCAGTTATAATGGCGTCTTCAGGTTTTATACAAAAATCTTCATTACTACATTTAAACACCCCTAAAAGCATAAAGTATTTTTTAGTGGGCAACACCTGCTGCTCCATGTTCATCAATAAGATGCCCCGTTACAAAGCGGTCGAGTGCGAAGGGGCGGTTCAGTTCATGCGGGGTTCCGTTTGCCATGGTATGCGCCATCACCCAACCTGAACCGGGCGTGGCCTTGAAACCACCTGTTCCCCAGCCGCAGTTAATAAACAGGTTTTCAACCGGGGTTAGACCAATGATAGGTGAAGCGTCCGGAGAAACATCAACGATACCTCCCCATGTTCTGAGCACCTGCGCACGGGAGAATATCGGGAATAGTTCCAGCGCAGCTGCTAATTGGTGTTCTATTACATGAAAGCCACCGCGCTGTGCATAGGAGTTAAAGGCATCAGTGCCTGCTCCCATCACCAGTTCACCTTTGTGTGCCTGGCTCACATACACATGTACCGCGCCGCTCATCACCACCGTATTGAGCACCTGCTCCAGCAACGGGCTCACCAGCGCCTGCAATGGCCGGCTCTGTATGGGAATGGAGAACCCGGCAAGATTGGCCAGTATTGACGAATGCCCTGCGCCTACGAGACCCACCTTGCCGGCAGCAATATTGCCCTGCGTGGTCTGTACACCCTGCACTTTATTATTTTGAATGTCAAAACCTGTTACTTCGGCGCCCTGAATAATATCCACGCCAAGGTCGCTCGCTGCCTTTGCATAACCCCAGGCCACCCAGTCATGTTTGGCAATGCCACCACGGGGCTGGTAGGTGGCGCCATGCACGGGATAGCGTACATCCGGGCTGATATTGATGATGGGAACCAGCTTCTTCACCTCTTCAGGAGTAAGCCATTCACTATCTATACCGTTGAGGGCATTAGCATAGAAATTCCGGCGCTTCGATCGCACATCACTAATGGAATGTGCAAGCGTGAGCACACCACGCTGGCTGAAGAACATTTCATAGCCGAGATCTTCCTCCAGCGTCTCCCATAATTTTAAGGAGTGCTCATATATCCCTGCCGATTCATCCCAGAGATAGTTGGAACGGATGATGGTGGTATTGCGGGCCGTATTACCTCCCGCAAGCCAACCCTTCTCCAGTACCGCAATATTGGTGAGTCCATGGTTTTTTGCCAGGTAATAGGCAGTGGAAAGTCCATGACCACCACCGCCCACGATGACCGCATCGTATGCTTTCTTTGGCCTGACCGATTTCCACAACTGTGGAGGCTGCTCGGGGAGCGTGGCCGCCCGTCGCCGGCCGATGGTGCCGGGAGCTAATGTATCGTTCGTACTTGTCATGATTTTAATCGTGTCATTTGAGCATCGTACTGCGGATCCTGTCCTACAGTGGCCGGGTAATCGTTGTCGAAATATCGTATAGAAAGGGCTGTACCCAACGTGCTCAATGCTGCAGGCACCCAGGCATACGCCAGTGGTTTGCCAATGGTATGACCGAAATAGGCGCTGGTAACATAACCTGCCACTTTCCCCTCGTGCAGCACGGGCTCTTTGCCCAGCACTACATGTTGAGGGTTATCGAGCACCAGGCATACCAGGCGTTTGCTTAATGTATTTTGATCCACTTTGCTCAAAGCCTCAGCGCCTGTAAAACCGCCACCCTTGCGCACTGCAAAACCAAGTCCTGCTTCGTAAGGATTGTGCTCACTCGTCATATCGGTACCGTAGCTGCGGTATCCCTTTTCCAGGCGCATGGAGTTGAATGCGCCACGACCGGCTGCTATAAGCCCGTATTGTTTTCCTGCCTGCCAGAGCGTGTCCCAGACTTTTAGTGCCAGGTCGGCAGTGGTATAGATCTCATATCCCAGCTCCCCAACGTAAGAAAGCCTGGCCAGCATTACCGGTACATGACCAAAATACGTATGTTTCAGCCGGAAATAACCGAGCGCCTCGTTGCTTAGGTCATCCCTGGTTAAAGATTGGGCGAGTTCCCGCGACTTAGGTCCGAAGAGCCCTAACGCCACGGTGCCTGCGGTAATATCACGCACAAACACAGTGTCGGGTGCCAGTTGTTTCAGGTAATTGATATCTATATTACTGTTTACCCCAATGAAAAAGTCCTGCTCGCCACGGCGCATGATGGTGATGTCGCTCATTATGCCGCCGCTTTCGTTCAACAAGAGGCAATAGGTAATAGAGCCGGTTTTTTTGCGCAGGTTACCGGTTGTCAGTCGCTCCAGGAATTCCAGGGCGCCCTTGCCTATGACCTCGATCCTTTTCAGGGTTGTGATATCAAACAGTCCCACGCCTTCCCTTACGGCACGAGCCTCGGCGCCGATGACCGGCGACCAGAAGGATGCGCTCCACGCATCGCGGGGCGGAGAGGGGTAGCGGTCAACCAGGCTGGCGTTGGTCTCGTACCATTGCGGTCGTTCATAGCCGGCAGCTTCGAGAAAGAAGCCACCGAGCTGCTGCTGGCGCTGGTAAAATCCGGTGGTGCGAATAGGACGTGGTGACGCCATAGGTTGCAGTGGATGTAACAGATCATACACTTCAATATAGTTCTGCGCACCGCGTTCTTCAATATGTTGTGGTCCCAACTGGTGGGGCTCAAATCTGTTGACATCGCATTCATGTACAGCAAGCGTAGGATGCCCGTTGACGATCCATTCTGCCATGGCACGAGCCACACCACATCCATGGGTGATCCATACTGCTTCGGCAACCCAGAATCCTTTCAACCCCGACCATTCACCCATCAGCGGGAAGTTATCTACAGTGAAGGAAAATAAACCGTTCATGGACTCGGCAATCTCCGCATCTTTCAGCGCCGGAATAACTTCAGTTGCACCTTCCATGGCACCTTTCCACTCTTCCGGAGTAAAAGGCATCTGGCTCGGCATTATTTCGGCGCGGTCGTTGGGAAGAATGTCCTCAGCCCTTACCGGAAGCGGGCGGTGTCCGTACCAGCCAACCGCGAGACTGTGGCCTCTTTGTTTGAAATACAGATCAGCCCCCTGATGACGGAGCACGGGCAGTTCCGCTTCAGTTTTGTATGCGGCCAGTTCGGTCATGGGTGCGGTGTAGCAGAGTTGGTGCGCCAATGGTTGTATCGCTTTCTGCATGCCCACCATCGCTCCAATCTTCGGTCCCCATATGCCGGCGCAGGAAACAACGATATCTGCCGGGAATGATCCCTGCGTAGTTTGAACCCCTGTAACGTGACCATCGCTCTGATCTATAGCAGTTACTTCACAGTTTTGAATGAATTTTGCTCCGCGGCTGATCGCCCGCTCACCCATTAATTGGTCTGCGAGTTTTGCGCGGGCAATGCCATCGTCAGGCACATACAAAGCACCCAATAATTTGTCTTGAGCCAGCATCGGGTGCATCCGCAATGCCTCCTCTGGAGAAATCACTTTTGCGTTAATGCCAACAGATATGGCCAGCCCCGCCCTTCGGTGTAGGTCCGCCAGTCGCTCAGGCGTTGTGGCAAGCTCCAGGCTGCCTACCTTAAGAAAACAGGGTTCGCCGTTATGGCGAAGACTATATAATTTTTCAACGGTCTGTTGGGCGAACTGCGCCATGGTACGCGACCCATTGGTCTGGAATACAACGCCGGGGGCGTGCGACGTGGAGCCACCGGGCGCCCACAAGGGACCTTTTTCAATAACGACTACATCGGTATATCCGCGTTCGGTCAGTTCGTCGGCAAGTGAGCAGCCAACGATACCGGCTCCTATTATTACAATTTTTGGCATCAGTGCCCGGGGTTTATGGTGAGTTGATGGGTATACCAGGAAAGAAACTGCTTAACAAGGTACTCCTCATCAGCGATTGGCCCCGGCAGGTAGCCGCCGGAACAAATGCCGCGGTAAGTTCCTTCTGCCAGGCTTTGATCCTGTAGATTGGTTTGGGTCCACACTTTTGTGAGGTCATCAAGATTATAGTCAACACCTTCCACCGCATCGGCTGCTACAAGCCATTTGGTTCGCACAAGCGTCTGGTTCACCGAAAGCGGGAAGACCGCGAAGGTGACGATATGATCGCTCAAAAAGTGGTTCCAGGAATTTGGGTGGGTCCACAAAGAAAGACCGCTTCCCTCCGGCTGTTTGAAATTACCAAGCAGCTTTTTGCAGGCATGTTCAGGCTTGAGTGTGTGGGATATACATTGGTTGGCCAGTGGTAGTCGTACCGTGCGAAACCACAGTCCATCAGGGAACTCTATCAATTCATAAGGAAGCCCGAGATATTCCCATTCCTTTTCCTTGTCCTGCAGCGTCTCCTGGAAGCGCTGTTCCGAGGGCTGAACATTATCCTTATCAAGCCCCTTGCCAAAACCTGAGCTGTAAAGCGGCACCAACAATTCTGGGTGATTGGTGTCGCAATGCAGGCATTCCCTGTTATTTTCTATAACCAGTTTCCAGTTGCAGGCCTCAACGATATCTTTCTGGCAGGCTATTTTAGTTGTAGCCACCTGGTATGGTGTGAGATAAGGTGTAAGCAGGTTCTTCACGGTTTCAATATCATCGGGCGCTGGTGAGTTGAGGCAAACATAAATAAGCCCGCCGATCACGGCCACATTTATAGGGTTGAGCCCAAAATTTTCTTTGGAAAAATCGGCATCCATACCACGTGCTCGCAATAGCTTTCCACTAAGATCGTAGGTCCAGTTGTGATAGGGACAGGAGATGCCTTTGCGGTTGCCTCTTTCTCCCTGCAACAGTTCATGACCCCGGTGCCGGCATACATTGTAAAATCCCCGTACTTCCCCGTTTTGGCCACGCTGCAGAAAAAACGACCGTGTTCCGATTTTTAAAGTAATATAATCCCCTGGTTTCGGAAGGTCCGCTTCACATGCCACATAAATCCAGCGACTGTAGAAAATCCGTTCAAGCTCCTTCTCGAAAATCTCGGTGCTCGTATAAAAGCGCGCAGGCAGCGTGAAATTTGTGTCAATTCCGGGAAGGGACATGATGATTTTTTTTGTAATTTGGAGTCAGATACAAAAACTAAACTATATCATAAATATAAGTTGTTATTTAATATTCCCTTAGGGTAAAGACCATAAAAATCAGGGTGGACCTGTAAAAATCTAAAACAGGCGCACCCTTTTTTATAGCTATATTCATTTAGTAAGACCAAAACCTGTAACTCAAATATGAAGGATTCTCCGGTTACTGATAACAGCGATCTGGCCAGTTTTGGTTATCGTCAGGAATTAAAGCGTTCGATGGGCAGTTTCTCGAGTTTTGCTGCAGGCTTTTCTTACATTTCTATTCTCACGGGTCTTTTTCAGATGTTTCATTTGGGTTATGGGGTTGCCGGTCCCGCATTTTTCTGGACCTGGCCATTTGTATTGGCGGGTCAATTGCTGGTGGCGCTCTGTTTTGCAGAACTCGCTTCAAGGTTTCCGTTGTCTGGCGGGGTTTATCAATGGGCCAAGTTTACCGGGAACTCTTTCTTTGGATGGATGACAGGCTGGATTTACCTGGCTTGTCTTATTGTTACGCTTGCTGCTGTGGCCATGGCACTCCAGGTGAGTCTGCCCCAAATTTCAAGTTCCTTCCAGATCATTGGAACCTTAAATGACCCAAAATCGGTTGCGGTGAATGCCATTTTACTGGGTTCTATTCTAATTGTTATAAGTACCATTATCAATGCCCGGGGTATTAAGCTACTGGCGGTGGTCAATAATATTGGTGTCTTTGCCGAACTGGTTGGCATTATCCTATTGATCGTGCTGCTTTTTTTGAGTAGAGTAAGGTCTCCTGTAGAAGCAGTCGTCAACATTCAGGCCGGCGGATCCGGGTTCAATTCTTTTCCTGACCTAACGGTTTTAATGGCCGCTACAGCGTTAACAGCCTCTTATGTGCTGTATGGATTCGATACTGCCGGAACCTTGGCTGAAGAAACGCATGATCCCCGTAAAAAGGCGCCACGTGCTATCCTCCAGGCGCTTCTTGCTGCTGGATTTTCCGGATTACTGGTCTTACTTTTTGCCCTGATGGCAGTGCCGGATTTGGGCATGCCGGATTTGGGAAATATAAGCGGAGGATTACCGATGCTGGTGAAATCAGTCCTCGGTGAAACGGCAGGCAAACTTTTTCTTTGTATCGTTATTTTTGCCATCCTTGTGTGTACCTTTGCTGTGCATTCCGGGGCAGTAAGATTAATGTTCGCCATGGGGCGTGACGGGCGCCTGCCTTTCAGTAAGTCCTTATCTGAAGTTTCCCGCAAAACCCAGGTTCCTGTTTTAGCTACCCTGCTTTGTGGATTGGCAGCAATCATTATCCTGGTGGTGAATATTCAATTTCCAAAAGTATTTGAGCTCGTAACTTCTATCGGTATGCTTTGGGCTAACCTGGCCTACTGGATCGTGGTGGCAGTTCAACTGAAAAACAGGTTTACATCAGCCCGGAAAGGAGTAGATATCGACGCCAAATTCAGTTTGGGCAAATGGGGATTCCCGGTGAATATTCTGGCCCTGATCTGGAGTAGTTTTATGATCATCAATGTATCATGGCCCCGCACTGCAACCTATGGTTTAGGATGGTATAACCAGTATGCAGCGTGGCTTTATACAGCGGTGTTGATTTGCCTGGGTGTGTTCGTTCATTATTATAAATTACATAAAAATAAAAGAGAAAGCATCTCTTAAAAGAAATATGGAGTACACTCAATTTATAGATGGCATTTTAACTACAGGTTCAAACAGGGAAACCTGGATAAACCTTAACCCGGCCAATAATGAGCCATTGGGAGAAGTATACCAGGCCACCAATGAGGATATTGAAGCAGCTGTACAATCATCAGAAAAGGCCTTCCGGGTTTGGCGTACCAAAACCGGAGCAGAACGGGGCAGGGTTTTATTAAAGGCAGCTGATATCTTAAGATCCAGGGTGGAGCAAATTGCTTTGGTAGAAACGCAGGATGTGGGAAAACCCATTTCAGAATCCCTGGCTGTGGATATTACTTCGGCTGCAGATGCCCTGGAATATTTTGGAGGAATGGCCGCGGGCATACACGGGGAGTATTTTGATTTGAAAAACGCCTTTGGTTATACGCGTCCCGAACCTTTAGGCGTTTGCGCGGGCATTGGCGCATGGAACTATCCGATCCAGATCGCTGCATGGAAAGCAGCCCCGGCGCTAGCCTGTGGAAACGCAATGATTTTTAAGCCATCCGAGCTCACCCCGGCAACGGCACTTGAATTGGCGAAGGCAATAATGGAAGCCGGAGCCCCGGATGGTTTGTTTAATGTAGTGCAGGGCGACGGCCGGGTTGGAAGTAAGTTGGTGGAGCATCCGGGCATAGCAAAAATCTCATTGACAGGCTCAGTGTCTACCGGTAAAAAAATCTTTGCAGGTGCTGCATCCCAACTCAAAAGGGTTACGCTGGAACTGGGTGGAAAATCTCCCCTCATCATTTTCGAAGATGCGGATATTCATAATGCCGTATCAGCAGCCCTGCTGGCAAATTTTTATACACAGGGGGAAGTTTGTTCAAATGGTACAAGGGTATTTGTGCATCGCAAAATTTTTGATATCTTTTTAAGGCAGCTAAAGGAAAGAACGGAAAAGATCAGGGTAGGAGACCCGGCAGATCCGGAAACCCAGCTGGGCGCATTGATCAGTAAGGCACACATGGAAAAAGTAATGCGGTTTATTGAGGCAGGAAAAGCTGCAGGAGCAACCTTACTCACCGGTGGGTTCAGGCCTGAAAAAGATTTTAAAGGACGGGATATTACTTCAGGCAACTTTTTGGCTCCTGCCATTTTTACGGATTGCGATGATGCCATGGAAATTTGCAAAGAAGAGATCTTTGGTCCGGTGCTCTCCATACTATGTTTTGACTCGGAAGAAGAAGTGATTGAAAGGGCTAATAATACCGCCTACGGACTGGCGGCAGGGGTATTTACCAATGACATCAAACGCGGTCACCGCGTCATCCATCAATTACAGGCAGGTACCTGCTGGATCAATAATTATAACATAACCCCCATTGAAATTCCGTTTGGCGGGTATAAACAATCCGGTTTGGGCCGCGAGAATAGCCTTGCTGCTCTTCAACAGTATACCCAGCTGAAAACGGTGTACGTAGAATTAGGAAACGTTGAATCCCCTTTTTAAGATGAAAAAAATTTTTGACACAATCATTATTGGAGGCGGGTCTGCCGGCTGCGTGCTGGCAAACCGGCTCAGTGAAAATCCGGAACACAGGGTTTTGGTGCTTGAAGCAGGAAGAAGAGATGCATGGTGGGATATTTTCATTCATATGCCGGCTGCACTTACCTATCCGATTGGCAGTAAATATTATGACTGGCAATACCAGTCGGAGCCTGAACCCTTCATGAATAACCGGCAGGTATACCATGCCCGCGGAAAAGTGTTAGGTGGCTCCAGTTCCATTAACGGAATGATTTTCATTCGTGGTAATCCGTTGGACTATGAAAAGTGGGCAAAGGATCCGGGAATGGAAACATGGGATTATGCCCATTGCCTTCCGTATTTTAAAAAGTCTGAAAACAGAACCGCCGGAACAAATGCTTTGCGTGGTGGTGCCGGGCCGCTGCATCTCGAAACCGGGCCTGCCACTAACCCTTTGTTCAGCGCCTTTTTTGATGCGGCTAAACAGGCAGGCTATCCGCTCACAGACGATGTGAATGGATTTCAACAGGAAGGTTTTGGAATGTTTGACCGTAACATCAAAAATGGCAGGCGCTGGTCTGCCTCAGATGCATATCTGCATCCTGTTTTGGGAAAACGAAAAAATCTTGAAGTGATCTGTGGTGCGCTCGTCACCAAAATCCTTTTCTCCGGGAAGCGTGCAGTGGGAGTAGAATTTGAAAAAGGAAATAGTTTGCACAAGGTTACCGCAGGCGAAGTGATCTGTTGTGGAGGCTCCATTAATTCTCCGCAGGTGCTCCAGCTGTCAGGAATAGGAGATCCTGAAACGTTGAAATCGGCAGGGGTTGAGGTGCTACACGACCTTCCTGGTGTAGGGCAGAATTTGCAGGATCATCTTGAAGTGTATATCCAATATGCCTGCAAACAACCCGTAAGCGTTTGGCCGGCGTTGAAATGGTATAATAAACCCCGGGTTGGTTTGCAGTGGATGCTGTTTCGCAAAGGGCCTGCGTCAACCAATCACTTTGAGGGAGGAGGATTTATCCGAAGCAACGAAACGGTTGCATATCCTAACCTTCAGTTTCATTTTTTGCCTGTGGCTATACGATATGATGGTAGTTCTCCATCAGGGGGTCATGGATACCAGGTGCATGTTGGCCCAATGAATTCTGATGCCCGTGGATCTGTGCTGATCAGGTCATCGGATCCAAAGGAAAAACCAGCCATCCGGTTTAATTATCTTTCTACAGATCAGGACCGGAAGGAATGGGTGGAGGCCATCCGCTGTGCCCGGAAGATCCTGAATCAGCCGGCCATGGCTGCATTCAATGGCGGGGAACTTTCACCCGGGCCTGCCGTTGATAGCGATGTGCAAATACTGGATTGGGTGAAACGTGATGCGGAAACGGCCTTGCATCCGTCCTGCACCTGCCGCATGGGCACGGATAACATGTCTGTGGTAGATCCGTTAACGTTCCGGGTGCATGGACTTGACGGCTTACGGATAGTAGATGGAAGTGTAATGCCGTATATAACTAACGGAAACCTGTATGCGCCAATTATGATGATCGCAGAAAAGGCTGCCGATATCATTGCAGGAAATCAACCGCTTACACCTGAAAAAGTTGATTTTTACAGGAAGCCGGGCAGAGAGTCCCTGTAGGTTTGTTCTTTTTCCTGTCCTAATTCCCTAATCCGATCTTCTGAGATATCAAGTGGTAAAGGATTTCAGCGATTTGGCGAGACCTTGAAAAGTGAGGAGAAAAGGTCTCGATTTAGACCGTTTTCTTTGAGGATTTTTGAATAATTTGGGGAGTACCCAAAATAAAAAACCCTTGCCACCATTGAGTTTGCAAGGATTTAATACTTTTTGAACAGTGTTCCAGCGGAGAGTGAGGGATTCGAACCCTTCTCCCGTAATTAGCTGAATATTAACAATATACAAGTCTGAAAAAGGGAAGCTGCCACGAATTTGCCATAGATAAGCAGGCGTATAAGAGTGTCAGTTTTTACACAACCGGTATATATTTTTACTGCAAGTTCCTCTGAATCAAAGAACACTTTAATTTCTGATGTTAAAATTAAAAAAATGATCTTAGATTTTACATCTTAGCCGATATAATTACGATTTGTAATTATATTCAATTGGGGTTGGAAGCAATCTAAAATATTGTTTTTATTTTATTGTTCAAAGTTTGAGAAAACCCCTCAGTTTGGGTATTTTCTTCTCGCAATTCCAGCGGGATCACTTAAATTGAATTAGGTCGCTGAAAATCAGTGACCTTTTCATTTTAGTCGAATTTTTAGTCGAATGATCTACTTTTACCCTTTCTTCCTGACTTCACTTTACTCCTGATAACATATCCTTACAAATATACTTTGTTTTTGCCTTCTCAAATTGCATATAACTGCCATCAGGGGAACCGCGTTGATTAAGTGTTGTACACACCATCTTTTTTTCACTTCCGGAACAACCACTATAAGAAGCCTCCACCAGTATAATCGTAGTTTCACAGCAAAAAAAAGATTTAGCCAAATTTGTCGGTTGATACAAACTATTATTAGACCTGCAGAGGAAGGACAAGGTTTTTCAAAAAAATACAACTCCGTGTGCAACAGCATATCAAAATTTGAAGTGGAGATTTTTTTGAAAACAGGAAGCAAGCTGAAGCCAGGAGCAAAGCCATCGTGGCGCAGACCTTTTCCTGACCGGGGCAGGTCAATATCTTTGCTGCAGGTACGACGGAGCTTTTACAGCAATAGATGGAGTAAATTTCATGAAAAGAAATGAGGTAGTACTTGTTTACATAAAAATTTAATCCTTAAAGTATCCTGTAATTGATTTCAGGCGTTCACCGGAATAAAAAAACTCCTATAAAATTTGAACGACAGGATTGAATTACCCTATCACTTTACCGGGCGCAATGGTTCTGCCTCTGTTTAATAATCTAAAGGAGCAATTATAAAGGCAGAAGGATTGCTGCGGGGGTGGAAAACCTGTTTATACAAAGGCTATTATGATATTTTTGCACATGTGATGACAAAGATTGACACTTAAACCATGTGTTTTGGCTTTTGTCCTATATAGCTATATAAAGATAAAGTTGCCAATATGCTTTAAAAATTCTCTACTTTTAAAATTAAAATTCCGAAAATGCATCAATGTAAAATATATGGACTTGTCATATTGATCGCCGGAACCTTATCAGGTTACGCTCAAAAAGGAATGGCGGTAGAGGCTACTAACAGGGTCTATATGCAAAAAGCCGATACAATTTATGAGTTCTATGCAATTAAGCCCCCCAAAAAATTAAGAGGAAAACCTTTAGAAATTGAAAAGGAATATTACTGGTTTAAATCAGATAATATTTTAATTAGCAAAGGAGGATTTGACGGAAGGATTTTGCATGGCAGCTATACAGTATTTTATCCTAACCAAAATTTGAATGAAAAAGGAAATTTTTATCATGGAATGAAAGATGGTGTTTGGCAAACCTGGTACCCCAATGGAACTATAAAAAGTACACAGACGTGGAGTAAGGGCCAAAAAGAAGGGAATTATACTTTTTTTGATATGCAAGGGAAAAAAGTAAAACAATATACTTATAAGCGCGATCTGTTATCAGGATATCAATTAGAATATCAAAATGATACGCTCGCCAGTAAAATATTGTATAAAGAAGGAAAAATAATACCTGAAAGTCCTGCTATACCCAAGAATAAATCTCAGGATTCAACCAACAATTAATGTAATGAAAAGAATAGAGGGAAGCACATTGGTACTAACGGTAATTATTGCTTTGGTATTATCCATCATCTGTATGTCGCTTGTCCTTCTTGCTTATTTCAACAGAAATTTACAATCTGAAACGCTGATTTATGAAAAGCTATCAACCAATGCTCAATCAGCTATCAATATTGTTTTGGCAGATACGACTGTAAAGGCCAATCAAAGTGATACGCTTGATCTATATGACGGTGGCAAGGATTCTGTTTTGATCACCAGGGAGATTTGGGGATTATTCCGCGTAGCTACCGTTAATGCATTTCAAAGTCAGTTTACTTACGAACGAAGTTTTATGTATGGATCGGCTTTGCCCGATTACATGAATGCTTGTTTATATATAGCAGATCATAAGAGAAGCATTTCTGTTGTTGGCAACACAAAGTTAATAGGTGATGCTTATCTTTCTGGCTTAGGAATAAAACCATCTTATATTGCCCAGCGCGGCTATGATCGTGATCATTTAATTGAAGGTAAGATAAAAAAAAGTGATGACCGGTTGCCCTCGCTTAATGCAATTTATATTCAGCATATATTGAAACAACTAAACTGGGTTGAGGAACCTTCTTATGGTGAAGATGGTATTACTGCTCTTCCTTCCGATCCGTTGAAGCAATCTTTTTCCGACTCCACTGTTTTAATGATTTTTTCCGGCGAAATTATCCTGCAAGATCAAAGTATTAAAGGCAAGGTGATGATTTTTTCAGACAGCATCATTGAAGTAGGGGAAACGGCAATTTTAGAAAATGTCATCCTGGTAGCTCCTGTTATAAAATTCCGGAAAACATTCAATGGCAGTGTTCAGGCGTTTGCACGCGATAGCATTGTGGTGGAAGATGAATGCAGTTTTAGATATCCAAGTGCACTGGTTCTTGCTAAAACGAAAAGCAACACGCTTCAGCCACTAATTAAGATTAGGAATCATTGCTATTTCGATGGAATATTATTAACGACTACTGATGATGCTGAGGATATATATAAAACGTATATTGAAGTTGGGAAAGGAAGCTCGGTACACGGCATACTATACAGTATGGGATACGTTCAAATGAAAGGCAACCTAAAAGGGGTGCTTTTAACTGACTTTCTCATTTATAAGGCTGATAATGTAACATTTGACAATCATTTGGTAGATGTGACAATTGACAGGCACGCAATGTCCGGGTATTTTTTGGGGTCTTCTATATTTGACAAAGCTCTGGATCAAAACATTGTACAATGGCTGGAATAAAATTTTTTAGACTTACTGCTGCCACAATTTTGGAAACATTGGTGGCGATGGTTATTCTTCTGACACTGTTCGGGATTGCTACAACAGTTTTTATTCAGGTTACAGGAAGTACTTATGCTGTTAACAAAATGGCTACCAGGTATACACTTAACCGTTATATTGTTCAAACTGCCGAATTAAAGACTTATTTTAATGAGGAATTTGAGGAAGCGGGAATACGTATCAACAAGCAAGTGGAAGTATATGATAAAGGAGATAACATGGTTAAAATTATTTTTACTGTGTATGATAATGTTCAACATAAAAAAATAGACGAGCAGGTGCGCCTTTTTAGTATAAAATAGACTATTTAACCATTTGATGATAAAAGCATTTACAATAATGGAGCTTGTGGTAGCATTGCTTTTAAGCGCTATCCTCACCGGCATTGTTTTTTATTCCTATCTTTTATTAAATAATCAATTCCGGAAGTACAGCGTTAAGTCTGATACTGTAAACGAGTATCTCATATTTCAAAAGGCTTTAAACAGAGACATAGAACGATGTGATTATTTTAAAGATACCTTGTCGCAAACGTCAATATTGTTTAAAATGCCTGCTGAAGATGCCCTGATAAGCTATTTATGGAGCAAGCAGGCTGTTATTAGGGAAGCGGGTAATTCGATTGATACTTTTCATTTTAAGCTGGTCGGTTACGACCCTCATTTCATTAAGGACGACTTACCCTTCTTGAATAAGATCATTCTCACACTTGATATAGATGATATAGGGGTGCGCCCTGTTTTTACGAAACATTATTCAGCCAAGCAGTTAATGGCATTAGAACCTATCAGTAATGAGTAACATTGTTGACATAAGAAAAATAAGAACTCATGTGAAAACGCCGCGAGGCACTTCGGCTGAAAAGAATGGTGAGGAAAAAAGCATATGGGAATTTCTAAATAAAGACATAAACCTTGGAATAAGTATAATAAACGACAGGGTGAAAGAAAACTTTTACCTGGAGCTTAGTACGCTATTGGAGGCCGGAGTTGATATACGTACTATTCTTGAAATGTTAAGAGATGAACAAAAAAACAAAAAAAGGAAAACCGTTTTTGATAAACTATTGGAGCAAATTGTAAGTGGAGCTTCCTTATCTGCTGCTTTACGCAGTTCCGGGAAATTCTCTAAGTATGAATATTTTAGTGTGCTTATCGGGGAAGAGTCTGGCAAACTGGTTCAGGTATTAAAGGATATGGCGTTTTATTATCAAAAAAAAATCAAACAACGTAGGCAGGTTATCGGCGCCCTAACTTATCCTTTTGTTGTGCTTACGGTAGCATTTCTTGCTATCTCTTTTATGGTTGGCTACGTTGTTCCCATGTTCTCCGATGTTTTTAAGAGGTTTGGAAGTGATTTGCCACCAATTACGAAGGCTGTAATTGAAGGCTCATCCATTTTTAAAAGATTCCTTAAATATTTTATACTTTTTTTATTTTTAGCAATTTTTGTTGGTCATCGCCAAAGAAACAAGAATTGGTTTAGAGATATATCTTCCAGAATTATTCTTAGCATTCCGGTAATCGGATCCATTGTTCATAAAATATATCTTTCCCGGTTTGCTAATACAATGGCGCTTTTAAACAGCTCAAAAGTCCCCTTGCTGCAGGCCTTGCAAATGACCAGACAAATGATAGGTTTTTATCCCATTGAAGCTTCCCTGTATATAATTGAAGAAAGGGTAATGAATGGGATCCCTTTTCATAAGAGCCTTCAAGAGCACCCGGTATATCCTTTAAAGATGATTACGCTGGTTAAGGTAGGCGAACAGGTAAATCAGCTTGAGCTTTTTTTTAACCGGATATCGGAACAATATAGTAATGAGGTGGAGTATCAAACCGGAATGCTGAGTAAATTGCTGGAACCATTAATTATTGTTGTTCTCGGGTTTGTAGTAGGTCTTATTCTTATCGCCATGTACCTGCCTATGTTTAAACTGGGACAGCCCTTATAAATGGAAACACTTCACAGCAATAAGGGTTTATTATTATTCGTTTTAATTGTTTTACTTACTACTGAATCAAATAATTTTTCTTGAAGAAAAATTCATAAATAAACTTTGAAAAATCAAATTAACCATCTACTTTTAATTTAACAAGCAAGTAATTTTTATTACTTAAAGAAAAATAGCTAACCCTGACCTTGTGCTAATGATTCCGCCATTTTTCTTTCTCTTTTTTTCATTTTTTTTCATTGATTGATCCGTAAAAGATTTGCAATAAGCAAACACAAACTTGGTAAGGCCAATGGCAAAGTTGGTTCGTGCATTGCAGTAGGTGAGCCGTTGTATTGTTCAGACAGTACCCTTGTTATTTTACAGGATAAGATTTCAAATACTATCTCTACATATTTTAAACCCTGGATATGCTCTTGAGAAAAGCACGCTACCGCCGCAGGATTGCCGCTACGCTAATGGCTGTAATGCTTAGCAATACTATTTTACCCGTTATTTCCTTTGCGCTTACTTCAGGACCAACAGCGCCTGAGGCTACCAGTTTTGAACCGGTAGATACAACCGACATGGTAAATCTTCAAACAGGCGATTTCACTTATAATATTCCATTGCTGGAAGTTCCTGGACCGGAGGGCGGTTACCCCTTGTCGTTATCTTACCATGCAGGCATACAGCCTAATGAAGATGCCAGTTGGGTGGGGCTGGGCTGGACTTTAAATCCGGGAGCCATTAACAGGAATGTGAATGGTTATCCAGACGATTGGTATAATCCGCAAAATAACAGCCATGTGTACATGGAAGAAGGCGTAACAAAAACCTATAGCGTGGGAGTAAATATCGGTATTGCTAATGCCGCAACTGTTGGAGTGAATTTGTCATTCTCTGATGATAGCTATAAAGGATTCAGTACGGGAGGACTAGGCTTGAGTGCTAGTCTTGGGAAGAGTTGGAAAATTGGAAATGTCGGTGTTAATGCTAGCATCGGTATTGGTATGAGTTCTTCCAGTGGGACTTATGTTTCGGGTGGAGTAAATGCAAGAATAGGATCAGACATTAATGCAAATTTTGGCATCGGGTTCAGTACCAATTTTAAGTCCCTTAACGCAGGCGCTTCGGGAGGCATAGGATATGGTTCAGGGAATAGTTCGTTGTTGGGGGCTTCTATCCGCACTGGTGGCGGTCAGGCTTCCTTTAGTGCCGCTTGGATCACATCATCTGTTAGCGGATCTGAGGATGCAGGTGTGCAAACAGATGTTTCTTCTTTTTCCATTGACATACCGGTATCTTATTTTAATGTCTCTTTAGGCTATAATAAAAGGCGCTCCTGGATCGATAAATCCACAAACGTGTACACACATGGAAGCATATATGGGTCGGGCTGGGGGGAGATATCAGAAACAATAGGGGGAAATTCCATGACCAATATGGTGCCATACGATATGGCCTTCGATAGCTACGCATTGCTGGAAGATCCCGCTGAAAAAAATATTGTTGACTACCCCGATCCCAACCAGGTCCAGGGCGGCGCCTACCCTGATTTTGATAACTACCGCGTGGTGGCACAGGGTCTGGGAGGCAGTATGCGGCCATACCTGTTCCAGGGGGAAGTGCTGGGGCAGAACAGGAAAAAAGCAGACGGCTCCAGGTCTGTTAATTATTACTCCCCCGGGGTGACCAATGCGCAACCTCAATTTCGGTTTGAAGGCGATTTCTCCAATTCTTACAGGCAGAATTTTAATGCCTATTCCAACCCGGCCCTGAATTTAAGATCAGTTGTTCCTCCTTTTGCCACCCCTACTTATGGTGACGGTGATGGTACTTATGGCTATTCAGGCGGGAAGCTTGCCGGCACCAGACATATAGATATTGGACCTGCCATTAAGCCAAGTAATTCCAAAGGGTATAACAAGTCAGACCGTTATTCATCCTACATGATAGAAGGTTTTTCCATCACCAACGAATCGGGAGTGACCTATCATTACGGGCTGCCTGCCTATAGCTGGGGTGAAGAGAATTACCAAGAAAAGATAAAGAATGGTGGATTCAATCAGGTTTTTTTTAACCGGGGCACCAAATCCAATCCTTATGCTTATACATGGTATCTTACCACGATCACCGGTCCCGACTTCGTTGACCGCAACGGTAATGGTATAGCCGATGGTAACGACTGGGGATACTGGGTGAACTTTGAATACGGCAAGTGGACCAATAATTATGTATGGCGTAACCCTTCCGAAGGATATCACCGGGATGAGGACAATGAGTTCCAAAATTGCTCCATTGGGAAAAAGGAAATATATTATTTAAATGCCATCCGTACCCGGTCTCATATTGCGCTGTTTGAAAAAGATATCAGGCTGGACGGCAAGGGTGCTTCACCCCAGGTGTTCAATAAGGCTACCAAGCAGGATTATCAATATGCGGGACTATTCAATATCAACTCCAGCCAGAGCCTGCGGTTAGACAGGATCTATTTATTAAATGCTTCAGACAGTCTTTTTGTGCTGCCTTCTTCGGGCAACAGCAATGCATATAAGCCTCTTGCTACAAGAACAGTTTCTTGTTCCGATTGTGAGTTGGCGGCAAATGTCCTGGAAAGGACGGATGTAGATGCAGTGAATCGGTTTACGCTGGAAGAAAAGGCAATCAGGATCATTGATTTCAGCTACGACTATTCGTTATGCCCCCGCAATACAAACAGTTTTGATATCAATACACCAACTGTAAAAAGCGGTAAGCTCACTCTCAAAAATATTTTATGCAGGGGAAAAGAGGGATCAAGCGTTATTCCCCCGACAAGGTTCGAATATGAGCTAGACCCTGCTGATCAGAGAAGTATTTCAGGGAGGGCATTGACAGGTCTTACTGGGACTGGGAGTGCAGAAGTTGGAGATCTCTTGGTTTCCGCAGATGTTAATCAGGATTATGTAGGAGTAATTGTAAAAAAAACTTTAGTAGACGCTGGATTTGGAACGTATAATTATACACTTTCAGGGGGTGTTACTACAGTTGACGTGAATAAGACCTACCGTACTACCAAAAACCCACCATACCATAAGGATAGCTATGATGCGTGGGGAATGTATAAGAGTGATTATCAAACTGCATTAATTAATAATAATGAGGCTCTTGGCAGGCAAACATCACTAACATCAGCAAAATCAGTAGACTCTTGGTCACTACGAAATATTTCTTCTGCTTCAGGTGGAATCATGAAAATCAATTATGAATCAGACACTTATTGCAAAAGCGTTTTGTTTGAAAATTATGCGATTGAAATTGTGAAGTTCGATGATATTAGCAATTGGTTATATGGCCCCATTCCTCCAGGCGCAATAAATGGAAATTTAAAACTAAATTTTTTTACAACAAATGGACTAAATCTTAATGATGTTTTCAAAGTAGGAGATCCAATTAATTTTATTTTCTATAAAATGACAACAAGACCGTCCATGCCAACTGCCCCTTATGAATCTTGTCAAAAATTTTTCTCCCGTTACTACCCTACTTATACTTCTGTTGACACTAAGAATTTTACTACTCCTCCAATAATTAATCAAATTGGAGCAGACTATATTGTGGTGAATAATGACGAGTTTAAAAACTATTATAAGTATGCTAAGCAAGCAGTGACCAATGAACCTTCTTGTGTATTAACTGAGGTGCCTGCGAAAGGAAATCTATCTATTTCTAATAGACCCATTCTTTTCGGAGGAGGTATCCGCGTTAAATCATTAAAACATACTCAAAATGAAAGTGATATAATGGTCAGTTACAGTTATAATCATCCAGGAAATGCCTCTATATCTTCTGGTATTACTTCTTATGAACCAAGTGTCATGCAAAATCCAATGTTTCCTGTTTTTGGGAACGAACTTGATATTCCGGATGAAGCTAGAAAAGAATATAAAAGGCTATTATACAAAGATAATAATGAATTGTTTGTTCTCGGAAGAGAGATTCCTCCTCCGGGTGTAATATATGAATACGTAACAGTAACGACCAGTATAAAGAACAGCGGTGAGACTGTTGCCAGGCAAGTGGCAGGCAGCACCGCCTACCAGTTTGAGGTGTTCCGCGAAAACATGATCTACCGCAATATGACCGAGACCCCTTATACCCACAATGTAATTACACACGGTACCATAGATTCCAGGAATATCTCCATAAAAAAATTCCTGCACGGCATTGGTAGTACCAGGCGCATCATACAATACGATAAAGACGGTAAAAAGCTCAGTGAGACGGTCAATCACTTTCTGCACGACGGGCTGGAAAATGATTCTCCGTCACAATTTTTTAATCATTATAAAAGTCGGCTATCCTCTTATAGCTATATAGGCCATACGTACGATTTAAGGTACCAGGGACTAATCCAGGAGCGTTTTTCGGAAGTAAAAACGGTGGATGAAAAGGGATGGACATCCGACTCTCAAGTAAAAGCTACCCTTTCTGCACGCGAAGACTATCCCTACGTGCCGCTGGGTCAAACGGTGATCAACTATGTAAACGGCATTCAAACCACCTCTCAGACCCTGGGGTTTGATTTTTACAGCGGGGCGCCTGTTAAGTCGGTGCAAACCGATGGTTATGGTAACCGCTTTATGACGGAGACCACACCGGCCTACAGAAAATATTCCTCCATGGGCCTAAAAGTGGGAACAGCTTCAAATAAGAACATGCTGACCCAAACGGCGGCAACAACAGTTTACAAAGTGAATGCATCCAACACTAGGCTGGGGATCGTATCTGCAGGTGTTGAGGTATGGAGCAATACCGTTCCTTCGCTGGATATGGCAGGAGCACAGGTTGTTCAAAGCGGGGGAACCAATGGCAACGTATGGCGCCTGAAAAGCAGCTACAACTGGATGCCAGTCAACACTACCACAGACGGGTTAACGACCACTGGAAACTTTTCAGAGTTCAACTTTGCCACACCCGGATCTTCGCATGCCAACTGGAAGAAAACGTCGGAGAATACCCTGAACGATGTGTATTCAAAAGCCCTGGAGGCCACTGATATCAACGACAATTACGCTGCAACAAGACTCAATCATCTAAGCCGTAAAGTAGAGTTGAGCGGTAGTCCTGCCAAATTTTACGAGATCGCTTTCAGTGGCG